>CAMAWH010000054.1 GCA_945861635.1 Klebsiella pneumoniae | reverse complement strand
CATCGTCGGTATGGCAGGCACAAGTAGCCTTTCCACACTTCATGTAGCGTTCGCTCACGGAACCACGCCGGGCGGAACCGCCCTCCGCGAGGGTGGCGAGAAGGGCTGCGACATCGGGCGGGACGGTCGGGCGACGGGGCATGGTTACTCCTACTTGTACTATATCCGTAGGAACTCGAAAAGAAAAGCAGATAGGTCCGTCGGCCAACGATCGTGGCGTGCACCCGACGTCTCCAACATACTTGACGTGTCAAGTATGTTGGCGCCTATGTCCGATACGGGAGGGAGCGCAGCCCATGCGTCGCAACGGGGCCCTTGGGGCCACCGTCGGCTCGGCGTGCCGGACGACGATGGATCCGGGGGCCAGTGGGAGCATCCGGGTCAGGTGCCCCAGCGGTTGCCCGGGCGGTGCAGCTGACGACGAGCCGAAGTGGCGACGCTTCGGCAAGAGGTCTGACTTCGGATCGACCACGTACGCTTTGTCGATGGAATCATCGCCTTCCATGGCGGCAAGCACGTGCGCGCGCTTCATGGATGCCGAGGCGCGCCCCGGACCACGATTGAACGCGTCAAAACGACTGCGACACTCTCTAGTCGAACGTCAACAGCGTGGAAAACATCGCCTTCCACGAGGGTTTCCATTGGGTGGCCGGGCCCATCGAGCCATCGCCCTCGATCCGGAACGAAAGCGGGATGTCGAATCGGTTGAGCGAGAGGCCCAGCAACACCGCCGCTTTGAAGTCGATCGCCAGCACGAACGGATCCCATTCTGCGGCGGAGTCGAGGCGCACGAGCGCGGAGGGCCCCAACGCCGCCCCGGCCGTGAGCCCCCCCGTGAGCAACAGCGCGCCCACTCCTGCGGCGCTCCCGTCCGGGTAGACCACCTGCAACCGGCCGCCAAAGGTCGGGCCGAGAAACGCCGTCATTGCCGGAACCCCGGCAAGCGCGAGCAGGTCGACGAGGCCGATACCGCCAAGCTCCGCGCGAAATCGTTCGGAGCGCCACGAGCTGCCGCCGACCTTGATGCGCGGCGTACCCACCAGCACCTTCGGCGCCGGCGGCGGTGCGTCGGGATCAGCCTCAGCCGCGGCCTTCTCGGCGGCGACCTTCTTCTTTCCCTTCCCCACCTTGCTGTCCGTGAGGAAGCTCGGCGCAAAGGTGCCCATGTTGATCTCCCAGGCGCGGACGGCCGTGTAACGAGCGTCCTCTCCCCCAAAAAGCACATAGATGTTCAGGTCTCCGCCCATGGTCGTCAAGAGCGGCCCGGCGGCGAAATCGCCCGTGTCGGCAAGCGCGATGGCCCCGCCAATGCCCCCCGTCTCCCAGATCGGGGTGGCTGCTCGCGCGGGCGCGGCCCCGCCGACGGCAATAACGAGGGACAGCGTGAGGCCGAGCGCGAGCGGAACGGCGGACGAACGGATCAGGGCGGTCATGCCTGCGAAGATAGCAGGCTCCGAAGCAACCCCACCACCTCGGCCACGCGTTCCGCCCTTCCCGCGGCATCCCACTGGGCGCGCGCGAGTTCCAGCACCAGCTTGGCCCGCCGTACTTCGCCGGCGCCGATGGCGATTTTTCCAGCGCGCAGGAGTGCGGCGGCGACATCGAGGTCCACCACGTCGCCGTGGACGAGGATGGGCGTTGCCGTCGTAAGGGACTGGTCGAACGACGACCAATCTCGCTGAGACGCCGTGCCGGGAAGGAGCATGGCGTGCACGCTGGCGAGCAGACCCTTCCGGCCCTGTTTTTCGATGAGTTTCCGCGCGACGTGCAGCACGCGGATGGCGTCCGGCCACCGCTCCCGCGCATTCAGCACGAGGCCGAGGTCGAGCAGCGGCAGGATGACCTGGCCCGAGCCGATGGACTCGAACACCTTCAGGGCACGGCGATACCCGGCGGTGGCGGCGTCGAGATCGCCGCGCGCCCGGTCGATACCGGCGAGCACGACGAGGCTTTCCGCCAGTCCGGCGCGATGTCCGAGCGCGGTGTACAGCGGAATCGCCTCGCGGACCAGTTCGGTGGCGGTAGGCAACGCTCCGGCCCGGCGCGCAACATCCGCTCTTCCACGCAGACAATCGGCGACCATTCGGGAATCGTTGAGGCGCAGGAACGTGGCGTGCGCCTCCGCGTAGCGCTCCCCCGCACGGCCCAACTCGCCGAGGCCGGCGGCGAGGTCCGCCAGACCGATGAGGCACACGCCGATTCCACGCTGATCGGAGCCGAACAGCGTTCGCGCTTGCAGGAACATCTCCAGCGCGGCCGTCGGCTCTCCCCGCAAACGTGCCAGCTCCCCGAGGAGCGCAAGCGCGTCTGGCAACGGTCGCTTCCAGCCGAACCGCCGTGCGTCGGCCACAACCCGCTCCGCCTCACGACGCCCGGCATCGAATTGACCCTGCCGCCGGAAGACGTCGGCGCGGACGACAAACGTTCCCGCCCGCCGCTCGTCGTCGTCGGCCAGGTTGGCGCGGAGCACCGCGTCCTCGCGACGCGTGAGCAGTGTGTGCGCCGCGCGATATTCTCCCCGCATGGCGCGCAATCGGGCACCTTCCAGCAGGTAGCCGAGCGCGTCCACCCACTTTCCGGCCGCGTACAGGTGACGACCGAGCCGCTCCGTTACGCCGCGCGCGCCCTTCTTGTCGCGCACCATGGCGGCGGCGGCGCGGTGATGATCGGCGAGACGCCCGGACTCTTCTGCGGCGCGTTCCAACGACTCGCGCAACATGCCCTGAGCAAACGCCCACACCAGCGTGTCTCCCGGAATGGGGCGGACCAGGCGCTCTCGCACGAGGCGCTCGACCAACCCGGGTGCAACCGAAACGTCCGCCAACTCGCACGCCCGGTGCCACTCCGCGTCATCGACCTCCGCCCCGAGGACCGCAGCGATCTCCAGGGAGATCCTGGCCTCCTCTGCACCGGATTCACGGAACGCCTCCAGCACGCGATCAACTCTTGCCGTCCACACCGAGTGGATGTCGTCGGGAAGGACGGCATGCGCGCCGGGACGGAGCGAGAATCCATCCGCGCCAACGTCCAGGATGCCGCGCTGCACCCAGTCTCCGACGAGCTGCACGGCAAAAGCGGGGTTGCCGCCGGCACGTTCACGGACGCGCTCCGCAAGGTCGCCGTCGAGGCCGAGGTGCGTGTGGACCAGGGTCGCCTGTTCTCCGCCGGAAAGGGGCTTTACTTCCGACCACCGGCACGTGGGAACGGACATCAGCTCACCCAATTGCGCGGCTTCGACGGGGCGCTCGGACAGCTCCTCATCTCGAACGGTGAGCACGAACAGCACCGGCGAGGGAGAATCCGCCTGCGCGCGCAGGACGTGCTCGACCAGACCCAACGTTTCTCCTGCCCAATGCGCGTCCTCGATATGAACGATCACCGGCCGTTCCGTGCAACACCGCTCCAGCAGGCGGCGGACGAGGACGTGACGCTCGTCCGGGGCGCCGAGGCGGAGGCTGCCGGAGCCGGAGGGGTGGATAAGCTCGGTCAATCCTTCGGGTTCGTCGGCATCTCCGGAAATGGCCAGCAGCGTGTCCAGACGGGCGCGCGTGTCGTTGCGGTCGAGGCCGCTGCAGCCGAGATGCCGGGCCAACATCGGACCGATGCCATCTCCTCGTTCGGGCGAGTGATCGGCCCGGAGGATGGTCGCGCCGCCGCTCTCGTGCGCACGCTCGCACAACCATTCGGCGAGGCGGGTTTTGCCGACGCCAGCAGCGCCGTGGAGGGTCACGACGCGCGCCGACCACTGCTCCTGAACGTCGCGGAGAGCGGTCCACAGCTCATCGCGCTCGGCCGTACGCCCCACCATGGGCACGGCCCGGACGCCGTACAGACCGAGGCCGGCGCCGACGAGGCGCATCGGGATGCGAGGACGCTCTGCTGCACGCCACGCCACGGGAATCATCCCGCCCGGAACACGCGCGCCGTCGAGGTTCAGGAGCCCGGCGGACGCCTCGGCCGCGCGCGGAGGCCGGCGGGCAGGATCCTTGTCGAGCAGGCGCCGAAGCCAGTCCTCGAAGCGGGGTGGAACGGTAAAGCGAGGCTTGAACGCAGGAGGATCCAGCTCGCGGTGCGCGAGCATGAGCACCTCCGGGGGGCGCGACGAACCGAACGGCGGCACGCCCGTTGCCAGAGCCCAGGCCACACAGCCCAGCGCGTACAGGTCCGTCCACGGCCCCGTGTCTCGCCAAGCGCGCGCGAACTGCTCGGGCGCCATGTAGGCGGGGGTGCCCGTGATGACCGACGAGCCCTCCTCCGGCTTGAACGCAAAAGCCAGCCCAAAGTCCGACAGTTTCAGACCCGGGCGCACGTCCTCCTGGCCCGCGAACATGATGTTGTCCGGCGTGAGATCGCGGTGCAGCACGCCGCGCGCATGCGAATACGCGAGGGCTGCGAGGATATCCACCAACAAGCCGCGGAGTTCCGACCACTGTGTCGGTGGCCGCTGCGTCAGCGTGCCCCCGGAGCAAAATTCCATCGCCAGCCACGGCGAGCCGATGTGCAGGCGCCCTTCGGACGCCGCGGAGGTGGCGGGATCGACGATGCCGTGGTCGAGCACGAGGATGACGCCGGGGTGGTCGAGCCGCGCAACCGCGCGCACTTCCTCGGTGAACGCCACGCGCAATTTGGGGCTGTCTTCCCGCAGAAACTTGACAGCAACCGGCACCTGCTGCCGCGTGTGTAGCCCGTGCCACACCTCACCCATGCCGCCTTTGCCGATGCGACCGGAGAGGTGGAATGCTCCGAGCGGGACGCCAATCATGCCGAGCGGCTAACCGATCCGCGCGACGTCAATACGGCTTCTCTCCTACGAAGTTACCCGGCGGGTCGTACTCGCACGCCCAGAACTCGCCCGCGCCGAAGCCCTCGACGTTGGAGCACGCGGTTTTGGCGCAGCCGATTCGTTCGGTGTCGCGCCAGACGACTTGCGTGTAGTGGCCGCACTGGGCGCCGCGCGCGCAGGTGTTGTCGGCGTAGTCGTAGTCGGCAATCTCCGAGTACCAGTAGTCCACGATGTCGGTGGGCCGGACGGAGCGGCTGTCGATGGCGAGATTTTCACCCGTTTCACCCTTGCTGTGTTCGAACACGCAGGCGTCGGTCCAGTTCTGCGCGAAAAGGGCAAGTTCGTCATCCCATGTGACGTCCGGAATCGCGGGGTCTGGCGTCGGTTCGGGGCGCGAGCGAGCGGCGTTGTGCGCGTCCACGAACTCCGCGGCAAACGCCTCCGCCAACGCCGATGCGGAATCGTTTCCATCGGCACCGTCACCGCCAGAGCACGCGGGAAATGTCGCCAGCGCACCGACGAGGAGCAGGACGGAGCGCGAGCGCGTGGAGAGCGTGGACACCTCGGTCGTGGGGCTTATCGTGGTGGACGAGGCGGTGGCGTGACCGCCTGATCTTCGCCCCACGCTTCCGCCGCCTTCCGCCGCCTCCACCATGGCAGCAGCAGCATCCCGGCCAGGGACCAACCGCCGAGCGACCACCCGGCGCCGACGTTCGTTGCGCAGCCGCAGTCGTCATCGTCGTCGTCATCGCCGCCACTGTCCGGCGCCGAATCCTCCGATCCATCGCTGTCGGTGTCCGCCGGGTCCGACCATTGCCCCGTGTCGCCGCCTTCCACGCCGAGCGCCGCCAGATCGAGTGTCAGCGGAATGACGACGGGATGCACGCTTTTGTCGTACGTCACCAGCAACTGTTCATTCTTGCGCGCCAGCCCCGGCCGCATGCCGCCGATCGGCGCGGTGTTGTGCGTCACCTGCTCGTCCTGGATGAGGTTCCAGTCGAGGTCGTAGACCTTGACCCAGATGTCACCATCCCCCTGATCCCAGTGCACCGCCTCGTCATTGCCCGCGTGGGCCAGTATCCAGAAGTCTCCCACGCGCATCACCGCCTGCGGCCAGAAGGCGTGCCAGCCGGCCGGGAGCGCGGTGAGCTTTTGGGTGTCGAGCAGGTTCAGGTCGATGTCGTAGCGGGCCAGCGTGAGCGCGTTGTCGTAGGCGCCGCCGATGATGAGGAAGGTGTCGTCATCGGCGTTCCAGACGAGCCCGCCGCCCATCACGCGGGGCGCGCCGTCGACTGCCCTCGTGCCCGTCATCGTTCCGTTGCCGGCGATGTCGAACAGCGTGGCGCTCGCCTGCCCCTGCTTGTCCATGTACGCGACCGCTTCTCCGACGGGCGCACAGATCAGCGCGGGATCGTTGTGTTGCCGGTTGGGATTGTCTTCTTCGACCGTTCCGCTGGCGAGAAGATTGAACTCCGCGTCGAAGCGGTGCGCGTAGGCGCTGTCGTTGTCCACGTGCAGGTTTGCGGAGCCCACGTGGAGAAACGTGCCGTCGGGGCACCGGACGATGGCGTGGTCCTTGAGGTCGGTGCGCCCCGTGAGGTGCTTGCGATCACGGTCATCGACGACGAGATCCGCCGTCATGGGCAGCGCGTTGTAGTCTCCGCCGGCGGACCAAACCAGCGTCCAGCCGACGTCTTCCGGGAAAGCGCGCGCCCACCCTCCGCCCGGCGCCAACACGACTTCCGCGCCGATGGAGACGATGGGATCACCCGCCAGCGCGAAGGGAACGAGCGCGAGTGTGGCGAGCGCGGTGGAAACGAGCGGCATCGGCGCAGGATAGCCTGCGGCATGCCGACCGAGCGAGGAAACGTGCGCGCGGGCCGGCTGCGTGGGGGGCCGCGGAAGCTGCTCGCGGGGATGGTCGTGGCGGGCGCGCTGTTTGCGGGCGTGGAGGGAGTGGCGCACGTGGCGATGGGGCCGGTGCCGCCGTCGGAGACGGTGGCGCGCATCGGCATCTGCACCGTCGTCGCCACGGGGTTGGTGTGCCCGGGACACCCGGAGAGTGACGTCCGCGTGGCCGCGAACGACACCCGTCCGCGGGTGATCTTTCTGGGGGGGTCAACGGTTCGCAATCCCTTCAATCCCAGCCCGAACGGTGATTTTCCATCGACGGTCGCGCGGCTCTTGCCGAACGTCGATGTCGTGAATCTTGGGGTCGCGGGTTCGACGACGGCGGCTGTTCGGATGTTGGTGCACACCATCGACGTCCTGCGCCCAAGTTTGCTGGTGATCCAGACCGGGCACAACGACTACAACATGTCGCTGTTTCGCGGCGAGATCCATGCGGTGTCACTCTGGACGCTGCCGATTGAGCGGGTGCTGTCGCGCTCGTGGATCCGCGCGTGGTTGGAGCCGATGCACGGAATCCGGAGGGAAAACCAGCCTGGGCGCGTACTTCCCATCGAGGACGACCTGGTGCTGCGGGTGCGCGCGGACGTGGACGAGCGCTTCCGCCGTGAGTTGACCGACGCCGTGCGCGATAGTCCAGCCCCGGTACTGGTGACGACGCTCCTTCGCAATTTCGATCGCGCGCCCACCGGAGTGTTGACGACGGGACATCCGGCCTGCGCCGATGTCGTGCGGGTACTACAGCCGACGCCGGCCGGGTTGGAGGGCGCGCTCCTCTCCCGCCTCGACGCGGCGTGCGGCCGGTCGGCCTACGGAGAGTGGGCGCGCGCGCATGCGGCGTCGGAGCCGGCGGAAAAGGTTGCTGCATGGCACGCTTCTCTCGATCTCGACGTTGCGCCGTTGCGGGCGCCGGCCAGCGCGGACGTCGTCATCCGCGCGGTTGCGCGTGAAACGGGGGCCACACTGGTTGATCTTGCCGAGGAGGAAGGCGGGTTTCAGCCCGGCCACTGGTTCTCCGATCCGCTCCATCCGAACGGCGTTGGCGCCGAGCGAGAGGCGATGGTGCTGGTGCCCTTGATTCGGGACGCGCTGGCGCGTTGACGGGGGCCGAGCGAAGCCCTGCGGGCAGGGGTGCAGCCGACGCTGCGCCCGATACTTCGCCGCGCCCCGCATCCCGCCTCGCGCATTCCGTACGCTGTCGGGGGCTCGATCGCCATGCAGGTCTCTGGGTACGCCCGCGCCACGGTCGATGGTGACGTCAACGTGTTTGTACCGATGGATGGGGCGCGGCCCGCACTCGACGCACTCGCGGCGGCTGGACTGGACATCCTGCCCGATGAGGCCGCCAGGGTCGCGGCGGAACGCGGGGATGGCCGCCTCTACGTGGATGGCGTCCGGATCGACCTGTTCTTCGACAGCATCCCGCTCCACACGGACGCCGCGGCGCGGACGCGGACAGTATGGATCGGGGAGAAGCCGTTCCCGGCACTCTCTCCGGAGGATCTCGTGGTGCTCAAGGCGCTGTTCAACCGCGCGAAGGATTGGACCGACATCGAGCGGATCGTCGCGGCGATGGGTGGCGATTTCGACGCCGGCTACTGTCGGGGTCAACTCGTCCGGCACGCAGGCGCGGGCGATGCGTCGGTGGCACGACTTGACCGGATTCTCGACGTGTGGGGCGGCGGCTGACAGACGCAGACGCAGACGCAGACGCGGACACGGATACCGATTCTGACGCGGACAGCGACGTGCCGCAGGCCGGGTGTTTGCGCTTGCCTCGGGCAGCGCCGACTGAGCGGCTACCTTCGCCATCGTGGAGGTCGAGGACCCTTCAACCGGCGAAAAGACGACGCTCTCCGCGGTGATCGACGAGCCGGCGCCCCGAATTTGCCAGCCTGCACGCCTCGCGTTAGCGTCGCTGCCCCGGCTGCCGTCGCACCGGCTGGAGCTTCCATGAAATTGTCTCTCATCTCGATTTTCAGCCTCGCACTTGCACTTTCGGGCTGCTCGCTGTTCAGCGGAAGTGACGACGACGAGGACAAGGACGACGACGGCAACGGCGATGCCGCGGATAGCGACACCGATACCGACAGTGATTCCGACTCGGACAGCGACTCCGACAGCGACTCCGACTCCGACTCCGACAGCGACTCGGACAGCGACTCCGACTCCGACTCCGACTCCGACTCGGACAGCGACTCCGACTCCGACTCCGATGTCGACTCGCTGAGCCTGGAAATCTCCAACTATTCGGGCGAGCGGCTGAATTACATCTACGCCTACGACCACAGCGCCGAGGAGTACTGGGATCTGCTCGGCAACGACGTATTGAATGACGGGGAGGCGGCCACGTGGGAATTGGACGACGGCCTTTGGTCCTTCTACGCCGTCGACGGGGATTGGTACTGCGATGCGATGGAAAACATCGAACTGACGGATGATGCGGGCGGGTACTACTGGAAGATCACGTCGCTTCCGTACGATTGCAGCTCCATCTTCGGGTAGGCCGGGGCCAACCGGCAAGAGTCCGGCTCTCCGTTATGGCCGCAGGTCTTGCGTCGTGGATGCACGCCGTAGCGCTCGCGGGCGCGAACGCGGCGATTCCAGAGGGCGACGCCGCGCATTACCGCGCCATGGCGCTGGAAATGCTGGCAGGAGCAGCGCGCGCGGACCTATCGAGCGTGCTCTCCCTTGCGACGTCGCTCGTCCCCAACCCCGGCATCCTCGCCGCGTGGTTGGCGCTCGTCCAGGGCCTGTGCGGCATCGGAGAGCGCGCGGCGGTGGCGGCGTGGCTGCCGTTCCACCTGCTGCTCGCAGCGGGGCTCTGGCGGGGGGGCAACGCGGTCGGCGGGCGCGTCGGCGGGGCGTTCGCGGTGGTGGCGGGGCTGGCTTCGCCGGTCATCGTGCATGCCGCTCGCTCGTCGATGTTCGACTTCCCGTTGGTGGGGTGTGTGGCCTTTGCCGTCGGCGGCCTGTTGGATGGCGGATTCGTCGCCGCAGGCGTCGCCACCGGGATGGCGTTGTGGACGCGGCTCGCTGGCGGGCCGCTGCTGGCGGTGCCGCTGGTGGACACCGTGATTCGGGCGCGGAGAACGCCGCGTCGGCTTTGGCCGCTCGTCGGCATTCCGGTCGCGTTTGTTATGGTGCTTTATCCTTGGCACGCGGCGGAGGTCGTTGCGTACGCGCAGGCGGGCGGAAATGTGCCGGAGGCGCTCCGGGGCGGTGCCGGCCTCGGGGGGCGATTGGCGATGTATGTGGATGCCGCCTTTGTCGTGGCGCAGCCGCCCGTGCTGATCGGGTTGGTGGTGGCGCTGTTGTCGGGCGGCGGGCTCCGAATGTTGGGCTGGGCCGTCGGCATGGTGCTGGCGCTGCTGCCGCTGACGGTGAACCCGCAAGCTCGGTATCTACTGCCGGTGGTTCCCGTGCTCGTACTCGCGGTGGCCTCGATGGCGCCTCGCTGGTCGCGGGTGCTGCCGATCCTTGCCCTTACGACGGTGGCGCAGACGGTGGCGTACGATCTCAATGTGTCGGGCGCCGTCGTCGGGCAATCGGACTGGCGGCGAACCCCGCCGTCCACGCCGGAGTTTCCCATCGACGCGGCGTTGGACTGGCTGGTGGATGCCGCCGAGTCCGCGAACAGCGCCTCCGCCGGCGGTGCGGCTGGCGGTGCGGCGGGCGGCGTAACCGTCGCCGTCCATGTCGAGGATTGGCCCGGCATCTCCTTCGCGGCGCTCCGCTATCGGGCGCTGGAGCGTGGGTTGAACCTGCGTTTGATCGCGGTCGACGAGTCGCGCCCCCTCCGCCAGCCGGTGGCCCTGGCGCTCGTACTCCGGCGATCTCCGCAGACGGCCCGGGCCGCCTGGCTCACTTCGCTTCCTCCTCCATCAAAAACCCTCGCTTGCCCCGATGGATTTACGTTGGCCTTGATTGCGGGGGCGATCCCTCCGGAATGATGGCGGACTCGCGCCGCCTTGGTAGAGGATTATATAGGTTGGCGGGCGGGTTCAGGGGCAGTCCCAGCGGATTTCCTCGTGGCTGTCGATATCGCCGTTTCCACCGTCGTCTCTGTCGGTTGCATCGGGCAACCCATCGTCATCGCGGCAGGTGTGACGGTTAGCCGGCGTGTGGCGGGCGTTGCTGCGGGCCGCCGACGCCCCCCCCACACGAGCCCCCCCCCCCCCTACTTGGGCAGATCCTCATTGCTCACGCGAACCAACACTTCGGCGCGTTGCACCACGTCTTCCACGTCCGAGCGCAGCGGGGCGAGGCGGCTGATGCGGCCGTCCGCGGCTGTCGCTGCGGCCGTGTCGGAGAGCTGTTTGGCGGTGGTCTTGAGCTTGACCGCGTCACGTTCGACTCCGTTCGCCCACTTCACGATGGGCGGCGTGTCGGCCGCAACCAGAACGGCGAGCAGGAGCCACATCGCCTCGGGGTAGCCGGTCGGCGCGTTCGCAGCCAGTCCGGGCCGCCCTTGTCCCCAGACCGCGATGTTACTCCCGCGCATGGAAATCCGCCCCTTCCGCGCCGGTGACGACGTTGCCGCCCACGTCGCCGCGATTTACGACGAGTTCGGGCTCGGGTTCGATTCGGCGTTCGAGGACGACTTGTTTGACATCGCGGGGGTGTACGCCCACGGGGAGTTTTGGGTCGTGGAGGCGGCGGGCCGGATTGTCGCGACGGCGGGCGTCGTCCCCCACGGCGGCACGCGGCTGATCAAGCGCATCTACGTGGCGGCCGACGCGCGGCGGCACGGGCTTGCGCGACAGTTGTTGCGACGCTGCGCGGCGTTCGGAACGTTCTCCCGCACCGAGCTGTGGAGTGATGTGCGCTTCCGCAGTGCCCATCAGCTCTACCTTTCGGAAGGGTTCCGCTTCGGCCACACCCGCGTTCTGGAAGACCCGGACGGCAGCGTGGAGCGCTACTTTTCGCGGTAGGTGCGCTGCGCGGCGCTAGAAATCGTCCACGTCGTCACCGAGCGTAGCCTCGGGCAGCGTCGGATCGCAAAAGACCAGGTACCACTTGTTCTCGGTGAACGCGCTGTCCTGATTGAACCACTCCGACCAGCGGGGAAGTTCGGGATCCTTGACCTTGGGATCCGCCTTGACGAGGCGCGGGACCGCCTGTTTGCTGCCCACGCACTGCTTGAACCGCGCCGCGCGCTTGCTGTCCATCATTTCGCGAACTTCATCCCGACACTTGGCGAGCTTGTTCCGATTTCCCTTCTCGCAGATGGAGACGATGGCCTCGGTCTTGAACGTGTCCCAGCGCGCGTCCACCGTTTCGTTTCGGGCCACATTCGTCTGTTGGCGCGCTTCGGTCGTTTCCTCGTGGGCAACCACCAGGTCCGCCTTGAGCCGGTCCTGCTCGACCCGGGCTTCGTCGAGGAGCACCTGCAGTGCGCCCAATTCGGCCTGCTTCTCCTCCAATTCCCTCTCGAGGGCCGCGCTTTTGTTCTTGCCCTTGCGTACTTTCAGCTCCAGCACCTTGACCTCGTCTTCCTTCTTCGAGACGTCGCCCTGAAGGCCGAGGACCTTGGCGCTCGCGGCCTCAAACTCGGTGCGGTGCGTCTCTTCCTTCTTGGCACCCTCTGCCAGGATGTCGGCGTACTTCTTTTCGGCCTCGTCGAGCTTGGCGATCAGCTGGGCGCGCGAAAGTTCGCCTTCGGGGCGAGAGAGTGTCTCCGGGTCCTGCATGTACTCCACGACCTGCGCGCCAACGACGCCGAGCACGCCGCCGAGGACCAGCGCGACGCCGTGCGTCACGACTTGCATGAGGCAACCCGGGCCGCGGCTGACTTCCGGTTGTGGGTCGTCGAGATTGGACATCGAACCTCCGAGGGGCGGGAGTCTAACGCATTCCGCGATCCCTTCCCGCCGGGAGGCGCTTCCAGACGCCAGCCTCGGACACGAAAGTCATGGTCGGGAGCGGGGTGCGCCGTGGTGTGCTAATAAAATCAGCAACTTATGGGGTTGGCACGCTTCGTGAAGTAGTCCGGTGGGCAATCTCGCAACCCCTCTGGAGTCAACATCATGGTCCGTTTCACCTCGATCCTCGCGCTTCTCGTACTCACCGGTTGCCCTGACGAAACGGTGGTCATCTCCCCCGTTCCGGATCCGGGCCTCCAACTCGTGGACGGCGCCTACGAACTCCGCGTGCTGGACATCATTGCGGTGGAGTGCGACGGCGTCCGCGGTCGTGACCTCATCGGTCAATCGCTCTACGGTTACCTCGACACGGTGGGAACCAGCGCGACCTTCAACTTCGAGGGCATCGAGCTCAAGGGCAGCCACAGTGGCGGTTGGCTCTCGGTGGACGGCTCGGTTTCAGGCGAATCCGATGTCGGTTGCTACGAAACCACGGAAGACGAAGGCGATGGCGACACCGTCACCAGCAATGAGTCGGACGACGGCGAGGATTCCGGCGACGGCTCGTCGGGTTCTTCCGGCGGCGGCTCTTCGGGCGGCTCCTCCGGCGGGTCCTCCGGCAGCAGCACCGGCTGTGCGGAGCCCGACGAACCGGTCAGCTACACCTACAACGTGTCCATCGACGCGCTGGTGCACTCGGAGCGCTCGGCGATCGCCGACCTTGCGATCGACATGGAAGGCTGCGCCATCTCCGTCGTCGTCAGCATGGCTTGGGGTCCCGAGTCCGAGCCGGGACCGATTGTCCAGGAGCACGGTGGCGAGACGCACCCCGCGGAGCCCGAGGCAGGTGAGGGCGAGGAAGGCGAGGAAGAAGGCAGCGTGGAAGAGCCGTGTGACGCCGCCGACGAGGATTGCGGGTAGCGCACCACGGCGGGGCGGGGGCTACGGCCACCGCCCGCCCTCCGCGTCTCCCCACCCGACGGCCCCCCACAGGAACGGAAGCGTTCTTGTGGGGGACCTGGTTTTTGGGTCCTCCCTCAGGACTTGGCTTTCTTCGAAGGTTTCGACTTGCCAGAACGGTTGAGCGCGCCCGCTTCGCGAATGAGCGCCTTGAAGGCGGACTCGTCCACTGCTTCTCCTTCATGGATGTCGATGGCGCGGCGTACGTTTCCGTCGAGACTCGCGTTGAAGAGCCGGGCCGGATCCGTCAGAGCCGCGCCCTTGGCGAAGGTCAGCTTCACGACGTTCTTGTAGGACTCGCCCGTGCAGAGGATGCCGTCGTGCGACCAAACCGGAGTGCCCATCCACTTCCACTCCTCGACGATGTCGGGGTCCGCTGCCAGAATGAGCGTGCGCATTCTGCGGAGGGTTTCACCGCGCCAGTCGCCGAGTTCGGCGATTCTTTTCGTAATGAGCTCCGATGCCGACGGCCCTTCGCTCGCGCCCGACGCTTTCATGTCCCGCTCCTCGAAGGTTCAGATGGTTCATGCCTAACAGGGTGTCATGTCGCCGGGCGGAGCGGCGGGTGAGGCGGACGACGCGGCGGGTTCATGGCGCGCGCACCCGAGCAAGAAGGCTAGCGGAAGGTGCATCATTCCCACGATCTACCACGAACGCTCCGCCGCCGAGATGTAGCTCGGCTCATGGTTTGGGGGGCAACCTGCGGTTGCGCTTGCTTTCGGGCACCCACGACTCGTGCGGCCAGAGTACACTCCCCGCACTCCCGGATCGGACATGCTGGTGCTCTCGCTTTCCCTTGCGTTCTCCCTCCCGCTGTCGCTTGGATGCGGCTTGTTCGCCGCCGACAAGGACGATGATGACGACACGAACGGCACGACCCCGTCGTGGTTCGGCGATTCCGGGGACGCCGACACGGACAGCGACTCCGACGGCGACTCCGACTCCGACAGTGACGTTGACTCGGACACCGACTCCGACTGCTCGACCGTCATCGAATCGACGTTTCCGGTGGATGGCAGTCGCGATGCCTACTACCGCGGAAGCATCGAGTTCGAACTGAGCGGCGAGGATCCGAGCGCGGAGGTCGAAGCCCCGGTGGACGGAACCCAGTCCCTCCGCGGGGAGCGCACCGTGGTGTTCACGCCGGACGAGCCGCTCGAGCCCGACACCGACTACGCATTCACGCTGCGCTATTGCGGCGGTAGCGGCGAGACGGAGTTCCGGACCTCCGAGATTGGTACCCCTCTGGACGCCGCCGACGATCTGGTTGGCGCTACGTTCGCAATCGACCTCAGCGCGGGTCGGTGGGTCGAGCCCGCCGGGGTCGGCTCGTTGCTGGCCCAGTATGTGACCACCGACCCGCTGATGGGCGTGATCGACGTCCGGGGAGACGAATTGGATCTGCTCAGCGCAACGGCCCGTGAGGACTCCGATCCGCCGGTGCAGGACTTCTGCAACGCGACGTTGGTGCCGGATAGTGCCGACTTTTCGGATGCACCGTACTTCGAAATAACCGAGGATGAAACCGTAGTTGGTATCGCCGGTGTCGCGTTGTCTGTTTGGAATTTGGAGATCAGCGGCGCGTTTGCGCCCGATGGCAACTCCATCGCCGGCATCGAGTTCGCCGGCATCTTTGACAGCCGGGCCATGGATGCGCTCATGGGCGAGGACAGGGAGGAGGGCGAGATTTGCCGACTGGTGCCGAGCTTCGGCGTCGAGTGTGAGGAATGTCCGGATGGAAGCGGGGAGTTCTGCCTGCCTGTCCGTCTCGACAGTGCCACAGGTGAGGTCGTGAACCGCCTGACGCTCGTCGAGATCGACGGGTACGAATGTGAGGGCTGTGAGGACTGGACCGCGGCCGATGTGCCCGACGCCGACGACCGCGTCTGTGAAGACGAGCCGACGGGCAGCTCTGGCGCGTGCGCCGTCGTAAGCGCCGTCAACATCGGCGCCATTGCGCTCTCGCTGCTGGCCGTGCGGCGGCGCCGGGGACAGTTTCAGGGTAGCGCCTTTTGATACCATGGCGCGTCGGCGAGCGCGCGCGGGATGGTGCCCGTCTGGTCGTCGTTTGTGTGCGCCCGCATGTCGATCCGGCCGGTCCGCCGTCACTATGACCGGGTGAGGTCGCGGGCCGCGCCGAGATAGGGACATCGGACCGGAGACACTCTCGTGGGCTACGCGCTGCTGTTTGGACTCCTTCTGCCCTTCGTCGTCAAAATGAACGAGGTGCTCGCTCGCCATCTCGGCACGTTGCCCGGCGCGTGGGGCCCGCACATCATCGGCGCCGTGTTCGGTGCCATCTTCCTGCTTCCGTTCGCAGGCCGGCAGTGGATGGGTGCGATCTCCGGGGCGCCATGGTGGGCGTTCCTCGGCGGCATCGTTGGCACCGGTATGGTGATTCTCGCCAACCGCGCGGTTGGCGTGCTCGGCGCGGCGGCCTTCATCACGGTCAACGTCGCGACACAGTTGGTGACGGGTGCGTTGATCGATCACTTTGGTCTGTTGGAAAGTGAGGTGCACACGCTCTCGCCGATGCGTTTGGCCGGCATCGCGCTGCTGGCGCTCGGGGCAGCGATGGTGGTGCGCGGGTGACGGCGTGGGGGTGAGGGCGCGCGCGTTTGCCGCGGCGGGCGGGGGCGTGGCGGCCGCGCAGCTCTTCGGCCCGGTCGCCAGCGCGCCTACGTCGCGACTGCTGGGCACCTACGGATCGGAGGCGGGTCCGCACGCGGAGTTGCTTGCCTCGGCGCTCGTGGGGGGGAACGGATGCTACGGCGTGGCCGGCGACCCGAACGCGCCGGAGCGTGTCACCACCGCGCTCGTAGACCCGTTGGCCGCCCTGTTGATGTGGGCGCCCTTCCATGTCGCGGGGGGAGGGTTGACGGGGTTTGTGGTCGCGTGGAATGCGCTGTGGCTGGTCGCGTTGGTGGGCGCGGCGGGGGGCGCCTGGGCATGGTCGAGAGCGTGGCTGCAAGACGACGACGCAGGCGAGTGGGGTGCCGCCACCGCGTCGGTGCTTGCGTCGTCGTCGATGTTTCTCGCCAACCTGACCTGGGTGGGCAGGATGGAGAGCGTGCTCACGCTGTTGTACCCCGTACACGCTGCACTTTTTATCCGTGCGGCGCTGATCGGTCGAGTCGCGCCGACGCGGCGCTTCGTGGCGTGGGCGCTGGCGGCAGGGAGTGCGGCGGCGTTCGTGGCGTCCGGCGGCGGCGGCGCCCTGTTCTTCGCGATCGTAGAAGTGTTGCTCGTGGCGTGGCTTGCGACGGAAGCGCGGGCGCGGACGTGGATCACGGCGGTCGGCATTGCGTCGGTTGCCGTCGCGTCGGCGCTTTCGCTCTGGCCGCTGCTGTCGGCGGGCGCGGCGTGGCCGTACCCGTTTACCCTCGCGCCGCCGCGCACGCTCAGCTCGTTGCCGCATCTTGGGCTCCTGTTCGGACGAAGTGAGGATTTTCGCCATGATTTCGGTGGATACGAGTACGCGCCATGGATGGGGTACGGGCCGGTGGCTGCCGCGGGACTCACGCTCGGCGTGGCGGCGTGGCGGCGGACGTGGCGAGCGGCGATTCCCGTCGTGATCGCCGGGGTGCTGATTGCGTTGACGCTTGGCGGTGCGATTCGCGTGGGGAGTGCGGAGGTAGCGGGGCCGTTGGCGTGGGTCGAGGCGCTGCCCGGGTCGGTCGGAATGTTCCGCGGGTGGCCGCGCCTCGTCGCGTTTGCGATTCCGTTCGCGGCGATGGGGGGTGCGTGGGCGGTGTCGGTGCTGCCCCGAACGGGGCTGCCCCCGGCGGCGTCCGTCGCCGTCGCAAGCCTACTATCGCTCGTTGCGTTGTTGGAGCCGGTGATTCGCTCACCGTCGGAAGATTCGTGGGGGATTGGAGAGGTGGCTGCGGTGGCGACGCTCCCGGCCGGCGGGGCGGCGTCCGGCGACAGCGACCGGGCGGGCCCGCCGGCGTCGTCCGCCGCCCCCGCCGCCCCGCCCGCTGCGTCCGCCGCCGCCACCATCGAGCTCCCGTGGGACGCGCGTTCACGCCTCCGCCAGTGGCTCGTTCCCCAGGCTCGCATCGTGACGGGGCCGGCGTTTGCCGACCTCATTGGCATGGACGACACGCTCCTGCCCGACATGCCGCCCCGCTTCGATCCCTTCGATCCTGCCCTTGCCATCGCCGTTCCCTTCTGCCGGTGGAGCGCCGCGACGGCAAACCTTTCCGCGCGCGGCCTCCGCTGGGCCGTGCTCCGCCGGGAAGATCTCGATGCGACGCAGCTCCTCCGCGCCCGCCTGGCCCTGACGCTGCGGTTCGGAGATCCTGTATCCGCCGATGTCTGGGCGCTGCCGGAGCATGCGCCGCCTTGCGACGCGCCGACGCCGCTCAGCGTCCACTTTTTTCCTCCGTTCCACCCTGTCCCCGCTTTCCGCGAGGCTCCCGATGCCAACTCTCCCCTTCCACCTCGTCGAAATCGCCGCGCTGGAGATGCCGACGGCCCTCGCCGTTCCCGGTGACGTCTGGATTACGACCCAGGACGGTCGGTTGTGGCGGGTTCCAGCGGTTGCCCCGGATGCGCGGGCCCCCGCGCGGGCGCCGGGCCCGACGCTCGCGCTCGATCTCCGCAGCAAGATCGTTTCGGGCGGCGAACTTGGGCTGCTCGGCCTGGCGTTCTCCCCCAATTTCCCAACCGATCCCCGCCTGTACGTCAACTACACGTACAAGGTTGGCAAACAGATTCGCACGCGGGTGGCGAGTTTCGTCGTAAGCCGGGGCGTAGCCGATCCTGCGTCCGAGGTCGAGATTCTCTCATTCGATCAGCCGTACTCAAACCACAACTCCGGCTCGCTGGCGTTCGGTCACGACGGCATGCTCTACATCGGCATTGGCGATGGCGGCGCGGGCGGCGACCCCCACGGAACGGGGCAGAATCCGGCCGATTGGCTTGGGTCCATCCTCCGCGTGGATGTGCGGACCGCGCCCTACACCATTCCGGCGGACAACCCGCACATTCCCGGTGCGGCGCCAGAGGTGTATGCCTACGGCCTGCGCAACATCTGGGGCATGCATTTTGACGGGTCGCGGCTGTATTTCGCCGACGTGGGGCAGGGAGAGTGGGAGGAGGTGAATATCGCGGTGTCCGGCGGCAATTACGGCTGGAATGTGAGGGAGGGAAACCACTGTTACAACGCGCAGACCTGTGCGGATACGACCCTCCATCCGCTCGCCGAGTACTCGCATGCGGAAGGCGTCAGTGTCACGGGTGGGGTGGTGTACCGCGGACCGTCGATTCCGTTGTTTGACGGGCTCTATTTGTATGCGGACTTCTATTCGGGCAAGGTGTGGGGCGTGCCGCCGGCGGGGGGGGAGTCGCGCCTGCTCGTCAACACCGATGTCATCCTGTCCACGTTTGCCACGGACACACAGGGGAGGATGTACCTCGGGGATTATCGCGGTCATGTGTGGCGGGTGGATCCGTAGTGGCGCCGTGGGCACCGTGGGCGCCGTGGGCACCGTGGGCACCGACCGCGGCGCCGCGTCGTCGGTGTCGCCGAAAAAGCGCGTCAGGCGTCAAGGCCCACATGCTCCGGTTCAGGTCGTGTGAACGACGATTTTCCGCGATGGCGGCGACTTAGTGACGCTGAGGCGGCAGGAGACGGTGGCGTGCCGAGCGCCGATGTCTCAGCTGCCAGCGCTGATGTCGTAGAACCCGCACGCGTTCGGGGCGAGACCGTCCGAGCGAGCCGCTCGCGAAACAACCAGACACCGAGGCCGGTCAAGGCCGCGAGCGGCGTGCGGTCTGCTCTGGGCGCGGCGGCGGGCGGCGGCGGGCGCCAGCCGAAGTCGGACGATGACTTATCCTCTCCTGATTTCGGACGGCAATTCCGGCCGAACTGGTCATATGCATGAGCATCTCGATAGTTCAGCTGGATTTCCCAGCCGAACTTGACACATGATTCATCATCTTCGGAGATCGGCGGGCATGAAGCTCAAGACGACCCACCTCACCTTCGTGACCCACGGGCGTCAGCCGATTGCCCCGGACGAGGCGGGCCGGCGTGCGCTCGTGCGCGTCATCATCGAGCGTGCCGGGCGTTCGCTGGTATGTTTTTGCGTCGTGGACGAACACGTTCACGTCGTGTTCCTGTCCGCGCCGGAGCGGACGGGCATCCTCGCGCGTGCACTGCTGTTCGGCATCCGGGGTGCTGCGTCCGTGCCCGTCCACCCCGCTCACGTGCAGCCGGTGGTGCGGCGCACCCACGCGGAATGGCTGGTCACGTACGTGCTGACTCAGACCGATCATCATGGTCTGCGAGAGCATGCCGCGCTGTGGAGCGGTTCGTGCTTCGCCGATCTGGTGGGCGCGCGGTGTGTGGACGGCTGGGTGACGTCCACCATAGCCGCTGCGCTCCCGCGCTGGCGGATGCGCAGCGCGTATTCCGCCGTCGGCCTGCCAACGGTGGAGCTCGAACCGATGGATCTTGCGTCGGTGCGCGGTGCGGGAGCGGCCCGGGTCGTCGCGGCCGTGGCTTCTGCGCTAGCGGTTGGCCCGGAACTGTCGGGCAACGCCGCCGGAACGGCGCTCGCCCGTCGTGCGGCGGCAAAGCTGGCGGCAGAGGCTGGGATCCAGGCCGGCGAGGTCGCGGAGGTTCTGGGCCTGACCGTGGATTCGGCCACGCGAGCGGCGGGTCGGCCGGTGGAAGAACGCGTGCTCCGCGCGGCGCGCATTCGGCTCTCGTTGGAGGACGCGGTTGCCAGGTTGTCGGCGCGATGAAGTGACGCGGGCTGAACCGGCGAGATCGGGGCGGATGGCCGGCGCGAGGGCGAGGGCGAGGGCGAGGTCGTCGCGAGGGGCGTTGTCGGCCGGCGCGGCGCTGGGGTGCGGACACGCTCTCCGGGCATCGTTCTGCACGAGCTAGTGCCGAGGTTTCCGAGCGCCACGACGGTTTGACGCCAACGGGGCGGGGGTAGCCTCGGGAAGTGTACTCGCAGAACCAGTTATTTTTCTTTGCTCGCGGCCCCGACCGCACCGGTGGCGGAGGCATCGGGGTCCAGGACGGCGCCGCACTGGCCGCGACTGGCTGCACCGTTCAGGGGAACACCGGCATGGGCGTGTTCGCTTCCAACGCCGGCACGACGGTCCACCTCGTGGACACGGAAGTTCTGAGCACCCGAACGGGGGCCATTACCGGGTTCGCCGGAAGTGTGCACGCGCAGGAGGACGCGTTTCTGCGGGCGAGCGGCGGTGAGATCTCGGGGACAGCGGGTCCCGGACTCTACGTCGTGGCCGGTGGCCGGACGCAGTTCGACCGTGTCCGGTTGATCGGGAATCGCTTCGCCGGAGCCGTGGTCCTCGATGGGTCGGCGGTGCTGTCGGCGGTCACGATCACCGACACGCTCGCCGACGCGGAGTGGGGCGGGGGGTTCGGCGCGTCTGCGTCCGACCTCGGAGGGCCCTCCTCCCTTACCCTGACCGATTCCACCATCGGCCCGCACCGCCACGCCGCAATCTGGCTGGATGTCGTAGGGGCCTACGACATCCAAGGCAACTCGCTTTCCGGAAGTGAAGGGATCCTGCTGTCGAGTCGCCCCGCCCACGGCAACGCCGTCTTCGCGGAGAACGAGGTGACCGCTTGGGATAGGACGGCCGGCCTCCTCCTCGCGCGCAACACGTTCACCGACGCCGCCCTCATCGCGGTGCTGCTTCACCACCCTTCGGCGAGTTTGGAGGGCAACACGTGGGCGAACAACACGGTCGATGTACGGCAGCAACACGGCTCCTCCGATGGGACACTCCTCGCGAAGGACGACCTGGCCGACGTCCAGCTCGCCGAGCGCGAGTGAGAGAATTCCTTCCATTCGAGGCCACATGGGCATCCAAGTGCCATCCAAGGGAAGGTTTTCTTCCATTCGGGCGGCGGGCTGAGTCGGGCCGGCGGCGGCGCCGGCCGGGCGCGCCACCCTGGTTGGCCTCGCCGCCCTACCCGGACGCGCCGCCCTACCCGGGCGCGCCGCGCTACTTGGGCGGGCCGCGCTACTTGGGCGGGCCGCGCTACTTGGGTGGGCCGCGCTACTCGGGCGGGCCGCGCTACTCGGGCCGGGCCGGCGGCGCTACTCGGGCGCGCCACCCTGGTTGGCCTCGCCTCCCTACTCGGACGCGCCGCGCTACTCCGTCGCGCTGCCCTACTCGCGCGCGACGCCGGCGCCCAAACCGGGTAACCTCGCGGAGGAGTGTTCCTCATGCTGACCACATTGGTACTTTCCGCATGTGGCTTGTTCGATGGTGGCAACGACGCCGATGACGAAAACGACGCCGACAATGCCTGTCTGCTCAACTGCGACACCGCCACCGACGGGGATGCGGACACGGACGCCGACGCGGACGGCGATTCGGACGCCGACGGCGACACGGACGCCGATTCCGATTCCGATTCCGACACAGACGCCGACGCGGATACCGATACCGGGCCAACCACCGGCTGGGCGATCTCGGGCGTGGCGATGGATTTTGCCACCAGTGCCTCCGCCGCTTCCGGGCTGAGCGTCTCCATTTCCGACCCGACGCCGGCGCTTTCCGGCGGGGAACTCGACATTCTCGTGAGCGGGAAAACGACCAAGGGCGGCGTGTACGAACTCACGGGCATCTCGGCCAAGCCCGCCATCGGCGCGTTTCTCATGGTCAGCGGATCGGGTGTGATCGCCAGCGTCACCCTCATCCCCGTCGATGACTACGGCGCGCTCGGTGACGGCGGTGCGTTGGCCGGGCAGACGGCATGGGTCGTGTCCACGACGCTCGCCTCGGCAATCGAGCAGAGTGCGGCGGTCCTCGGCTACTCTGGATCCATCGAAGACGACGGCATGCTGCTGGTGTCGGTGGTCGATCGCTCCGGCAATCCGCTATCGGGAGCCACCGTCTCGTGCGGGTCCTGCGGCGCCGGCATTTACTATTTGGACGCCGATTCAGCCGACGGCCTGTTCACGACGGGAAGGGGGGTGAATGCATCCACGGTCGCCGCGGCGGGAGCCTACGCCGTCATTCCCGCAGGCCCGATCGCGACGTGGGAGGCGGAGAAGGGCAGTGACGGGGGATCGATGCTCGCCGGGAGCTTGCCGGGGTTGGCCGTGTTCGTCCGGATCACGGCGGAGTAGCCGGGCGCTCAGAACGCCTCGCCGAGGAACAGATACGCCGCCCCGGCGTCGCCGCCGCCCTGATCCTCGCCCGTGGCACCGACCATCCAGTCCGCCAGGCCGTCGCCGTCTACGTCGCCGATACCGGCCACGGCCGCTCCCGCGCTGTCGGAGTAGCCCTCGCCCTCCAAAACAATGTCGGCGGCGGCCAGATCCAACGCCCCAGTGAGCGGGCCACGCACGAGGTACGCCACACCTGCGTTCTCGCCCGTGCTCGCGTTGTACCCGCGGGCGCCCACAAGTACGTCTCCGAAGCCATCCCCGTCGGTGTCTCCTGCGCAATCCACGGCGGCGCCAGCCGCGTCAGCATCTGTGGATCCGAAGAGTTTGAACGCCAGATCGTCGAGTGCTCCGGAGGCCAGTGTGCCGACCGTCACGTAGGCGGCACCGGCACCGGCGCCGCGCGAATCGTCGCCATGCGCGCCGATGACAAGATCCGGCGTGCCATCGCCATCGACGTCGCCGGACCCAAGGTCAGCGCCCGCTGCGTTGCGGTTGCCAGACAACACGATGTCGGCGGCGGAGATGACGTGGTTCCCGCTCACCGGTCCCAACCACGCGTAGACACCGCCATCGAAGGTGTAGCTACCGGTGAATTCCACGTTCGGGGCGCCGACGACCACGTCTCCCACACCATCTCCGTTGAGATCGACATTTCCGAGCACGGAGGCGCCCACGTCGTCTTGATACGCCTCGCCGAAGAATGAGGCGGTGGCGTCCCGCAGGGAACTGTCACCAACCACGGGTCCGGTGACAAGGAAGGCGGCGCCGGCGCGCTCGATGCCACCGGGATCCCATCCGAACGCGCCCACGAGCACGTCGTCCGTGCCGTCTCCATCGACGTCTCCCGCCCCGGACACGGCGCGGCCTGTCCATTCGCTGTCCTGCGTGCCAGCGAGCGTTGCGTCGGCGTTCTTCAGGTCCACGTCCGCCGTGATGGGCCCGAAAACCACGTACGCGGCGCCCGAGTACACGCCGCGGATCGACGTGTAGGGAGCGCCAATCAAGAGGTCCGGGTTCCCGTCCCCATCGACATCCCCGGCGCCGTCCATGAAGGCTCCGATGGAGTTGATGTAGGCGTCACTGCCCACCCGCGCGTCGGCAGTGTCCAGGGAGACAGTTCCCGTCGGGACGCCGAAGTAAAGATA
Source organism: Klebsiella pneumoniae (assembly GCA_945861635.1). Lineage (GTDB taxonomy): Bacteria > Myxococcota_A > UBA796 > UBA796 > SXON01 > CAMAWH01. Next base: position 10,016 of record CAMAWH010000054.1, on the reverse strand, counting down.
CGCGACGCCGACCTCGGTGATGCCTGCGTCGTAGGCCCCGACCATGACGTCATCCAGCCCGTCTCCATCGACATCGCCGACGCCGCACAGCCCGCCCCCGGCGCCGTCGTAGGTGTCTACTCCGAGGAGCTTCGCGTCGGCGTCCGCAAGACTGCTCGGCGTGCCCCCGCCGCAGAGATCGGTGTGACCGTTGCAGTCGTTGTCGAGTCCGTCGCAGTCCTCCGTCGCGCCGGGGTGGATCAGAGCGTTCGTGTCATCGCAGTCGTCAGCATTGGCGACGTAGCCGTCGATGGCGTCGCAGCCGGTCCAGGTCAGGCGCTCGGTGCCGTAACTGTCGCCGTCGTAGTCGATGAACCAGACCAGGGCGTCCGCAGCGTCCTCGTCGACCGAGCCGTCGCAGTCCTGGTCGACGTCGTCGCAGACCTCGGTTGCGCCGGCATAGCGGGTGCGGTCGTCGTCGTCGCAATCCTGGTCGGCGGGTGCGCCGTCCCCGTCGGCATCGACGTCGGCTGTCCCACCGGTGTCGGCGTCGGCGACACACGCGCCCGACTCTTCGTGCGTGCCCGCTCCGCACGGCAGCTTCCCACCGCCGGTGGCCGCCGGGTCGGATGCGCAGGCGGCGAGGAGGAACGCGGAGATCATGGGCGATGGTAGCACGGCCGGAAAAGCCGGCTGAACAGATGACATGACCAGTCATGTGGCGAATTCGGCGGGCTGGGCCAGCCTGTCGCACCGACGTGAATTCTGGCAACGCTGATCCGCCATCCAGTCCAACGCGCCGGCGACACATGGACGTCGCCGCCACGGGAATCACAATCGCGGCGTGCACGCCGCCGGCGGCGGATCGTCGTCGCCGCACGAACGCCGCGCTACCACGCTGCCATGAACCTTCCCCTTACCGGCGGCTGCCTCTGCGGCGCCGTTCGTTACTCGATCACCGTCGAACCCCGGGCGCAGTTCCATTGCCACTGTCGCGACTGCCAGCACCAGTCGGGCACCGGCCACACGTCGCGGCTGATGGTCCCGGCCGAGGCGCTGACCGTGACCGGGGAACTGCGCTGGTACAGCTCGACGGCGGACAGCGGCGCCCCCATCGACCGCGGTTTCTGCCCCACCTGCGGCTCCGCAGTGGTGAACTGGCCGCGTCGGTTCCCGGACGCGCGGATGGTTTCGGCGGGCACCCTCGACGACCCCTCGGCCTTCACGCCTACGCGGTCGTTCCATCCGGACCGCGCCCCGCGTTGGGATACGACGATCGCGTGAGGCGCGGCTGGCACGCCGAAATCAGCGGGACGACCACTGGCCACCCTGGTCGCGCCCCCACCCGCCCCAAACCGTGCGACACTCTCCCCGTGGTGACCCATGCCCCGCTCCCCCGCGATCTTCGGCTTCCTCCTCGCGTGCAGCTCCGATGGTGGGCTCAAGACCTACAACACGCCACCTCAGGTCGAGATCACCTCGCCGACAGACGGCCAGGCGTTCCACGCAGCCGACAGCGTGTCGATCGCAACGCTGGTGGACGACTCTCAGACCCCCAACGCCAAGCTGACCTACGCGTTCGGCTCCTCGCTGGACGGACCTCTCCCCGGTGAACCCGAGATCAACGAGGTTGGAGCCCTGCTCATCGTTTCCGGCCTCTCCGCGGGGGAGCATGAGCTGATCGTCAAGGTGATTGACGGCTCCGGGGAGTCCGGAGAGGCGAGAACGGGCTTCAGCGTAGCGGAAAACCTGGCCCCGACCGTCACGTTTCTTTCGCCCGCATCGGGAGCGACCTCGCCGCTCGGTGGGTCGGTTCATGTTCAGGTCGCGGCCGCGGACGACTATGAGACCAACCTGTCGGGGCTCGGCGTCACGTTCAGCGGCCTGCCCGACCTCACCGGCGTACCGACCGCACTTAATGCGGACGGAACCGCCGATTTCTACCTGACCGGCCTCGCCCTCGGCGCCTACTCGCTCGCGGTGGTCGTCACGGACCCGTTGGGCGAGCCCGGATCGGCGTCCATCGCGTTCGAGGTGGTGGAACCCGATATCGACGGCGATGGCTACCTCGACGCGACCCTCGGCGGCGATGACTGCAACGATGGGGACGCTGCGATCAACCCCGGTGCGTACGAGCGCTGTGACGGCGTGGACAACGACTGTGACGGCAATATCGACGAAGGCGATGCGCTGGACGCGGACGTGTACTACGCCGATAACGACGGCGATGGCTTTGGGGATGGCTACGCGCAGATCGAGTCGTGTGAGGCGCTTGCCGGCTACGTCGAGAACGCCAACGATTGCGATGACGATGAAGTGACCGTAAACCCCGACGCACCCGAGTTTTGCAACGACATCGACGACGACTGTGACGGCACGGCCGACGACGGCGCCTCCGACACCACCACCTGGTACCTCGACGTGGATGGCGATGGGTACGGCACAGGCGACACGACCCGCGTCGCCTGCGATTCGCCGGGTGGGTACGTGGCCAACGGCGATGACTGCAACGACGCCAACGCCAGCATCAGCCCGGGCACCACGGAAACCTGCAATGGAAGAGACGACAACTGCGATGGCGCAATCGACGAAGACACCGCCGCCGACGCCGCGACCTGGTACGTCGATGCGGACAGTGACGCCTACGGGGACGCCCTGATCACCGACATCGATTGCGAGCAACCCAGCGGGTACGTTTCCAACGATGATGACTGTGATGATACCGACGCCGGCGTGTCTCCCGCCGACACCGAATATTGCGACGGAGAGGACGACGACTGTGACGGCACGGTCGACGATGACCCCGCCGATGCGCCCACCTACTACGCGGATAGTGACGGGGACACCTATGGTGACGCCAGCTCGTCCATGCGCGCCTGCACCCAGCCCGCGGACTATGTCACCAACACATCGGACTGTGATGATACCGATGCAACGGTATCCCCTCTCGCCACAGAGATGTGTGACAGCATCGACAACGACTGTGACGGTACCACGGACGAAGCCAGCGCCGCGGACGCACTCACATGGTACCGGGACGCGGATACCGACACGTTTGGCAGCACGACGAACACGACCCCCGGCTGCACGCTGCCCGCGGGGTACGTCGCCGACAACACCGATTGCAACGACTCCAGCGCCGCGATCTACCCGGGAGCCGCGGACACCTTTTACGACGGCATAGACAGCGATTGCGCAGGGGACGACGACTACGACGCGGACGGAGATGGCTGGGCGTCCGACGCCTATTCGGGCGAGGACTGCGACGATACCGATGCCAGCCGCTATCCCGGCTCCGCAACGTGGTCGGTGCCTGGAGATTCCGTGACGATTCAGGGCGCCATTGACTTGGCGTGTACGCGGGACATCATCGAGGTTGCAGCGGGCGAGTACGTCGAGAACGTGGACTACGGCGCCAAAGCCGTGGAGATCATCGGGGCCGGCGCCGATGTCACCACCATCGACGGGGACTTTGACGGCTATCCGGCCGTGACGATGAGCGGCGGCACGTTGGAGGGGTTCACGGTGACCAACGGCCTCGCACCCAACGGGGGCGGGATCTACCTGTTCAACGCCGATGACGCCGCGCTCACCGACCTCGTCGTGAACGACAATTGGGCGACCACGTACGGTGGTGGGGCGTATGTGCTGAACTCCGGCGAGGTGGTGGTCGACGGGTGTGAGTTCTCCGAGAATCAGGCGGGGAACTATGGGGGCGGGTTTGCGTTCTACGGGTACCGGTCAGGTGCGGCAACCGCATTGACCATGTCAGATACGGTGATCGAGGGGAATACGCTGACGTCGGGGGGGAGCGGTCAGGGGCTGTACTATTATGCTACCAGCTCGCAGTACGCGTATTTCACGGAGGTAGACCTGTTGTCGAATTCCGGCAACGGAAGCGGGGGCGGCGGCTACCTCTACGGGTACATTGATTGGACGGGAGGCTCGGCCTCGGGGAATCGGGCGTCGTACGATGGCGGCATCTTTGCGCAGGGGTATATTTCGTTCACGGATGTCGATCTTACGGGCAATTATGCCGGGTATTACGGAGGAGGGTACTTCTACGGCTACAACGCTGCAAGCAGTATCTCCGACGTGCGCGTGAGCGGGAATTTCTCGTCGTATTACCTGCTCGGGCTCGAAGGCACGCTTACAGCGAGCGAGATTGTCGTCGAAGACAACTACGCATCGTACTACCTGTTGAACGGCAATGGCACGCAGGTGTGGGAGAATGTATCGGTTCGGGGCAACGTGGTGTACCAGTACCTCGTCCGTGCCTCCGCCACGTTTGACTTCACGGATCTGGACATCCGCGACAACGTGTCATCCTCGACCTCCGCCGACTATCCCGCGCTCTATCTGTACGGGGCAGGTTTCGTCGATGACACGGTGGTCGCGGACAATGTGGGGATGACCGGCGTGACCGTGGCGCCCAGCTCGACATCGGCCGAGATCTCGCTCACCAATTCCACGATCGTCGGCAACACCTACCACGGGATCTACGCCAGTCCTTCGTGGGTTCGGCAGGTGGACATCCGCAACACGCTCATCGCTCACAACGGCGGGTACGGCATCTACGACACACACTCCACGTTCGATCCCGTGGTTGAGTACTCCGACGTCTACGACAACGATGACGGCGACTACACGGGCATGACCGACCCCACGGGGAGTGATGGCAATGTGTCGGTTGAACCCGATTTTTCCTTCTACGACGCGGACATCGACAGCGAGTATTGGGACCTGCACCTCGACGCGTCGTCGGTGCTGCTCGACGCCGGGGACCCAAGTGTCACCGACACCGATGGCACGGCCAGCGATATCGGCGCCTACTCCGGAGACGGCTACAGTGATGACCTCGATGGCGACGGCCTTGCGGACGGGTGGGAGTCCGCCTGGGGAGTGGGCAGTTACGACGATAGTGACGATCCGGACGCAGACGGACTCACCGAGGCGGAAGAGTTGGCCGCCGGTACCGACCCCCTCGACGATGACACCGACGGGGACGGCGTTACGGACGGCGATGAGTTGTTGGCCGGCAGCGATCCGCTCGTCCCGGATCACGAGACGGAGCTGTACCTGTACGGGACATCGGGGCTATACGTTGGGTATTACCTTGGCTTTCCGGGTGATGTGGATGGCGATGGGGACGACGACATACTCGTCGGCACCAACTCCTATGGGTACCTTGTTGACGGGACGGTCACGGGCAGCCGACTCATCACGGACGTGGACGATGTGACCTTCTCGATCAACGGCTATTCGTTGGTGCCGGCCGGGGACTTGGATGGAGATGGCCGCGGGGACATTGCGTGGAGCTATCCCTACTCTTCTGGCGGCTACACCTACGCCATGACCTCGCCGTTCTCAGCGAGCGACAGCTATGACGTGTCCTGGGTGGGAGAGAACAGCAGTGATTACGCGGGCATCACCATCGCGGCGCTCGGCGACACCGATGGCGACGGCTTGGATGATCTCCTCATCGGTGCCTACGCCAATGACGATGGCGGGACAGAAGCCGGCGCCGCCTACATCGTGGACGACGCGCGGTCGAATGGCATCGCGCTCTCGGGTGCGATGGCCAAGCTCACTGGCGAGTCCACCTACGACTACGCCGGAATGGGCGTTTCGGGGCCGGGTGACATCAATGGGGACGGTATCGCCGATGTCCTCGTGGGGGCGTACGACTCCCCGGGAGGGCGTGACTACGAAGGCGCCGCGTACCTGAGCTACTCCCCGGTAAGTGGGACGGTGGACCTTGGCGATTCCGACGTGATCCTCGTCGGCGCCGCCGGCTACGACTACGCGGGCATCCGGAGCAGCGCCGGAGACTTCGATGGCGATGGCAACCGGGATTTGCTGATCGCCGCGCCCTACGGTGGCGGGTACACCGGGAAGGTGCACATCGTACTTGGGCCGCCAGTGTCTGGCAGTCTGGCGGACTCAGAGGGTACGTGGACGGGCAACAAGGGGATGCACTACCTCGGACAGTCGCTTTCCGGCGCCGACGACATGGATGGCGATGGCATGGATGACTTTGTCATCGGCGCACCGTACGTCGAGGGCTACACGGGAGAGGCCTACATCTGCCTCGGGCCCGGCTTGGGCGCGCACACGCCCGACGACGCGGCCGTTCGCCTCGCTGGCACGGCGATCAACGATTACCTCGGGTACAGCGTTGCCGGCGGCGGAGACGTCGATAGTGACGGCCTGGGGGACGTCCTCATCGGCGCGATGCACGAGGATAGCAACGGTTCGGACGCGGGCGCCGTGTACCTGATCACGGGGGATAGTTTGTAGGGGTCGCGGCGTTCTCCGCCGGGTTGCCGGGAGCCGGTACCGTTCGCCAACAGGCTACGTGCAGGTACCGGGAGCGGTCGATGTTTTTCGTTTCCCTGATGCTCACCCTGTCGAATCCCTGCCTCGCCGGGGAGGACGCCCCGGTCGCGCCCGCGGCGGTTGAACCGGCCGGCGCCGAGGTCCCGCCGTTGGAGCCATCGGACGCCACCGCGGCCGTCCCGCCCGCCGTCCCTGCCGCCGCGCCTGCCGGCGCCCCGCAAGGTCAGGCGATTGCGCTTGGTTCAATGGACAAAAAGAAGATCGATCGGGTGATCAAACGACACCTGAAGGACATCGGCGCGTGCTACGACAACGCGCTGGCAGAGGCGCCAGGCTTGCAGGGAAAGGTCACCGTCAAGTTCGTCATTGTATTGGATGGCACCGTGAGCTCTGCCGCAACCAAGGAGTCAACGATGAATAGTCCCGCGCTGGAGTCGTGCGTCAACGAGAAATTCATGACCTTTCAGTTTCCAGAGCCCAAAGGCGGCATTGTCATCGTGTCCTACCCGTTCGATTTCTCACCGTAGCGGGGATGCCCACCCGCTTGCCGTCGAGAAGACTCTTCTCAAAACGCGTGGGATGATTGGGCATCTCGGCTTTTTTGAGAACAATTTTCTCGAGCGCATTCCTGTCGCGACATACCCGGCGAAATAGCCACGAGCGGCAATCGTGAGGCGATCGGCGACCGCGGCGGCGTTGCTGACCCGGAGTCCAACCATGCCCTGCGTCAGGGTGAGCCCACCCAATGTGATCCTATCTCGCCGCGCATCACTGACGATGGCCACTGCGGGTACTGGGGCGCCGCTCCCTTCGATGACCACCCGCTCGCGGCATCGGCCCCCGACGAAGCCCCCGTTGTGTCCGTGGCCCATCTGAATGTTCTCGAAACACGTGCCCACCGCCGCCGCAACCAAGCCGCCTCCGCGCTCCCCGGCGAGGTTGACCCCTTCCTGTATCGCCGCTGGTTTTCCACGCAGGTATCTCTTCCGACTCTCCCCACCTTGGAGTACGATCATGACGATGCAAGCTCCGTCCTCGACCCCCACGCTGAGTCGCATCGGTGCCATGCATGGCGGTGACGACCCGATCGCTTCACCGTTCCGGCGCGCGGGGTTGGCGCCCTTCTCCTTCGTGAGCACCATTGGTGCGGTACGCGAAGCCGGCAATCCGATTGCAGGGCCTCGTTCGATGATCGGCATGGAACCTGCCCCGATACCCCCTCGGCAGTACAGCATTGGCGGTGTCGTGAAAGACACTATGTGGGAGCACCGAGCGGCGGATGCGCCGGCGAGGATGGGAATGCAGAAGGAGGGGCCGTGTGAGTGCGGGGGCGATTGTGGGGGTGGGAATGCGGGGTGTGGGTGTGGGCCGGATGAGGGTGCAAGGTGCGGAGGAATCGGCGGAAATGGCGGTGTTGGACGGCTTCGAAGCACGTTCGGCTCTGGACGCGCCCTCCACGCGCCCTTCGGAATTTTTGGATGGGGATCGGGAGGACGAGCACTCCCGGTGCTACCGCCGTCGTCGATCCGGCGCACGTGGATGGCCGGGAGCGCGGCGGGGGCGAAAGCGGCGATGGGGTTGTTTGCACGTGCCGCTCAAAACACAACCCCCATTTCCCGCCTCACCAAAGGCGCATTTGCGGACGGCATCGCCATCGGGCTGGACGGCTATCCGGTGCCGGTGGCCACGTTCTCTGACGCACTCTGCAGTTGCTACAGGAACCCGTGGGAGTATTCGGGATCGGCACACATCGTTCACTTTAGCGGCAACGGTGGAGTTGTGACCGACGCGGAAGGCTGGTGGTACGATGGGACGACGGATGAATGTGTGCTTTCGGAAGAATGCACCGAGCCAATGTCCGACTGCAGCGAGTTCGAGACGTGGGTGGGAACCAATTCTCCCGGAGGTTATTGCTGGCAAAAAACATGTGTCACCAACACTGGACGGTCGATGGCCGATCTGCCGAAGCCGAAAAGTGCGCTCGGAAACGACGGAATGTGTCACTGGCTCCTGCCGTGTTGGAAGAACGGGGACCCGAAGGATATGGCGATAACCTGGAAGTCTGCGAACCGTTCCGTTTGTGGTGTCAAAGATCCAAACCTCACGACGGCGCCATTTCTTGTTTCCACCGTTGAGAGCCGCCAGCCCGTGTGCGGATTCATAGTAAATGTGGCTGTATGCCCGCCTCTTTCCGAGCAGCTCCATGTGAAGGCTTCCGCCGAGGCCGCGTCGAAGAAGTGCTTCTGCATTGGCTACAGCGCCGTGCCCGTGTTCTCCATGTCCGATGGAGAGTGTTCTGGGTACTGGGCAGTCAATGCACAAGGCCCCAACTGCGACCACACCTGTGTGAAAGACGCGTTAGCGGCTGCCGGCGTCGTTCAGATGCAAACCTTTCAATTTGGTGGCCCGCCATGATCGCGTTGGGTACGCTCGTGGCTCTCTCCTTCAGCTGTTCCGGCGCGCCGAGCGTTCGAAGCGTAAGCGAATTTTCGACCGAAGAGATCCCGCAATCGAAGCCAGCGGGCCCGGCCACAACAATCTGGTTCGCGTACGGCCTGTCGAGGAATCCGTGTCAGGACCAGCCTCGGGGAGCACAGGTCGAATGGACCGAGTCGGGTATGGGGCCATCTCTGAGGACGGACCGCATCGCAAAACTGCTGTCGGTTACAGACGAATGGCTGGTCGTGCAGACCGCGGAGCGGCCGCCGGCGGCTGCGTTTCCAACGCCAAGCTTCGTCCCGATATTTGACGGCGGGCTTCCGGAAGGCTGCGACCCCAGCACGTTAGGGCGAATGGTATTCAAGACTGTGAGCCCGGTGACCCCTCCCCCCGAAACCTTCGACACCGGATTCCTCAGAACGCTCCACTATCTCAGTCTCAGCGAGGACGAACCCGCAGGCAGCAGCGAAACGCCATCCGACAGCCTCGCGATGGATTTAGCGCGACCGAATGACTGGGACGGCCTCTAACCCCCATTCCTCGGGTCGGACCGGCGGCTCGGTCCATTTTCGGTCTTTGGAGGCTTAACAATCGCTTGACGCGCGTCGGGGTGCGCTCGGGGCGTTGGCGTGTGACGCCGGTCAGATCATGCCGCCATCCGACCCCGAGATTCACAGCGCCCCCGTTGCGCACCTTCCCGTGCTGTGGGATTTGATCGACCAACTCGACATCCACGGAATCATCGACGACTTTCTTCCCAAACATGCGCTCTCCCGTGTGTCGGATGCGGACTGCGTCGCGACGATGATGCTGAACATCCTGTGCGGTCGCGTCGCGAGTATCCGGATGGACGAATGGCTTGGGCGGACCGACGCCGAACTCCTGCTCGGAAAGGGGCGCGAGGCGGACGCTTTCGACGACAACCGATTGTCGGCTGCACTCGACCCTGTCGATGCCATCGGCACCGACGTCGTGCTCACGGCCATCGTAAAACGCTACCTTGATCGGACGGATCGGGAGATGTCCTACACGGTCCATCAGGACTTCACGTCGTACTCCGTCTACGGCGAGTACAACGACGTATCGCCCTGGGGTCCCATTCCGACATTCGGGCATTCCAAGGACCTTCGCCCCGATCTGAAGCCGCTGTTTTACGGGCTCTCGATTCATGGAAGTGCCGGCATTCCGTTGGTGTGCTCGACCCTCCACGGCAACACGTCCGACACGCGCGGGAACCAGAATCATCTCGCACAGTTGGC
>CAMAWH010000053.1 GCA_945861635.1 Klebsiella pneumoniae | reverse complement strand
ACGCCGGTGGCGCTGCCGGAATCGACGCGCACGGATTGCATCCGCGACTGGCCGGTTCCGGACGCGAGCGCTTTCACCGTATGTTCCCCTGCGGCGAGCGAAACCTCCAACGGCGCCGATTCCTCGGCGTAGCCGCGAGGACGACCGTCGATGAGGATCAGGGACTTTCGATCCGTCGTGATTCGCAAAACTCCTGGAGCAAAAGTCGCAACCGCAGCCGATGTTTGAGCACCGTTGGGCCCTGTGCCAGGGCCACTGGTCGGCCGCATCGAGTCGAGGATGACAGGGCCGCCCTTGCCGTTCTTTCGTGCGGCCGCCTTTGCGGCCTCGGCAGCCTTGTCAGCTTCAAATGCCCGCTCCTGTAGCGCCGCCTTGGCGTCGGCGGCAGCCTTCGCATCGGCGGCCAATTTGGCGGCAACCGCGGCCTTGACGTCGGCGTTCGCTTTGGCGTCGGCGGCCAGACGGGCATCCGCAGCCGCCTCATCCGCGACCCGCGCCGCGGCCGCGGCGCCCTCGGCGCTCCCGTCGTCGTCCGTGGGCAACGCAGGTGTCGGCAGTACCGAATTCACCGGCGCTGCCATCGGCACGAGTACAAACTCTGCGTCGTCGTCCGAGGAGCCCGACGTCGGCCAGTGCAAGGCAACGAACCACACGCTTGCCGCGATCAACAGCAAGCCGACGGTCATCAACGCGAGCACTCCACGATTACTTCCCGCATCCACCCGTCGTAAATTCGTCGGGCGCGGCGGCCGGCGCGGTAGCGATGGATTCGTCGGCACGTCCCGAGCCAGAGCAGAAGGCCTTGGCGACGCCGGATCGGTGCCCGGATCGGAACCGGCCGCAGCGTCGGAGGTCCTGCGGCCGCGCGCGGGCACCGTGCCCGCGGTCCGGTCGGGAGCCGCAGAGGCACCCGCTCCGCCGCCCGCGGACGCCCGCGGCGTCGGGGCGGCAGGGGCCAGCGAGCGCCCGATCGATGCCGAACGAACCGCGGGCGGCGGCGGCGGCCGGCTGAGCCCGACAGGTTTCGAGATTGGATCTGTCGGACGCCCTAGATCCTCCGACGCCGGAGTCGCCCGCGGCGGTCGGCGCACCGGCACGACGGCGGGACCCGAAGGCTCGTCATCGAACGCCTCCCAAAAGGGACGCTCGGCGTCAACGGGAGTGTGCACGTCCGTCGGCTCTTCCGGCTCCGGGGCTGCATCTCCTTGCGGCACGCCGTTCCGCCATCGGAGCGGTGCCGGCGTCGCCGGCGCGTCCAGCATCGTGTGTTTCTCATGCTCGACGGCATCTTCCTCGTCCGGCACGCTCCGACCGTAGCGATCGACGATCGCCGCGACCGCTGTGGCGGCCCGCCGCTCGACGGCGCGCGGCTCCGGTGCCTCGACCGCTGCGGCGTCCGGCGGCACAGCCACCCGGGGCGCCGGGGCGCGCCCAGGCATTCCGATAAACAAGCGCGCCGGACCCGGCGCGCGGGGTGGCAGCACCGCCTCGGGTGGTTCGCCAGGGTCTTCCTCCCGCTCGTCTACCGGCGGCGGTGTCACCACCATCGACAACGGCGGCGGCGGCATGTCAATGCGCGCGCCAGAATCCTCCACCAGGAGGGTATCCGGGCGGTTGAACAGCTTCGAGCGAGTGGGCTTGCGGAGATCCTTCACGACACCTTCAGTCCTGATCCCACAGGCGCTCGACAGGACCGCCGCCCGACTCGGCGAACTGGCGCACGCTGTCTGCTGCGGCCAGCCGGACTCCGACCGACAGGCCAAGCGCGCTCATTTGGCTGTAGAGGCAGCCTTCCTTGATCAACGCGTTGACAGCCCGTCGAAGCAAGCGCTGCTGATCCGCATCCAGCCCGCGGAAAAGATTGTCGGCGCGCGCGGCTTGCGGCTCGACCAGACCGCGACTGACGAGTTCGCGGAGCAGCGCCCTGACCAACGCGCGGTCGGGGGATTCTCCCTCCTCCGCGGTGGGCGGCTTTTCCCACCAGGTCTCAAGCTGTCCGCGCGCCCGAACGCGCTCGACGTCGGCGCTGTCCAGCCGAAGGTCGGGCGGCAGCGTTCCGTCCGCCACAAGGATGCGCACCACCTCGAAGGGGTGCAACTCCAACCACTTTGCCACCTGATCCAACGACATGCGTTGGAACAACTCCAGACCGGCCATCAACCCTCCTCGTCGGCAAGCAATGCCGGGCGCACCCACAACCCGTACAGTTCAATTCCCGCGGCACGGAGTTCGTCCGCTTCCTCTCTGACGGCACCGATTTCCTCCAGTGCACGGTCATTCAGCTCGCCCTGAATGTCGCAGTCCCCCAGCCACACCTGGATCGCAAGGCAACCGTGCAATTCACTGTACTGAATCGGCGCGGCACCGGCATTCACCGCGTTGAGGCACCGAGACACTGCGGCCACCGTACGATATGCCAGCTGCGACGACAAATCTTCTTTTCGATCGGCCCAATCTCGGTAAATGGAAAATGGAACGGGGAGGACGACGACCAAGGCTTCGGGCACACTATCCGGCGGGTCCGCAGCAAGGAGGATGCCAACGCCTTGAACATCGAGCCCCAAATCCGGAGGACCGGCGTTCGACGCCTGAATCACCGGTTCGAGGCGCCGCCGGACCTTGTCGTGGTGGTCAAGAATCGCCTTGCGATAGCTCGGCGGGAGCGCGGCGAGGGTTGTTTCAACCTCGACGAACTTCTCGTACTCGGTCACTGCAGCGGCGATGTCCGGGTCCTCCAGCTGCTTTTGTAGGATGGCCTCCCGGGCGGAGATGGCGGCCTCCAGGGCGGCCGCCCGCGCCGTGAGCAGCGAGCGGTCGGTCTGCAAACCCTGACGGAGCGCAGCGCTCTCCCGCCGTTCCGTCTCCTCGGCGGCGGCGGCGTGTTTTTCCTGGACCTCGCGACGCAGTGCCGCAAGTGCCACGATCTGCCGCTGCGCTTCCTCAATCGCGCGGCGCGCAGTATCCTCTTCCCGCTCGATCTCCGAAATGGACGCCGCGTATTCGCCATCGGCGCGCGCCTTCCAACTCGTGATTTCATCGAGCACCGCGATTACTGCGGGCATCTGACCGGCTGTCGTCATGTGTCTCCTACTGGCACTCGGCCCAAATGCCGACGTTGTCACTCTCCGCGTCGCGTTGCGCCGCCTCGAGGACCGGTGCTTGACGAATGTCACCGAATTCCTCGTAGAACAACGCGTACCCGTCGCGAATGATGGTCTCGTTGATAAAAACGTCATCTCCTTGATCTTCGGTGTCGTTGGCGATGAACGCGTACGCAAGCGTCCGGTGATACTTGTCCTCGCATTCGACGTCGAATTCCAGCCGCACCGTCATGCCGGCAAGCAGTGTTGAAAGGTAACTAGTGGCCTCATTTCCATAACAATCCGCCGTTTCGGTGGAATCGTGGGCAATCTCCGGCGCATCAACGCCGAGCAAGCGAATGCTCTCTGACGAACAGGAATTCTCATCGATTCCGCTGTCGACAGTGCCAGAGTCTTCTGCAATGTCAGCCTCTCCACCGAGGCCAAGCGTATCTCCATCCAGCACGCACTCGACCGGTGCTTCGCGATCGGTGGCGCAATGTTCCCCGTCGAGCACCGGCAGATCAGAAATGGTATGGCACGCGGCGAGCACGACGAGGATTGGCGGCAACGGAAGCGACTCAGGCTTGTGACAGGGTAGCATGTAGCGCGATTGACCTGTTGCGCACCTGCCCGCTACCCTGCCACCGCCGACGCCCGACGCCTTCGCAGCGGTGCCTGACGCACGGCCCGCCGCCCTGCACGTTTCCGGCGTCGGGAAGCGGTTCGACATCTATCCAAATGACCGCAGTCGATTCTTCGAATTCCTCGGCAGTCGATCTCACCACGTGGAGCATTGGGCGCTTCGCGGTCTGAACTTCGCAGTGCCGCAAGGGCGCGCGCTCGGAATCATCGGCTCCAACGGCGCCGGGAAAAGCACGCTTCTGCGCTTACTGGCCGGCATCACCGAGCCGACGGAAGGAGCCGTGACCGTGCACGGGCGGCTTGCGACGCTGCTCGACCTCGGCCTGGGCTTCCACGACACCTTCACGGGCCGAGAAAACATTCAGCTCAATTGCTCCCTCCTCGGCATGCACCCTGCCCGAATCGAGGAGCGGATCCCCGAAATCATCCATTTCGCGGAGTTGGGCGACTTCATCGACTACCCGGTACGGACCTACTCCACGGGGATGACGCTTCGCCTTGGGTTTTCCATCGCCGTGCACGCCGACGCCGACGTGCTTCTCGTCGACGAAGTGCTCGCCGTCGGGGATTCCTACTTTCAGCGCAAGTGCATCCGTCGGATCGAGCAAGCCCTGCGCGACGGAAGTGCAATCGTGATGGTCTCGCACGATCTACACGCAATTCGCTCGCTTAGCGATGAGGTGATGTGGCTCGACAAGGGGCGCGTGCGTGCGCACGGAACGCCTCGCGAAGTGGTGGAGCAGTACCTCGATCTCGACCGTTTGCGCAGCGCTCCGCCGCGACCCAACGCACCGCCCCGGCCCATTCTCCGGGCGGTACCCGAAATCGAAGCGTCCACCGTTCCGCCCGGCCGCGCGCTTCCGGAGCGTCGCCGAAATCATGAGGACGATCCACAGCTAAAGGACGTTCTGGCTGCCGCGTGTCACGTTCCGGACGCGGACGCGCGCTTCCTCGACGACCCCGGCGCTGTGCCGCTCCACGAAGACGGGTCGCAGCTTGTGCTCGGCGGCACGGGGGAGGCGCGGGTGCTCCGCGTCCGGATTCTGGACGAAAAGGGGATGGAGCGAGAACGGCTGCGCACAGGAGAAGGCCTCGTCATTGCTGTGACATTCCGCACCACCGAGCGCATTGATCATCCCATTTTCGGGGTCGCAATCTTCCGCAATGACGGAGCGTACGTGTTCGGTCCAAACACTCGTTTCGACGACGTGCTCGACGGCAGCTACCACGGTATCTATACGTTCTACGCGCACTATCCTCGCCTTCCGCTGCTCGCCGGCACGTACCGGATCTCCATCGCCATCTTCGATAGCGGCCACGTGCGGCCCCACGCGTGGCACAACCAACTCTACGAATTCGAGGTCGTGCAGGACGTCGAGGATCACGGCCTCGTGCAGCTCCCGCACAAGTGGGGAATGATCGCGCATCACGAAGAGTAGCGGGGCGAGCCCGGGCGCGCGGCGACGATAAGAGGCGCGATGCCCGACTTCGCCTTCACCGACCTTTTCCCGCACGGTCATGACGAAACCCCGTATCGCAAGCTCGATGGGCTTGGCATCGGCCTGGACACGTTCCGCGGGGAGGAGGTGCTTACGGTCGCTGCCAGCGCGCTCACCGACCTCGCGGCAACCGCCATCCGCGATATCTCTCACCTGTTCCGCCCCGGCCATCTTGCCCAGCTGCGCAAGATCCTCGACGACCCCGAGGCCAGTGCGAACGATCGCTTCGTCGCGCGCAACATGCTCCTCAATGCAAACGTCGCAAGCGGGATGGTGCTTCCATCCTGCCAGGACACAGGCACCGCCATCGTCATCGCCAAAAAAGGCCAAAACGTCTGGACGTCCGGAAACGACGAGGAGGCGCTGTCTCGTGGCGTATACAAAACCTACACGGAGACCAACCTTCGGTACAGTCAGCTCTCGCCGATCACGACGTACGAGGAGGTAAACACCGGCTCAAACCTGCCGGCCCAGATCGACATCTACGCCACGACGGGCGCCGAATACCATTTTCTGTTCATGACGAAAGGCGGCGGCTCCGCCAACAAGACCTACCTGTATCAGGAGACGAAGGCGCTCCTGAATCCCGCTTCGCTCCTGGCGTTTCTCGACCAGAAGATCCGGACGCTCGGTACCGCTGCGTGCCCCCCATACCATCTGGCGGTGGTCATCGGCGGCACGTCCGCCGAAGCCTGCCTTAAAACCGTGAAACTCGCGTCCGCTCGGTACCTCGACGACATCCCTTCGGTCGGCGGCGCGTTCGGCCACGCCATCCGCGATCGGGAACTGGAGGCGCAGATCCTGACGTTGTCCCAGAAGACCGGCATCGGGGCGCAGTTCGGCGGCAAGTACTTCTGCCACGACGTCCGGGTCATCCGGTTGCCGCGCCACGGGGCCTCCTGTCCGCTTGGAATCGGCGTATCGTGTTCTGCCGATAGGCAGGCGAAAGGCAAGATCACCCGCGACGGCGTCTGGGTGGAGGCGCTGGAGCGCGATCCCGCGCAGTTCCTTCCCGATCATCAGGAAGAAAGCGGGGAAGTCGTGAACATCGACCTCCGCGAGCCCATGGCCGATATTCGGCGTCGCCTGTCGCAGCTCCCCATCCGAACGCGCCTCTCCCTTACGGGTCCGCTCATCGTCGCCCGAGACATCGCCCACGCCAAACTCAAGGAACGCCTCGACCGCGGGGAGGAACTTCCCGCCTACTTCCGGGAACATGCCGTGTACTACGCCGGTCCGGCCAAGACGCCCGCCGGCTACGCGAGCGGCAGCTTTGGACCTACCACCGCAGGGCGGATGGACAGCTACGTCGATCAGTTCCAAGCGCACGGCGGCAGCCTCGTCATGCTCGCCAAGGGAAATCGGTCGAAGGTCGTCACCGATGCGTGCCGCAAACATGGCGGTTTCTACCTGGGAAGTATTGGGGGGCCCGCGGCCATTCTGGCGCGGGACTGCATTCGCAAGGTCGAGGTGCTGGACTACGCCGAACTGGGCATGGAGGCGGTCTGGAGGATCGAGGTCGAGAACTTCCCGGCGTTCGTCATCGTGGATGACAAGGGAAACGATTTTTTCAAAGCAACCCTGGGGTAGCCCTCACCGCACGAAAACCCACCGCACGCACCGCCAACACGCTACATTGCCGGCGAGGATTCCCATGACGCTCCGCTCCCTTGCCACCCTCGCACCCCTCTCCCTGTGGGTAGTCGTCGCCGCGCTCGCAAGCTGCACGACGGCGCCGGCCGATACCAAGGATTCCGGCGCAACAGACAGCGACGCCGATACGGATGCTGACGCTGACGCTGACGCAGACGCTGACGCAGACGCTGACGCCGATGCTGATGCTGATGCTGATGCCGACCCCTCGTTCGACGACGGCACCGCCGTCTGCGTGGAAACGGCTTGCGGAGGCGACGCAACGGGGCAATGGGACTTCGATGGCGGCTGCATCGACGGCGACCAGACGCCCATCGACGACTGCGAAGGAGGATGGACGCAGACGACAATGATGAACGGAGCCGGCTCGGTCTCCCTCAACGCGGACGGAACGTATTCCTCGGACCTGGCCGGCTTCACGATTGGCCTCGACGTGTACTTCTCCGGGGCGTGCATGGCGGCAAACAACATTGCCGATTGCGCCGCCGCATCGGCATCTATGTCAACGACGTGCACAGAATCGGGAGACGGCTGCATCTGCCCCGGCAGCTTCACGAACGACGACCCGCCACAAACGGGCGTTTGGACGTCCACGGGTACGGACCTCCTGCTCACCGAGGACGGCGAAACCGATCCCGAAATCTCGGGCTACTGCGTGACCGAGGCCGACGAACTGTGGGTGTTCCTCGAAATTCTTGACGTCGGCGGGGCCATCCGCGGCCTTCGCAACACCGGCAACTGATTCGGCGGAACCTTCGGTCGTACCTACGCGATTCGGGCGTTCGGTTCCCGAACGCACTGGACGGACAAGACCGACGACGGCCCGCGCGAAAACGCTCGGTGCCCCGTTGTGGCATCATCGCGCGCCAGCCCCGGAGCGCTGATTGCCGCCCGCCGTCGAGTTCCTGAACGTCAGCAAGACGTTCAACGGCCAAAAGGCCGTCCGCAACATTAGTTTCCAGGTTGAACCTGGGGAGTTTTTCTCCCTGCTTGGGCCGTCCGGGTGCGGAAAGACAACGACACTCCGCATGATCGCCGGTTTCGAGCAGCCGGACGAGGACGGCGGGGAGGTTCGCCTCGGTGGCAACGTCGTCAATCGCCAGCGTCCGTACGAGCGCAGTCTGGGGATGGTTTTCCAGAGCTACGCGCTCTTTCCGCACCTCAGCGTGGAGCGGAACATCGCGTTCGGGCTGGAACAACGCAAGGTGCCGAAGGACCAGATCGGCGGGCGTGTCCGTAAAGCCATGGAGATGTCACGCCTCGATGTCGAGACCTACGCGCGCCGCATGCCCGCGCAGCTGTCCGGCGGGCAGCGTCAGCGCGTCGCCCTCGCTCGCGCGCTTGTCGTCGAGCCGCCCATCCTGCTGCTGGACGAGCCGCTCGGCGCGCTCGATTTGAAGCTCCGAAAGGAGATGCAGTTCGAGCTGAAGCAGCTCAACAAGCGCCTTGGCATCACGTTTGTGTACGTGACCCACGATCAGGAAGAGGCACTGACCATGTCCGACCGCATCGCGGTCATGGACAACGCTCGCGTCGCGCAGATCGGCACGCCTGCCGAAATTTACGAGCGCCCGCGCACCGCGTTCGTCGCACGATTCATCGGGGAGTCCAACTTCCTCGATGGCATCGGGGACGGCGCGGGGTCCGTCATCAGCGCGGCCGGCGCCTTCCGGGTCCCGGGGAACCCTTCCGGTACCGTGAAGATTGCGCTGCGGCCCGAGCGCGTGGAGCTGCGCCCTGCCGGCGAAGCGTGTACCGGCAACCGCCTTCCAGCCACGGTGGACGCGCTCATCTACCGAGGGGAAATGCTGCATGTTCGCGCGCGCCTCGACGGCGGCGGAGACATCGTCGCCGCGGCACGCAACGAGGGACAACTCCTCCGCCCGTTTGCGTTTTCGCCCGGTGAACGGGTGCTCGTTGCCTGGAACGTCGAAGACGGTCGCGTGCTCGAAGCGGACCCCGCATGATTGCGTTGCGCCGTCGGGTGTTCGACGCGCTCGCCCGACTCGGAAATTCGACGGGATGGGCGCTCGTAGGGCCCGGACTCGCCTGGTTGCTCCTGTTCTTTCTCATCCCCCTTCTGCTCATGTTCGCCTACAGCGGCATGCCTCGGGGCATGTACGGCGGCGTCGAATGGGGAATCACGGCCGAACACTACCTGCGCTTCACCGACAAGCTGTACGTGACCATCCTGCTGCGCACGCTCTACCAGAGCCTGCTTTGTACCTTTCTTTGTCTCCTGATGGGCTACCCCGTTGCGTGGACCATCGCCAACGCGGGGCGGTGGAAGAATCTTCTGGTATTTCTGGTGGTCTTGCCGTTCTGGACGAGTTTTCTCGTCCGCACGTTTGCGATGATCTTCATGCTCCGTGACGGCGGGCTGATCAACAGTTGGCTGATTGCAATCGGCATCATCGACGAGCCGATGAAGCTCCTGTACACGCCCTTTGCGGTACAGGCCGGCTTGGTCTACGGCTTTCTTCCGTTCATGGTCCTGCCGATCTACACCTCGCTTGAAAAGATGGATCACTCGCTCCTGGAGGCCGCGGAAGTGCTCGGGGCCCGTCCTCTCGCCCGTTTCTGGCGCATCATTTTTCCCCTGTCGCTACCGGGCGTTGTCGCCGGCTCGCTGCTCGTTTTCATTCCCGCGCTCGGATCGTTTCTGACGAGCGATCTCCTCGGTGGCGCCAAGGAGATGATGATCGGCAACCTCATCCAGAACCAATTCACGACGGCGCGAAATTGGCCGTTTGGATCGGCGTCGAGCTTCATCGTCATGGCGCTCGTGCTTCTGGCCGTCACGGCCTACCTGCGGATGCGAGACGAAGCACCAGGAGGTGGCCTGTGAAGAACGTTCCTCGTTGGGTCCTGGCGATCACAGGCGTCGTCTACTTCTTCCTGCACGCGCCGATGCTCGTGCTCGTTGCGTTCTCGTTCAACAACTCGAAGTTTTCTGTGGAGTGGCAGGGCTTCACGCTGCAGTGGTACGCGCGCCTGCTCGAGCGAGCAGACATACTCGCAGGCCTGAAAGCCAGCTTGATCATTGGAAGTATCTCCACCGTCGTCAGCACGATCCTCGGAACGCTCTTCGCCATGGGCCTCGCACGGCACCGCTTTCGGGGTCGGCAATTTCTCGAGTCGCTGATCTACGTTCCGGTGGTGACGCCCGAGATCGTGATCGGCATCTCATTGCTCATTCTTTTCGTGGCGATGGGCGTGCAGCTTGGCATGGCCACGATCATCATCGCCCACATCGCGTTCAATATTTCGTTCGTCGTCATCGTCGTAAGGGCGCGGCTCGAAGGAATGGATGAGTCCCTCGAAGAAGCGTCGATGATCCTGGGTGCGGACGAGTGGACCACCTTCTGGCGGGTCACGGTCCCACAGCTCTGGCCGGGCATTCTTTCCGGGGCACTTTTGGCGTTCACCATGTCCTTCGACGACTTCATGATCACCTCGTTGGTCAGCGGCCCCGGTTCCTCGACGCTGCCCATCGTCGTCTACAGCATGGTGCGCAAGAATATTGAGCCGAGCATCAATGCTATCAGCACATTGATCCTCCTGGCGACGAGCATTCTCGTGTATTTCGCCGATCGACTGGAGCGGCGCGAAACATCGGTGACATAGAGGGGTTACATGCCGCGGGCACCGGAGTTCCCCATGAATCGTGACAAGAAGGCCGTCGAGTTGGCAGAAGACCTGTTCGCGGGGCGCGTCGATCGCCGCTCGTTCGTGCGCAGCGCGTTGATGCTTGGCATGAGCGCTAGCGCCGTTGGAAGCGTCCTCGCGGCGTGTGGTGGAGAAGAAAAAGCGGCCCCGCTGAAGGCCGACGCGCCCGTGCCCGTCCCGACGCCCGTCGGCCCACCGGATCTCGGGCCGATCGAAAAGGAGCTGCGGATCTACAATTGGAGTGACTACATCGCGGAGGACACCGTCGCGAACTTCGAAAAGGAGTTCGGCGTCAAGGTCATCTACGACATGTTCGAGAGCAATGAGGAGTTGGTTGCCAAGCTGCAAGCCGGCGCCACCGGGTACGATCTGGTGTGCCCGTCCGGCTACGCCGTGCAGATTTTGATGGCGCTCAAGCTTCTTGAGGAAATCAATCCGAAATATGTACCGAACGGCGCCAACGTAAACGCCCTATTCCGGAAAACGATTTTCGATCCGGAAGACAAGTACACGATGCCTTGGCAATGGGGAATCACGGGCATCGCCTACCGAAAGGACAAGGTTGTTCCCGCCCCCGACAGCTGGGGCATTTTCCTGGATAAAAAATACGCCGGAAAAATGACGCAAATGGACGACATGCGTGACGCCATCGGCGCTTGGCTCAAGTTCCGCGGGAAGTCGATCAATTCGGTCGATCCTGTGGAGTTGGCCGCCGCCAAGGTGGATGCCTTGGAGGCCAAAAAGAACCTGCAGTCGTACGTTTCCGCTACCGTCAAGGGGCAGCTGGTGGCCGGTGACGTGGTGGTCGCCCAACTCTGGAACGGTGACACGGTGCAGGCCAAGGTTGAGCAGGACCAGATCGAGTGGGTGCTTCCGAAGGAAGGAAGCACGATCTGGTGTGACAGCATGTGCATCCCGAAGGGCGCCCCGAACAAGCGTGCAGCCCACGAATTCCTGAACTACATCCTGCGGGCGGACGTCGGAGCAGCCATCAGTGATTTCACTGGCTACGGCTCGCCGAATACGTTGGCCACCGCGAAGCTCGCGAAGCCGGTGAACTATCCGGACGCCGAGCAGATGAAGCTTCTGGAGTACCAGACCGACCTCGGCGTCGGCTCCACGACATGGGACCAGCTCTGGACGGAAATCAAGGCGGGGTAGGCGTTGTTCGCGTCGGCATGGGCGCGCGCGGGGGCGATGGGGTACGCCGCGGCGGCGTTGTCCGCACCGGTGTGCCTGTCGATTGCCTTCGCCGGGGAGCCGGCGGCCGTCGCGCCGTCGGGTCCACCTGGAACGCCCGTCGCACCGCGGCTGTCGGCCTTGCCGGTGCCGGGGCCGGCCAGCTTCGTAAAAATTGCGCGGGACGTTTTGGACATCGCAATTTCCCTGGACCCGAGCCTCGCTTCGGGGTCCGGGATGGTGGACGACGCAATCCGGGCGCCATCGTTCTCGCCGTCTACCGTTGCATCGCTGACCAGCCGACTCGACCGGGATCTGGCTGCCCTTCGGAAGGAACCCTGGCGAGACTGGCCCGTGGATACGCAAATCGATTTCCGGTGGATCTTTGCCACCGCGGAAAATCTGCGCAACCAACTGAACGTGGAAAGGCTCTACGTCCGCCGGCCCGCCAGTTGGCTGGAGCCGTTCGCCAACAACCTGATCGCGCTCAGCAGCTACGCTCAGGACCGCCCGGAACTACAGGATCGTGTGTTTGCCCTCGCGCCGGGGATGGTCGCGGAGATGCAGTCGGTCGCCGTGTCTCCCACGGTCCGTGACGTCGAAACCGGGCGGGCGCTGGCGTCCGCACTCGCGGGGATGGCGGCGACAAGACGTGCGGAACCCGCACGCGCTGCGTTCACGGCGTACGCCGCATTCGTTACGACGCAGCCGACCGCCGGAGAGTACGCCGTCGTCGGCGCCGCGGACTACGCATGGCGCTTCGAACATGTCCTTCTTCTACCCTGGACACCCTCGGAATTGCTCGCGCTGGCTACCGTTGAATTGGCGGCTCTCGACGCGCGAATGGCACTCCTTCCGGCTTCGAAGGCGGCAGAACCGACGGACGATCAGCGCGGGCGTGCCGCGGCACTCACGCGTGACTCGCTGCTGGCGATGTACGACGGCATCGAAGATGCGCATCTCGCCGCCACCCTGCGCGGGGGCTGGGTCACGATTCCTGACGCCGTGGGCCCGATCCGCGCGCGCGAAACTCCGGACGCCATGGTGCCGTTGACGGGGGACGGCGGGAGCATGAACCCGCCGCCAACATGGTCGGTGTCCAACGTCGGATACTGGAACGTGGAGCACTTTCGTGTGGATCTGCCAGCCGAGGACCGGTTGGCGAGCCTGACCTACGCCGAGAATTTCCTGAACAACGGAATGGGCCCGTACGCGGCGCACGAAGGCTTCCCAGGTCACCACCTCCAACTCGCGATCGCACGGTTGAACCCCGATCCGTTGCGCTCGATCCTGCCGGATCCCTCGCAAAATGAAGGGTGGGCGCTCTATTCGGAGGAGGCATTCTGGGAACACGGAGGGTTTGGCACGTCACCGGATGCCCAGCGGGCGTACCTGCGCTCCTATCGCGCGCGAATCGCCAGAGTCCTCTACGACGTTCGCATCGAATCTGGAGAGTGGACGCTCCAGCAGGCGGCCGACTTCAAACGGCAGTCGGAAGCAGGAAAGTCCCCGATTGACGAAGATATCCTTCGCGCGATCAATTGGCCGACCCAGCTGATCTGCTACTTCTCGGGAAAAGCGCAAATCGTCGCCCTGCGCGCGGCCTACCGACAAAAGTTGGGGGGCGCGTACACCGACCGCGCGTTTCACGATGCATTCCTTGCCGAAGGCTCCATCCCCATCGCCCTGATTCGCGCAAAGATGCTGGGAGAACCTGTACCGGACCTGCCCCGTGAGTGAGCCGGAACCCATGCCACACATCGGCGAGTGGGCGCTGATCGCGTCGCGACCGGGAACGTTCGGTCTCGTCGTGCACGGGGTGCGCGCGGACGAAGGCGAATCGACCCAGGACCCACCGACAGACTGGCTCCATGGCCTCCTTCTGGACAACGCTCATCGTGAGGCGTTCTTCCACCTGGTGGATCTGGAGGGCGTCGTCGTGTGCAAGCGCGTCGCGACCGCTCACCCGACCTACCGATCCGTCCGCGGCCGCTCAAGCCGCGGGCGATTGAGCCAGGGGGAGTATTTTCACCACGATGGTTGCTCGGGGCCGACCAAGCCTCGCGTCGTGGAGATCCGATTTCCGGTGCAAGCGGTAGAGCGCCATATCGCGACCTCGATTGCACCGTTTCCGGCCACCGTCGTGGCAATGCTGACGGCACTTCCGACGGAAATCGCCGCGCGGCCACCCTTTCCGGCGTGGCGGACGCGGATCGCGTCCGCAGGCCCCATGTCGCGCGCCGAGTGGGACGTACTGCAGGGGCTGTTGACCCGCGCCATCCGTCGCGAGTTGAACGCGGAAGCCGCGCGCGCGTATTTCCGAATCGTGGACGTAAGCGCAGGCGCGCACGTCACCCACTGGGAGTGGGGCGATAGCTGCTTCATCGCGAACAACAATGAGCAACGGACCGCCCAACATCGCCGCGCCTACCTTCAACCGGTGAGTGATGGTCGCGCCAACGGAAATCTCGTCAAACGGTGGCCTGCGGAAGATCTCGATTAAGGCATAATTGCATGTGACAAACGGACGCGCCTCCGCGCGGCCCGGGAAGCGGCGCGCGCCGTGGCACGCACCTTCGCCCTATCGCCCTTCCCCTTTTCTTGATATTCGACGCGCCGAATGGGATCCGCGCTCCGCCCCGGTGAAGTTGTCGACCGCTACACCGTTGAGCACCTGCTCGGCGAAGGTGGAATGGCGGCGGTCTACGCCGTGCGCCACAACACCCTGGGCAGCCACCACGCATTCAAGCTGCTGAAGGTTGAAAACGACGCGATCCGAAGGCGTCTGGTCGCGGAAGGGCAAGTGCAGGCCTCGCTGAGGCATCCGAACATCGTGGCAGTCACAGATGTACTGTTTGTACGCGGACAACCTGGGCTTTTGATGGAGAAGATCGATGGGCCGTCCATCGAGGATTGGTTGCTGGAGGAAATTCCCAGTGTGGAGGATTCGCTGCGGTTGTTCCGCGGCATCGTCGCCGGCGTTGCAAGGGCGCATCGGTCCGGGTTGGTTCATCGCGACCTGAAGCCGGGCAACGTGCTCCTTGACAGTGCCGACGGGCTGATCATTCCCAAGGTGGCCGACTTCGGCCTTGCCAAGGTCCTGGCGGATGAGGAAGGCGGACATTCCCAGACGCGCACGGGTTTCGCAATGGGCACTCCGCAGTACATGGCGCCGGAGCAAATTCGGAGCGCAAAGGATGTCGATGTGCGTGCCGACGTCTTTGCGCTCGGCTGCATCCTGTACCGCCTCGTCACCGGTCGGATGCCGTTCGACAATCCGGACATGCTGGCGCTGTTCAACAGCATCGCGCAAGGCGAGTACACGCCGCCCGAAACGCTCGTGCCGGATCTGCCGCAACGCGTGGTCGATACCATTCGCGGTTGCCTGGAAGTTGACCGTGAAAAGCGGCTCCAGACGTGCGATGCCGTACGCATCAGCCTGTACGGAGCGGCGGACGAGAACCTGTCGGGCGGTGTCCGTATTTCGAACCCGGTTACGAATCGCGAGTTCCGCGCGACGGCACGGATGGTGCCAGGGGAAACGCGGCTGCCGAGCAGCGTCGAACCGTCGATCACTCGCCAGAAACGCATCGAGACGACGGTTGCACCATCGAGCGCCGCGACTTTTGGGATGGGGGCGCTCGCTGCGGGTGGTGTCGCGGCCGTACTCGGGGCCGTCGTGCTGGCCCTTGCCGCAGGGTGGCTGTGGTGGCGGGAGGGAAAGGCGGGGGCACCGAGGGCGGACGCTCCCGCTGAGGCCGCGCCGGTGGTGGAAGCGGCGCCTCTGGTTGCGGAGCCGGCGCCGGAGGCGGCCATCGTTGCGGCTCCGGAAGCGCCGCCGGTATCGGGTCGGGCGGCCCCGACAAACACCGCGTTGCCAACGACGAAGCCGGCCGCGGCGGGCGCCACCCCGCACCGCACGGAGCGGCCGGAGCGTACGGAGCGCCCCGCCAAGCCTGCGTCGGCCAGCACTCCGGGGTCGAGTGTGCCAACAGGGTCGTGGTCCGTCAGCGGTGAGGTCGCGTCGATCACGCTGACGGGCGGCGGGCGGTCCTACACGCCCGGAAACATTCCGGCCGGCAGTTACGATCTCGAGTTCACGTTTACCGATGGGGCCCCGCGAAAGGGGGGCGTGGTCCGTATCGAGACCGGTGAGTCGGTCCGCATCGTGTGCAACTCGTCGTTTGCCAATTGTGCGGTTCGGTAGTCGCGATGGGCGTTCTGGGCGTCCGCTGACCGGCGCGTGAGTTGCACGCTGGCCTATTTCCGATAACCGCGTCCGCATGTTGCTCCTGCTCGCCAACATCGCTTTGGCCGCGCCGACCTGCCCGGCCAGTCCGGCGGAGTTTGGCGCGGCTATCGATGACGCGGAGAGCGCGTTCGGCAGCATGGATCCCGTGGGCCTGCGCCGTTCGATGACGGACGCCGAAGGAGAGATTGCCTGCTTCGTTGGCCCCGTTGCGCCGGTGCTGGCGGCACGCCTCCACCGCGCTGAGGCGCTCCGTGCGTTTGTCGATGGTGACGAAGCGGCGGCACGCCGCGCGCTGCTTGCGGCGCGCGTGCTCGATCCCACCGGCGAATTCTCTACGCGTGTCGTGCCGGCTGATCATCCGATTCGGAAGCTCGACCCTGGCGTTCCGACCGTGGCACCGGCATCCGTTCAGGTCCCAGCGCCGGGCTCCGGCACCACGTATTTCGACGGCCACGCCACCCTTGCGCGGCCAGCCGACCGCCCAACCGTCTACCAGTTCGTGGATCCGCGCGGAAAGACGATTCAGGGGGACTACCTCCGCCCCGAGCTCGCGACCCCGGCCTACCCCGCCGGAATGGCCGTTGTGGCCGCTCCGGTGCTCACCAAGCCCGTCAAAACGCGGCGCACGAGCGTGCCCCTTGCCGTCATCGGCGGCGCGCTGCTGGTCGGAGCCGGCGTGTCCTACGCGCTGGCTGGCGCGTCCAACGCACAATTCCAGGACCCGGAAACGCCGAAGGCCGAGATCGAGGGCCTGTACGGGCAGACCAACGCGCTCGTCTACACCACCGTCGGCCTGGGCGCCGTCGGCCTTGGAACCGGGCTTACCGCGCTCATCGTCGCGAAGTGGTAGTGTTCTGGCTCACAATATCGGGGGGATGTTTCCTCCTCGGACCGGATGAGCTGTCCGCGCGACTCGCCGCGGGGGGTTCCGATGCGGGGGAGACGCGCGACACCGGAGCGGGTGGAGACACCGCCGACACCGCCGACACCGCCGACACCGCCGACACCGCCGACACCGCTGACACCGCTGACACCGCCGACACCGCCGACACCGCTGACACCGCTGACACCGCCGACACCGCTGACACCGCTGACCCGGGGATTGCGATGTCGATGGGGACGGCGCAGAAAGCCCGGATTGCGGCGGCGGCGACTGTGATGACGGCAATGCCGACGTCTCCCCCGCCGCAACGGAAATGTGCAACGACATGGACGACAACTGCGATGGAGCGATCGACGAGAGCACCGCTTCGGATGCCGGCACATGGCACCCCGATAACGACGGTGACGGGTACGGAGATGCAACGACCACGACACGCGCTTGCGACGCACCCACCGGCAGCCTCGCTGACAGTCAGGATTGCGACGACGCGGACGAGGCCATCTCCCCCGACGCCTCTGAGTCCTGCAACGGCACGGACGATGACTGTGACGGCTACGCGGACGGTCGCTTGGCCGTTCCGGCGTATTACAGCACCATTCAGGACGCGATCGACGCCTCCTCAGATGGGGAAACCATCTGTGTCGCAGCGGCGACCTACTACGAAGTGGTCGATTTTGGTGGACACTCCGTCACGCTTGAGGGGGCCGGCAGTACGACCACGACGATCGATGCGGGCGGTGCTGGTCGCACGCTGACGATAAACGACGCGACGATCCAACCCACACTCAGAGGGTTCACGCTGACGGGCGGGGAGTCCGGCTTCGGTGCCGGGTTGTATGTGTCGGCCGATAACCCGACGTTGGACGACCTTCTCATCACGGAAAACTCGTGCAGCACGGTCACGGACTGCCTGGGCACCGGGATGTACCTCGTGGGCGAAGCAACGTTGACGGACATCACCATCCGCGACAACGAGGCGACGCCCACCGCGGCCAGCACGTCGTATGTCTATGGCGTCGGCGCATACGTCTACAACGGAGCTGGATCCTGGACGAACGTCGATATCCTTGACAACACCGCGGACGGAAGCAACGCCGGCGACCTCGCGTACCTGTTGGGCGTCGGCCTTTGCCTCACCGGCGCGGACATTGAGTTCGAGGACATCGATGTCTCCGGCAATCTCGGGACCGTGGCCAGCTCCGTGCTCACGTACGCCGTCGGCACTGGCGCAGGCATTATCGCCGCCTCGGACACCTCGAGTTGGGTTGGACTCGTCGTCAACGAAAACTCCTTTGCACTCTCTGGGGTCGCCTACACCGCGTACGGGGCGGGAATGTACTTGTCGGCATCCACCAGTACTTTTCTCCACCTTGATGTCCGAGAAAACATCCTCGACGCTGGCACGGCCTTTGCGTCCGCGCTCTACGTTGATGACGGGACGACGGTGGACGTGACGAACGCGATCTTTGCCGGAAACTCGTCGATCGCGATTGGCGAGGCCTCCGGCGCCATTCAGCTGGAGTCGGCGTTGGTGACAACTTTCACGAACGTTGATGTGGTCGGAAACGACGTGACGGGCAGTTCCGCCCGGGGAGGCGGCTTCTACCTCAACGGTTCGGCGGACCCGACGCTGCGCAACGTGTCCATTGCGTCGAACACGCTCGCGGCCACGGGAAAGCAATCCGGCTCCGGAGTCTACCGCTACGCGGACACGGGGGTCGCGCTCTCCGCGACGTATTGCAATGTGTACGGCAACACCACAGATGAAGTCGATGGCGTTGAGTACCGCGTGAGTTCCGACGGCAACCTTGCCGTCGATCCCGAATACACGGACCTCACCGGGCGGTCCGCCACGGACTGGGACCTCGCACTGGGCGGCTCGGCGCTCGTCGACGCGGGCGATCCCTCGCTGGTGGACGCAGATGGGAGTCGGTCGGATGTTGGGGGGTATGGCGGGCCGGGGGGGTCAGGCTGGTGAAAGGCGATCTGTTCTCCCTTCACTCGATAGTCCACGTGAACCCCGCCTTCTGACAGGGTGATCTTCTCGACCAGCCGGTCGAGGGCCTCGCGGCGCTCGTCCAGCGGCCGGGTGGACCACGCCTCCAGCACCGCGGCGCGGAACCGGATCGGGTCCACGCGCTCGGGGGTGGGCACGGGCTTGTGCTCGGGCAGGGCGGCGAGGCGCAGCTTCATCGCCTCGCGGCGGGCGATAAGCGGCGCGTTGATCGCCTTGGCGTCGTCACCGGTGATGACGTCGTCCGCGGCCTGGAGCCCGACCTTGCGGATCCGCCCGTCCAACTCTGCGATGTCGTTGGCGAGCTGCGCGCGCTCGGCCTGGATCTCGTCGGGTTGGTCGACGAGTGCCACGACCGACTGGCCGATCAGCGCCTGCACGCTCTCCGGCTTCAGCACGTCGTCGTGGATGTAGTCGAGCACGACGGGGTCGAGTCGGTCAACGCGAATCGTCATGCCGGAGCACAGCGCCTTGTTCTCCTGCCGCGTGCGGCAAGTGTAGTAGTAGTGCACCGAGCCCGCGTGCCCGCCACCGGTGATCGCGATGGTGCCGTTGCAGGTGCCACATCGCAGCCACGGCGTCAGAAGGCCCCGTTCGCTCATGTGGATCGCGTGGTTGCCGTTTCCGCCCTCGTCCTTGTTGCGGTCCTTGAGCTTCCGGAGCGCCTGCACGCGAGCGTAGTTCTCGTCGGACACTGCGGCGTCATGGGCGTTCCGGGCGAGGATGGTGCCGTTCTGCGAGATGTGCCCGCAGTAGGACACGCTGGTGAGAAGGTTCTGGATGTGGCGCGGCCGCCACGACCCGGCGAACCGCTCGGGTGCGGCACCGTGCCCCGGCGGCGCCACGCCTTCGAGCGTGAGCTTCTCCGCGAGGCGCTTCTGGCCGTCGCGCCCTTGCAGGTACTCGGCGTAGATCCGCTTCACCGTCTCAAACGCGGCGCGGGTCTCCTCGGTCACGGCGAGGCGCCCGTTCACGACGGCGTAGCCGTAGGGCGGATGCCCGTTCTGCCAAAACCCCTGCCCGGCCTGGGAGTGCATCCCGCGCACGACGTTGCGGGACAGCTCCTCGCTGTAGCGTTCCGCGAGCCACGCCAGGATCGGCCGGATCAACTTGCGGAAGGACTTGTCCCCGGCGTCGGGCTCGGTGAGCGAGATCACGTCGATGTCGGCTTCGTCGAGGGTAGCCAACGCCTTGAGACAGTCGAACATATTCCGCGCGACGCGCGAGAAAGCCCAGACGTAAAGCCGATCAATGCCCTGCACGCGAACGGCGCGCCGACCGAGGCGGGAGTCCCGTTGGCCCTCGGCCGCGCGAAGGAGCGACTGGTACGCCGCGCGCTTCTTCGCGTTGCGCCCGCTGATCCCCTCGTCGACGAACCAATTCGAGGCCGGAATGACCACGCCGTCCGCAGCAGCGCGACGTTCGATCTCCTCTTTTTGTTGTTGGATCGACTTGTCTTGTCGGGGGTCGCTGCACCGCAGATACGCGGCTCCGATCAGGGTCATGGGGGGCTCCAGAGTGCCGGTTCTACTTGACATAGTTTTCGGTGGCTACGCAACCGATTTGAAGACCGCCGCCTGGATGTCTGCGAGTGACAACGCGGACATCCAAGCCGCAGCGGTCGGACGCCCGGAACTCGTGATCAGGTCGCCGACGTTGGGCGAGCGGAAGCGCATCCCGGCCGTCTCCTCCTGCACGGCGGCGAGCATCGCGAGGAGCAACGGCAGTTCGTCGCCGATGAGCGGAGCGGCGCGGCGGGCGATGGCGTCGAGGCCCGAGGGGAAGTCCTTGTTCGCGGCGGCCTGGGCGATCGGGCGGGCCGTCGCTGTCGGGGACCAGAGGCGGAGGGTGGGGACCGAGGCGCACAGGAACCCGTCGTTCGATCCGCCGATCATCCCGTTCGGCCCAAGCAGATCGAGCCGCGTGGTGCCGTTCGGGTGATCGAAGCAGCAGAACATCGAGCGACCGGCGCGCACCGCGTCGCGGATGGGTCCGACCACGCGCGCGATGAGTCGGTCTTGCCGGGCGGCGAACTGGGATGCGAGCTTCACGATGCACCTCCAGCATTCGGCCGAGGCTCGCCCATCGCCTGATGAAGCGCCTTGCGGAGCTGAGGGGGAAGGACGGTCGTGGGCCTGCCCTCGCCCTTGGAGATGGTGCTCTGCTCGACGCGGAGCTTGACCGCGAGGGCGCGCTGGCTCACGGCCAGCCAGTTCCGGAACGCGGTCAGGTCGGCGCCGGTGAGCGACGGGAGGTCGTCGGTCGGGGCGGGCTGAAGGGGCGGGAGAGCCGCCGGCGTCGGCTTCGACGCGGTGGCCGCCGGGTTCGCTTGCGTGAACGCCGGCTGCGCCTGGGGCGCGTCGGCTTTGCGCGTGGGCGGCGTCGCGGCCGAGCGCGGCTTCGGAAGGACACCCGCCGCGGTGGCCAACGGCTCCTGGAACAGCCTGCCGAGCGGGGTCAACTCGGCGACGGGTGCCCTGGGAGGGGCGGCGCTCGGGCGCTGCGCGGGGCGGTTCGCGGCGGCGCTGGCGGCAGCGGTCGAGGGGGCCGCCGATGCTCCCGTCGCGGCCTGCTTGGCCGCCGCCTCTGCCTCGGAGGCCGCGCGCTCGGAGTCCTCAGCTTCCTTCGCTGCCCGTCGCTTCGCGTCGTCAACGCGGCTGCGTTCGGCCACTGCGGCTGTCCTCTTCGCCTCGGCCTCGATCCGGGCGGTCGCCGCGAGCGCGGCGTCGCGCCGGGCCGTGGCCTTGGCCGCCCGCTCCTCGAGTTGGCGCAGCTCCTCCTGATCGGCCCGGTCTCGCTCGGCCTGGTCCGCTTCGTCGGCCGCCTTCTCCTCCGCCCGGCGACGCGCCGCCTCGCGTCGCCCAACCTCGGCGGGATCCGCGTGTGGCGCCCCGGCGGACTGCACCACCGGGGCCATGGGAGCGGTTCGCTGCGCGGTGGCTACCCGCTCAGGTCGCGAAGCGCGGGTTCCTTCGTCCGCCTCCGCGCGCGCCTTTGGCGGGGGGCGCAACCTCGCGCGCTTCAACTCGACGACCTGGTCCGTGGCGAACTCGATCAGGTCTTGGAGCTGACGCTCCAACGCAGCGTCCTCGTCGGCTGCGGCGTCGCGTGCGTGCTGATGGTACTCGCCGACCCAATCGAGAATCTCGTGAGGGTCGTCGCTGGCCTCGATGAGCCGGCGCTCGGCGGTGAAGTCGATGGGGGCGGCGCACATCAGTCGCTCCGCCCGCGCCGGGCGCGGAGAGTGGTCACCTGGTCGTCGATGGCCTCGATGATGTCGAGGGTCCGAAGCCGCATGGTCGGGCTCAGGTGCCCCGCGAGCGCGCCGGACTGATCTGCCCGGATGGACCGCAGCTCGGACAGGTCGGTCGATGCGCGAACGCGCGTGCGAAGCTTGCGGAAGTCCTTGTCGAGGCGGGCGAGCATGGCGTCGTCCTCTTCCGGCACGTCGTCGTCCGCGCCGTCGTTTTCGTCATCCGAGTCGTCCTCGGACTCCTCGTCGTCGTCCTCCTCGTCGAAGGCGTCGTTCGCCCCGGTCTCCTCCTCGTCGTCGGTGCCGAAGATGTTGTCGATGAATGCGTACTTGCCCATGGGATACTCCTAGTTGGTTGGTTGAACGTGGCTATTCGTCATCGTCGCCGGAGAAGTCGGCGATCTTGGCGGGGATGTACTCGCGGAACTCGCGGTCGAAGACGCGGCCGACCACGCGGTCGATCTTGGCGAAGTCGAGGATCACGTCGCCCTCGCGGACGGGCCGGTTGAGCACGCGGATGCCGTCGGCCTGGAGGGCGACGGCGGTCAGGTGGAGGAGCGCGAGCACGGCGGTGGCGTCGCTGTCCACCCGCGCCTTGGCGACGCGCTGGCCGAGGCGGAGGAGGACGTGGAACGACGGCGTGGCCCGGCCGGTCTCGAAGTGGGTGAGGGTCGGACGGGAGACGCGCAGCATGGCGGCCATCTGGGCCTGCGTGAGTCCGAGGTCGGCCCGGATCATGGCGATGCAGCGCCCGAAGAGCGTTGCGGAGTCCACGATGGGGCGAGGAGAGGACGTGGGCGTGGGCATGAGGCTCCGGGGTATCGAACGTTATCTATACTAACATCCGTTCCGAAGTCAAGTCCCATGATGCCATCGGCTCGCACCGCGCCGGGGCGCGCCGATGTCGACCCCGATGCCAGCCGCCGATGACAAGGCCCGATGACGATGCCAGTCCCCCGATGCCAAGCGCCCCGGATGCCGATGATGACATGGAATCACGCCCACAATTCCGTTATCGGCATCGCCGATCCGCCCGTCCGGGGCAACGCGATCGCCCGTCATCACCGCCTCGGGCGACCCGGCGACCCCGATCCGGCATCATCCCGAGCCTGACCCGCCCGCCGGATCCGCCTGCGCCATCCCCGGACCGCCCCACCTGCTCTGCCCACCTGGCGCTCTGCACCGAGCCACACGGGCCTGGGCGCTCGCCGGCCGCCGCGGGCACTGAGGAACGGCGGGCGTCGCGGTGCTGGCATTCGCGGCGGCGCACGATGACGCGGCGATGACAGCGGCTGACACCGGCGGGGCGCTTCGATTACTTCCTGTCCATGCGCACCCAGTCCCGAATCCCCGCGGCCACCACGCGCACCGACGAGCAGGCCGAGAGCCCGACGTCGTCGGGCCCCCGCACCGCCGCTGCCGCTCGCGGAAACGCCTGGATGCAGGAGAGCCTGCTCG
Organism: Klebsiella pneumoniae; assembly: GCA_945861635.1. Classification (GTDB taxonomy): domain Bacteria; phylum Myxococcota_A; class UBA796; order UBA796; family SXON01; genus CAMAWH01. The sequence goes on along the minus strand of CAMAWH010000053.1, from coordinate 10,840 downwards.
CCGACTCTCGCGAGATCCCAGCGCCCGCGGCGGATGCCGAGGCGGCCGCCCCCGACTGGATCAACGAGCTGCTCCAAGCGGCGCCGGCTCCTACGGGCGGAGGCGGCGCGTGGGAGGGCGTGATCGCGCAGGTCCGCGAGCAGACGGGCGGCGGTGAGGAGCAACGGCCCGCGTTCGACCTGCCGCCCGGCGTCCGAATCGTCGCCGATGCCAGCGGCCAGCTGCGGGTCTGGCCGGGCATGGCGGCGGATGCCGTGTCCGCGCGGCTCGCCGCAGCCGGCATGTCCCTGGAGGACCTCCGGCCGATGGCCGAACAGGTGGAGAAGGCCCCTGCGCCGCAGCAGCAACAGGCGCCGGAGCAAATGGCGCCGGAGCAACAGTCGCCCGAGGGGGGCGGCGGGGGCAGGAGGCCTGCGCCCGCCAACGTGTCCGCTCGCGGCGCCGCCGATCTCGATCGCCTCGCGAACGCTGCGAGAAGCCCGTGGTACAGCTCGCCGAAGGGCAAGTGCTACAAGGCGGTCGCGGGCTTCGACTCGAACAGCTACATGAACAAGGCCGGAGGCCGGTGGAAGCAGTTGGCCGACCGGATTCCGAGCGACCACGGGATGTGGGCCGTCAGCTTCGCCCACTGGCTCCAGGAGACGCGGCACGGGCGCCAGGCCGCCGCTGAGCTCGGCTTCACGATCCTTGAGTCCGATGGTCGTACCAAGCTGGGAGATTTCCTTGCCGCCCGGCCCGATCTGAGGGGCGCCATCGTGGTGACTCCCTTCGGGCAGGAGGGCACCGCCTCGCAGGAGTGGAACGCTGCGGCGAACTACGGGAACAAGAAGTGGGGCGCGGGCGTCGGGGACATCTCCGTGGTGACCGAGATCGGCGCCAAGGGCGCTGTTCACGTGGCCGACGGTCCCGTCAGGCACAACAACGCCACGATGTGGTGGATCGTCCACCCCAAGTGAGTCGTGGGGCCCGCATCGGGGCCGGCGGCGAGTAGTTCCGCCGCGCCTTCCAACCGTTCTTCCCCGAAGTGCACAATGCCGCCCGCCGTCTACGCCACCGTTCTCCTCTTCCCTGCGCTCGCCGCCCTCGGGCTTTGGATGGCGGGTCCGTTCGTGTGGCTCATGCCCCTCGTGACGTTCGGAGCCCTGCCCCTCGCGGAGCTCTGGCTCGCCCCGGTGCGCGGAAACCGCACGGACGAGGCGGAGGCGCGAGCCGAGCACGCATACATTTGGATCGCGCGTGCGCTCGTCGCTGCCCAGTGGGGGCTCGTAGGGCTCTTCCTCCACCGTTACTCGAGCTATGCCCCCGGCTGGGAGCTGGCGGGGGCGATCGTCACGCTCGGCATCGCCTGCGGCGCGTTCGGCATCAACGTGGGGCACGAGCTCGGCCACCGGGTCTCGAAGCTCGACCTGTTCCTCGCGAAGGCCTCGCTCGCGAGCAGTCTCTACGTGCACTTCTACATCGAGCACAACCGCGGTCACCATGCGAAGGTGTCCACGCCAGAAGACCCGGTGTTCTCTCCGCGGGGGTGCACCGTATTCGGCCACTGGGTACGCGCGGTGCCGGGCACCTGGATGGAGGCCTGGCGCCTGGAGGCGGCGCGACTGGCGAGGAAGGGGCTTCGTCCCTGGTCATGGCGAAACGAGCACCTCCGGCTGCAGCTGGCCCAGGCGGCGCTGGTCGCGGCGATCTTTCTGCTGGCGGGGCCGGCGGCGGGTCTGGGCTGGTTGGCCGCCAGCGCGATCGGGGTGCTTCTCCTCGAAACAGTCAACTACATCGAGCACTACGGGCTCTCCCGACGCAAGCTCGGCGACGGCCGGTACGAGCGCGTCCAGCCGCTCCACAGCTGGAACAGTGATCACCCGCTGGGACGCGTCCTGCTGCTCGATCTCTCTCGTCACAGCGATCACCACGCCAACCCCGGGCGCCCCTATCCGCTCTTGCGCAGCTTCCCGGAGGCGCCGCAGTTCCCCACCGGCTACCCCGGCATGATCGTGCTCGCGCTCCTTCCGCCTGCATTCTTCGCGGTCATGCATCCCCGACTCGCGGCATGGGAGGCCGATCGCTCACGTGCTCCAGCCGGACCGCGCGAGGGCGCTCGCGGCCCGTTCCCGGAGCTCGACGTGGCGGCCGCCCCGGATGTCGTCGATCAACCGGCGTAGCTCCGTCGAGGAACGGACGCGCATTTCTGGCTCGGGAGCCAGGAGCAGGGCCAGGAGGTCGCATACCGGGGCCGACAGCTGCGGCACGAGGCTCCGCGGCGATCGGGGCCGCCCCTCGGCGATCCGGACCAGGGTGGCGAGCATGGTCGGGGCCTCGTGGGGGACGCGCCCGGTCAGCGCGCGGTAGGCGAGCGAGCCGAGGGAATACAGGTCGGAACGTTCGTCGATCGCGTCTCCGCGTGCCTGCTCGGGCGACATGTAGTTTGGCGTGCCGATGACCTCGCCGGCCGTGGTGATGGTTGCCTCGGACCCGGTCATCGCGGCCACGCCGAAGTCCAGGAGACGCCACCGGGTACGGCCCGCATCCCGCGCGAGCATGAGGTTGGACGGCTTGATGTCGCGGTGCACGATGCCCCATCCGTGGGCCTCCGCGAGCGCGTGTGCCGCCTCTTCGATCATCCGGAGCACCTCCGCCTCGGCGAGCCGCGGTGTCTCGCGCAGGATCATCGCCAGATCGTCGCCCACAACCCGCTCCATCACGATGTAGGGCGTGCCGTCTTCCGTCCGTCCCGACATGAAGACCCGCACCACGTGCGGGGAGACCAGAGAGGCGGCGATCCGTCCTTCCCGCTCGAAGCGGGCGAGCGCGGCCGGATCGTCGGCGAGGCCGGGGCGGAGCAGCTTGACCGCGAACTCGGTACCCGTGACAGCGTCCGAGCCACCGTACACCTCGCCGCTCGCGCCGCGTCCGAGGACCCCACCGAGCCGGATTGCGCCGACCGAGTGCCCGGTCCACCGCCCCCCTTGGCGCGCGCCGGCGAGCCGCGCGGCGTCGAGATCCTGCGCCACCTCGCGCAGGCGCGCCTCGTCGTTCTCCGCTCGTCGGGTCGCCTCGGCGACCTGGGCGACCAGCGCCTGCGTCGCGCGGCCGTTCGCCCGGGCCTGCGCGACCGTCAGGAGCATCACCACCGGCACCACCACCGTCATGAACACCTTCCCAGCCAGCGGCACCTCGTCTGCCGCGAACACCCCGCGGTCTACGACGACGCCCGTGCTGAGCAGGAGGCCGAGCGCCGCGTAGCTGCCTGCCGCCCCGAGACCGATCGCCCACGCGGTGAGGCCGTCTCTCCCCTGGCCGAAGAAGGCGAGACCGAGCGCCACGGAGAGCGCCGTGGGGGAGAACACGCCGAGGTAGTATTGGATGACCGCCGCGGCCAAAACCGCCGTCAGTCCGTGGAAGCGGAAGAGGGCCAGGGGATAGCGGCGCGACCTCCAAGCGTACACGGCGCATCCCGCCGACACGCCCGCCAGACCGGCGAGCGCCATGGCCACCGCCATGTTCATCGGCCACGCCTGGCCGAGGAAAGGAACGCAGGCCAGCACAACCATGCACAGTAGCGTGATGATCAGGCCAAAGCTGCGGGCCCGCGACGCCTCCTCGCCCACCAGGAAGTCGGCGGCAGGCTCGCCTGCGCTCGCGGGAGTGGGAGCGCTGAAGGGGCGTGTGGCGGCGCGGAGCTCCATATCGGTCATCCGACGGATGTTACCCTACCGTCAAGCAATGCGGACGGAGGCGCCTGAGGAGAGCAGCAGGCGCAGCGATCCGCCGCGTCGCGGGCGGTACAGCACCCGCTCCGGGTTGACTCCGGCGCCCAGCAGGTCGCCGCGCGTGCGGTGCACGAGCTGGTTGAGGTCCCCGCGGTCGCGGGCCGTCGCGCGGGGCCAGACGCCGGCGATCACCACCTCGTCGGGGATGTCGTCCCCGGGACTGAACCCTCCACCGGGCGCCAGCAGCACTGCAATCAGCCTCGCCCGCAGCTCGGGGAGCTCGACGACCCTTGGCGGAAGCCGCTCGTCGAAGTGCAGTACGAGGCGCCCGCCGTTCGGGAGGAACTCGAAGTGCGCGACCAAGGCGGAGGACTCATGGGCGTTTCCGGCCACGGTCGGTCCATCGGGCTCCCCGTCGGCCGCGAGCAGTTTCGCCTCGCGCCCGGCGAGCACGAAGACGTCTCCCGGCGCTGCGGGAAGGACCTCCCCGGGTTCGCGGGCCTCGCCGTTGACCTCGCAGGCGTGCCCGAGCACGACCGCCAGCGCGCTCTGCGCCACCAGGAACCGGAGCGCGCCCGGGGGCCAGCCCGGGACGCCCACGTGGTCGTCTTCTCCGCCCCCGGCCGAGAAGGAGGGTGTCCGGACGCCGTAGCGCTCGCCCGTCGAGAAGGCCAACCAGCGCGGCGCGTGCAGCTCCGTCGCGGCGGCGCGCCCGACCCTCAGGACGAAGCGCCCTCCCGGCACCTCCACGACGTCTCCGTCCCGGAGAATCACGCCGGCTGGGGCAGGGCGCCCGTTGAGCAGGGTCGGGTTGCGGCCCAGTGGGAAGAGCTGCAGGTCGGCAGCGGAGCCGAGGAGGATGGCCTGCCGTTGCGACGCGGCCGCATCGGCGAGGAGGATGTCGGCCTCGGGGCTGCGGCCGAGCAGGAGCCCCGAGCGCGGCACTCGCACCGAGCATCCGCCCGTGCGCTCTAGGCGAAAGGCCGTGAAGTGGCGCGGCGACGTCAGCGCCGCCTCCGGACGGTGTCGGTGAGCATCGGTGCCCGCGGGTTCAGAACGCGCTTGTATCGGCGGTGGAGTACCACACGTCTCCATCCACGCTCATCTCGTCGTCCCATGCGCCGCCGATCGGGTAGCGGACATGATCGGCCTCGCCGCAACCGTAGCAGGTGTACCAGTCGCCGGCGGGATCGTTGACTATCCATTCCGTATCGCTATAGCCCACGATCACCGCCACATGCCCGGAACCGGTCCAATAGCCGTGCGCCACCACGGGACGTCCGGCATCGAGGTGAGCACGGACCTCGGCGCGCGTCCCGCTGTACGAGTACGCCGCTTTGAGGCCCTCCTCGCGGTAGAGCTCGGCGAGCCCGTCCGGGGACTGACCCTGCGCCTTGCCATACGCGAGGTAGAGCGAGTCGGGCGTGACGCTGCCGGGGTGGAAGGTGTCGACGAGCATGGCGGCCGACGTCACTCCGCAGGTGCCGCTCGGCTCGTAGTCATTGTCGTACTGGTAGAAGTAGGGCACGTCCAGCGAGACCTCGCCCGGGTCGATCTCGATCGTGACCCGACCCAGCGCGGCGACCGCGCCCGTCGCGTCGTAGCCGGTGAGCGTGACGACGCGCGGGTAGCCCGTCCCGCTGAAGGTGTACTCCAGCTCGCTGCGGCCCGGCTCGACCCGGGCGAGCTCGTAGCCGTCGGCATCGAGCACAGCGTGCTCCACGTCTACCACGGAGAGGTCGAAGCGGACCGGGTTCTCCAGGCGCGCGCCATCCCCCGGCGCGTGAATCGTGACCTGCGGAGCCAGTTCGTCTGCGGAGTCGCTGGGGGCCGCGGAGTCACGGGGGGCGGCGGAGTCCACCGGGTCCCCGGCGGCGTCTGGGACCTCTGCGTCGCCACGGCGCGTCGCCGACGGGTCCTGCGCCCAGCAGGAGAGAAGCAGGAGAACGTGCAGCACTTGACACTCCGAACGAATGTGATCCGAGGAATCGGTGGAGCCTTCGGACCTGCTCGCGCTCGCTCCGCCGTCTGCATCTACCCCGAAGTCGGCGTCCACACGAGCGCCTCGGATGACGCGCCGATGACATCCATGAGGTCGGAGGCGGGTTCGGTCAGGCCGCAGCGGTACAGTCTGAACGTCCAACGGAGAGTCGATGGCAAGAGTCACGGATCGTCATGGTCGACCGGTATCCGGCCAGATGCCGGGGCTGGTGGAGGCCATCGTCGTGGACAACGTCGATCCGGAGCGTCTCGGGAGGGTCCGGGTGATGTACCCCACCCTCCCCGGCGAGCCCGAGTCGCACTGGGCGCGATTGGTGATGCCGATGGCGGGGCGGAACCGGGGCTGGATGACCATCCCTGAGATCGGCGATGAGGTGATGGTCTCGTTCATGCACGGCGACGTGGAGCACGCCATCGTCGTCGGGAGCCTGTACAACGGCGTGGATCGGCCGCCCTACGCCAACGAGGACAAGGAGAACAACCTCCGCGTCTTCCAGTCCCGCTCGGGGCACAAGGTCACCTTCGACGACACCAAGGGCGCCGAACGCATCGAACTGGTGACCCACAACCAGGAGATCCGCGTGGAGTGGGACGCCGCGAACAAGGTGCTCTCGGTGTACTGCGGGGGCGACATCCGCATCCAGGCGGCCGATCACATCAGCGTGTCGTGTACCAACTTCTGCCTCTCGGCCTCTGAATCGGTCGAGATCGGCGCCGGCAGCTCGATGGTCATCGATGCCGGCTCGCTGGCGGGTATCCTCGCCGGTTCCCAGGTCCAGGTCACCGCGCCCGACGTGCGCATCAACTGACGGGGAGGGAGCGTGGTCAACGGCGTGATCGTGGGAATCGTCACCGACAACCGGGATCCGGAGGGCATGCACCGCGTGAAGGTCAAGTTCCCCGTGGAGCTCGGCGTGGAGAGCACCTGGTGCAGGATGCTAACCCCGATGGGAGGCGCGGACCGTGGCTGGGTGAGCCTCCCGGACATCGGCACGGAGGTGGTGCTCGGTTTCGGCTACCGCACCCTCACCCCCATCGTGCTCGGCGCCGTGTACAACGGCGAAGAGGACACCGCCGCGCCGTACCACAACGACGACGAGAAGGACAATCGCCGCGTTTTCTGGTCCAGAGGCGATCACCTCCTCGACTTCGATGACACCCCAGGCGCCGAGAAGATCGGCATCGGCGCGCGCGCGGCCACGCGACTGGACGTAAAGAGCGCCCCGGTGCACCACGTGCTCGACGCGGCGGGCAAGGTGCTCACCGAGAAGTGTGATGGCACAACCGTGTACGAGGCGGTGAAGAACATCACCATCGCGTGCAAGAGCTTCTCTCTTGACGCCGAGAAGGTCGTGATCGCCGCGGGGAGCGACGCGGTGTTCGTGTCTTCGCAGATTTCGGTCACGGCCGGCTCCACACTGACGGCCAGCTCGCCGAACACCCAGATCGCGGGGGGATAGATGGGCGACGGCACCACGGGAGGGTCGGGCTCGGCCGCGTCGAAAAAGGCCTCGAACGCACAGAAGATTTTTCAGCAAGCCTATGACGCCGCCGAGAAGGCGATCAAGGCGAACGCCGGCCTCGTCCGCGTGGTGGTGGACGGCGCGAAGATGGTCTGCAGCATGACCATCCCCCCGGAGACCATTCAGACCCTCACGGTCCCGCCCACCCGCAGCATCGTGGAAGGCAAGCCCCTCGCGAACGTGAGCGACGTCGTCAAGGATACCAACATCGCGCCGTGGCCCTGCAAGTGCAAGCTGTTGCCGGCGGGCAATGACTTCTTGCCGTGCGCGTACACCCCCGCCACGCTGTGGATGCCTCCGGCGCCCGCCGAGTCTTCGGTGCCCAGCATCCCAAACGTGAACAAGGCCATCGCCGCCATGTCCGACGCGATGAGCCGCGGCTACAGCCTCGCCCAGGCGGCCGGCATGCTGGGAAACATCATGCACGAGAGCGACTTCATGCGCGCTGACACCGAGTACGGCGGAGGGGGCGGGCGCGGCTGGCTGCAGTGGACAGGCGGGCGCCGCACCTCGTTCGAGTCCTGGTCGGCGCGGAACGGGCTCCACCCAGCGAGCGCCGACGCCAACAGCGGGTACTTGTGGCACGAGATGGCGGGCTACGACGGCAACCACTGGACGTCGTGGAACGGCTACTCCCAAGCGGGGTTCCAGCAGACCACGACCCCCGAGGGCGCTGCGAAGTACTTCATGGACGGCTACGAGCGCCCCAACGCGGCCCTCGCCCACCTCGACCGCCGGCAGTCCATCGCAAAGCAACTGGCCAAGGTGGGCAAGGAGTTGGCGGTCCCCGAGGTGGCATTGCTGCGGTGTGGCGTGGGTGGGGTGATCCGGATCGTCGACCCGAACCAGTCCACTAAGCGTGTCAAGTTCTGATGCGGGAGCGCACTCGTGACCGCCTCGCGGAGGACACGCTGCCGGCAATGCAAATGGAGACTCGTCCGCCATGCAACATGCAAAGACTACCAGGGAATCGTTGAAGCCAAACGCCGTGGCCGGTCCCGCGCCGGCCGCCCCCTCCAAGCCGGCGCCGTCAAACGCGGCACTTCAAGAGCTGCTGCGTGCCATGGTCCAGCGGGAGGGGGCAATGGGAGCGGGTGGCCAGGCGCAGGACACCAATCCGCTGATGGGCATCCTGAAGCACGTCGGCAAGGTGCGGGCCGGGGTGAAGCAGGCCGCGGAACAGTCCGGGGCGTTCCGCGTGGGGATGGACAACCGATTCCCCGGGCCCGGCGCCGACAGGACGGCCTACATCTCCAAGGAGGCCGCCGCACAGGAGTACTTCGGTCAGCGACTCGAGGCCGCGCGCGCGTTCCTGCGGGAGCAGGGCAAGGAAGGCACGATCTCGGCGAAACTGGTCACGGCCGACATCGTGAACCTCGCGGGGCAGTCGCCGGTTGAGCATGCCGAGTGGCAGTTGATGCTGGTCCCTACCGTCTCGGGCCAGCGCGTGGGCAAGGAGATCGACCCCAAGCGGGCGCCGGGGATGTTCGACGAGAAGCGCCTCGACTCCTACGTGCGCGAGCAAGGTGCAAGATCGCCGGGCTCCCCGATCCTGCGGTCGGAGGACAACCCGCTGTTCCTAGGCCGCCTGAACTACGGCACGGCCGGATCCGGAATGTACAACCGTGTGCCCGACTACGCGGAGATAGGCGGTCACAAGTTCAATACGCGCGAGGTGGAGATGATCGCCACTGCGTCCGAGGAGCAGATCCGCAGCGCGATCTCGGCGATGTACAGCCAGCAGTCTCGACCCTACTCGGTCGACGGAGTGTGCCACCAGGGGGCGGTGCTGGTGGGTGAGAAGCTCGGGCTCGACCCCGGCAAGGTGGGCACGAAGATCGACTCGGCGTGGGCCACGAACCTGAAGTATGGCGCGACGGGAAGGAACGGCCGATGAGCCGACGCCGGGGGGTCCGCCCGACGCTCGTCGCCCCAGGCTCGATGAGCGCGAGCTAGCCGCAGTCTGCCTCGTCGAACGCGCCGGGTGCCCAGTCCACCGTCGCCCAGTCGTCCCAGATGCTGGTCGGGGTGCCACCGCCCGGCACGCGCCAGATCGAGGTCTCGGCGCCTGACGCTCGGATGAAGGCGTCGATCTGCGAAGAGGTAATGTCGCCGTACTCGGTCGAGACAATATGATGCACCGGCTTGGTGGCCCCGAGCGAACTGTACTCGCAGGTGCCCGCCTCGACCCAGTCGGCAGCGGCGGCCATGTACGAGGCGCCCCACACCTCGACATAGGTCTGCGGCATGTGGGCGTCCACGTAAAGATCGAGGATGTCCACCCGCATGTCATGGTCCGCGGGGTTCCCCCAGGTGGTGGCGCGGAGCTCCCACCCGCCGTCCACCGTCCCCGCAGCAACCGCGGCGTCGCGGGCGTCCCGGAACGCGGAAAGCACGTCAGTGAGCGTGGACGAGGCTCCGTCGAACTCAACCTCGATGTCCAGGACGTACCCGGCATAGCCGGCACTGGCGGCGCTGGTGAGCGCGTCCGCCTGCGACCTGGCCGAGCCGGGGTACACGTAGGCCCACGCCCAAGGCTCCACGCCTGCGGCGCGGTACGTCGCGGCGACGGAGGAGTCGCAGAGCTCGGGCCAGGTGCCGCAGTCGGCGGAGCCGTCGGCCACCTTCACGTAGATCCGCGCCACGCCGAGGTCGGCGAGGCGAGCCGCCAGCTCGGCGTGGGTCATGCCGACCCCTTCGACGTACCACAACCAAACGCCGAGGCCGCCCTCGACGGGGGGCGCCGCGACGGTGATCATCCGGCGGTCGTCGGCGATCTCGGCGCCTTCGGCGTCGAGCGCGACGACCCGCACCTCGCGGTCGCCGAGCTGGCTGAAGGTGTATGTGAGCTCAGGGTTGGTGCCATCCGCCTCGCCGAGCAGCCATCCGTCGGCCTCGTAGCGAAGGCGGCCCACGTCGCCGATCCAGGTGGCGGAGAACGTGCAGGGGTTCGTGCACGCGTCGGCGGAGACCAGTGAGACAGTTGTGCTCGGTGTGGAGTCATCCGGCGGGGTAGAAGCGGAGTCCCCGGCGGCCTCTGCGACCTCTGCGTCGCCACGGCGCGTCGCCGACGGGTCTTGCGCCACGCAGGAGACAAGCAGGAGAAGGTGGATCATACTACGCTCCGGACGAAGGCTATCCAGGATGTCGGCGGAGCATTCGGACCTGCTCGCGGCGACTCCGCTTCGCTATACTACCGTGAGGTCGGCTTCCACGCGAGCGCCTCGGATGACGCGCCGATGACAGCAGGCCGCGGCAGTAAATTGGAGGGGTGATCCGCATCGTCGGCCCCAACCAGTCCGCGAAATGCGTCAAGTTCTGAGGGGCAGCGCGCCGTCGTTGCCCCTCATCGGGGCGGGGCATAGTGGTCCGTTGAGGTCTTCCCGTGGCGTCTACGGTCTGGTGGGGTCTGTGCCTTTGTTCGTGCGCTGCGCCGGAGCCCGATGTCCGCCGTCCGGAGGAGGATGCCGACACCGGGCGACTCGGCCAGGACATCCTGACGACCGACCTCGCGCTCGACCTCACCGCGCTCACCGGCCGTGCGACGATCAGGGCGGCGCCGTCCGCGGGGCCCGGGTCGCTGCGCCTCGACGTGGCGGGCCTCGCGAT
>CAMAWH010000052.1 GCA_945861635.1 Klebsiella pneumoniae | reverse complement strand
CATTCACTTCCTGCCCGCGCTGGGGGAATTCCTTGACCACCTGTCCGGCCGCGCGGACCATAGCGACGTCGTCCGCGCGTACCTCGACGACCCGGGCGTCACGGCCCTTCCGTTCCTGCGTTCGGGGAGCACCGCGCACCTTGCGACGTTGCTCGGCGTCACGGATGCGCCGATTTCGGAATTGCTGGCGCCCCATAAGAACGTCGATGGCCGCGCCATTCCAAGCGTGCTCCCCGGCCTCGACGACGGATAACGTTCGCGCGTCCGTCCGATTCAGAGTATAAGCGCCTAGGCCATGGCTACCCCCCCGTCGTCAGTTCCCGGCGCTTCCGAGCGCGTCGATGTCCGCGTATCCGCGGCCGTGCGTAGCGACTCTGGCGTCTCCTTCGGCACGCTTCGTTGGGTCGCAGGGGAACAGGTGCTCATCGAGGTGGACACGGACCTGGCCGCTGGGGACGCCGTGGAAATCCGCGTGGACCTTTCGCCGACGCCGGGCACAGCGCTTGCCCGCTGCACGAACATCCGGCAGCTCGCGACGACGCAGGGTGAAACCTGCCGGTATGTCCTGCGTATTGGTGACATGCCGGCCGAGGATCGCGGGCGGTGGCTTTCGTGGCTGCGCACCATTCGCCGAGGGGGGACGCTGTCCGACTTTGGCATGCTGTCCACGGGTTCGGACCCCATTGCCGGTGGTCAGGCGCAGGCCAGCGCAGCTGAAGTACGTGCGGCGCTGGGCGGCATGGATTCGCGGCGAAGCGGGCAGGTGCCGCACTCCAACACGTCGGTTTCCTCCACACGGAGTGACCCGTACGGCAATCGCTCGGACGTGAAGGAAGCAGGGGCGGGACGCGCGGCAATGCGGGAGGCCCTGCGGAAGGCGTTGAGCGGACAAGTGCCGGCCACGCCCACGACACGCACCCTGGGCGGACCGATGGCCTCGACGCCGGCCGCTGTCGAGGTGCGCGCGCCGGTGGAGGCGCCAACGGCGAGCCCGGCGCCCTACCCGGGTATCGCTCCGAATCGCCCGTCGCCGATGTCGACGCCGCCGCGCACCGGCGGCCCCGCTGTGAGTACGACACCCCCTGCGTCAGCGTGGCGCACGCCCGCCGTCGCGGCACCCGTCGCGGCACCCGTCGCGGCACCCGTCGCGGCGGTAACCGCGACGCCGACGCCGTCGGCCGCGCCGGCGCTGACGCCCTCCGCCCCCCTGACCACCGATCCCAGCTATTCGATGTCAACCGCTGCCGGCGCAACGTATCTGGAGGTCAAGTGGGCCTCGGCGGACCAGTTTGGGTACGACGTCCATTCGCAGCTGACGCGCGGGGTGCTGCACTTGCAAGCCGCCGCGGGGCCGACGCCGGCCAATGGGGATGTGATGCTGCTGCTTCGGCACGCCGCGCTCTTCCTGCAATGTCGCGCCTGTGTGGTGGAAAGTAGCCCGCTCGGCATCACGATGCGGGTCAGCCTGACCCCCGGCGACGTCGAGACGGTACGGCACGCGGCGCGGCCTACGTCCACAATTTCCACGATCCGGTCCACGCCGCCGAAACGATAGGCGTCGGGCCGCGGGACCCACCTCTACGGCACCAACCACGTTCGCAGAACCCGCCGCAAATCGGGTTGTGGACCGATACGCTCATTGCCGTAGGCCTGGGGTGACCCACTCGCGACGAGCATCTCCCGTAGTTGACGCGGCGCAATCGGCGTGCCCCACTGCCCGATGGCGACGCTCTGAATTACCGCCGCCATCGCCGCGATGAGGGCCGAAGCGCCGCTAGTGCCACCAAAGTGGCCGGTGTACGCCTGCCGGTAGTCGCCGGCCGGGAAATAGAGATCGTTGTACCCGTCGTCACTGCCGGCGGTTGCGATGTTGGCGCCCCACGCCTGCACGTCAAGGCGCGCGCCGTAGCTGGAGCCGGACCAGCCACGTGGCACCGCTGAACCCGGCGGATTGCCCGAACCGACGACGATCGAGCCGGAATCACGGGCGCGATCAAACGCGCCGCTCCACCCCGCCGCATCCAGATCGGCGCCGCCATTTCCCGCGGGCTCAATGACCACGATGCCGGCGTCCACGGCCGCTACGATCGCGTCGTAGACGCCCTCGTCGAAGCTGACCGGGCAGAACGTGTCATCGACGTATCCCTGCTGCTCGATGAGCAGCACGTCGCCGACGTCGAGCATGTCGGTGGCCGCGACCAGCGCGACGGCCACGTCGTAACTCTCGATGCCAGCGGCGAAGGGATGCACGACGATGGGCTCCGCGAAGGGTGCGCCCCCGTCAATGCCGTAGCCGTTCCTCCCCCCGACCAGCGTGCCGAGCACGCCGTTTCCGTGGAAACGATATTCTCCCCAGTGCCAGCCCCACTCTGCCGCGTGGCGGGCGGCGCCCAGATCCTCGTGGTCGCGATCCCAGCTGTATTCGATGTCGACGATCCGAACGTTTTCGCCGTTGCCGCCCACGTACCGGGCGGCCTCGTCGAAGCCCAACCCGGGAAAAGCGTCGAGCCACCCTTGCTCCTCGCGGAAGTCCGGCGTCAGCGGCTCCACGTCCGACGGCGGAGGCGGCGGCAGCGCGGCCAGCGAAGCCCACCGGACGCGCCCCGAGCGCAACAATTCCGTCCCGACGACCTCTGCGTTTGGCGTCTCGATCACCCAGTGTTTTGCAAGCTCCCCGCGGCTCCCGACAAACCGCGCGCGCGCCCCCTGCGGCGCAACGTCCGCCTTCACGAATAGCCGCGCATCGTCGCGACCGACCTGCCAGTAGAGCGCTACTTCTTCCACCACCGACCCACGACGAACTCATACCGAAACGGTGGATCTACCGCATCGGGCGAGGGATGATTCGCATCACCGGGGAGCAGCACCCACACACGCTCCCCCTCCATCTCGAACGTCGGCGTGATTGGCGGGGTGCGGCGCGGCGCGGCCAGGATGGCGGTGACATCCGCGAACTCGCTCAGTTCGCTCAGGGTGCGGAGCGTGGGGGGAGCGAGCGCCAATTCACCTGCTGCATAGCGCGAAATGGCATCGATCGGCCGGAACCACTCCCCCGCCACAGCCTCGCCACCGTCGTGAAGCGCAACCGCCCCCTCGGGAAGTCGTGCCACGAAGAACCACGTATCGTAGCGCCGGGACTCGACTTCTGGCGTGATCCAATGGCTCCAGGGCTGCATCGTGTCCAAACGATAGCCGGCGGGCCCGCCCAGCCGCACGCCGGCTTCTTCCTCCAGTTCGCGCGCGGCGGCGGCCCAGAACACGCGCGGGATGGCAGCATCCGGCTCACTCTCCGCCGCCAGCGTCGCATCGGTCGGATCCACTCGCCCGCCCGGAAATACCCACGCTGACGCCATGAAGCCGACCGATCGGCTGCGCTCCATCAACCAGACCTCCGGCCCCCTTGCACCGTCCCTCAGCAGAATGACCGTAGCGGCGGGCCGGGGCAGCACGGGAAGCGTCGAATCCATCGCCCCGGCCTAACCGAACCGACCCCCCAAAGTGGACAGTCGGCCGCCAACTCGGTAGTGTTTACGCGTCAAGAGGCCCTGCCATGCTCTCCCTGCTCCTCGTACCCTGCGCATTCGCGTGGCCTGATGAAACCGATTGGGTCGCATTGACTCGGGCCGGAGCCCTGCTCACGGACGTCGAGCATGACCAGGCCCACGGTGACAGCGCGCATCCCGCCGTGGACATCGTCGGCACCTTGGACACGTCGGAAGCCGCTGGGTTCTGGTATGTCGATGGTGCCGATCTCTACGTGCGCATGCGCCTCAACGATGATCCGTGGCTGGCGACGGATACGTCGTTTCGAGCAAGTGCGTGGGGCGTGCTTTTCGACACCGACGGCGTCACCACGAATTGGGAATACGGTCTGTCGCTGTCCGGCCCCCTGGGCGGCGTGGTCTCGCTCTATTCGAACCTTGACGGGTCAACGGGCGTGGCGACCGCCGCCGATTTCGAAACGGCGTGGACGGGGCTCGTCGACGATCGCGCCCGCGTCGTCGCCGCCACCTCCGTCACCAGCGGAGATCCTGATTTTTTTCTCGACCTCCGCATCACGCGCACCGAGCTTGCGACTTTTGCACCAGGCGCGTTCGATAGCACCTTTCGAATCGTCGTCGCCACGGAATACGCCGCAACGGCCAACCCGATGGACAACGACATCGCCGGCTACGACGATTCGGCGGGGATCGGCGGCGTCGCCGATGGCGAATCCGATGCGATCGGCATCGATCAGGACGGGGACGGCCTCACGGACATCGAGGAGGAGGCCGACGGAACGTCGCCGACAGACCGCGACACTGACGACGACGGGCTTGACGACGCCGACGAGGCCTCACTTGGGACGGACGGCACCCTCTGCGACACCGATGGCGACGGCCTTTCGGACGGTCTGGAGCGCGGCGTGACGGAGGCCGGTGCGGGCACGGACACGGCCGCCGGCTGTTTCGCGGCCGACAGCGATCCGACGACGACAACCGATGCTTCCGACGCGGACTCGGACGGCGGCACGCGACCGGATGGCGCCGAGGATGCCGATGGGGATGGCTTCTTGGACGAGTGGGAAACCGATCCGAACGATCCCAATGACGACGTGGACCTCGACGAAGACGGCATTCCCGACGCGTTGGAGAGCGAATGCAACGGCGCCGATCGCGATGACGGCGACGGCGACGGCATCCCCGACATCGAGGAAGGCCTCGGCGACACGGACGGCGACGGTATCCCCGACTTCTGCGACGACGACGACGACAACGACGGCCTCCCCACCGTCGAGGAAGGCGATGGCGACACCGATGACGACGGTACCCCCGACGCACACGATCCCGACAGTGACGACGACGGCATTCTCGACGGGGAGGAAGGCACCGGAGATGCCGATTGCGACGGCCTTGCGGACTTTCAGGATTCCGACGCTACGGACGGCCCCTGCGCCGACCCCGATGGCGATGGCCTCACGAACACCGAGGAAGTCGACTGCGCCACAAACCCGAACGACCCCGACACCGATGCCGACGGCCTCGGCGATGGTGCCGAATCCTGCATCGACGACGCCGACTGCGACCAACTGCCCGACGTGATTGATGCGACGTTTGAGGACCAATGTGAAGACGTTCCTGTCGATTCGGGCCCGGCGGACGAGTGCGCCGGCAAGGACTTCGCGTCGTGCGGACACTATACGGGCGGCGCCTGCTCCACGGTTCCCTTCGCCGGGACGTGGATTCCCGTGCTTCTGGCGGGGTTGACGGCCCTGCGGCGCCGCAGTGTCGTGCTCGCCGCGATCGGGGGATTCCTCCCCGCGGCGCGGGCAGCGGAACCCGTGACGGATGTGAACACCCAGCGTTTCACGCCCACCATCGACGGGCGGACCTTCCTCGGCGTCGACGACTCTGCGCTGCCCGGAAACGGCCCCGGCGGCGGACTGGTCTACAATCACGCGTCGAATCCGCTCGTGTACCGCTTCGATGATCCCACACGCGGCGAAGCCGTTGTCGTCGGAAGTCTCGACACGTTCGACGCACGGGTGTTCTATACGTGGAAGCCCGTCCGCTTCGGCCTCGATGTGCCCTTGCACTTCACCGGCGGCGACTATGTGGATGCCGGCTTTGCGATGGGCGACGCCCGGGTGGAAGCAAAGGCGCAGATCCTCGACCGGCACGCCGGGCCCGTGGGACTCTCCGTCCTGGCGGACGTTGCGTTCCCGACCGGAGATGGGGCCCGGTTCGTGGGCGCCGTGTCACCGGTGTTTGGCGCCAATTTGGCCGCCGCCGTCGGAAAGACCTGGGTGGCAGCGGTCAACGTCGGCGTACACGGCGGCGCGCCGGCCACCCTGCGAGAGTTGACCTGGGGCACGCGCCTGAACTGGGGCGCAGGTGTCAGCGTGCCGATCATCGAACCCCTCCGCGCGATTGCCGAGGTTGACGGTGATCTTTCGTTGGACACGCCGGACGCGGCCGGGGCGACGCCGGTGGAATGGCTCCTCGGTGCGCGTTGGAACCTCACGCGTGCGCTCCAACTCTCCGCCGGTGGAGGCACGGGCCTGACACAGGGCCTCGGCGCGCCGGACTACCGCGTCACGGGCGGCATCCACTGGATTCCCGCCCCTGGAAAAACCAAGAAGCCCGCCGGGGATCGGGATGGGGACGGCATACTCGATGCCGCCGATCTCTGCCCCGATCAGGCCGAAGACAAGAACGGTCGCAACGACGAAGACGGCTGTCCAGACGCCGGATTCACGCCTGCGCGTCTGGAGGTGCAGGATCCCGCCGGCGCGCGGATCAGTGGCGCGACCATCCAGCTGATTGCGGGCCCCGAAACCGGAAAGTACGCCCTGGGCACCGGGGAGATGACGCGAGCGCTGCACCCCGGCGGATACAACGTACACGTCGCCGCCGGGGGCTATGACCCCGTGGACGCACCGATGGAGGTTCCGAAGGGGGATCGCTTTGAGCGGATCTTCATCCTCCAACCGGCCGCCGCCGGCGGAGTCGTCGTGTTGACGGTCAAAAACGACGCCGAGCAGCCCATCGCCGCACTGGTCACCGTGCTCGGGCAGGGAAGGAAGTTCACCACCGGTCCCGACGGAATGGGGGAGGAGCGGGTCAACGCTGGCGAGGTGGAACTCTCCGTCTGGGCGGAGAATTACAGCCCCGAGCGCGTCAAGACGCGCGTGGCCAAGGGCGGAAAGGTCAATGTCGTCGCCGTGCTGCGTCCCTCCCGTGTCGTCGTGCTTGCGGACCGCGTAGACATCCGCGACAAGATCTTCTTCGAATTCGACAGCGCGGTCATCAAGGCCGAGAGCTTCCGCATCCTCGACGACGTCGCCGCGGCGCTCGACAACCATCCCGAAATCACGCTGCTCGAAGTGCAGGGCCACACCGACGATCAGGGTTCTGAAGCCTACAACAAGCGGCTATCCCAGAAGCGCGCGGAGGCCGTTCGCAGCTACCTGATCACGGCGGGCATTCGGGCAGACCGCCTGCTTGCCGGTGGGTACGGCGAGGCGGAACGGCTGCAACCAGGAACGACAGAAGAGGCACGAGAGGCCAACCGTCGGGTGGTATTCCGCATCGTCCCGAACTAGACTCCGGCATGCCCAACGCTGTCGCCTACCACGTCTCCGCTCACGACGCAGGGATGCACCGGTTCCACGTCCGCGTCACCCTTGCTGCCGACGTCACCACCGTCACTTTCCCATCCTGGGCGCCCGGCAGCTACCTGATGCGAGAATTCGCAAGGAATGTTCGCGACATTTTTGCGCACCACCTCGGCGCACCCGTGCGGGTCATCCGAACAAGTCGTAACTGTTGGAACGTACGCGGGCCGTGCACGTTGGAATACGACGTGTACGCGCGTGAAAAGAGTGTCCGTACACCGTTTGTGGACGACGCCCTCGCGTTTTTCCTGCCGTCGAATCTGCTGGTTCACGCCGATCCCCTCGCTCCGTGCGTGCTCACGGTGGACGTTCCTGCGGGGCACGCGGCCGTGTGCCCGCTCGGAGACGCCGTTGCGGGGCCGGGCGTCGCGCGTTGGACCGCGGCCGACCTCGACCAGCTCAACGACTCGCCCGTGGCCATCGGCCCGTTTGAGCACGTTGCGTTCGACGTCCTCGGCATCCCGCACCACCATTGGATCGAGCCCGGCCACAATGGCGATGTCGACAAGATGGCTGCCGACCTAAAGAAGATCGTGCTCGCCGCCGCCGCCCTGTTCGGCAACACCCTGCCCTATCCCCGCTACGACTTTATCACGCTCCACCTGAAAAACGGCCACGGCGGCCTCGAACACAAAGATGGAAGCGTGCTCCTTCACAATCGGCTCGGGTTTGCCGATCCCAAGGGCTACGAGGAATTCGTCACGCTTGCGGCGCACGAACATTTTCACGCATGGAACGTGAAGCGTCTTCACCCGGACACGCTCGGCCCCCATTTTCGTTATGATCAGGAGCACTACACGCGCGTTCTATGGTGGCTGGAAGGCGGAACGGTGTACTACGAAGAGCGGGTTGCCTACCGGGCGGGGCTCGTCAGCAGGGAGCGCCACCTCGAGCGTCTGGCGGAACTGGCCACGCGACTGGCGGGTACACCCGGCCAGCACCATCAGTCCCTCGAAGATTCCTCGTTTGACGCCTGGATCAAGCTTTATCGACCGGGGGAGGACAGCAACAACTCGGGCGTGAGCTATTACCTGAAGGGCGCGGTCGTACTCTGGGCGATGGACCTTGAATTGCTGGCGCGATCGGACGGTCGCGTGTGTCTCGACGACCTGTTGCGCGCGCTGTGGGCTGCGTGGGGCTCGCACGGCGTCGGCTTCCCGGAAGACGCCATCGAGGTCACCGCCCAGTCGTTGTTGGCGGCGCACTCTCGCGAAGGTGAAACCTCCCGCGAGCAAGCAGGAGACTGGTCCAGATGGTATGCCAAACATATCCGCGGAACCGATGATCCTGCCGTCGCCGCCGCGCTCGACCACGTGGGGCTCGACCTCGTCCCCTCCCCAGGAAAGCCTGGTTCCTGGCTCGGAATCGAGCTTTCCGGCGCCACCCTGACCGCCGTGCGCGAAGGGGGGCCGTCCGCCGGCGTGCTCTCCCCCGGAGACGAACTGATCGCGGTCAACGGAGAGCGTTCGGATGCGGCCGGACTCGCCGATCGGCTCCGCGATCTCGAACCTGGCACACCGATCCATGTCACGCTCTCTCGCGACGGGCGTATGCTGCATCGGATGTTGCAAACCGGCGCCGCGCCCTCGGGTGACTTGAAAATCGTGGAGCGCGCGAATAGCGATCCGCGACGGACTCGTGCGCGGGCCTTCTGGCTTGGCGATCCCCCACCCCCCACCTGTTGAAGGAGCCCGGTCGATGGCGGAGAACCGTGACAGCGGCGAGCAGACGCGGAAAATGCGCGTCCTGCGCTCCGGGCCCTCCCGTCGGGTCGTCGTGCCTACGCTCCGCGTGGTTGCGGGTCGCGACATGCTGCGGTTTGTGACCCTCCACGGAGAGGACGAAGTCGTGATTGGCCGTGATGAAAATGGCGGACTCGTCCTGACGGACGCCTCGGTGTCGCGTCGTCACGCGCGCGTGGTCGTCCAGGACGATGGCGCGGTGATGGTGCAGGATCTCGGCTCCACCAATGGCACGGCCGTGAACGGGCAACCCGTGGAGCGCTCGTTGGTCCGGCCGGGAGACCATCTGGAAATCGGCGCGGTGTCGCTCCGCCTCGACCACCTGTCGCTGGAAGAGGTTGCGCACCTCGAAAACGTGCTTGCGCGGCTGGAACACGGCAACCGCGACCCGCTGACCGGGCTGCACACTCGCGCGTACCTCGAGGATGAACTTCCCGGGTTGATGGAGCGTTCTTTACGTGCGGACCTCGATCTGACGTGCCTGTTCTTCGACGTGGACAAATTCAAGAACATCAATGACACCTTCGGCCACACCATCGGGGACGACGTGCTGGTCGGCGTTTCGCGCCTGATGATGCTCGGCGTACGAGACCTCGATCCATGCGTGCGCTACGGCGGAGAGGAAGTCGTGCTGTTTCTGCAAGGCTCCAATGAAGAAGCGGGGGCCGAGGTGGGTGATCGCATTCGCCGCTCGATCAGCGGTCACGACTGGATGCGGACGGCGCCAAACCTCGCGGTCACGGCGAGCTGCGGGGTCGCCCAGTGGACGCCGCGCGAACCGAGCCGTGACTGGTTGGCCCGCGCCGACCGTGCGTTGTTTCACGCCAAGCGGAACGGCCGCAACCGCATTTCGAAGTCCAGCGAAATCGGATAACGCAGGGTGCTACAGCACCTTCGGAAACGCGCCCCGGGAAGCGCGCCCATGGAAGCGCGCCCAGCTACGGGATGTCTTCCGGCGCCTGCCCACCGACGTTTTCTCCCCAGCAATGCGCAACGCCATCCGGGTCGATCGCGCAGCTGTGGCGGTATCCGGAGCGCACGGTGGTAAACGTGCCCTCCGGCGCATTCGACTGACCCTGCTCATTGAGCCCGAAGCAAACCACCTGACCCGTCGTCGTCAGCGCACAGGTGTGGACGCCGCCCGCCGCGACTTGACTATAGATTCCGGCCGGTGGCGTCGTCCGCCCGGCGCCCGGAAAGCCCCAACAGTCCATCGTACCCGCTGAATCAATGACACAGCTGTGCTCGCCTCCGGCCGTTATTGACACCCATTTATCGCCTTGGGGGGCAGGGTCCTTCACACCGAGGCCTGTGCCCCAACACAAAAGGGTACCGATGCCCTGAATGCCGCAGGAGTGGTACCCACCCGCCGCGATCTTCCGGTACGTTCCCTCGGGCGGGGAGGCCTGGCCCGACGCGCTCTCTCCCCAACAATGCGCGCCGCCGACGGCGTCAACCCCGCAAGCATGGGTAAAACCCAGGGAGAGGTTCATCAACGCATCGGTAGACGTGTCCGGGAGCGCGTAGCCCCAGCACGTCACCTCCCCTACGGCGGAGAGCGCGCACGACGAACTCGTACCGGAAGCGATCGCAACGTAGTCCTGTCCTTCTGGCGGCTCTGCCTGACCGTCTGCATTGAAGCCCCAGCAGCCCAACGAGCCGTCCGTCGAGCGAATGCCACACGTGTGGTAGCCGCCCGGAGCAATGGCCGCCCACGGCCCGGTCGGAGGGTCAACGGTATGGTCGACGGCCGGCGTGCTGTCTCCCCCGCTTGTCCCGGTGTCCACCGGGGGGGTGTCGACGGCACCCGTTTCCGTCGGCGGCGCGGACGCCCCCGACGAGCAGCCGGCGTACGCCAGCGCCGCAGCAATTCGAAGCCATCGCACCATCGCCGTTCACGCTACCTCCACTCGGCCCCGCGCACAAGAGCCCGCCCAGGTAAGCGCAACTCACCGGGCGAATCGACGGCGGCACGCGAGGCAGTGCTACACTGCCAACCATGGCAATGCGCGCTGCGTTCCTCATGGCATTTGCGCCCGCATGTGCGCCGGAGTCGGAGCCCCCCGCAGACGCCGCGGACGCTGTGGACGCCGCGGACTCCGCCGCGGCCGTCGACCCCACCCCACTCGACCCCGTTCGTCTCCTCGCGCGGCGCTCCCTCGATCTGCGCGGCATCCGCCCTACCCCAGCGGAGATCCGAGCCGTGGAAGCCGATGCTTCCCAGCTCGACGTGCTCACCGAGTCCTACACGCTGGACCCCGCCTTTCCCTCCCGCATGGCATGGCTCTGGAACGATGCCATCCACACCGCGGTATGGGGTCCGTCTCTGGGCCTCTTCGGCGAGCTTGAATTTCCGCAATGGCATGCCATGGGTCAGGAGCCGCTGCGGGTCATTCAGGTCGTCATCGACGAGGACCGGCCGTTCACCGACATCGTCACGACGTCGCAGGGGCAGGTGAATGACACCCTGGGTGCCTTGTACGACGTCCCCGGAGGCGGCGCGGACTGGCACTGGGCCGACTACCCGGATGGAAGGCCGACCGCCGGCATCCTGTCCACCCGCGCGTTTTGGATGCGGTACATGGCGGATGCGGTAAATTTCAATCGCACGCGTGCCAACGCCGTGGCCCGCATCTTCCTGTGCGCCGACTTTCTCGAGCGGGAAGGCGGAGTGAGCTTCGACATCGACGCCTCCTCCCTCGCCAAGGTCGAACGTGCCGTCGCCGAAGAGCCCGCGTGCCTGACGTGTCACGCAGCCCTCGACCCGCTCGCCAGCTTCATGGGTGGCTTTGCCGAGCGCTCGGACGAGGTTCCCCTCGATCAGTTTACCCGATGGAGCACGTTCGAGGCCGATTGGTACACCGCGCGGCAGGCCCCGGCGTGGTTCGGCATTCCCGCGCGTGACCTCGGAGACATGGGCGTGATGCTCGCAGCGGATCCTCGCTTCGAGAGCTGCACCGCGCGCCGATTCGCAGCGGGCATGCTCGGTCGGCGCGTCGACGACTTGCAGGAGGTGGCCGAACTCGCCGCGTTGTTTGCTGGCAACGGCCATGTGGTGCGCCCGTACGTGGTGCAGCTCGTTTCCCGGCCCGACATCATGGCCGCCGAGGCGCGGGTTTTAACGACGGAGCAGTTGGGTTCCGCGCTCGTCGCATTCCTTGGATGGGGAGAGGGAGTGCTGGACACGGACGGGCTGATGCCATTGACGTGGTCGCCGGAGCACCGGGTGCTCGGCGGGGGCACGGATGACGACACCGTCCTGCTGCGGGCGAAATCGTTGGGCGTGGGTCCGGCCGTCCTGCTGGAGTGGACGGCGCGCGCCGCAGCGCTCCCGGCGCTGGAGGCGGATTTGGCGCGCTCCCCCGATGATCGCGTGCTCTACACGGTTTCGGGGGCGGACGCCTCGGCCCCGGACGAGGCCGCCGTGCGCGCCCAGCTCACGACGTGGCTCCTCGGCGCGGCGACGCTCGATGTGGACCCCGACGGTCCAGAGATCGACGGGCTTCTCGCGCTCTACGCGTCGCAAGCGACACCGCTCGAAGGCTACACGCTGGCGCTTCAGGCGGTGATCCGTCACCCTGCGGTCTTGGTGCACTGATGATTGCTTTCCTCACCATGCTCGCGTGCGACCCGGTAAAATCGGCGGACAAGGCTGTGGATGACTCGCCGGCCTGCACCGACGACCTCACCTGGGAAAACACCGGACACGCCTTCGCCCTCACCTATTGTACCGGGTGTCACTCCCAGCATCTCGTGGGCGGCGAGCGCAAGGGCGCACTCGACGGGGTCAACCTCGACACGCTGGAGGGGTTCGGCGCATGGCGAGATCGCGCTCGGACGCGCGTGGTGGACGACCGCGACATGCCGCCCGGAGGCGGGCCCTCCCCCGACGAGATCGCACGGTTCGTGGCGTGGATCGACTGCGGTGCCGATGGCGCGGGCGTCGAGATGCCGACGGACTTTGATCCCGACGACTCGCTCATCGAGAGTACGGAAGTACTCGCCAACATGTCCGGCGGCGGCACGTCGTTCACGATCACGCGCGTGCTCGACGGCCCGCCCACCGAGGAGGGTCCTGATTTGTGGAGTGAGGAGCGGTACGAGCTGTACAACGACGAGGCGTGGTTCGACGGCTACACCCTCTACGACGTCGATGGCAACGTCACCGCGGACGTCACCTGGTCTCCGCCGCTCTTGATCGTGGGGGCCGGAAGCGCCGCGCCTCAGGCGGTAAACGCGAAGCTGGAGGATGGCTCGACCGTTGCGCAGGAGTGGCGGGTGGCGGCCGCCGCGGACCCGGTCGACGCGCGAAGCATGGATCCGGCGGCGCGCGCGCTCGAAGCAACGGAAGCCGGTGGAGAACGCCAGCTCTGGTTCTACTCCCCCAAAGAGGGCATCTCCGGCCGCGCGATCACCACAGGCGACGGCATCACGACCAAATACCTGCGCCGCACGATCGACACCTTTCCCGACGAGTCACTTGTCTTCCCGCTTCGATCGCCCGGAAACTGGGTGGAGCGCGTGGTCGTCCTGGACGAGGAGGCGCGATGATCACGCGGCGTGGCATTCTGGGTGGCTTGGGGTTGGGTGGCTTGGGGTTGGGCGCGCTCGCCGGCGTGCTTGCGCCCATCCGCGCGCTGCGCGCCGACGGCGGCAGTGACCGCTATCTCGTTGTCTACTGGGCGAAAGGCGGCTGGGATCCCAGCTATGTCTTCGACCCGCACTTCGGCTCCCCCACGGTCGAAGGCGATTCGTTCGCGGAGGCCGATTCCAAAGGCGGCATCGCGTTTGCCAATGCGATCACGCGCCCCGCGGTTCAAAGCTTCCTGGAAGCGTGGGGATCGCGCTCCGTCGTCATCAACGGCGTCACGGTTGGCTCGATCAGCCACGTCGCCTGCACCCAACTCATGCTGACGGGCTTGCGCTCGGAGAGCGCCGCCGATGTCGCCTCCCTGGTGGCCGTGGGCACCGGAGGCGACCTTGCGCTCCCCAATCTCATCCTGTCCGGACCCCGCTTTCCGGGCAAATACGGCGCGACCTCCATCCCGCTTTCCGCCACGCTCCTCGGAACGGCACGCGGCACGGCGCCGGTAGCACCCTACAACGCAGGCGATGAAACGGCCGTTCGCGCGTGGCTGACGGAACAAGCGGGATCGATGGCGTTTCCGAATAGCGCGCACCTTGGCGTGGAATACGCAGCTGGTCTGCAACGGCGTGCCCTTCTGGAGGCCGTCGCTTCCTCATTCCCGACGCCCGCAGGCAACGAGGAGGCCGACCTCCTGGCGGCAGGCATCAGCGCGTTGACGCTTGGGCTTTCCCGCGCCTTCATGATGGAAGGCTCGTTTCCCCAGCGCTCCCACTGGGACAGCCACCAGGACAATCAGGCGAACCAGGATGCCTGTTTCCAACACACGTTCACCCAACTGACGAACCTGATGGCCGCGCTGTCGGCGGCGTCGGCGCCCAACGGCGGCACCCTCGCGGACAAAACGACGGTGCTCGTGCTGTCCGAGATGGGGCGCACGCCGGTGAGAAATGCCACGGGCGGCAAGGATCACTGGCCGTTTACCAGCGCAATGATGATTGGAGAGGGCATTTCCGGCGGACGTGTGCTCGGTGTGTCGGACGAGGCGCTGGTCGGCCAAACGGTGGACCTCGACACCGGAGAAGCATCGGAGTCGGGAGCGCGCGTCACGCCGGCCGGCATGTTTGCCGGGTTGCTGGAATCGTTCGATTTGGACCCGTCCGACGCACTGCCCGGCATTGCCCCGTTCCGCGCGCCCTGGGTTTAGTCGATCAACGCTTCGATCGGGGAGATTTCGTTGACGAACTCCCCCGGGTCGACGTCACCAAGCGCGAGCAGCGTGGCGCCAAGATTGCTCGCCAACAGTGGGGTGCCAGAATCCGTCACCTCACCCGACGCCAGATCGACGTTGCGCCCCTTGCAGTCCTGGTCGTACCCACCGACCGCTTGCCCACCGCGTACACCGCTGCCGATGAGCATGGCGGAGGTCCATGTCCAGTGATCCTTGCCCAGCTCATTGTTGATCTTGGGGAACCGACCCATCTCTGAGAACACGCAGATCACGAGTTCGTCGAGCAGCGAACCTCCTTCCGGACCCGGCTCCGCGGCCGCGCGTGCCACGGCGGCGCTCAGCACGGTGAACAGCTCATCGTAGTGGGGACCCTGCAAGGTGTTTTCGGAGTGCGTGTCCCATCCGTTGAAGACGCCCATCCACGCCTCATAGGCCACCATCGCAACCCGCGAGTCGCCGCGTTGCAGGTAGTCCAGCACGAGATCCACGCGCTCCTGAAACGAACTGACTTCCGAAACGGACGACGCGAATCCGAGCGTTTTCATTCGGGCAAGGCGCTCTTCCGCCTCTATCGCTCCGTCAAACAAGCGCTTCTCCCAGCCGCGACCTGCCGCCGCGGCGCGCTTTGAAACGAGCGCCGCCACGCGCGCGTCCATCCTCTCCTCTGCGAATGCCGTTGGCGGAACCACCGCGATGTCCGAGCCCGCCAGTGCGCTCCCATCGAGCAACTCGACGAGTTGGCCCTTGGACCCCACGCGCACGACCGAGGTGACGTAGCGGGCAGCGTACGAGGGGCCGGACAGATGAACGAGGGGGAGGATCGGGTCATCCTCGGCGTTGCCAGCGAGAATGGACGGCCAATCGTCCGTACCGTCGACCAGGCTGCCGGTGCAGATGAGGCGTGTGCAACTGTCGTGGGCGATGCCGGGGATCTCGATTCCGTTCACGAACGCCGTCTGCGGCCCCCAACGCTCCAAAAAGCTACGCACGATGGGACGGCTTGCCGAATCGACGAACGGGATGTTGTTGACCTCGGCCGCCTCACCATCCTCCGGCATGTCCACGGTGTCGCTGCCAAAAACGGGCGCGAAGCACCACGTCTGGTCCCATCCACCTTTGGCAAACACAAAGAGGAAACGGCGTTTTGACGACGACGCGGCCAGCGCCGGAATCGGCAGACCCATGCCGGCCACCGCCCCGGTGAGGCCCGCGCTGACCAACAGGTCACGACGGCTTGCGTGGAGGATGCTGCGCATTCAGTAGACCTGGTACGCGGGGTCGCGGAAGTACACGG
The DNA here is from genome assembly GCA_945861635.1 of Klebsiella pneumoniae. Classification (GTDB taxonomy): domain Bacteria; phylum Myxococcota_A; class UBA796; order UBA796; family SXON01; genus CAMAWH01. The sequence goes on along the minus strand of CAMAWH010000052.1, from coordinate 19,181 downwards.
CGAGCAACGCTGCCCATGCCGCCTGCGCCCCCTCCTCGTCGGCCACGGCCTGCCAAAGTGCGGCGTCCTCGGCGATCTCCGCGTCATCGACGGCGAGGTTGTGCAAGCGGCGATGCAGGGCGCGGACGGTGTCTTGCCATGCGTCGTCATCCGGGCGGGAGTTGACCGCCTCATCCGACAGCATCCCGCTCCTTCCTGCAAACGACTCGGCGGCAGTGTAGGCGGCGGCCGCCTCCGCCAACCGCTCGAAGGCGACCGCGCGCGTCACCGCCGGCTCCTCCATCGGGGCCGTTACCGTCACGCCGTCCACGCCGCCGGCGAGCACGCGATAGCCCTCTTCGTCATTGTCGAACATCAAGAGCCCTGCCGACGTCCACACGAATCCGGTCAAGTCGGCAATCGTGCTGGCAAACATGGCGTCCGTCATCAGCCGCCGGGTGCGGTGGCGAGTTTCAGCCACGGCGTCCGCGCTTTCCGTCAGCGCGCCGGTCCGATACTCGTCCGCAGCGAGAATCGTGCGCAAAAGCACGCGACCGCGGAACTCCTCCGGTCGCACCGCCCCTTCCAGCGCTACCAAGGCGGCGAAGTCATCGACGTCGGCCTTCCGGCGCCAGAACAGCTGGGCAAACGTCCGCACCGCGCAGCGTCCAAGCCGATCGTCCGCAACGATGGCAGCCGGCAATTCCGACGGCCCCGCCACAGGCGTGCCAAACCACGCGCCTTGCGTCCCGAGGTAGTAGCTGCCGAGCGCCTCACGTTCCCCGTGGTACCCGATCAATTCGACCTCGCTTTCCGTGTTGTACCACCAGAATCCGAAGAAATTCACCGCGATCGGGTCCAGCGTCGAGTGGCAGGTCACGCAGCCGTCGTTGGTTCGGATCAGCGACTCGACCGAGCCGTCAATCGTGGGATCAAGCTCGCCAATCGCCACTGGCCGCTCCAGATAATCCTCACACATCAACAGCCGCGCAATCGCCGCAGCGCGATGGCGATTCAGGTTTCCTGGAGAGGTGACATAGCGCCACCACAACCCGTTGGTCGCCAGGACTCCCATCGCAGGCCGCTCATCCTCCCAATTGACCTCCTGCCAACCGGTCTTGCCCTCCGGGTAGTCCACCGGCCAGATGTCCGCGAGCGCATCGTTGACCATCGTCGTCGGCGTCGTGACGACCTCGGACCACGGGCGATCCTCGACAAGAATGCGCGCGACGAGGCGCAGCGGCTCCTCACCGACGGCGCGGCGAAAATCGATGTCGGCCTCCGGGTCGTACCCGAACGACATACCGTCGATTTGGAACCGGTCCGCGCGCGTCAGCCAGCGCTCCCCCAGCAGGATGACCAGGCGGTCCTCCACACGCGCGTCGTCCAGAAAGGAATCGAGAAACGCGTCTACGTCGTCCGGGGCGGCGTCGGCACCGTCCAATTCCGCCTCGGTTGGCACCACACCGCGCACATCGAGGCTCCAACGCCGGACCAGCGCCGCACCGGTCAGCGGTGTTGTTTCCGGGCCGGACGGCAGGTCCGACGCCGAATCCGTGTCTGCCGCCGGCCCAGACTTCGCCGGCGTCGTGCCATCACACGCCCCAGCAAGGACGAGCGTGAGCGCAATACCGGACGAACGCAGCATCGCCCTACGCTACTCCCGCGCGGGCCAGACCACAAGCGGCATCGGGACGGGGTGGGCGTTCGTTGACGTGAACGGCCCACACCGCCCGGCCGCATGGTTATTCCGTCCGGCATGCCGACCTTCCTCGATGGGCCCAGCGGGCCGCTGGAGATGCTGTATCGCCCGCCGGAGGGCGGACGCGCGTCCCACGCGCCCGCGGCGGCCGTCGTCTGTCATCCGCACCCGGCGCACGGCGGAACCATGCACAACAAGGTCGTCTACCACGCGGCCAGGGGGCTCCTCGACGCGGGGTTGCACGTGCTCCGCTTCAACTACCGCGGCGTCGGGTTGAGCGCGGGTGCCTACGACGAGGGCCGCGGCGAAAAAGACGACATCCGGGCAGCCATAGACTGGCTTGCGGAGCAACATCCCGGCGCGCCGCTGCTCCTTGCGGGCTTCTCGTTCGGCGCGCGGTTCGGCGTGGAGGTCGGCCTGCAACATCCGTCCGTGACCCGCCTGGTCGCCATCGGACTCGCGGTGAAGCTGCTCGGGGGGGAGACGCTCGTCGGCGGTGGCAAACCCGCGCTGTTCCTGCATGGTGATCAGGACGAGTTCGGTACGCATGACGACGTCCTGGCGCTCGCGGCCCGTTGGGCGGCCCCGGCCGAGGTGCGCATCTTCCGCGGATGCGGGCACTTTTTCGACGGACGCCTGCCCGACATGCAGGTCGCGATCCGTAACAACCTGTCCGAACCCGTCGCCGCTGGCGTCCACTGGAGTTGATGGTGGGTATACTCGACAAATTGAAAGGGGCCTTTCCAACCGTCGCGTCTGGCGTTGCACGCGCGGCAGCCGACGACGACGGGGAGCTGGGCAGAGAGGACGTGCTGCGGCAATCCGTCAAGGGCATTCTCGCGCTCCGACGCCATGGTTCACGCGGCGTGGACGAGTTTCCGACGGCCGTCGTCGTGCGCATCACCGTCGCGACCGGTAGCGTTGAAACCATCCGCCGCTGGACCCAGGAAACTGCATTCGAGCGAGAGATGGAGGCGCGGCTCTTGAACGAGCTGGCCACCCCCGGGGACCTGCCGGCTCGCCGCTACGAAATCGCGCCGGGTGAGAAGAACGCCCTCGACATTACCGAGGACGCAGCGCCCATCTGGGCCGTACTCGTAATCGACGGCGGTGATCGCGACAAGGATCGCTACCCTGTCGAAGGCGCGCGGAGGGAGTGGCGCCTCGGACGCGGTCCGTGGCACGTCGATCACCGCCTGCCGAACGACATCATCCTTGCGACGGATGACCGCTGGGTCAGTCGCGCGGCGGCCATCCTGCATCGTACCGGTGCGCTGTTCGAAATCGAAGCGCGGGAGCAAGGCGAGTTCCTTGTCGTCCACCCGCGCGACGGCACGCCGAAGCGCCCGGCGATGGTGCCGTCTGGGCGCGTCGCCGTCCAGATCGGCGACACGCTTGAGTTCCACGACGGCGCCGAACAGCACATTCGCGTCCACGTGCGGGAGGCCTGAGATGATCAAGCCCGGACCTTCTCCCGACACCTTCCTGATCGCGTTCGCCGCGGTGCCGCGAAAGCGGTCGCTACTCGACGCGGCGCGCGCACTGGGCACACCGGCGGGGCCCGTCCGCGTGGACGGGTTCGCCCTGGGACACGTCGTTGCGGCAGCCCTTTCCGCATGTGACTTCCTCGGCGTCGATGGCAAGCCACTCGTCTGGAACGAGTACGCGCTGTTCCTCGCGCGGGGCGATCACGACCGGCTCCGTCCCCTGGAAGATACCCTCCACATCGAGGTCCTGAAGCTCCTCAACCAGCGCATGGTCGAGCGTGAGGCCACGGCCGTCGGCCCGTTGACGGTCCGCCTGCTCGTGGACGACGGAGATGGCGTGACGCAAGGCCACGCGGTCCTTCGGGTGCGCCATACGAAGGACGTGGCGAACATCGAGGCCGTACCTGGGGAGATCACGATGCGTTCGGATCGGATCGCGCCGAAGGCCGTCGTCCCGCCGCCCGACCCCAACCGCACCCAAAGAGATGTCGGTCTGCGCGTCGAAAGCGCAGAGGGAAGCATCGTTCTGCCCGAGGGTGAGCGCGTCGTGCTCGGACGCAGCGACCCCGATGCGGCGGCCGACCACCGCCCGATTCCAGGCGCGGGCGCGCGCATCAATCGGCGGCATCTGGCGCTGACCGTCACCGGGAATTCCGTCGTCATCTGCCGCGAACCCGGCTCCAATCCGGTGAGCGTCGCCGGGGCGCCGCTCGCGTCCGGTGCTACGGCGCGGGCAACGCTGCCGGTGGTCGTGACGCTCGCGGGGGACTTTGATGTCCGCGTGACACGGTGAAGCTCGATGCCGCGGCGCGCACCCACGTCGGGTCTGTCCGCTCGGCCAATGAGGACGCCTACGTTTGCCGTCCGCAGGCGGGACTATTTGCCGCGATCGACGGGATGGGAGGGCAGGAAGCCGGCGAGGTCGCTGCTGCGATAGCGGCCGACGCGTTGGGAGAGGTGCCGAACACCGCTCAGCTTGCGTCGGAAACGTTGCTCGCGGCGGCGCTCCGGGCGGCGCGGGATCGCGTGCTGGCCGAAGCGACAGCCCATCCGGAATGGGAAGGCATGGGCGCCGTCGCGACCGCCGTCCGTTTCGACGACGATGGGAAGCGCGTGGCAATCGCGCACGTCGGCGACACGCGCGCCTACCTGGCCTCGGTATCGGGGCTGCGGCAGCTCACGACGGATCACCTGGGTCCGACCCCGGAAGCGGGTGGCAAACGCCGTGTGAGTCGCGACCTCGGCCGGCGTGACCTCGACGAGAACTGGGTGGACACCGCTCGCGCAAACGTTTCGGCGGGGGACATTCTCCTGCTCACCAGTGATGGGCTGACGGACGTGGTTGGAAATGACGCACTCGCGACGGAGCTGACGCGGCTGCGGAAGGAAGGTGCAACCGCGGAAGCGATCGCTGCTCGGCTGGTCGGCCTCGCGCTGGCCGGCGGTGGGCCCGACAACGTCACCGTCGTCGTCGTGCGCGTCGGCACGTTTCGGCGCGGCCGTGCACCGCTGCCGGTTTGGCCGGCCACGCTCGTGATCTGTGCGGGTTTCGCCGGCCTCTGTTTGGCGTGGGCCCTGACCCACTCCGCGCACACTCCGCGAGTTCTGCCGGAAGATGTACGGGAGGCCGTGACTGTCGATGAGGCCGATTCCATCGCCGTCCCACCGGGAACGCATACGATCGTGCATCCGAACGCGGTGTTCCTGCTTCGCGGCGTCGCGCTGACCGGGGGAGACTGGACCGTGACCGTGCAGGACGGTGCGACCCTGACGCTCGACCGCAGCGTGGCCGACCTCGACGGCGCGTTGCGCATCGAGGCCGTCGGTAACGCGCAGGTGCTCGTGCGCGACGTACGCGTCGCAAGCGGCAGGTTGTCCCTCGCCGGCCCGGCGACGACGTCGTTCACTCTGGACCATGTGAGTCTACCGACCTTGGACACGCTCACGGTTGAGGGCACCCCCGGCGTGACCCGAAACGACGTGCATGTGCCGGCAGTGATGCCGGCGTTGGCTCCGCTCAACCCGCCGGCTGTCGATCCGCCGTTGCCGCCGCCCCCCGTCACGCCGCCGCCGGCCCCGAGGTGACGCTCCTCCTCGAGCTTTCACTGTTCGTCGTCGTCGCAATCGTCACGGCGCTCGGCGCAAACCACGCCGTCGACGCGACCCTGGCGGCGGCCGCGTTCCGCGGCGACGTCGGTGATCCGGCCGGTCCGCGAGCGGCCGTGCAACAGGCCATCACGTACTTCGTTGGCGGTGTCGCGATCCTGGGCGTGGCGCGCGCGCTGACCGCCCGCCTCCGCAAGGGCGCTCACATCTACGTTCCGCTTTCCCTGCCCGCTGCACTCGCCGCGATGGGGCTCGGCTTGGCGATCCAAATCGGGTACGGGAGTCCGTGGTCGGCGCGTTGGCCGGGGCTGCCCTTTGCGCAGGGTGTTTTTCTGGCGTGCGTCGTCAGCGCAGCAATTCTCGCCATCCCCGGAGACGTAGCGGGATGGCTGTCGCGCAGCAGATTGTGGATCCTCGGCGGGACGTTACTTCTGCTGGTCGTACTGTTTGGCTTGGGCTCGGCGCCTGGTGCGTCGGGCCAGACCATCAACCTGTTCGGATTCCAGCCCATCGAAGCTGTAAAGGTCGGTGCCGCCGTCACCATGGCTACCTGGCTCGGCGGGCGGGCGGCCAAGATCCGGTTCCAGCGGGAGCGGGTGGGTTTCCTGCGTATCCCTCGCCCGCGTCTGCTCGCGGGCGCACTTGCGACGCTGGCCGTTACCTGGATCGGCCTGTTTGCGGTCCGCGACTTCGGGCCGACGCTGATCCTCGGCGCCGTCTTCCTCGGTCTGTTCTACGTCGTCACGCGGAGCCCGGGGTGGGTGGTCATCGCGTTGTCGTTCATCGCGCTTTGTCTGGCCATCTTCTGGTGGAATCCGGACCTCGCGCCCAGCAGTACGCTCACGCTTCGCGTGGACATGTGGCGTGACCCCTGGCTCAACGCGCGGGCCCACGGCGACCAGCTGGCGTCGGCTCGCTGGGCCCTGGCGGCGGGCGGAATGTGGGGGGCCGGGCTCGGTTCCAGTGCGCCCGGCGCACTGCCGGCCGGTCACACCGACCTGATCTACGCACACCTCGTCGAAGAACTCGGTCAAGTTGGCGCGATCGCCTACCTGACGTTGCTCGGAGCGTGCGTGCTCGACGCCCTCCGCGTTGCCGCGTGCAACCGAACGCCCGAGCGGGCGTTGATTGCCGCCGCGCTTGGGCTGTTTCTCGTTGCGCAGGCGGCCGTCATCCTCCTCGGAACGCTCGGTATCGTCCCGCTCACCGGTGTGGTCGCGCCGTTCTTGTCCTACGGAAAGTCGGGCGCAGTCACGATGCTCGGCGTGGTCGCGCTCATCGTGCGCCTCGGGCAGGACGGGATGTACCGCGCGGATACGGAGGAATTGCGCGAACTACGGGGGGGCGTGGACCGCGTCCGCATCGGCGTTGCCGTGCTGCTGATCGCCCTCGCCTGGGTCACGGGAACGGAGGCCGTGTTTGCGCGCGACGCGACGACCCTGCGGGCGGTCATCACGACGCTGAAGGATGGCACCCCCGTCGTGCGCCACGACCCGCGCCTGTCCGAAATCGCGAGAAAGATCCGCCGCGGCAGCATCCTCGACCGCTACGGCCTACCGCTTGCCGTCTCGGCTGCACCGGGCTCGCGAACGAATCCGCTGGGCGACGCGCTGGGCACCGTGCTCGGCCCCGCAACGGGCAGCCTGGCACGAAGTCCCTGGAGCGTGGAACGCGTGCTGGACGCGCGGCTGCGCGGTTGGCCGGATGCCGCCGTCCAACCGACGGCCTACGTCGGAGAGATCGATGGGAAGCGAAAAGTCGTTTTCGCCACCACCCTCGCGCTGCCAACCGATGAGGCAGCGGCGGCGCTCCGACTCGCCGCGCGTGGTGGCCTCGGCACGGTCACACGCATCTCCCTCGCGGACCCTGATCTCTCCCCGCTCCTTCCGCTGGCGCGCCTGCCCCTCGCCGAGCGCAGTCTCGCGGTCATTGCGCTCTCCACGGACACGGCCAGCCGTTCCGTCACGTTGACCCTCGACGCGCGCCTTCAAGGGCTGGTTGCAAAGGCTGCTCGCGACGCGGCGGCGAAATCCGCCGTCGGCGCCGCCGCGGTCGTGGTGGTTGACCCGGCCACCGGGCAAACACTCGCGCGGGCGCAGTGGCCGGACTACGACCCCGGCGGCACGGCGTGGATGCCTCTCCGCGAGAGCAATGCGCCGAAATTCATGGGCATCTACGGCGCTTGGTCCGACAAGACCGGCGCACATGGCGTGTTTCAAGCCGGCAGCGTATTCAAGGTGTTGACCGCGTTGGTGGCCGTGCGCGAAAGCGTCGTGAGCGCCGGCGATCCGGCGGACGGTGATTCCGCAAGCGCCGCGTCCTGTCCGAATGAGGCGGCGCCTCGCTTCGTTTGTAATGACGTGACCGACGGCCGCACCTCCTTCGACCTGCCCGGGTGGGACAAGCCGATCCACGATCACGGCGATGGTGGCGCGAAAGGAGATGTCGACTTGATCGAGGGATTGACCCGCTCCAGCAACGTCTATTTCGCACAGCTCGGACTGAAGCTCGGTCCGGAGGCATACCGCCGCCTGCGCACGGATGGCGTCGAATTCGGCAACCCGGAGTTGCTCAAAGAGCGGGATGGTGCGTACACCGGGATCGGCGAGGGCGGCAGTCGCCGACTCGCGCAGACCGGCTTCGGTCAAGGTGCCGGGAGTTGGAGCGCCGCGCAGGCGGCCCGCGTGGTGGGCGCCGTCGCGAGTGGTGGCGTGTACCGTCGCTGTCCGGCCAGCATGGAAAAGGATGCGCCGTGTGAGACGCTGACGCTCCTGACGCCGGGCGCCTCCCTGCGACCCGTGCTCGCGGGAATGCACGGCGTGATGACCCGCGGGACGGGCGCACGGCTTCCGAAAGTGGCCGGGGTACGCATCTACGGAAAGACCGGCACCGCAGACGCACCGGGCACGCGTGACGAAGCGGCGTGGGGCATCCGTCCTGGCAAGACGACGGCGCCGCATTCGTGGTTCGTCGCGATCGCGGAGCCGTCCGGTGTGCCAGAGTGTCAGGATCTGGCTGGGTCCGCGGCCGCAGGCCGATATGTCGTAGCGGCGGTGGTGCCGCACGGCGGGTACGGGGCGTCTGCCGCCGGTCCCCTCGCCATCGCCAGCGTCCTCGCCCTGCAGGAGGCGGGGTACCTGCCCCGCGAATGAACCTGACGGTATGACCCTCCTCCGCGACATTCCGGGTCAGCGCCGGGTTTTCCGCCACGAGCACGAAGGGCGCGCGTGCGTCACGCGCGTGATCCTCGAAGACCGAGTGCCAGCGCAGCGCGCCGAGTTGATTCGCTCCCTTGTTCTCGACGGCGGCGCCTCGCTCGTCGGGGTGTCGGAGAAGGTCGCCCCGACCATCGAAGGATACCGTGTCGCGGCGTTGCACCTCGAAAGAGATGATCCGGAGTGGACGAACGCCGTGGACGCTGGAGTGAACACCGACGGGCACTGTTTCATCACGACGCGGTGGATGGAAGGCATCCCGCTGAGTGACGATGCGGTCATGGCCTTGCCGGAAACGGAGCGGCGCGCGCTGGTTTTGCACGTGCTCGCGGTGTTGTCCCGGCTGCACGCGCGCCTCGTCGCATACGGCGACCTGAAGCCGCAAAACCTCGTTCGAACGGGAGAAGGTCGCGTCTGCCTCATCGACCTCGACACGCTACGCCGCGTGCCCGCCCCCACCACTGGCGCCATCGCGATTGATTTGACCCCGCATTGGGCGGCTCCCGAGCAGAAGCACCGCACCGAGATCTGGCTGGCCAGCGACCTTTGGGCGTGGGAAAAGCTCGTCGGTCACCTGCTTCCGGAGGGGGCACCTGACGCGTGGGCGGGCGGGCTGGCGGCGTGTCGGCGGCGCGACCCCGCGCGAAGGCCGAGCACGGCGTCCTTGCTCGCGCACTGCACCGGCGGCGGCGAGCTTGTGGCCTGCGACGGCACAACGATCCACGGAAGGAGCCCGGACGGAGATGCCGACGAGGACGCCGATCCCATCGTGCCCGCAGGGCAGACCGAACGTGTCGAGACACGACGTACCGACGCGCATCGCGGTCAGCCGCGCGGAACCGAAACGGAGCGCGTCGACGACGCGAGGCGTGCCCCTGCCGGGGGTAGGTCGGGGCCACGATCCGGTGGATCCATGGCCGAAACGACGGGATCCGCCGTGTCAGCAGTGGCCCGGAACGTACTCAAGGACCGGCCAGGCTGCCTCGGCTGGCTGTCGGGGATGACGAGCGGCGCACTCATCGCGGTGGCCGCCGCCGGGATCGTCGGCGTCGGTGCTTGGTCATGGTGGTCCATGCGCGTCCGGGAGGATGCGGAACGGCGCGCCGAAACAACACTCGACGCGCTGAAAGTCCACAAGACCGACCCCGCACACAACGGCAAGGGCGAACGCGAGCGCCTTGCGTCGGACGCAACGGCCGCATGGGAGGAGGCGCGAACACCCAGGACGTGCGCGATCTACGCGCTGGCGTCGGTGTGGCAGCAGGGGTGGCACTTCACGGGCGCCTGGGACCCGGCACGGTTCGCATCCGGGGAATCCATCGTCAACGACGTGCATTGCCGGGACGAGGCGGAGGCGCTGCTTGCGCGCGGAACGCTCTTCGCGGGCGCGTGCATCCGACGTTTCGGCGGCGACACACCGTCACCGGAGCACTGCGCCACCGCCATCACCGCGTTGACGGCGTTTCAGGCACGCCTCCCGGATGGCGACGCTCACAACTGGCTTCGCGTCGAGGGCGCGTGGCAAGAGGTCAGGGCGCGCCGCGCCCTCGCCGGGCGCTACCTCCAGACCGGGAACGCCGAAGCCACGAGCATGCTCGCCGACGCCATGGCGCGATGCACAACGGCAAACGCCGACTGGCTCTCCTACGCGCCGGTCAACGGTCCGGAGATGATGGAAGACTGCCTCGGCATCGCCGGGCTCGCCGAAGATCCGACGCACTATCTGCTGTTTGCCGATGCATTTACCGCTTCGGGTCTGCCAACCGAGCGGAAGGAGCGCGCCAAGAAGGTGTCGCACCTGTACAACGAAGCCGGGCTGCACTGCGGCGATGTTGCGCTCAAGTGGAAGTCGAACGGCTGGTCCGCCACCGGACCCGCATGGTGCATGGCGCTCGGACATGCCGCGCGCCACTGCGGAGGCGCCGCCGCCAGTGTCATCAACCAGCTGGCACCCACCGATCCGGGGCATCCGTGGGACGCGCTGTACGCCTCGGTCGTCGGCGCAGCGTGGCCGGAGAGCGCGTGCATCCAATGAGTCGGACGTGAGGTGGCGCGTCTACATCGCGATTGCCGCAGCCCTGATCATGGTGGGGTTGATCGGTTGGAGCGAAGCGAGCAGTTTCGAGCGTTCGCACGAGGAAAGAGAGCACCGTGTGATGCAGGAGCGCCTCGCGCAACTCGTCGATCAGTGGGAGAGCCACATCATTGACCGCGTCACGCCCTGGCTGTCCGAGTTGGTCTCGGAACAAGACTTCGCCGCCCGCGAAGCCGTGCATCGGGCCGGGACTCCGTTTTTTGACGCGGCCTACCTCTGGGAAGGGCGTGACTTTACCTACCCGGCCGACGCCGTCACGGAAGACGTGCCACGATTGCGCGCGGACCCGTGCATCGCCGAAGCGGGCCGAAGCGCGGCCACGCTCGATCCGGTCGAGCTCGCCCGCCGCTACGAGCGCTGTTTTGGCGTCAATCGGGGCGTGACGCTGTTCGCAGCGTCGGAAGCGGCGGAGGCGATGCTGAATTCGGACCAACCCATCTACGCACACGAATTGATACGGAGCATCGGGCCGATGTCGTCCACGCCGCTCAATCTGGCGGCGCTCCGGGGGCTGCCGACACGTCGGCTCGCGGAGTTGCGCTTGCAGCAAGGCCGGGCGCTGAACGCGCTCGGCCACGACGACCTGGCGGAGCACCTCATCACTGCACTTGCGCTGGATATCGCCACGCTGGACGCGCCAGAACTGGACAACGTCCTGGACTTGTATGCGTGGCCCATCGCGCACGACCTGAAGGCCTACGGCGGCCCGGCGCTGGGTGGCGAAGGCGACGACCTGCTCGGGCGAGCGGAGCGGAGATTGTCCGCCTGGAAGGAAATCAAGAATCGAAACTGGGCGGCGCGGGACGTGCCGACGCTGGCCGATGGACCGCGGGTGCTGGTGGACCCCTACGGAGACCCGCCCTGGGTGCTGTACGTCGCGCGGCTCGGCATTGGAGACATGATCGGCGCCGTGCAGGTGGATCAACCGACGCTCGCGCGGTGGCTGATGGATCGGACGCGGCCAAGTCTCCGGCCGCATCTGTCGATTCGCGACGTAAGTGGAGCCGTGCTCGCTGGTGCCGCAGGCGAAGCATCCGTCGAGGTCGCGTTCACGCGGGCGCTCCCGCACTTGCGGGCCGTGGTGACCGTCGGCGCAGAGAGCAATTCGGCCGCCACGCGGCGCGCGGCGGCGGCCCATCTGTTGCCGTTCGGTGTGGCGATCCTCCTCGGGATGGTCGCACTCTACGGGGTCATCCGTTCGGACCTCCAACTCCTCAAGTTGCTTGAACGTCAACGCGAATTCGTCGCGCGGGTGACGCACGAGCTCAAGACACCGCTGGCCGGGATCCGCCTCATGGCGGAAACGCTGGAGATGGGCGCGTACCGCGATGAAGCCCAGCGGGAGAAATTCGCGCAGCAGATCGTGAAGGAAACGGAGCGTCTCGCCCTCCGGGTGGACGAGGTCATCAAATCATCCACGCGCCCCCTCGTGGAATCCTCCGTTTCTGTGGACATCACGGCCATGGTTCGCGACGTCGGCGAACGATGGAAGACGCTCTTCGAGCAACGGGGCGGCGCGCTGACCGTCGAAGCGTCCGATGCCCGCACGATGACAGGGCTGCCCGGCCTCCTGCGCGATGCGCTCACCAACCTCCTCGACAATGCGCTCAAGTACCGCCGGGAAGACCGCCCCGCACGCGCCACCATCCGCCTCCGGGGGGACCGTCGGTGGATCACGATCGAGGTCGAGGACAACGGCATGGGCGTGCCCCCCGCCCTGCGAAAATCCATCTTCGAAAAGTTCCGTCGAGTGGAGGGGCCGGGACGCGGCAAGAGTGGCGGGCACGGTCTGGGGTTAGCATTTGTCGCGGATGCCGCGCGGGAGCACCGCGGGTCGATAGAGTGCATCGGTAACGCCAGCGGTGGCGCGACGTTCATCCTACGCATCCGACGGAGGAGCTGATGGAATCTCTAGGCGCAAGTGTTCTGGTTGTGGAAGACGACGAAACCCTGGCGATGGGACTCACGTCCGCGCTCGAGCACGAGCACTGGCAGGTTACCCACTGTGAAACCGGGGAAGCCGCGCTGGAGGCCATTGAGGATGACATCCCCGACGTGATGGTGCTCGACGTGATGCTCCCCGGCATGGACGGGCTGTCCGTGCTCCGGAAAGTCAAGGAAGAACATCCGGAACTTCCGATCATCCTCCTCACCGCGCGCTCGGCGGAGCTCGATCGCGTGCTCGGACTTGAGCTGGGCGCTGACGACTACGTCACGAAGCCGTTTTCGCTCCGCGAGCTTATCGCCCGGATCAAGGCGCGCCTTCGCGCTCGCCCCGCCGCGCCGCGCGCGCCCGAAGTGTACCGTTTCGGCAAGAACGAAGTGGACCTGCGCCGGCGCATTCTCCTTCGGGAAGGCAAGGAAGAGCGCATGACGACGCATGAGGCGGGCGTGCTCCAGTACCTCATTGCCCACCGCGGCCGTGACGTCCCGCGTGAGAAACTGCTGGAGCAGGTCTGGGGCTACTCGCCCACCATGGCGACGCGCACCGTCGACAACCAGATCCTGAAGCTCCGAAAGAAAGTGGAGGACAACCCTCCCGATCCCCGACACATCCTGACGGTCCACGGCACCGGGTACCGATTCGAGGAATAGGGGGGGACTGGGCGAGGAATGCTGCGCCGCACGCGGGGAGCGGCTAACGTAGGCGCGGAGCTCGCCGATGCACCTCTCGCTGACCCTTTTCCTTGCCGGCTGCACGCTTCCCGAGTTGAAACCGCCGGGAGGTGACGACTCGGCCGTCGATAGCGGCGCGGAGGACGGCGCCACCGATCACGACGACGACGGCTACGCCGCGGACGACGATTGCGACGATGAGAACGCGGGCGTGAACCCTGGCGTCGCAAGTGACGGCTGCAATGCGATCGACGATGATTGCGATGGCGACGTAGACGAAGACCCCAACGTCTCGTGGTACCCGGATGAAGACGGAGATGGGTACGGCAACCAAACGGCTACCGCCAGCGTTTCATGCTCTCGCCCCGGCGGCACCGTTTCAAACCACACCGACTGCCACGATGGTGACGTTCATACGTGGCCCGGCGCACCTGAAATGTGTGACGCCGTCGACAACGATTGTGACGGCACGGTCGACGAAGACATCAATTCCGACCTGCCCTGGTACTACGATCGCGATGGGGACGGCACGGGTGACCCGAACCGCGTGACGACGAATTGCGCCCAGCCGGACGGCTACGTGGACAACGCGTATGACTGCAATGACGCCGACGTGAACGAGCCTGTCTGGGTGGATGACGTCGGAAGCGGTGGATCCGGCTCGTTTGCGGAGCCGTACGCCTCCATTCAGGTCGCCATCGACACGGGTCGCGCGTGCGTCTACGTCCACGGCGGCGCGTACTACGAGAACGTTGACTTCCGTGGGCTCTCGCCGAACCTCCTCGGCATCGACGGATCCGCCAACACGACGGTCTACGGCGACGGTACGAGCTCGGTCTTCCTGATGCTTTCGAACGAGTCGCCCACGGTCCAGGGCTTCACGGTATCGGGAGGCGGCGGGTACAAAAGCGCCTATGACTACGATGGCGGTGACGGATACCACTACTACGTCGAGAATTATTTCGGCGGGGGCGTGTTGATCGAGGGCGGCTCCCCGACGCTCACGGACGTCGTTGCCTACAACAACCAATTGCCCGACTCCAGCTACCTTATCCGCGGCACCGACGTGACGCAGATCGGTTCGTATGGTGGCGGCATCTTTTCCGAGAACGGATACCCCACGTTCTACGGCGTGAAGGTCTACGACAACAACGCCTATCAGGGCGGCGGGCTGGTCCAGTGGTACGGAGGTCTGACGGCGTACAATCTGGAGGTTTCGGGAAACACCGGACAAACGCAGGCGGGCATTGACATCCAGTACGCTGCATTCACAGCAACGGCGCTGCTGCTCAACGCGAACCACGCCGACTACGGGTACGGCGGCATCTACGCGATCGGCAGCACGGTGAAGCTGATGAACGCAACGATCGTCGTACTCGACTATGGCATCGGCCTCAGTAGCTCCGTGCTGGAGATCGATAGCTCCATCCTGCAAAACAATTCCTACGGCGTCTACGCGGACGGTTCATCCACGGCGACGGCCATGTTCACCGACGTCTACAGCTCAACCGCCAACTGGAAGGGGATCGCGGATCCGACCGGTGTGGACGGGAATCAGGCGGTCAACGCCCAGTTCAAGACGCTGCGCTCGGACGATGACCGCACGAACGACAATTTAGAGCTGAGCACCAAAAGCACGCTGATCGACGCGGGAAATCCGGATCCCTCCAACAACGACAAGGACGGGAGCGTGAACGACTGTGGGTACTACGGCGGGCCGTACGCGCCGTAGGCTCGCTTTCGAGCAACACAGGTCCAGCTCATTCGACGCGGCGGAGTTGGGCGATGATCGCCGAGAGATCCTGCCGCAGCTGCTTCGCTTGCATGGCATTCCCGCGCGCGAGCGACATCGCGTAAGGCCCCTTCTCGACGCGAGAAAGCAGCGGCAGGTGTTCGTCGGTCAAGTACGGGGCGGCGCGCGCTGCCCGGAACTTCTGCGGCCCCCGAGTTGCCACCGCCGCGATGCGAATGACGTCCTTTGCGTCCTTGTCCCCCTTTGCGCTGTCCTTCCGATCGTGAAACGCCTCGAGCTTGAGGACGAGAAGGTGCTCCAGCGAGGCAATGCGCATGCCGCCGATGACAGAGGAGGCCGCTAGCACGACGTCGTACGGCACGATGAGCGTCGACTGGCGCTCCGTGTAGATGTCGAACTCGAAGCCCCTCTTGATCATCTGATGCTTGCTGAGCCGGCGGTTCGCGGTCACCTCCTCGATGTCGCGGAGGTCACCCATATCGGCGAACGAGATGTAGAAGTCGGCATCGTGGGTGAACTCGGCAAGCGCGATCGTCTCCGCGACGTTCGTGGCATGCATGTACACGGCGATGCCACCGATGAACACGACCCCTTCGGGGAAGAGGCCTGCGACCTCAAGACACGCGGTGATGAGGTTCTCGAATTCCCGTGTGTCCATGGCGGCTCCTCACGCGATGAGATGATTTCTGTTATCATAACGCAAATGACGACCCCGCTCTTTTTTCCTGCCGCGAGCGTCGTCGAGCACATCGAACGCGAAGGCACTCGGCCGCTCAGGGAACTCATCGAACAGGCCGGGGCCCAGTGCCGGGCGAGCGGTCCATGGACGCTCCGGCCCATTGCCGTCGTTCGCGGCGCGTTCATCGACAAGGAGCCCGGCGATTGGAGCGCGGTCCGCATCGGCATCCCTTCGGGCCTGTCCGATAGGGATGGAGCGCGGTACGCGGTCGCGGCCATGGCGTATGGCCTCATGGATCTCGTGGCGCGGGAGAGCATCCGCGGGGAGGCGTGGTCGCGGCCCGCGCCGCCGAGGGGCCGGCCACGGACCGGTCGAGCACAGTCCAACGCCGAACGTCAGCGTGGGTTTCGCGCCAGGGCGAAGCCCTCACGGTGAAACGAGGTACGCCGCCCCTGCAAACGGCCCGCCGACGTCCGAGTAGACAGCGCCGATCAGCAGGTCCGGCGCGCCGTCCCCCGTTGCGTCCCACCCCCCGGTGAGCGCGCGGCCGGCGCTATCGCCGTCGGACTCGCCCAGCAGAACGAGCGCTGCATCCGAAGCGGCAAGCGCGCCGGGAAGGAACGGACCCCGAAGGAGGTAGACGGCGCCGGCATCCTGGGCCCCCCCATCGTTGGAGTACGCGCCCACCAGAACATCACGAGTCCCATCGCCGTCGGTGTCGCCGGCCACCGCCAGCGCACTGCCCGCAAGATCGCCGGTTGCCTCCCCCTGAAAGCTCGTGGCCGCCATCGTCATCTGCCCCCCAACATGCGCGCCCGTCAGAAACCACACTCTCCCGTTGACCAGCATGTCGTCTGACGCGACGAGGTCATCGAGGCCGTCTCCGTCGAGGTCGCCGACACCGGCAACCGCATCGCCCGCGTAGGCGCCGACCACGCCCGTCCAGGTGAGGTCCGCGTCGGCAAGCGGGTGAACGGCGGCCGCCATGCCGCCGAAGAAAACGCTGACTGCGCCGCCATCCTTGCCGCCAACGTCACTGCCGTTGACGCCGAGGACAAGTTCGGCCAGACCGTCGCCATTCATGTCTCCCGCGGCATCGATCACGCTGCCCACACCGTCACCCTCGCCGGGGGCGCCGTGGTACAGGCGGACCTTCGTGACCGCCCCGAGCCCGATGACCGCCGCCGCCGCCGCGAGATCAATTGTCCCCGACACCGGTCCGCTCACGACGTACGCCTTCCCGGCACCACCGCCTCCCTCATCGTTCGCCGGCGCGCCAATGGCGAGGTCGCCCGCGCCATCCCCGTCCATGTCTCCGAGAAACGCGATAGTAGAACCTGCGTAATCGGCGCTCGCCTCGCCGATGAGCACCGCCTCGGCGCTCTCCGACCCGTACTCGCCGCGTGGGCTCGGACCGCCGATCACGTAGACCTTGCCAGTGTAAGCCCCCACGTCGTCCCCCCCGATGGCGCCGATGGCGAGATCGTTGACGCCATCGCCTGTGAGGTCGGAGCCCCCCGATATCGCATAGCCGGGGTACTCGGTCTGCCCCGCTCCGACGTAGCATCCATCGGCATCATCGAGGCGATGGGCCCCGGGAGTGAGCGTCTCCCACGTGCAGACCCGCGCGCCAAAATACGACGCGATGGCGACGCCGCTCACGCCATCGCCATCCCCATCGCCCGTGAAGGCCACGGCGTTGCCGGCCGCGCCGGACGACTCGCCAAGTACCGTCGCGTCTGCGTCCGCGAGGGATCGCTCCGACTCGCGTGGTGCACCTCCAGAATCCGCCGGCGCGTCTGCCGATGTGTCGCCTGGAGCGGCGGGTTCCGAACACGCGATGAGCCAGACGAACAGCACCCCGGCATGGTACATCGGGCCGGTGGGAAACGCGTTCATTCTCTTGGTCGCGCTGGTCGGATGCGCGGTCGAAGGCGATGTAGGAGCCGGCTCGGAGCACTACGATCGAACGTGCGCGTCGTGCCACGGGCCGGATGGGACGGCGGGTGTACAAGTCAACGGCGTGGCCGCATCCGACCTCACGAAATTGACGCCATCGTTGTCCGATCGCGCCCTGACGACGGTCATTCAGGACGGCAAGGGAGAGATGCCCGCACAAGGGCTTGACGACGAAGAAACGGCCGATTGCCTGGCCTACCTTCGCGAAAGCTTCGGCGAGTGATCAACCCGAGACGCGGAACATGAACGGCGCGGCATAGACGACGTCGGGTGCGGACTCGCGGCGGAACTGCACCCACATCTTGTAGGTGCCGCCGGCGGGAAAGACGTAGTGGAACGGCAGGTCCGGGCCGCTGTACAGGTGCGGCATGGTCATGCTCGGCGTCATCCCCTCCATGTCCGGGAACCATGCGTGGGTGTGGCTGGCCCATGTGAGCCCTTCGTTCACCAGCACGCTATGGCCATCGGCGCCAAGCCAAGGAACAAGGTCGGTAACATCCTGTCCCGCGGCCGTGGTGATGTGGGCGTTCCAAATGCTGTCCACCTCCGCGGCGGGGTCCACCTCCCACGACAACGAAACGGTCAGGTCTCCAGCGGCAACGGTCGTCGCAAAATCCTGCTCGGCGGCGTCCAACTGCGGCACATCTCCTGCGACGGACAGGGCGGCGAGCGTCTGGATCCACTGGTTTTCGCGGGCGTAATCGAAGATCGCAAGGTACTCGCCCGACAACGGGAACGTGATCGGGAAGTGGAAGGTGGACGATCGGATGGCGTCCGTCGGGAGGGGATCGGTGAAATCCTCCATGTGGGCGTGTGTGAACGACGCGAGGTCGCGGCTCACGAAAATCGTGTGCACGTATCGCTCGTGGTTGCGTTGCAGGTCGTCAAGCGAGTTCCCGTCCTGATCGGTGACGTGCTCGTAGAACTCGACGGCCTCACCCGCGACGACGGGCGCGGGGTCGGTCCACATTTCCACGAGGGTGCCCATGACGGCAGGGCGACCCGAATCGCCGGCTTCCGCTCCATCCCCCGAATCGGCGGCTGGGGCGTCGCAAGCCACGAGCGAAAGGAAGATCAGCACGCCTCTACTGTACGGTGATCGCGATGCTTGCGGGAGCGAAGTCGTCGAACCGCTCGCTCAATTCGTCGCCGTCTGCGAAGCGCAAGTCCGCGGTGAGTGTCCACGCGCCGGGGGTGGCGATCGTGAGAGTCGGCGTCGTGCTGCCCGTCTGCACGGAATCCCCATTCGACCCTTCCGTCCACGTCACCACCAGATACCCTTCGGGCTCTCCGTCGTTGTGCTTCGCGGGATCTTCGAGGACAAAGTGATCGACGGCGATGGAGAGCGACAGGGCGCCGGCCGGCACGGTATCGCCCTCTTTCGGGGAAACAAACGACACCGTGGGGGTCGTGGCGTCGGCGTCCGCGCCGGCGGAGTCGCGGGGGCCGGCACAGGCCAAGGGTAAGGCAAAGAAAAACAAGGTCACTCCAGACAAATCGTATGGTCAACGGTGACGTAGATGGTGGTCCCGACGTAGGGATCGAGCGCCGTGTGGTCCAAACGCGCGAGGTCAACGGTGAGCTGGTATT
>CAMAWH010000051.1 GCA_945861635.1 Klebsiella pneumoniae | reverse complement strand
GCTGGCCCGCATGCATTCGCAGGGGAGGAAGGCGCTGTGCGCCGTGCTCGGTGGCATCTTTGCGGAGGGCGTGGACCTTCCCGGAGACGCGCTGTCGGCCGCTTTGATCGTCGGGCCCGCGCTCCCGCCTCCGTCCGTGGATCGCGCTCTCCTCCGGCAGTGGATGGAGGAGCGCCACGACGACGGTTTCGCGCTTGCATTTATCCACCCGGGAATGACGAGCGTCGTACAGGCCGCCGGTCGCGTCGTTCGCTCCGCCGAGGATCGTGGTGTTGTCGCGCTGATCTGCCAACGATTCCTGCGCCACGAGTTCAGGGAGTACCTGCCGGACGAATGGAATCCCCTCCCGACGTCGCATCCGGCGGAGGAGGCTAGGCGATTCTTCGCTGGCGTCCCCGGGAAACGCGAGTAGACTGCGGCCGCCCCGGAGCCCCATGCGCCTCGTCCTCCTCGCCCTCCCCGTCTCCTTTCTGGCCGCCTGCTCCGACTACAACGTCACCGGCAAGCGTGAGCATAACGGCGATCCGACGGGCGATTCTGGCCGCGCCAACGACACCGGCGTGGACACGGACCCGTACGAGGAAGATACTGACCCTGCGCTCTGCGAGTCGCGCGTGATCGAGGGTAAGGAGATCCCATATTCAGACGAGTGTTTTGTCGAGGGTACGGCGGTTGGGAGCTTTACGCCGGTCGTGGATTGGAAAAAGGCGAGTTGGGCCGTCCAGAGCAGTTCCAATCAGGTGATGATGATGCCGGCGGTGGGTTCCCTGAGCGATGACGACGGGGACGGTGATGCGGACAGTGATGACGTACCCGACGTCGTTGTCATCACCTACGGTGGACCCAGTGTGATTCGCGTCGTCAGCGGCGACGGCTCGGGAACGGAAATCCTGAACATCCAGGATAATAACGTCCAGGGCCAGGGTGGTGTTGCATTGGGGGACATCGACAATGACGGATGGACGGACATCATTGCCGCCACGACCAACGGAGTCGTTGCGTACGACCACGATGGGAACAAGATGTGGCAGAGTCCTTCGTTGTCGGGGCACATCTACGGCACCAGCGACAATCCGGCCATCTCTGACATGGATGGGGATGGAAATCCTGAGATCATCATGGGCAATGCAATCCTTTCGAACAAGGGCAAGCTGAAGGGCGCAGGCACGCGCGGCATGGGCGGTGTCGAGGGAAATAACGTTGGCACGACATCGTTTGCGGTGGACGTGGATGGAGATGGCCAGCAGGAGGTCGTGACTGGCAATGCGCTTTACGATATTACGGGCACGGCCATTTGGACGAACCGCGAGACGGACGGGTACCCCGCGGTCGGCAATTTCGATTCGGATGACAAGGCGGAGATCGTCGTCACGAGCGGCGGCAAGATCCGCCTTCAGGACGACAACGGAAAGGTCCTCTGCACTGCGTCCATTCCCGGTGCCGGATCCGCGTACTACGGCGGCCCCCCGACCGTGGCTGACTTTGACGGCGATGGAGAGGCGGAATTCGCCGCTGCCGCCGGCTCGCGCTACTCCGTGTTCAAGAAGGATTGTTCGGTGAGTTGGCAGGCCGTCACGCAGGATGCGTCCAGCGGAAACACCGGCTCCAGCGTCTTTGACTTCGAAGGAGACGGCATTGCGGAGGCGGTGTACGCGGACGAAACCAAACTGTGGGTGTTTTCGGGCGTCGATGGCGCTGTGAAGCTGCAGTCGTCCGAGCATTCCAATGCAACGTGGTTGGAGTACCCGGCCATCGCCGATGTCGATGGCGATGGTCAGGCGCAGATCGTCGTGGCGAACACGTCGTACATGGCCAATGAAAGCGGCTTCACGGTGTTCGGGGACGCGGACAAGAGCTGGCGTTCGGCCCGAAAGGTGTGGAATCAACACGCCTACCACATCACAAATGTTACGGACAACGGGCACATTCCCGCCGTGGCGGACCGTAACTGGCTGACGTACAACAACTTCCGTTCGGGCGACATCACCTCCGCGACACAGGGGTACACCGGGCCCGACCTTGTGCCGCAGATCCTCGATATCTGCAAAGACGAGTGTGACCGCGACGCCATGCTGGTCTGGGTCACGATCGGCAACAAGGGCTATGACGACGTCGACGCCGACGTGAACGTGAAGTTGGTCGGCGTGCTGGACGACGGAACCGAGAAGCTGCTCGGAGAGGCGACGGTGGCCGACTCCATTCCTTCCGCGCGGAAGTTGGATTCCATTGAGTTCCGGGTGGACTCCATTCCTTCCACGCTGCAGTCGATGTACGCGAAGGTGGACGGCGGTAACAACTCCACGAAGGGCGTGGTGGACGAGTGTCTGGAAGACAACAACGAGGATGTGTGGGCAGAGTCGATCTGCGATTGATCAGGAGCCGACGGCGACTCAGGCCGGCGCGGGCTGAAGCGGCGCCGGCGCCGCCGCCGCGCACCGGTAGAGCGCGGCCGGAGCGGGCCCCACAGGAAGACGCTCGACGCGATCGTCATAGGCCGCGGCGATGGCTGCGCCGGCTTGAATCGCGGATTCGAGAGATGCGGTAAATACGGAGACAGACCGTTGAGGCTGGTGGCGACGTACACGTGGGCCGTGGCGCACCGGGGGGGCAGCGCTCCGTGACGCACGATTTGGGTGGCGTTGGAGAGCCCGTACACGGTGTGCGAAATCGGCGCCGGGAGGCTGGGGTCGACCAGCCGCTCATCCTCCCAAAGAATGCGGGCCAACTCGTCGTGGCTATGGTCGCGCGCGAGTGTGCCAAGTCGGTGATGCGGAAAGTCCGTTTCAAGGCTGATCGAGCCCACGACGACCGTTCGAGCGCCCGCGGGCAGGTACTCGGAATACTGCGAGTGCTGCACGAGTATCGGGTGCCACCCGCGCCGGACGTTGTGGCCGCCCAACGGTAGGTCACGGGGGAGCGGCTCGGAGAAGAACCAACTGATGCCGAGGTGCTCGTACACCGAATCAGACAGCATGGTTTGGATGCTGCCTGGGGTGTGACCAAAACCGCGGGCAATTTCGTCGTCACTGTTCGCGAGCAGGCGCGCCATCGCGCGGGGCGGCATCGCGAGGAACACCGCCGCAGCTTCGGACGTTACCCCGGCGGAATCGGTGATGCACACTGCGCCGGTGTCGGTCCGATGCAAGGCAGTGACCTCGTGGTTACAGCGGACGTCGACGCCGCGTTGCACCAACGCGCGCTGCCAAACCGGCAGGAAGCCGTCGACGCAGTTGGGCGGCTGTGTGTTCCAATGCAGGACGCCGTTGCTGCGCCCGATGATCGATCGGAGGTTGGCCTGCACGCGGTAGAACAGTTCCCACACCGTCATTTTCAGCGTGCCGGTGATGCCGCCGAGTGCGGTGGCGCGGAGCCAGGCCGTGGCAGACTCAGAGATCCTGTTGCGGGCGAGGTACTCCTCGACGGAGACGCCTCGATAGGTGTTCGGTTGGACAACGTGGCGGAGAAAGGCCCATGCAAGTTTCGCCAGGTCCGTGGTGGAGGCGTCGCGAAAAAACGGGAGCAGCCATTCGTGCGTCAGGTCGTGGCGGGCCGTAAAATGGGCATCCCAGCGGGTGCCGATAAGGTCGAACAGGGCCGGCGCCGTGTGGTAGGTGGATTGGTAAACTTTGCAGGAATTTTCGCCGGAGAACTTCCCGCCCGCGTCGGAAGTCGTGCTCCACAACCCGCCCAGGGTTGGGCCGCGCTCGAAGATCGTGACGCTGTGACCTGCGCGCGCGAGAAGCAGCGCGGCCGTCATTCCACTGGGGCCACCACCGATGACAGCGATCGGTGCGCAGGGCTGCGGCGTGCGTGCGGTCATGGGTGCACCTACACCGCCTTCGTCCCCAGCACGCGCCGGTCTGAAATGACGGAAAGCGCGGTGTCCCAGGTGATCTCGCCCGCTTCCCAGGCATCCTTCACCATCTGGTCCATCGTGCGCATGCCGAGCGACATCCCGGTTTGGATGCAGTTTCGCAGCATGTGTGTTTTGTTCTCGCGAATGAGATTTCGGACGGCATCGGTGGCGATCAACAGCTCGTAAATGAGGATTCGCCCCTTGCCGTCGGCACGTGGAAGGAGCCGCTGGCAGAAGATCGCCGTGAGGGTGGTCGCGAGTTGGGTCCGGATCTGTTGTTGTTGATCGGCAGGAAACACATCCACCAACCGCGAGATTGTCCCATCTGCTGTGGTGGTATGCAGCGTTGCAAGCACGACATGCCCGGTCTCAGCGGCGGTGAGACCGGTCGCGATGGTATGAATGTCGCGCATCTCTCCGATGACGAGCATGTCCGGGTCCTGACGCAAGGCGTGAACCACCGCGGTTGCGAAGTTTGGCGTATCAAGACCCACTTCCTGCTGGACGATGAGGGAACGCCCGTGCGGATGTTCGTACTCGACCGGATCCTCAACGGTGATGATCTTCTTTCGATCCTCTTCGTTGATGCGCGAAATGATGGCGTTCAGCGTAGTTGTTTTCCCCACGCCGGTCGGCCCGGTGACCAGCACCAGCCCCCAGGGTCGGCGGACGCTGTCGAGCAGGATCTCCGGGACGCCGAGCTCCGCAAGCGAGGGAAGCGCTGGCTTCCCGAGGCGAATGCTCGCTTCCGGTTGGTTGAGGTGCGACGAGAGCGTGAGCCGGAGGTGGCCGCCCCCGGGGGCAGGAATCGAGACGCAGAGGCGACGGTCCGTGACGAACGCCTCCCATTGGGTGGGCGTCACCGCGGCTTGCAGCATGGCCGTCAGCTGCTCGCCCGGGATGGGGTCGCGGGGCGAGATCTCGATGGCACCATCGATGCGGTAGGCGGGCGGGCGGCCGGCAAGGAGGTGAACGTCGCTTGCGCCGCGTCGGATCGCTTCCGTCAGGATTTCGGTAGTGAGGGGAGACATCGGCGTGTGCGAGCCTATTCCGGTGGCGGCCAGATGACGCGGCCTCGGTCTTCCGCCGGGAGCCAGCGGTACGTGACCTCGCCGATGACTTCCGTGGTGGGAAGCAGAACGAGCCGGGGCAGGTAGCTGTCGATCAACTCGCCGGGAACGTCGAGAACGGCGGTCGGGACGAGGCGCGGAGGGAGGAAGACGACGATCGTACCGGGTCGGGCGACGATCGGCGGCTGGTCAGGGGCGGCCACGGCAACCTGTGCCATCGTCACGTTCGGGGCCGGCACGCCATCCACATGAACGGCGCCCGAAACCACGGAGGCCGTTTGCCCTGCGGTCGCGACGATCGGCGCCACCGCAACCTGAGCAGGCGGGAAAAGGCCGACCGGGTGCAGGTCGATTCCAACCAGCATGCCGGCGTGAAGGTCGCCGGTTGGACGCAGAAAGTACGTGCCCGCCTGCAGTCTCGCTGTTCCGCCGATATCCACGGACGGATAGACAGCGGCCAGCACGGTCAAGATGGCGAATCGGGCGGCAAAAAGCGCGGCGATGCCAAAAAGCGCCGCGGACGTTGTCCGGCCGGGTTCCGGCAGGTCGAGGGCTTCGCGCGCTTCGGAAGCGGCGCAGCTCCCGACCACAAATGTCAGCAACAACCACGCATGCGTGTTCCACGGCGAGGTCCACGTCAGCGCGACGAGCACGACGGCGGTGAGCAAACCGGCCAGTTGGACTCCGAGCGCGCGGCGGTCCCCGCGTCGCGCCGGGCCCAGCCCGGGAACGAGCCCGCGCAGTGCCGCGACGGGTCCGGTGAAGTCCAACGTGCCGAGCTGCCCGCGCCAGCGATTCACGCGCGCCGCCGCTCGCATCGCGGCTGCTTCCGCTGCGGACGGTGCTCGCCGATCGAGCGGGTTCTGGGTTCGAACGCGGGGAACGGTGGCGAAGGGCTCGGGCACCAGCTCTCCCGCGGTCAGGCCGCATGCGACGCACGTCGGCAGCCCCGGCAGGATCGGCTCGCCGCAACGCCCGCAATCCATCGGCTACTTTTTCCCGAGCAGTGCCTTCACTCGACCGAGCACGCCCGCATCGGCGCGCACATGGAACGCGGGTGTGTGTACACGTGCGACAACTTTCCCCCGGAGCGCCTCCACGACGAGCCGTTCGATGTCCTCACATTTTGCGCCGGGAACACCCGAAACCTCGAAGCGCACGGTGCCGTCTGGGAGGATTTCCATGTCGATAATCGGGTCGTCCTTCATCGCATTTTTCCGTTCAGTAATCCGCGGAGGTTGGCCATTACGCGCGCCATCCACCCACGCGCGTCCAGGTCTGCGAGCGCCAGTCTGGCGGACTTCATGTCGGGCGAGAGGAGTATCGCGCGTTCGAACTCGTTTCGCGCGCGGTCCCACTCGTGCATTCGCTCCAGGCACACGCCGAGACGCATCGCGATGAGCGGATTTTCCGGGTCCTCGGTGGCCGCGCGGGCAAACCAGCGCTGCGCGGTCGCGGTGTCATCTCGCTCCAGGGCGACCTCGCCCGCTCGCCGGGCTGTGTCTGCCGACGGCGACCGTTCGTGGCCTTTGTCGAGATTGATACGCGCAACCTTGATGTTTCCGCCAGCGTAGACGACCTCCGCCCGGGCGAACCACACCTCCGGGTCATCATCGCCCGCTCGCATTGCCCGATCGCTCCACGCCCGCGCGTCGTCAAGCTTTCCTGCTCGCACGGCAGAAATCGATCGGAGCGCAAGAATGCCCGGCACCTCGCCGAGGATACGGGCGGCCTGCTCCAACCACGTTTCCGCCTCTTCGGCCTGCCCCATCTCCAGAAGCACCCGCACCTGGCCCAGCCACCCTTCCGCCCGCGTACGGTCGCGCTCGAGCGCCCGTCCGTACAGCCGCAGCGCCTTCTCAAACTCCCCGTGGTTTCGGGCCCGATCGGCGAGGGTGCGGTAGTGGTCGAAATCGAATTCGTCCGTGCCCGCGGAAGCAGGCGCGTCGCCGTCCGTCTGGATGTGCTCGAAGCGGCTCACTTCTTCATCCGTAGCCGGACGCGCACGGTTCCATCGGCCAGTTTCTCTTCGGTTTCGACCGCGAGCCCGTGTGCCTTCATCTTCAGGACGACCTCGCGGTATGCGACCTGTTGCTGGATCAACCCCAGCAGTTTCGTGGCGCGCGCCGTCACCTCGGCGCGGGAGACACCCTCCCCGTGGGCATGAACGCTCACCTTGCCGCGGATGTCGCGCGACACGGTCATTTCGATCTTGTCATCGGCAAACATCAGGGAAGCCCGCTCGGCGACGAACTTTTCGAGCGACGCTTCCGTCGCAAGCGTCACCTCGACGCGTTTGGCCTCGGCCAGCAGGCGGTCCGCTTCGGCTTGAGATGCCTCTTCCCGGAGTTGGGTGCCCGTTTTGGCGGGCGCGGACACCACCTTCATTCCGAGGGCCGTGGCGGCGGCCGTCACGATTCCCGCAAAGACCTGCGCCGCTACGGTGATCCCGCCTGCGGCCGCCACAGTCACGACGACGCTCATGCGTTGGCCGGCCGCGTACGGTCGCGCGCCCATTCGCGCAGCTTGTTGATCGGCTCTGCGCGGGTGCGGGAGAGGGGAGGGGAGGCCGCGAGCGCCGTCGCGATCTCGGCGCCGGACAGCGGACTTGACGTCGCGAGCGCGGTGAACGCTCCCTCCACCACGGCGGCCGCAATCTCCGCGCCGCTGTATCCCTCCGACAGCGCTGCAAGCGCGTCAAAATCAATGCGATCGAGCATGTCGGGATCTCGCGCGGCGGCGGCTCTCGTGGACACGTGCAGGCGGAAAATGTCGCCGCGCTGCCGCGCGTCCGGCAAGTCCACGAAGAAGATTTCATCGAAGCGGCCCTTCCGCATGAACTCCGGCGGCAGACCGGTGATCTCGTTTGCGGTCGCGAGCAGAAACACGGGCGATGTCTTCTCCTGCATCCACGTGAGCATCGTGCCGAACATGCGCAGGATGGTGCCACCATCGGTGCCCGAATCCAACCCCGAGAACGCCTTTTCGATCTCGTCCACCCACAGCACGCAGGGGGCGATGCGCTCCGCGAGATCGAGGGCGCTCCGCAGGTTTCTCTCGCTGGCACCTACATATCCTTCCATCAGGGCGCCGACGTCCATCCGCAAAAGCGGCTGCCCCCACTGTCCAGCCACACACTTGGCCACGAGCGATTTTCCGCACCCCTGAACGCCGACGAGCAGCATTCCCCGGGGAAACGGCAGTCCCAGCGCGCGAGCCTCGGGCGAGAATCCCCGTTCGCGCGCCTGAACCCAGCGTTTGAGGCCTTCGAGTCCGCCGACATCGGTCATGCGGCCGGGCTGGATGAATTCGAGGTAGCCCGTGCCGCGAACAATCCTTGCTTTTTCCTGAACAACCTGTTCCACATCCTCCGCTGTGAATCGCCCCCCGCGGGCACGAACGCGGGCCCAGATGTTCTCGCCTTGCTCCAGCGTCAGTCCGAGGCATGCGTTGGACAAGGTGCGCGCGGCGCCTTCCGTCACGGGCAACGCCAGTTGTTTGGCGACGGCCCGAAGTTGGAGATCGTGGTCGGACGCCTCGGGAAGCGCGAGGCGATGGACCGCGGCGTCGCTGGCGAGGGTGTCGGGCACCCCGATTTTATGGCCCAGGCAGACGATGACAATCCCACGCTCCCGGGCGAGGCGCGCGGTGTCCCGAAGCGCACGTTGCAGCGGGGGATTTCCTGTGAGTAGCGCGCCTAGGTCCTTCATCAGCCAGATTGCCTTCTTCTCCTGCTTGCGGATGAAATCGAGTACTGCCAGCGGATCGGTGTGGGCGCCGCCGCGAGGAACGCCCGGCACGTCGTGAACACCGAACGTTTGTGACCACGCCGCGATGGGCTCGCCCGTCAACCTCGCCACACCGCATGCAATATCGATCGCACGCTGCTCCTCGGGGGTGTCCAACCAGATGAGCGGGTAGCGGGCGCGCAACAGCAGTTCAAATTCAGCGGGCATCGAGGTACACCTTTCGCGTGGCGAGGGCAGGGGAGAGTTGCATCGCCAACGGGAGAAGCGTACCCGTGACGAGGGGAAGGAACACGCGACCCGACGCGTCCACTTCGAGAGGGGCGACGGGATCGATACAGTGAGCGGGGCGAGGGAGCGGACGGGGGATCGTCGTGGGCCGGCGCGTGTTCGCGGGAAGGAGCGTTCCGGCGCGTCGCATCTCGGCGGCGTTGAGTCCGCGTCCGAGCGAGGGATGATTTCGGGCATTGCCAACGGGCGCGTAGTTGGTCATCACCGACACGATCACGGATTCCGGCAGCCCGGCCGCCCACGCCGCCGTGGGCACGGCGCAGCACTCGACGTGACCGGGGAGGACGAGGATGCGCAGCAGGAGGGGAACGCCGCGCTCTGCGAGGGTCTCCGCCGCTTTCCGCGCGATCTCCGGGTAGTTTTTTGCACCGGCCACCTGCCTGGCACAGTCGCTTTCCCAGAAGTGAACGTCACCCACGACGAGATCGACGTCGGGGAGGCGGTCCGCGTCGAAGTACAGGTTGGTGTTGTACACGAGTTGGATGCTGGGGAATCGTGTTCGGAGCAGGGGAATGAGTCGTTCGATGTAGGGAACGTTGACGGAGGGATCGCCGCCGACAAACGAGATGGCGCGAAAAGGTGGGGTCGACGGCTGCGCGATGGACGCAACCAGCGCTTGGGGTTCGCGCCATTCCCCCCGATCGGGCGCATAAATCGCCTCTCCCATCGTGCAGAATCGGCATCGAAGCGAGCAGCCGGTGAAGTAGATCTCGTAGGTCGGCGAAATTTCGTGTTCTTCAAGCAGCGTCACGCCGCGCCAGTGGATGCGGCCGGGCGTGGACGTGCCGCAATAGCTGTCCGGACCGCGCGTGGCGCATCCCCGAGGGCAATCCAAACATGCTGTGGTCACGACGGCCTCATGGCAGATCCAACGTCGTGTGGGCGACATTCGTTGCGAACACTCCGGGGCGGTACTCGCCGGGCGAAACGGTCGCTGTGGCTGCGCCTACCTCGCCGAAAATGCTGATCTGCGCCGTAGAAGCGTAGTCGATGGAGAGGCGAGCGATGCCCGAAGCGTCGGCTGCGCTTGCGACGGGAGGCAACCCCGGAAGCGCGAAGATCGCGATGGCGCCGGGAACGGGCTGTCCGCCGCGCCGCACGCTGACGGCAATCCCGCCGGGGCCGCGACGTGGCCCAGCGGGCCACGATGGCACGTTTGCGGCCGTGAGTTGCGCAGCGATCCTCGCCTCCAGCGCGGCGATGGAAGCACGATATGCGGGCGACGGTTGCGAGCTCATCGTGAGATTGGGTAACGCAAGTCCGAGGCCGACGGTTCGGTGGGCGGCGAGCACGGTGGCGAGGAGATCGGGCGCGGCGCTCGGATCGTGCCACGGCGTCTCGTTCCAGTACGCAGGCATCGCCGCTGTGAGGACGGTTGGAATCGCTGTCGCTTCGAGTCCCTGCGAGTCGTGAAGGTCCACGTGCGGAACCGCAGTGGCGACGTACGCATCGTACACGCGCGGGTCACGGGCTTCCTGATGCCCTTCGAGATGCCACAGTGCGAGAGCCGGGTGCCCGCCGAGGTGATCGGCGATGCGCTGGCTGGAGGCGGCGGTGAATTCCTGCCAGGGCGCGTGGGGCTCGGCCGGTCCGTTGGCGCGCTGTTTCCCATCACATACCGGCGTGACGACCGCGTACAGACCGAGCTCGTCCAGGGTGTCGAACGCTTCGCCCGAGAATCCCTCCGCGTGAAACTCCACGCCGTTCGCGCCGATGCGCGCCACCTCGACGGCGAATGCGGCGAGGGAGGACCGCGTCGGCGGCTCCCGCACCGGCCAGCGTAGCACGGCGAGGTAGGCATTCTCGCCGTTCACCGCCAGCGTATTCCCCGTTCGCGTGAGCGCCCGCGCGCCGAAACGGATCGCGCGCTGCTCCGAGCCGACCGTCGCGACCAGCCACTGGAGGAGGGGATCTGCCGGCGTCCAACGCGGGGAGTTCCACGGAATGCGCGCGGTTGCCGTGCCGCCGGCGGTGAGTACGGCGTCGGGCAGCGTGGCCATCGTCTCGCCGTCTCGGACGACCGCAAATTGGACGCGTGTTCCTGCCGGCTGCGACGCGCGCAGCGTCGCGACGAGATCGGCGTCCTCCAACCGTGCACCGATGTGGTGGATCGCCTCCCTCCCTGAAAATTCCAGCCACAGGTGCCCCCCGGCGACCACGGTGCCGGGCGGCGGCATCTCGTTCGTGAAGGCCGATAACGAAGCCACCGCGCGGTCCGCGAGAATGTTCGTTGTGCTCGCCGGGGCGAGCGTGAGGGTCAGGTCATTCGCGCCCGGGTGAAGCTTGCCGGTCAAGTCAATCGCGAGGGGGCGAAGGCCACCGACGTCGTGGCCGGCGTTCACGCCGTCGATGGCGACGGTAGCGAGCCAACCGGTCGCGTCGGCACGCAGGGTTACCCGTGTTTGCGGGTGCCAATTCGCGGGGAGGCGAACCGGATGATGCGCCAGAAGGTTGGTCCCCTGCTGGAGCGATGGGAAGACCACGGGGCGCCCATTGGCGGCCGTCCAGTTTCCGTCCAGGGCGACGTCGAGGCGCCCGCCGGGAATCTTCGTCGCCGGCGCGGGACATGCCGCGAGCAGGGCAAGGAGCGTCGTCATGGGCGGCCGTACAAACGCACGGCGAAGCCGTTGGCGTCGGCGGAAAGCAGCGGCTTTGGGGCGATCACGTCGCCCCACTGCGCTGCGATGTCGTCGGCGGCCGCAGGTGGAAGGCCGAAGATCGCGACAAGCGAGGCGGTCACGCGATCCGCGTCTGTCGGCGGCGCCTCGGTCCAGTGCCATGCGCAGTGCTTGATGCCGCGCAGGCTCCCCATCGACGCGATGGACTGCGGCTCGAAACCGGCGGCGCGCCCGACGCCGAACGCGGGGATGTGCAGGACGATGCCCTCACAAACGGTGGAAGGCTGCCTCGCGACGGCGGTCAGCAGGGCATCCATCGCGTCGGTCACAGTGCCGCCGCTGGGCGTCGGCGGGAGGAAAAAGCGCACGGGGGAGCCGCGAGCGAAGGCACCCGGGTCGAACGTGACGGGATCGATGCGTTGCACGGCGAGGCCCCCGACGGGGAGCCCGGCGCCGCGAACGATCTGCGCGACCGAAAGTGCTAGCACCGCTGCCCCCGCGGTGTAGGCGAAGACGGGAAGGCGACATGTGCCGATTGCAATGACGATCGCGACGCCTGCGACCGCCGGCAGGTAGTAGCGCGGGTCCACGGGGAGCATCTGTGCGGTCACGATGACACCAACGATGCAGCAGACGGCCACTTCAACGACCGGACCGGGGAACCACTGCACGGGAGAGATACCCACCCAGCGCTGCCACCGCCCGCGTGCGGCGAGCGCGATCGCGAGGCCGGCCCCCTCCAACACAATCCCAACGGCAAGAAGTGTGCGCCCAGCTGGCCAATTCGAACCCGCGAATGCGATGGCGAAGGTCTGGCCCCCCTCCACGCCGGCCGCGCGCACCTCGTCGATCGCTTCATGCTTGAGTTTGACCCACACCGCCGCGCCGGAGTCGAAAAACCACGGCGTAATCAGGGCAACGGCCAAGATGGCGGACAGTCCGAGGACAGCGCCCTCGCGCACGCCGCGGGTGCGCTCGCCCAGAACGGAAGTCACGGCGATCGCGAACAAAAGGAAGCCACCGACGCCGAGGAGTGGCTGCTCGATTGCAAGGATGGACGGAAGGGGGACACGCGACGCGACGCCGTGGGTGCCGTGGCGCACGAGGTTGTCCAGCGCCAAGCCGCAGGCCGCACTTGCGATGCAAAGCGGCAGGAGGGCCGTCGGCCGGCGCGTGACCAAGCGCAGCCCATGCAGCAGAAGGACCGGTACTATCCACAGCAAAAGCGTGTACTTGACCAGTGCACCCCACGCGAGCACCGGCCCCAGCGCGAGCGTCGGCAGCCAACGCGAATATCCGCGGCTTTCCCAACAGAGCGCCCAGATCCACACGATCGCGGCCGTCGCCGGAATGTCCAGCAGGTACATGCGGGAGGCGCCCGTCAGGAACGGAGCCGCCAACGCCAGCGCCGCCGCCGTGACGCCGGCCATCGGCCCCGCCGCCCGGGTCGCAAACCAACTTAGCCCTGCGACCAGCATCGCCCCGTGCAGCGCGACAGCCGTCAGCGCAAGGTCCCAGTTCAGGCCTTGCCAGCGCATCAACTCGCCGGCAAGGAGGTAAACGCCGGGTGGGAACGCCTCGCGCGGAGCGCTCCCGCCGGCCAGCCATCCCAGCCACCGGGTCGTGTTGAGCAAGTGGCCCGAGGCGTCCGCGACCGGCAGCGAGTGGTCGAGTGCGATAAATCGGAGGTGCAAGGCAAGGGTTACGGCCGCCGCCGCCGCTGGGATCACCACACTTGCCCGCGGATCCCGCGGCGCGGGGGGCGCGTGGCCGGCAGTGCCGAGTTCGGGCGGGCGGACGGCGGAGGACATCGCGGGCGCCATGCTACGCTCTCCGCGATGCTATCGATGCGAAGGCTCGTTTTTACACTGGCCGCATCTGGCGGCGCGTTGCTTGCGCTCGAGGGTGCCGCCAGACTTGCGGAGCCAGGATTCTTCCCTTCCAATCGAACGATTCCCACGGCATCCCCCCACATCGCCGAGAAGATGGCGTTCATCAAGCGGACACGGTCGGATCGCGAACGCGTGGCGCGGGCCATCCCGATGGTGGCCGACAAGGATCGCGGGTGGGTGCTCCCGCCCGGCCGCACCGTCCTCGGGCAGGACTACGTGATCGTGACGAACTCCCTCGGGATTCGGGGAGTGGAGCTGGCGGAAAAGGCGGCGAACGAGGTTCGCTTGCTCTCGCTCGGCGATTCGAGCGTTTTCGGAGACGGCGTGGAAGAGGAAAGCGTGTTCACGTCCATCGCTGCGCGCGCGCTGTCACCCGTCTGGGGGGTGCCCGTCACGCAGGTGATAGGGGCCACACCGGGCCACGACAGCACTCAGTCCCTTGCGACGTTGCGGGCGATTGGTGCGGCGGCGCAGCCCGATTGGATCGTCGTGGGCAACCTGTGGAGCGATGTCTACCGTGGCGATCGGGGGAGCGATCCGTTCGAGGAACAGGGCTACTACCCCGCGCGCGAGGTGGCGCGGCGATGGGCGCTGTACCGAATCGCCTGGCGTTCCCTCGGGCCATGGCTCGCGACGCGAGAGGTGCATTTCATGGCTTCCAGAGCAGATATTGGTGGAAGTGGGGGCGTCGTTACGCGCACACCGCTCGCGAGGTATCTGGCCAATCTGCGCGCCATGGTCGTCGTCGCTGGCGGCCTGCACGCCAGCGTCGCATTCGTCGCTTTTCCCGCCCCGATGGACCTGGAAAACGTGCCGCCCCCCGACACGGTGATTCAGTTCCGCGCAGCGATGCGACTGGTCGCGGAGGAGTCGCACGCTCCCTTCGTGGACGGTCCCGACTATTTCCGCGAGAAGGGAGCTACGCTCGGGTTTTTCGACGATCAGGTGCACCCGAACGCGGAAGGGCATGCGTTGCTGGGGTATGCGCTGGCGGCGGCGCTGGTGGAGCGCCACGGCGTCGCCGGTTCAGAGCTCCGCAAGAACGCCGAGTGAAACACCGGGAAAGAGGGGCCCTTCGGCGTCGCGCCGCACGGCGTCCAACGTCGCGACGACGATTCGGTATGGCACATCCGGCGCGGCCGTGAGCAGCAGATTCGGCTCCAGATTGGGCGCCGAGCGGGCGCCGCGCAGCATCGTGAGCAGCGCGCGTTCGGGGAGCACGCCATTCACGGTCGGGAGGCTGGCGACAGCGACCTTGTCGGCGAGAATTGTGTAGCCCTCCTTCCCGACGTGTACACCGAGCTGTACCGGCCCCGCGACACCGACGGTGACCAGCGACGGGACCGTCACCGCCTCGCTTTTGAGGTCGGTCAGGTACGAGACCGACACCAAAAGGGCGAGCATGACGTTCATCACGATGTCGAGGTAGGCCGTCAGATTCAGCTCGCGCATTTCGCCAGTCATCGGGTTTCCCGGGAGTTCCCGTCCTGACACCGCCGTGGCCGCGCGGTTCCTACGCGGACTCTATTTGGCGTTCGGCGTCCAATCGTAGTTCAGGAAGACGATCTTGCCTCCGGCGCCGAGTGCCGCGTTCACCGCCGCAAGTTTCTGCGCGTCCGTGACGCTTGCCTGGACAAATGCGCCCACGGAACCCGATTTGGCGACAAAATCCGCCGCGTACCAGTCCATCAACTTCGTCACGGCGACCTCGTTCTTGGTGGCGTCCACCTTCACGCCGGGTCCGTTCAGAAAGTTCGACGTGATCGCGGTGAGCTTCTGGTTCAACGCGGCTGGATCTTCAGAAAACGCCGCCGCCTGAAGGGCTGGGCAACTCCGGGCGCCGCAATTGAGCGCGAAGTGCACGCGCGGATCCTTCCACGTGGTGCGCACGTGCGTTTCCAACTCGTTCAACGTCCAATCCTTCCCGGCGACCTTGTGCTTCCGGGCGTCGAAGAAGCCAGGCAGGTCCGTGACCTTGGCGGGCAGAGCGGGTTGGGCGAGCAGATCGCCGAGCACGAACGCGTTGTACGCGTTGAGGTAGAAGCCCATCGGCAGGGTGCCCGACGCCGCGCCCACGGAAACAATATAGGCATCCAGCGCCGGCTTTTCCGCCTTCAGCCCGACGTAATCGACCTTTCCGGCGCTCACGTACTTGCCCAGGAGCCCATTGAGTTTGCTGTGGTCGAAGGCAAAGGCAGATTGCAGGGGGGCGAGAATGGCGGCAAGTACGATGGCGTAACGACGCAACGACATGGGAAACACTCCGATGGGAAGGGAACGCGGCAATGTAGCGGTTTCTTCACCGCGTGGGGATCTCGTCAAACTCCCGGCGCGCGGTCCGTGCCGGGACGGCAACACGCTACGGTTCCGGGCCGATGGATGCCGAACGTCACCTTGAGCTACGCAAACCCTTCGAGGATCTGGAGGCGGCGGCGCTTCGTTTCGCCCTCGCTCGTCCGGGAGAAGTACACGACCAAACGGTCGATGCGCTGCGTTACGTGCTTTCGTTCGCGAAGCTCCAGACGGTGCGCGCGGCCGACGGCACGGATGTAGACGTCGGTCCGTCGCTGACGGCGCACGCGTGGAAGGTGCGGTCGGCGCTGACCCCCTGGTTGATCGAGGATAAATCGCTGCCTCGCGCGGCGCAGCATCTTCCAGCCTTGCTGGAAGAGACGCGCGACCGAAGGCGGCGTTTGCTGGAACATTTTCCGCTCGACCGAGAGAGTCTGGAGGCGGAGGTGTGTACCCGCCCATTGGTGGTGACGTGCGGCGGCGGCGGCGGTGCGGGGTACGGATACGCCGGGGCGTGGACGCTCCTCCATCGACGCGGATTGCAGCCCGAGCTGATTTCCGGTACTTCGATCGGTGCGCTGCTGTCGCTGTTTCGGGCGCGTCGTCGGGTATTCGACGCGGCACCGCTCGTGGCCGCTTCGAAGCGCTTGACGTGGGAGAAGGTGTTCCGCGTCCTGCAAATGGAGAGCCGGTATGGCATTCCCGCAACGCTCCGGTTGTACCTCCGAGCCGCGCTGGGAACGCTGTTTCTCACTCCCGACGGGGAGCCGCTGCGGTTTTCGGACCTGGAAATCCCCCTGCTGATCGCGACGACGGGCATCGGCGTCGAGGCACTGAAGCACGACCTGTCCTACTACGAACACTACATGGATGATGCGGTTTCACCAGGGTTTTCGCTGAAGCCCTCGCGTATCGCCAAGCTCGGCAACGTCGCCAACATCTTTCGCGAGCTGCTGTCGACGCCAGATGCCCTGCGCGAGGTGGTCTTCGGCGGCGATCCAGCGACTTACGACGCTGACATTCTTGACGCCGCGGGCTTCTCCGCGTCCATCCCCGGGCTCATCCACTACGACGTCGTCCGCGATGATCGGCGGATGAAGGCCCTTCTTGACGATCTTTATACGCGGTATGGCATCACGCGCCTCTCGGAGGGAGGCATTGTGAACAATGTACCGGTGCGCCCGGCGTACGAGGAGGTCATGAAGGGCCGGATCAAGCGTCGGAACGCGTATTTCCTTGCACTTGATTGTTTCTCGCCACGAATGCGGAGCATTCTGTTCTATCCCATTCAGCAACTTGTGCGTCCCAACGTCCTGCGCAACATCGCCTTCGCCAACCAGTATCTCGCCATGGATCGAACGTTGAATCCGGTGAATCTTGTGCCCACGCTCCCCGAGACCATGCGGGCGATGGAGTGGACGATGGCGGAGATGGGGCCGATGATGCCGCTCATCGAGCGGACCTGCGCCGAGATTCGGCCGGTATAGAGTGGTGCGATGTTGACGTTCGCCGCGCTCGCGTTT
The DNA here is from genome assembly GCA_945861635.1 of Klebsiella pneumoniae. Lineage (GTDB taxonomy): Bacteria > Myxococcota_A > UBA796 > UBA796 > SXON01 > CAMAWH01. Next base: position 18,058 of record CAMAWH010000051.1, on the reverse strand, counting down.
GCCAACGGCCTGACGACGCATGTCACGATTTCGATGGACGCATTGGAATTGTTGCCGGATGGGGACCTCCGGGATTTCATGACGCGGCCGGAGTTGGAGGATGCGATCCGCAATGGCACGCAGTTTCCCGACGGCGGGTACGCTGTGGACGACGGATATGGTGAAATCGCGCATTGGGAACCGTTCCAACAGCATGTTCGGGACTGGATTCTCACGGAGTACGACACACCGTGGGATGACGACGTTTCGCGCCTGGTTGCGTTCAACTTCGGGGAGTCCTCGCACGGGATGGCGGATCAGGTCCACGACGCCCTTTACATGGAGCGCGCAAAGGTCTACGACATCGACAGTGACTGGGAGAGCGTGTCGATGGACCAGGCGGCGGATGTGGCGTTATCGGCGGGCAGGGGGGGGCAGCCGACGCCGGGGCGCTATCTGCCGACCGACGTTCTGGTCCCGCGATTTTCCGAAATTGGGCACGAGGTGACGGCGGACACCCTGGAATCAGGGCAGTTGGCGACCAACGTGGCGGTGCTCTGGGTCGCTGGCGCGGGGCAGAACCCCGCCGCCGTGGAGGAGTGGCACGATCAGTTTCCCTGGGCGAGCGAGCATATTCTCGATCGCGAGGTTCCCGGGAATCCCTGGGACGAGGCCATCGTCGTTTCGCGGTATTGGCAAGTGCTGTGGGCGGAGATGAATCCGGAGTCGGCGGCGGCGGCAGCGATCGCAGCGGAATTCGAGCCCGTGATGTACACGTTTCCGCGAGATGGGGCGCTTGGGCATGTGAAGGATTCGACGAAGGTCGAGGCACGGGTCACCGTCGTGTTTTCTCGGGGGTTGGTGTCCGGGCTCCTGTCGCCTCAGTTTTTTGTGGTGGAAGACCGCGAAGGAAATACTGTGGAGGTAGGAACCTGGCTATTTTATGGCGACGGTTCGCACGTTGTGCACCTCGTTCCCGCGCGGGACTGGCTGCCAGAAATGGAGTACACGGTGACAGTCCGTCCCGGCGTGGCGTTCATTGACGGCACGACCTCGACGGCCTCCTTTACTTTTGGTTTTTCGACGCGGGAGCCGGTCGATGCGGTGCCCGCCGGGTCAGGGGAGGCCAATCCCGAGTGTGGATGCGTCTCGACAGGGACTGGGTTGTCGGGGGTGGCGAGCGTGGTGTGGCTTGCGATGATCGGCGCTGCTGTGCGGTTCCGGAATCGGCGGACGGGGTGAGGGAGCTTTCCGCCGGGGCCCAGTTTGACCACTACATCGTGGAGCGCGAACTTGGCGCAGGCGGGATGGCGAACGTCTACCAGGTTCGGCAACGCGTCGTTGGGGGGATTTCACGCGCTCAAGATTTTGCACGCGGGATCGCCGGGCTTGGCCGCGCGTTTGCTGCAAGAAGGTCGCATCCAGGCGCGCATTCGGCATCGCAATGTGCTTGTTGTTACCGACGTCATCGACGTGGACGGTCGCTCTGGCTTGGTGATGGAGTATCTCGCGGGCGGCACGCTGTCCGAGTGGTTGGAGGGCGGGGAACGGACGCTGACGGAGAAGCTCGCCGTGTTTCGTGGCGTCGTGAGCGGTGTGGCAGCAGCCCATCGGGAAGGGTTGGTACATCGGGATTTGAAGCCGTCGAATGTGTTGTTGGATCTTTCCGAAAACCCGCCTGTGCCCAAGGTCGCGGATTTCGGGATTGCGAAAGTGTTGGGGGAGGTAGGCGGCGTACATACCCGCACCGGAATGGCGATTGGGACCATCGCGTACATGGCGCCGGAGCAGGCGCGGAATGCCAAATCGGCGGACGCGCGGTGCGATGTGTATGCCTTGGCATGCATAGTGTATGAGCTCGTGTGCGGGTCGCACCCCTTCCCAGGGGAGGACTTGTGGCCCGTGATGTCGGCGAAGATGGAATCGTCGTATGTGCCGGTTCGTGCGGTCGCGCCACGGGTGGCAGAGGCGGTGGCGCTCGCGATTGAGTACGGGCTGGTGCCGGAACCAGACGGGAGGATTCAGGATTGTGAGATGTTGACGTCGGTTTTGGACGGGCGGATTGGGGAGGGCCTGTTGCGGGGTCGGTTGGGGGAGTTGCCGATGAGGGCAGGGCGCACGCTGGATTATGGTGTGGGCCGGGCGGGCGCCGCGACGGTTTCGATGGTTGCGGCGCCGCCGTTGGTGCGGGGAGTGACTCGACCGTCAGCGCCGCCGAGCCGAAGGGGGCGTTTTTGGTTGTCGCTGGCGGTGGGTGCTGGGGTCGGGCTTGGTGCGCTCGGATCGGTGGCTGCCTTTGGTTCCGTGGCAAGGTGGTGGCCGGAGACTGCCAAGGGTCGAGCCGTCGTCCGCGGGCCCGGCTCGGTGGATGGCACGACGAACGGTACGACGAACGCCGCGTTTGATGGCATGTCCGCGCGGTCGGGGGCATTGCTCCCTGTGAATCACGAGGGGTCGGATTCCAGTCTGGAAGTCCCGGCTGTCGTGCCCGGAGGGGTTGCCGCCCCTTTGAACTCGGCGGGGTTCGTCGTGGTGCCCGAGGTCTCGGAACCATTGGTGCCGAAGAGATTGAATCCAAGGCGATTGCCTTCGGAGGATTCAGAGTCGGCCGCCGCGTCGGCGGGCGCAGCACCGGCCGCGGATGTGTCCGAGACGATCGCCGCGGAGGCAGCCTGCGACGCCGAGATCATCGACATGCAGCCCGGGACCAACAAAGGTCGCGCCACACCCACGATTCCCCCGGTTCTACGCAGGAAGGTTTTGCACCGAGCGGGTTGGAAGTGCGAAGTCCCGGACTGTCGCAATCGAGTGTGGGTGGACGTTCACCACAGCGAGCCGTGGGTCGAGTGTCGGACGCACGACTTCGCTAAACTGATCGTGGTCTGTGGCGCCCATCATCGGGCGATCGACAACGGGTTTTTGTCTGTGTCGGTGCGACCGGATGGGTGTGTGGCCGTCGAGCACGCAGACGGGCGGCACTCGGTGGGTCCCGCGCGAGAGTTCCGCCGAAAGGCGCCTTCCCCCTGACCCGACGCGCCGCGTCGGCGAACACGGGCCAAACATCGCCACCGCGGTCGAGTTGAACCCAAGGAATCGTTCCGGTTCCGTAAATTTCTCTCGAACTCCCTGCATCACGTTGCCCCAATGCGGAGTCTCCTTGTCCTCGGTGCGCTTGGACTTGCCGGAGCGACGTTCCGCTTTTTCCGAGCGCGACCGCCACGTCCGCCGGCAAATGCCGAGGGGGACGCCGTCTTCGCGGACGGCAATGGCGTTCATGACCAGGAAGCCGCGGGCGCCCGTCTTCCGACCGCATCATGCGACGAGGCGGCGACGACGCTCGATTCTACGGCTTCGTTGACCAAAACGGTACGCTCGCCCGCTCGGCTGCGTTCGGGAATACCGCGCTTACCGTGCCGGCAGGCGACTCGGCCACCCGCGGCGCCATCGCCAGCAAGCGGTTGAGACAACGGGCGTCGCAAAGCCGGGCGTGGCCAAACTCCTCGCTGCTCCATCGCATTGGACCCATCGGTAACTCCGATGTGCTGAATCACGCAGTACTATTGACGTGTCACGATGTGACTCGTGATCAGCCGACGAGGGCCTCCCCGCCGCCCAGATTCTCCCCCCTACCGCTGCATCGCCCGTCGCGTCGCGGGTCCGGCAAGCAGCATCGCGATCGCGACGATGGCCGAGGCGACCAGAAAAGGGGCGGCCGGCGCGATTCGGGAGAATAGGAGTCCTCCAAGCGCCGGACCCGTCGCGCGGGCCAACGCTCCCATCGATTGCGACGAGCCCAGCACGGTGCCCTGTTCGTCCGCGGACCCTGCCTTCGAAATCAACGCCTGCAAGCAAGGATTCGCGATGCCCTGCCCCGTGGCAATGAGCGCAAACGTGCAGAGCAGCGTGCCGTAATTGGGCGCGAAGGGCAACAACCCGACGCCGACGACCAACAGGCCGAGTCCCACGGGGATCAACCTGGCCTCGCCAAATCGTTTGACGAGCCGACCGATCAGCCCCCCCTGAACCACGATGCCGATGACCCCCACCAGGCCGAACATTCGGCCGACATCCTGCGCCTTCATGCCGTGCGCATGCTCTGCGAAGAGTGTGAAGGTGCTCTCCATCAGCGCGAACGAGAAAACCGTCAGGAACGACAACCCGATGGCGAGTCCCATGACGGGATGCGTGACGGACCGGTACAGCGCCGTGGCCGAGATCGGACGGTGCGCAGCCACCGACCCAGGGTGACGCGTCTCGGGAAGAAAAGCGAGCGCAAGAACGAAGTTCAACGCGCTCAATCCCGCGGCGATCCACAGCGGGGTCGATAGGGTGTCCACGCCACCGGTTTCAGAAAATTCGCCGCCGATAAACGGCCCCAACGTGAACCCGATGCCAAACGCGGCGCCGACGAGCCCCATACCTTTCGCGCGATTCTCGGGCGTGGTGAGGTCCGCCATGCACGCCTGCGCCGTCGAAATGTTGGCCGTCATCATGCCGTGCATCGTGCGAAAAACGTAGAGCATCCAGAGGGATTGCGCGCTTGCGAAGGCAGCGAGCGAAACCGCGGTCAAGGCGATGCTGATCAGCATCACGGGCCGACGACCGATGCGATCGGAGAGTTGCCCCCAGATAGGCGCAAAAAAGAACTGCGCCAGCGAGAAACACGCCATGAGAAGGGTCACCTGCCACGGCGACGCGTGAAAACTCTCCGCATAGAACGTCATCAGCGGAATGACGATCCCGAATCCCACGAGATCGAGGACCACCGTCAGGAAGACGACGACGATCGGCTTCACGCCATGAGCCCGAGGATGGCGTCCTGAACGGCGCCGTTCGTCGCACAGACGCCGTCCACAAGGGGATTGGCCCGGTTGAATACATACGGCGTTCCATGGCGGTTTGACGCCCGACCGCCCGCAGCGATCACGAACGCGACGCCGCCCGCTATGTCCCACTCGTTCCGCGGCTGCGGCGTGAACGTGGCCTCGGCAAAGCCGGCCCCGACCTGACCGAATTTATAGGCGACGCTTCCGACCGGAAGAAGAGAAATCCGTTCCTTCCAAGGGTCGAACATCCCCTTTTTCATCTCGGTACGGCTGCACACGATTCGCGCTCCGTCCAACGCCGCGTGGGTGCTTACGCGACACGGCACGCCGTTGAACGTCGCTCCCCGTCCGACCTGCCCGGCGAACAACTCGTCTTTGATGGGGTTGTAGAGCACACCGAGAACGGGCTGCCCCTCCACCACGAGGCCGATGCTGACGACGAACTCAGGAATACCAAGGGTGAATTCCTTGGTGCCGTCGAGGGGATCGACGATCCAGACGGCGCGTTTTTCCAGCCGGATCGGTTCATCCACCGACTCCTCGCTCAGCCAACCATCGTCGGGAAAGGCCGTGCGTAAACGGTCGGCGAGGATCGCGTCACTGGCAAGGTCTGCGTCGGTGAGCGGGTTGTCCTGCCCCTTGTCCTTCACCGTGTAGGCGTCCTGGTAGTACCCGCGGATAGCCGCACCGGCCTCACGCGCCGCATCGATCGCGATCTCCAATGCACGCTCGCTCATTACGCTGCCTCGTCGGCCCGCTGCTAACGCGTCAGCGCCTGCGTCAGCAGGAAGAGATCCGCTGACCCGTCGGTGTCAACGTCGGCAGTTCCAATCCGTTCGCCCGTGCGGAGGTATGGTTCGCCCGCCGACAAAATTGTGCGCGCATCGGTGAGGTCCAAACCCCCGAGCGAGGGCAGGTGATCGAAGACGTAGGCGGCCCCGGCCTGTACGGCAGCGGCGGCGTCGGTGGCGTTCGACCCGGGTGCGCCCACGATGAGCTCGTCCGCGCCGTTTCCATCGAGGTCGGCAAATATCAGCGTTGTACCAAGGCGTGCCTGCGGCCCGGCGCCGGTGACTGCGGACGCCGATGGGGAGTTCCCCTGCGTTCGCGCAAGCGTCAATTCGCCCGCTGTATAGAGATAAACTCGCCCGGCACCGGCATCGTCACCCGGGGCACCGACGGCAATGTCGCGCTCACCGTCTCCGTCGATGTCTCCAATCGCGAGCGCGGCGCCGAAGTACGCGGAGGCTGTGGGCACGGGAGCGCCGAAGACGAGAGCAGGCTCGCGGTCGAGGTGGAGCGTCGAGTAGACGTACACGCTGCCGGCCGCGGCCACATCATCGCGCATTTCGAACGGTGCAGCGATCACGACGTCGAGCCCCGCAGCGCCCACAACGGCAACCCCGCATACAACGGCAGCCCCGAATCGAGCGTTCGGTGTTTCCCCGGCGATCGTCGTAAGGGCCGTTGCGTCCACACCGCTGGCGAACACGACGGATCCCGTAAGATCGCCGGTCCACGGAGCGCCGGCCGCGAAGTCCAACGTCCCGTCGCCGTCGATGTCGTTGCACGATGAAACGACGCTGCCCAAGCGGTCCTGCGCCAGCGTGCCGTCCAGCCTCCCCAACACGTTCTCGTCGATGTCGTAGAGGTAGACGGCCCCCGCGCTGGCGCGCGCCGGACTGGGCGAGTGCAGCGGCGCGCCGACAGCACGAATCGCCCCCATCGACGCAACCGCGGCGCCAAATCGCTCCCCGATGACGGGGCCGATGATTCGAGCGAGGCCCGTCGGGAGTACTGCGGCGTCGGCATCGAAGGCTGCGGCGTCGTACGTCCGCACCTCGTCGAGTGCCGGCACTCCCGCGATGAGCGCGTCACCGCCCGTCGTGAGCGCCCAGTCGTTGCCCGCGCTCTCGTCGTCGCCAAGTTCGGCGTCGGGCGTCAACGGGCTGACCTCTCCCGCGGCCAACGTGCTGCCGTGGAAAAGACGCAGGTCGGCGGCGGTATAGAGCGTGCCGCAGTTCGCGCCGGAGCACGGCAGGTTGCAGGCAAGCAGGAGGGTCAGGTGCATGGTGCGCAACAACGGCGTACCATGCGGAGCAGGAGGCCCGCCATGCCGCGTGTGTACACCGTGATTCTCGGCGGCGGCCGTGGCTCCCGACTTTACCCGCTGACCAAGCACCGCGCCAAGCCTGCGGTACCGCTGGGTGGGAAGTATCGACTGATTGACATTACCATATCGAACGCTATCAATTCTGGCTTCCGCCACATCGCCGTTTTGACGCAATTCAACTCCGCCTCGCTCAACGCGCACATCGCGCAGACGTACCACTTCGACATGTTTGGGCAAGGACAGGTGGAGGTGTTGGCGGCGGAGCAGACGGAGGATGTGTCCGACTGGTACCAGGGCACGGCCGATGCCGTCCGGAAGCAACTTCGTCGGCTTGTGGCAGCGCGCGTCGAACATGTGCTCATCCTGAGTGGGGATCACCTCTACCGAATGGACTACCGCGAGCTCGTCAAGCAGCACATCGTCAGCGGCGCCGACGCAACAGTAAGTTGCTTGCCGCTCGCGCGTCGGGAGTGCACCGGGTTTGGCGTTCTGCGCGCCGACGCCGAAGGTCGCATTCGAGCATTTACCGAAAAACCCGAGCCAGAACAGGATATTTCAGACCTTCTCCCGCCTTCCCCGCTTCGACGTTCCCTCGGCATGGCGGAGGACGAATATCTGGCGTCGATGGGCGTGTATGTCTTCAAGTTCGACGCATTGCGCGAAATGCTCGCCGACCCCGCGATGCTCGACTTTGGAAAAGACATTCTTCCGGGAATGATCGGTCGCCGCAGCGTCGCCGCGCACCTGTTTCGCGGCTACTGGCGTGACATTGGCACGATTGCCAGTTTCTACGAGGCGAATCTCGCGCTTACCGATGAAGAATCGGCGTTTCGATTTTATGCGCACGGCGCGCCGATCTATGCCCGGCAGCGATTCCTGCCGGGCACCAAGTTCCTCGACGCTACGGTTCGCCGCAGCATCGTGAGCGATGGCTGTTTGCTGTTTGGCGCCGAGATCGATCATTGTGTGGTCGGTATTCGATCGCGCATCCAGAAGGGCGCGCGAATTCGCGACACGATCATCATGGGTGCCGACTATTACGAAGACGATGACATTCGGGCTGCGAACCTGAGTCGTGGCGTGCAACCAGTCGGCATCGGCCCCGACTGCGTGATTGAACGCGCCATCCTTGACAAAAACGCCCGCATAGGTGCCGGCTGCATCATTCGCGACGCCAGCGGGCGCCCGGATCATGACGGGGAGGGCTGGCATATCCGAGACGGAATCGTCATCGTACCGAAGGACGCGACGTTGGTGCCGGGAACGATCATCTAGAGCCGGCCCGTGGGGAACGCCGCTACTTCGCGCCGACGTCCACGGCATAGGTGCGCGCGAAACCCGTTGGCAACTCCGTTTTGACGGTGTACCAGCCGGGCGAAATGCCATCCAGTCTCATCGTCGCGAAGGGGCCGATCGTGCCGATGCGCTGCTCATTGACGGTGACGACGGCCCAGGTCGATGCCGGATTCGTGAAGACGAGTTGCCCGTGGCCCGGTTTGTCCGCCGCCGCCTCACCCGCTGGCTTTTCCGCGTGGGGTTTCAATGCCGCTGCTGTTCCGACGGGATCGACGTCGAGCTGCTCCAAGCCGGCGAAGGGGGCCGGCGTATACGATGGGTCGGTGACGAACGTCGAGACGTTGTTGTCGGCCAGAGAGAGGGCGGCGAAGAGGAGGATCATTTTGGCGTCCTAATACCCGGACAGTTCGCGGGTGAGGATGACGGTACCGTCGTCCGTGTTGGTGTGGATTTCTTGCACCAAGCCGATGTCCTCGACGTACCAGTGTTCGATGTAGCCGTTGGCGGTGCCTGCCGCGAGCTCGAACGCGCGCGTCACGTCAGTACCCCGTGATCTCGCGCGTCATGATGACCGTGCCATCCGTTTGGGTGTTCTCTTCCTTCACGAGCCCGACGCCCTTGACGTACCACTGTTTCAGGTAGCCATCGACAACGCCGTTTGAAAGCCCGCTTGCATCGTACGTCATGGTATAGGTGCTGGAAAGAACGTACGCGTCGGCCGACGTGCCGTCGGGGAGTTGGTAGGTTTCATGCCCTTCCTCGACGTACGTACCTTCCGTCACGGCCGTGATCGTCAGGCTGAACGTGCCCTCGACGATCGTGGCCGTATCGTTGAACGTCCACCCACCGCCGTCGACCTCGTAGTCCGCTGGAAACACCTTTCGCGGCGGAGAAATGGTTGCCGACGCTGGGTACGCGGTACCTCCGGACGTGAGCGAGGAGTCGAACTGGTAGATGTAGTGGCCGTCTGCACCGCCATACGAGCAGCCGATGTAGGTTTCCCCATCGAAACCGGTGCCGGATGCGTCGGCGCTGTCAACCATGACGTAGACCTGATCGGCTCCGGCCCAGCCGGTGCCGTAGGATTCCTGAATCCCCGTGCCGGTACTTCCCTGTACGTTGACGTCATACTCACGACGGTAACTGGTATTGATCGGGTCCCATTCGCTGGAACTGCCACAAAGGTCGGCATCGGTGTCGGCGTCGGTGTCCGCGTCGGTGTCGGCGTCCGTGTCGGAGTCCGTGTCGGCGTCGGTATCCGCATCGGCATCGGCATCGGTGTCCGTATCCGTGTCGGAATCGGTGTCGGTATCGGCGTCACCGAACGGGTCACCGCTGTCTACAGCCGTGTCACTTGCGGCGAACGGCTTCTGGTTGCTGTACGAGCCCCCACCGCAAGCGGCGAGCGCGAGAAATGCGACGGGATAGGAAAACAGCTTCACGGAGCCTCCAAGGATGCCGGCGACCGCACCGGATAGCATGACCACGCGTCGTACTGCAACACGTAAAACCAGCCGGCTGGTCCGGGGGATCGGTTGCCTGTGGACGGGTGAGGCCTTCATTCGCGACGCGGCGGTGCTCTTCGAGGGGTCGCGGGTCGCCTGGGTGGGCCGCGTGCGCGATTCGCCCGACGCACTCGAAAACTTTGACGCCAACGGCGCTATCGGCATGCCGGGACTCATCGATTGCCACACGCACGCCGTCTACGCGGGCACGCGGCTGGCCGATTTCGTACGGCGCTCTGAAGGCGAGTCGTACACGGACATTCTCGAAGGCGGCGGCGGAATTCACACGACGGTTTCGGCCACGCGCGCGGCCAGGCAGGCCGATCTGATCGAGCTGACGCGCGCTCGCCTTGCCGGAATGATCGAATGCGGCGTCACGACGGTCGAGATCAAGAGCGGGTATGGGCTTACGACGAAACACGAGGCGCGAATTCTCCGTGCGGCGCGGGCATCCGCCGGACCTATCGAGGTGGTGACAACCTTTCTTGGCGCCCACGCCATTCCGCCGGATCGGGAGCGCGCCAGCTACGTGGACGAGGTCTGCGGCCCCATGCTGGCTGCCTGCGCGCCCCTTGCCGACGGCATCGACGTGTACTGTGACCGGGGTGCGTTCACCCTGACGGAAGCGGCTCGGATTCTGGCGGCCGGTCGCGACGCGGGCCTTTCCATCCACGTGCACGCTGAGCAGGTCGAGCACACCGGCATTGCAGCGGTCGCGGCACGCATGGGCGCCCTCTCCGCCGATCATCTCGAACGGATTGACGACGAGGGTGTCGAGGCGATGGCGAGCCATGGCACCGTGGCCGTGCTCCTGCCGGGTGCGATGCTGTACCTGCGCGATTCGGCGCCGCCGATAGCGGCGTTGCGCGCCGCGGGCGTGCGAATGGCGGTTGCGTCGGATCTGAATCCGGGGTCGTCGCCGATGCCGGATCTGTGGGCAGCGGCAACGTTGTCGGTGCTGACGATGGGCCTCTCGCCGACGGAAGCCTTGGCCGGCATTACCATCAACGCCGCGCGCGCCCTCGGTCGCGACGATATCGGTCGCATCACGCGGGGCAGCGCCGGCGACCTCGCGCTGTACGAGCCCCCACCAGGAGAGCTGGTCGATCCTCGTGTTCTCGTTCAGTACATGGGCGGACACAAGGCGTGGGCGGTATTCAAAGGCGGGACACGGGTACGCTGAACTTGGGGGGCGGGAACCGGCGGCGGTGCCGCCCGCAGTGCGCCGCTCGCTGACCCGCCGTCGTCACCGGACGCCTCGGCCGCAGTCTATACCGCGATGTCTTCGTTCCAGATATCCGGCCTTTTACCAATGAATTCTTGCATCAACGCGGCTGCCTCTTCCAGGTCCATGTTCACCACCTCGACGCCCCGGCTGCGCAGGTAGTCCTCTCCACCGACGAACGTGCGATTTTCAGCAAACACAACGCGGGGAATCTTGAACAGCAATGTGGCTCCGCTGCACATGTCGCACGGCGAAAGCGTGGAGTACAGCGTGGCCCGCGCGTAGGCAGAAGCGGGCAAACGACCGGCGTTTCGAAGCGCATCCATCTCTCCGTGGAGAATGGCGCTGCCCTCCTGCACCCGCCGATTGTGTCCCCGGCCTACAACCCGCCTGTCGATGACGAGCACCGATCCGATCGGCACACCGCCCTCCGCCATTCCCAACCTTGCCTCCGCGATGGCATCGGCCATGAACCGTTGGTCATCGTGCATCAGCGTCTCCCGGGTTATGCGGCCGGCGTTTCGGAGCGGACATGGGCAGCATGAGCATCTGGCACTGGGCGATCGTCCTGGTGATCGTCCTCATCTTCTTCGGTCCCGGCAAATTGCCGGACGTCTTCAAGCAAGCGGGAAAGAGCATTAAAGCGTTCCGTAACGCGAGTGAAGGCAAGGACGAAGACGACAAGCAGGCCGACGAGGGGGAGGAGGAAGAGGTGCGCGCGGAGGTCCGCCGGAGGCGTGCGGAAAAGCGGAAACAACTCGGCAAGACGGACGATTTGGATGAAGACGCGGTCGGTGAGAAGAAGGGATCCGCGAAGCGCGAGGAGTAGGCGCCGTCGATCACTTTCTGGACGCCGCCTCCGCCATCTCGGCGCGTAATTCCGCAGGGAGAACGCCGGATTGGGACAGCTCGACCAAATCCTGACGGAGCAAGGTGGGCAGAAGTTGTCGGGCCAGCGGCGTCGGCGTGCACGGGTTGAACGCGAGTGCTTTGCGAATCCGGTAGCGTCCGCACCAGCGCGCGTGGGCGGCGATCCGCTCCAACACCTCGGGGGCCGTAGGGCGCATCGCCGCAATTCGAATCACGTCGCGCTCGACGATGCGTGGGTTGTCCAGCAGCGCGGTGATTACGCGCGGATCGCGATCGTGCATCAGCCGATCGAGCAATTGGCGGTTCCGACCGCGGGCGGCCGCGGTCCGCTCCCCCGGGGTGCTGTCAATGTGGGCGTTGTGCGGCTTGACCGGCTTCGTAGGCTTGGCGCCGAGGAACTTTCGGGAAACCTCGGGAAGTCCGGCCTCCCGCGCAGCCGCGTACAACTCCTGCCGGCGGTCGTAGTCGATGTCCTGCAGTACACACGGCGTCAACGCCAATTCGGCGGCCAGCCACCGACAGGCGGCGTCTCCTGCGGCCGCCCGGGCGTCCAACCGCGAAAGCGTCGCGATCACGCCGGCGTCATCGGTTTGTGCGACACAGTCCATCAGCACCGTTCGGCGCAATTGCCGGTCGGCTACGCCCGTAAACCGCTGCAACCAGCGATCAACCAGGGCGTCCGCGTCCGTCGGGCTCGCCCCCAAGGCGACGATGCGCTCGAGCACGACAGGATGGACCATTCTTTCATCCTATCGCGCGCCATCGGATAGGAACTGCGCATGCTTCTGGCCGCACTCATCTTGGCGTGTCTTCCGTCAGCGCCGGCCACGGCCGGTGATTGTGACGTGCTCTTTGCGACGGCGAAACAGAAGCAGGCGTGTTTCGCGGCGGCGGCGGTGCCAATTTTTCGCGCGGACCCCGCGAAAGGAGAGGCGTTCATCACCGAGGAGATCACCGACCCGCTCCAACGCGACTTTGCGTGGCTCCAAGTAACGGAAAAGGTCACCGGCAGTGACGTCTACTGCGCGCGCATCGAAAACGCCGATTTCCAGCGGCAATGCCGCGAACGGGGGCAGCGGCCGCATTTGAACAAGGAACTTGGCCACAGCGCCATGCCGAAGGATGCGCCGAAGCCGTAGCTCAATCGTTGGTTATCGACGCTCTCCGGGAGAGCCCCCCCCGCCATGCCCTCACCGCAAGAGATGGAGGAGACGCTAAACGTTTGCCGAATGGAGGCCGGGTCGGGGGAGACTGAACCGGAAAAGAGCTTGGGTTGAGTGTAGGGCTAACGGAGCCGATCGGCAACGACAATGCGCATCCACGTGTCATGAGGATGAAAAAAGACAGCGGGCGTTACCGATCCTTGACGAGCAGCGCCTCGATCCGGAGAGCCAGCGCCCGCATGGTGAAGGGCTTTCGCAATACCCCTCGTACCGTAAATGGCATGCTGGCGGTGCCTAATGCCTGGTCGCTGTGCCCTGTCGTGACGACGATTGCGCATCCAGCTTGAAGGGTGGCGATGGCCGAGAGCAATTCGAGCCCGCGCCCGTCGGGCAACGACCAGTCCACGATGGCGATGTCGAACGGAAATCGAATGAGCGGGAGCGCTTCCCCGACGGAGTGGGCAATGCGGACATCGTGCCCCAGGGAGCGGAGGTAAAGCGCGATGACATCGAGGATCTCAACATCATCATCGACGATGAGCAGGCGGCCGGGCACGACGCGACTCTACACCGCGATGCAGCGAACGCGGCTACCAATCGTCTCGCTGAACGCGGTCGCCGAGTTCACGCGCGGCCGCCGCCAGCGTATCGGGGAGCGGATTTTCTTGCTTTTCGGGGAGAAGTTCACCGCCGCCGTCGGCAATTGAGAGGCGTGCGTTCGCGGGATTTTCGCGCGCGGCGCCGGCAAGCCACTCCATTCCCGGATTGAGCCGGGTCCACCGCGCGCCGGCGGCCTGCAGCGCCTCGCCGAAGCCGAAAACGTGGGGATGGTCAGGCCAGCTGAGCACGTGGTCCTCCTCGGAAGCCACGAGAAGGATGGAGAGGTCGGGGTGGTTTGCGATCATGGCGGCCGTGCGTTGACTGGCGTCACGCTGCGCCCAAAACGTCGCCGCCTCGTCGGCGCTCGCGTAATCGGGCGTCTCGTCAGAGTGAAACGCGGCGGCGAGTTCCGGGGAAAGTACGTGCTTCCCCGATTCCGGGTCGGTCACACCGCGAATGTGAACGTCGGCATGCCCGCACGCGCCGTCGGCATCGACGTCGTAGCAGGGGGCGCCGTCGTCGCCGGCCATGAGTCGTTCGGTGGGGACCTCGCACGCGATTCGGGTGTCGAACGAGCATGTGCCGGCGGAGTAAACGGAAGGATCACTTCCGAACTCCACGTTGACGGCCGCGGCGGCGGCAGGCGTTTCCCAGGTCACCAGGCCACCGACCTCCGGCACGTCGAGCGAGCCATCGGCCAGCGTCGCAACCGCAAGGTTACCGCCGTTGGAGAGTCCCATCAGGAGAAGCGCCTCGGGATCGGCGAGGCGTGTTCGGTTGCCAATCGTGCAGCCGCCGTCGTCGGTGACCCTTCCCGCGGCGTACCGTAGCGCCGCCGCAACCGCTCCTCGGGCGTCCGAGCCGCGCCTGTCGTCCATGCCTGCGGTGAACGCCCCCCCGGGTAGATCGAGGTGCAGCGCGACCAATCCGGCAGTGACGCCCGGGTGTCCGGTGGCTGTGTCCACCGGAGTTCCGGCTACCTCCCATGTTCCATGAACGACAACCACCACCGGCCAGTCGGAATCGTCGTCCGATACGTCGGGCCAGCGCAGTTGCACGTGGAGGTCGAGAGCGTCGTCACTGCCCGGCACCAGGAACGACGAGGTACGCGTGTCGGCATCGGGGTCATCGAGGGTGAAGGTACCGGCGCAAACGTCGTCCGCCTGCACATTGACAGGGCCGCAGGCGAGGAGCAACAGCAAGGTCAACACCCGCCCACCCTACCCGAATCCGTCCGGCATCGGCGCTTCGACGGTCAATGCGTCTTCACGCTGGGGCCACGGAAGGGTGATCCGCCACGCGTGCAGGTAGATGCGCGTCGATGGGGGCGCGCCGTACATCACATCGCCGAGGATGGGAGCGCGCAAGGACGCGAAGTGGGCACGAATCTGGTGCGTACGGCCGGTGACCGGTTCCGCCACGACTCCGCATCGATCATCGTGACGCCAAACAACGCGGTACCGAGTGACCGCGTCCTTTGCGCCCGCTCCGGCACCGGTGCTTACGCGCCCATTGTGCCACCGTCCAATCGGCAGGTCGATCACGCCCTCTTCCGGCAGATTTCCCACGACGACGGCGGCATATTGTTTTCGGACTCGGCGCTCCTCGAACGCGATGGAAAGCATGCGCTGGCCGGCAACGGAGCGCGCAAGGACCAGGCAGCCGCTTGTTTCCGTGTCGAGCCGGTGAATCACCAGGCGGCCCGTGAGCCCCGCAATGCTATCTCCGCCGGCCCGACCCGGAACGACGGCAATGCCGATCGGCTTGTCAACGATCTCGATGTGACGGTCCTGGTAGAGCACGGGCAGCATGGGCGTTATCGGGGCGGGATGGCTATCCTTCCGCTCATCCCCGAGCAGCTTCGCTGGCGGGTTCCCGAACATGTACTGGCATTCAACAGTACGGCGGACATCAAGCCACTTGAGGCGTTCATCGGGCAGGATCAAGCGATAGAGGCGCTCCGGCGTGGCGTCGCGATTGAGAGTTCCGGGTTCAACGTTTTTGCGGTAGGCATGCTGTCGTCGGGTCGGTTGGGGACGTTGCACCGGATCCTGACCGAGCTTCGGCCGGTGCGCCGGGGCGCTCGCGACCTCGTGTACGTCAAGAATTTCGTCGAATCCGCGCGTCCCCTCGTCCTCCAGTTTCCCGCGGGGCGCGGGCTGTCGTTTCGCAAGGAGCTGGTGCGGGTCGCCGGCATGCTGGTCGAGGAAGTTCCGCGCATCTTGCAGGGCGATGATGTGCGACGTGCGCGGGAACGCCAGCATCAGGCGGCGGAAGTCGCGCAGCACAGTGCCATGGCTCGCCTGGACAGTCACGCGCGGGAGCTCGGGTTCGTGCTGGGCACACTCAACGACGAGGACAGCGGGCTGCCCGTTCCGCTGTGGGTGGAATCCGAGGGCGATGAGGAGGAGGACGAGGAGGCCAAGGTGCACTCCCGCGCGGAGTTGCAGGTGTTGGTGGAGGGGGGAAACCTTGAGCTGGAGGGATCGCTTGAGGACATACTGCACCACTTTGATGAGCTGGAAGCGGAGCTTGCCGCTGCGTTGAACCTTTCGCGCCGCACGATGCTCGACGCGCTTCGCGCTGTGAATGAGGCGGAGCAGGCGGCCGTTCGGGTGGGAACCGAGGGCCTGTTCAAGGAGCTGGCGCGGCGCTGGCCGGCGGCGCGTCAGTGGATTTTGGAGCTGCACGAAGAGTTGGTGGGGTCTCCCGAGTGGTTTGACGAACAAGAGCCCGATCATGAGGCACTGTTTTCAGCGTTCGGCGTGAATGTCATCCACGTGGGCCGGCGTTCGCGCAAAGCGCCACTGATCGTCGTTGCCAATCCAACGTGGCAACAGTTGATCGGCGGCATTGAGGGCGATCCAGGGAGTGTCGATCATCGATCGCTGCGCGGCGGTGCGGTTTTGGACGCAGATGGCGGATACCTCGTGCTCAACGCGGCGGACATGCTCCAGGAGCAAGGCGTCTGGAAGGTGCTGAAACGGATGCTCACGTTCGGTGACCTCGACATCGCCAACCCGGACTCTCCCAACGTTGGACCTGTAGTTTTGCGTCCCGACTCCATCCGCCCGGACGTGAAGGTGGTTTTGGTGGGGGATCCGATCACCTATGCAACGCTCTATTACGGTGACCCCGACTTCAAGAATCTATTCAAGATCAAAGCGGAGTTTGAGGACGACGCGCCCGTGACGCCGGCTTTGCTCGAAGCCTACGCACGGTTCTGCGCGCGGATCGTCCGCCGCGAGGGGCTGCCACACGTGTCGCGAAGGGCCGTGGTCGCGGTGTTGGAGTGGGCGGTCCGCGAGTCGGGGAGGGGGGGGCGGATCACCACCTATATGGGGCATTTGTCGGACCTACTCCGTGAAGCCGCCTATGAGTCCGGCGGGGCGATGGTGGAGCTGCGTCACGTGCTGGGCGCGCTGTCCCACCGGCGGCTGCGGGACAATTTGGCCGAGCGGCGCACGCTTGAGCTCTTGGAACGAGGGGTGATTCGCGTAGACACTCGGGGGGAAACGGTTGGTCAAATCAACGGCCTCGTCGTGTACCACGTCGGCGGGCATGACTTTGGGCGCCCGCTGCGCATCACGGCCACCGCCGGAGTCGGGCGCGCCGGGATCGTATCGATCGAGCGAGAAGCTGGATTATCGGGTCGTGCGCACGACAAGGGGATTCAGATCCTTGGCGGATTTTTACGGGGGCGACTGGGGAAGACCCGCACGATTGCCATCCATGCGACGATCTGTTTCGAACAGTCCTACGGAAAGGTGGATGGGGACAGTGCATCGATCGCGGAGATGGTTGCGCTGCTGAGCGCGCTGGCGGAAGTGCCGATTCGACAATCACTGGCGATCACCGGATCGTTCAACCAGTTTGGGGAAGTGCAGAGCATCGGCGCGGTGAATGAGAAAATCGAGGGGTTCTACGCGTGCTGCCGCATCCAGGGGTTGACGCCGGATCAAGGGGTGCTCATCCCTGCCCACAACGTGCCGGATTTGTGTCTTGGCGCGGAGGTCGGCGCGGCGACGGAGGACGGAACCTTCCGCATCTGGGCGATCGCGCACGTGGACGAAGCCATTGAGCTGCTCACCGGGCTGCCGGTGGCCGACGTGTTCGCACGTGCAGCGGAGACGCTGGATCGGTATCAGGATGTGGCGCGCTTGCAGGGCAGGCCGATGAAGCGAGAGGGATAGAGCGGAGGTTCACCAGCCGCAAACCCCTGAGGACACATACCGGATGACGACCTCCGCTCCGAGGTCTGGACGAGCGGAGCCGGCCACCACCACGTCGTTCGCAAGGGGGTCGTAGTACCAGTCCGTCCATGCGACGTCGTCAATGTTCACGGCCAGCGTATCCACGAGGGGGAGGTCAGACAGTGGAAAGCGGACACCCGGAAATTGCTCACTCACCGAAGCGATGTTCGTGAGGGATGTCGTCCAGTCTTCGTCACAGAGATCTCCTGTCACGCCGCCCGTCGCCGC
>CAMAWH010000050.1 GCA_945861635.1 Klebsiella pneumoniae | reverse complement strand
CACAACTTTGAGCGCAGCGAATTTCCTGACGGCCAATCGCTCGCGCGCGTGAAAACGCTGCAGGAGCAAATCGCCCTGCTCCCGAGGGCTACGCTCACCGTCGATCCGCTGCCGGCGGGCATCGAGGCCGTTGTCGATGGTCGCACGGTCGCCGCCGGTGCCGTCGAGCTTCCTGCCGGACACCACTACGCACACCTCGTGCGCAACGGCATCGTGGCGAATCGGATGGAGTTTGACCTCACCCCCAGCGGCAAGGCCAATCTGGCGATCCGCGTGTCCGCGGAAGAGTTGGCCGCGGCCCGCGCCAAGGTGCTCATCAGCGCCACCGACGTTCCAAACGATGTGCTGCTGGGCATCAAGGCGCTGGCGGCGCGCTCCAGTCCGCCCCCGCGCGTGTTCATCGCCGCGATGGATGACAAGGGGAGGCCGGTCGTCCTACCCCTCGCCGGTGGCGCCGTCGTGGAAAAAATCCGGGCGGTAACCGTGATGTTCACGGGTGAGCTTGGGGGGGGGGTGATCGAATCGCAGGGCTTCGCCGGGAAGAAGGGAGCTGAGTTCGTGGCGCCCGGGTTCGGCGGAGACCTCGGGTTCGAGGTCGGCATCTACAACGCCGTCATTCAGATCGGCGGCGAGCTGTACCTGACCCCCACCGCACAGATGGCGTTCGGCTCGGAAGGTGGCACCACCCCGGAAGACAACGATCACGCGTCTGCGATGTTCCATCCACACGGCGGTGTCGGGGTGTACTTGCCCCGTCCGCAGCCGAAAAAGGCGTACTTCCTGGTGACGGGCAACTACGGGTGGCTCTCTCCCGGCGCGCTCGGCGTCGGGGCGCAGTTGGGCACCGGCATTGCCATGGGGGATGGAACCACGTGGCTTCGCATCTCCGTCGCCGGGTTCCGCGGAACGCAAATGGAGGGGTTCGCCGCCGCCGGAACGCCAACCAGCGCGCTTATGTTGCGCATTGGGTTTGCAAGCCTGCTGTAGCCGACACTATCTTGCGCAATGCTCGCGCTCCTGACCTCGTTCGCCCTTGCCGCTGACCTTCCCCCTGTTCCGGTCTACAAGTGGACCAAGGGTGAAGTCGTCAAATACCACCTTGAAACCGAGGTAACGATGCCGGCGGGCATCCTGCTGGCCGCCGCAAGGAATGTCAGCGCGCGCACCGGCGCCGTCAAGACGGTCATCGACACCGAGTGCACGGCGGGCCCCGTAGGCAAGAACTGGGAACTGACCTGCCACATCGCCTACGGCCGCTTCACCGGCGTCGCGTGGCCGGCCGAGCAGACCCGCGTGGACGCGATCCTGACCGAATGGTCCGCCAACCTCCTGTCCACCACCGTCGTGATGCTGCTGAGCGCGGACGGACGCCTCAAGGAATTCGACACCAAGCAATCCCAGGGGCAAACGAGCCGCGAACGCGAGATTCAGGAGGTCCAGCGCACCTGGCTGATGCGCACTTACTCTGCCTTCGATCTGCCGCTGACCAAGGACTACAAGGACTGGATTCGGGGCTGGCTCCAACCCGGCGTCGTCCACGTCTTCGACTACCCGTCCTCCAGCGGCACCGTCGCCAGCGTCGAGTACACCCACAAATTCGCCGGCGAACGTGATGGATACTCGGTCATCGCGAGCAGCGGCCGCGGAATGGTCTCTCCTGGGCAGGCCGTGGATTCGGCGGGCGTAAACCTCATCGACACCCGCGCGGCAGGAGACGCGCTGTTCGACGTGGCCAACGGCAAGCTCGCGTACCGGGGCTACCAGCTCGACGGTCGGCACACCGCGTCCTCGACCGCAGGGTCCAACGATGCGGTGATCTTCGTGTCCGCAGCGATGCAGGTCGTCGATCACTTCGAGCCCAACGGCGAGGCCCCGTTGCCCTTCTCCGTCCAGAAGGCGGTGACGTACGACAATCCGCCGCCTGAGCTGACGCCCGGGCTGGAACTCGTCACATTCGACGCGCTCGGGATGAAGCCGCTCTACATCAACGGGCAGCCCGACAACGCCAAGCTGCTGGAACTTCCGAACGCTACCGTGACGGCGCGCGTCTTCGTCGATGCCACCGGCGTCCCGACGGCCGTCACGGCGTACAAGGGCTACGAGGTGCTGGTGGAAAGCACCGTCGCGGCGTTACGGTCCTCCCGGTTTCCCGCGCGCGCCAATGCGTACGCGGTGGATGTCGAGGTCGAAATCCGGAAGTAGGCGGAGCGAGACCCCCTACCGGCGCCTACGGCTTGCGCGCCATCTCGACGTCCAACTCAATGCGAACGTCGTCACTGAGCAGGTAGCCGCCGCCGTCCAGCTTTTTGTTCCAACTGACGCCGAAGTCTTGACGGTTGATCGTACCGGTTGCGCGCGTGCCGACCTTCAGGTTTCCGCTCGGATCCTTCACTTCCGGCGTGAACGGGTCGACGTGCAGCACAATCTCTTTCGTGACGCCGCGAATCGTCAGGTCGCCCACCAGATCGAGCCCCGCTGGGCCAGCGTTTTTCACGGCTTTCGAGACAAACGTCATCTGCGGGAAGGCGGCTGCGTCGAAGAAATCGGGGGAGCGCAGGTGGTCATCGCGCTTGGCCTCCCGCGTATCGATACTCGCGATGGCCACGGTCGCATTCACCGTGGTTGCCGGCAGGTTGTTCGGATCGTACTCCACGGTGCCCGTCGTGGTTCCGAACACGCCGCGGACCGTTGTGACCATCATGTGGGTGACGTTGAACCCGGCGCGCGTGTGCGAACTGTCGAGGGTGTACGTCGCGGCAAAGGCCGCAGGAAGAAAAAGGGCGATCATCATGGACTCCAGGGTGGGGACCATAGATAGGCGCGCCCCGCGTCGATGTGAAGCCCCGCGGCTGGCACGAATTGTCGCGGCGGCACAATTCTCCCGCCCCGGGCTTGGGGGCCCCGCGGAACCGGCTCAGAGATCCTTCACAAACTCGTAGTAGTCCGCGAAGTGCACGCGGTTCACCTGCTTGCCGTTCTTCACGAGTTCCCGCGCGATCGCTTCGACGGCATGCCGCATGCACACCTTCTCCCGTCGCGCCGATGCAAGCACACAGGCGTTGAGCGCCGCGTTTACGATGGCGCCGCCGGCGATGATGAACTGATTTGCCAGATACTCCAGCCGAAGGTCATCTCCGCGCGGCGCATACGGAGGAATGGCCTTTTCCCATAGTTTGAGCCGCATTTCTGGCGTGGGCATCGGAAACTCGACGACCGCACCGAACCGGCGGAGGAAAGCCTCGTCGATGTTCTCCTGAAGGTTGGTCGTCAGAATGGCGCACCCCTCGAACACTTCGAGGCGTTGCAACAGAAAGCTCACTTCCTGATTGGCGAATCGATCCTGCGCCTGCTTCACCTCACCGCGCGATCCGAACAGGGCGTCGGCTTCGTCGAACAGGATGACCGCCGTTCCACCCTCGGCCGCATCGAAAATCTCGCGCAGGTTTTTCTCGGTCTCACCGACCCACCGCGAAATTACGCTGGACAGGTCTACGCGGAACAGGTCAAGGCCGAGCGACCCCGCAATCACCTCCGCGGCCATCGTCTTTCCCGTGCCTGGACCGCCGGAAAACAGGGCTTTGATGCCGTATCCACGCGCACGTACCTTGTTGCCACCCCAGCGGTGGTACACGGTTTCCTGCTCCGACAGGTAGTGGGTCAAATGCACCAACTGCTTTTGGATCTTTTCCGTAATGATCAGGTCAGTCCACGTGTATTGGGGCACGACGTGAAGCGCGAGACCGCGGAACTCGGGCCGCGAGCCTTCGCGGGCAGCCGCCCAGATCGTCTCCGCGGCCGGCTCGTGTCCGCCCGCCTCCGCCTCCGCACGCTCCAGCACCCGTTCGATGGTCGTTCCGCCAACAGAGTAGAAACGCTCGGCAATATCGGTGCCGAGCGCCGGATTCCAGTTACGACGCTCCAAAGCCGCACCCCACGCATCATTTCGCTCTTCCAACGTGGAGCGCGCCACGTGCACCGTCACACTCGGCCGGTCACTGCCAAGGAGCCCAGAAATCGCGCGCCGGTCCGAACCGCCGATGAGCACGGGGTAGGGAAGCATCGACAACGCTGACCCCAGCGCGATCATCTGGTTGCGAAGCGCCGGGTCCTCTTGCGACGCGGCCACGTTGACGACGTAGGGAAGCGCGCTGCTCAGCCGCAGCTCCCGAATGAGATCCCAGGGCTCATCGATAAACGGCTTACACCGCTCGAGATCGACGCGGACCAGCTTCCGTCCACAGCGCCGGGCAATCGCCTGCGCGACCCCTTCCCGCATGCCAAACGTCGATCCGACCAGGGCTACGGTAATCGGGCGATCCAGCGCATCGTCCAGATCGGCGATTCGCTTCTTGGTAGGCGCCGGAATGAACGGCTCCGTCGCGCAGTCGATAGGCGTGAAGCCGACGGTTCCGGGAAGTTCCTCTTCCTCCAGGAACCAGCGCAGCACGCGGGGAGCGGGGTGCAGGCGGCGTGACGTGTGCGTTTCCGTGCCGTCCGGTGGATTAAGCAGGAGCAACCTGTTCCGAATGATCGGACCCCCCGGCATGAGCCGTGCCTGGAGCATCAACCGCTCCCGACGCTCCGTCCGCAGCACGCGCGTGGCCATGTCGACGGTCAGGTAGGCCTGATTCAAATTGTCATTGAGGTACGCGAAGATCTTGCCGTACCCGGCTGAAATTTCCGGCGCGAGCGCCAGCAGCATCAGATCCGCGTCATCCCCATCCATCGCAAATGCGGTTCGCAAGCGCGTAAAACGCCCGCCCGGCGCATCCCGCAGCGCCGTGGATGCCGCCACCGCATCCTCCAACCCGTCCGGGCCCGCTGGATAGTCGATCTCACCGTGGGCACGAAGCAGGGCGTCGACCTCGTCGTCAGTGATAACGCTGCCCCAAAACTGACCTTTCGCGCGCATCGCCGGCCGGGCGCGCTGACGACGAACGGCGCGCAACAGCAGCAAGTCTGTGCGACGAAGGCGGCGCGCGAGTTCGTCAAACACGTTCATGGGCACTGCTCCCACCGCAAAGGCTGCACCGCAAAAGCTGCACCGCAGGGACTACGGCGGTGCGCAGATTACAGGAATCCCTTTTTGTCGCCGAAGCGTTCGTTCCGCTGCTCCTTGGCCGCGTCGAGGCCGAGCACGGCCTCCCGGGTGAGCTTGTCAACGATGTCCCGGTGGGAAAGCCCTTCTGCCAAAAGCGCGGCGTAGCCCTTCTGCGCAGGGGCATTCTTCTCGGCCGCGCCTGCTTTTTCGTGCGCTGCGCCGCTGCTGCCATTCGGCGCCCCGCCCGGGGACGACGTATGCGAGGCCTCGTGCATCTCCGTGCCGCCCGCAGCGCGATGCAGAACCATTCGTTCGACGGCGCGCGCCGCGACTTCTTCGCCATCGTGCCCGTCATGCGAGCCCTGCCCTCCGGAATGATCGACGTGGTACTGCTCGTGCGCAAACAGCGCTTGATCTTCTGGCTTGGACGGATCAAAATCTTTACTGACGATGATGCTGCGATCCACCGTCATGGCGCGCGCGCCAAGGCTTTTCAGCGAACGGTTGGCGAGATCACCGGTAAAAACCTCACCGCCGCCGGGCATGGCCTGCCGGCGCAGCCCATCCTTGGATGCGCGCGCAGCAAGTCGGGAAACGGTCGGGGTCGACGAAGCATCCCGCGCCATGAAGCCTCCGGGTGCCCCGATGATAGCCTGAATCCCGTGCAAACGCTCACGCCAGACGCCTTGCTGTTTTTGGGCGAGCTACGCTCGCGCTGGGCCTGTGAGACTGACGGCGAGGGGATCGTAGCGGTGCGCCCGGCCACGGATGAAGAATGGAGCGGGGCGTCCGGGACACGATTGCGCGGTCGCGCGCTGCTGCCCGGCTTCGTCAATGCGCACTCGCACGCCTTCCAGCGGGGGTTGCGCGGGCACGTACAACACGCGTCGGGCGCGGATTCGTTCTGGTCGTGGCGGGAAACGATGTACCAACTGGCGACCTCGCTGGACCCGGAGCGAATTTTCGCGCTCTCACGCGTGGCATTTCTGGAGATGTTGCGTGCCGGATTCACGACGGTGGGGGAATTCCACTACGTCCATCATCAGCCGGACGGCTCCCCCTACGCGGATCCAGACGCCATGGCGATGGCGGTCGCCGCCGCCGCCGGTGACGTCGGCATTCGAATTGTGCTCCTTCGCGTTGCCTACGGTCGCGCCGGCTTTCAGGTCGAGGCGAATCCCCGGCAGCGCCGCTTCCTCGACCGCGATCCGGACGACGTACTGGCAGCCATCGCGCGCTTGCGCGCGAAGGGGGTGCGCGTCGGACTCGCCCCTCACTCCATCCGGGCCTGCCCTATGGAGTGGTTGGAACACTTCGCTCCTTACGACGGAATCGTCCATGCGCACGTGGATGAACAGCCCGCCGAGATCGCCGCGTCCCTGGCAGAGCACGCCTGCCGACCGGTCCACGCCTTTGACAGGGCGGGCCTGCTCTCGCCGCGATTCACGGCGGTGCACCTTACGCATCCCGACGACGCGGAAATCGATACGTTGACGAATTCCGGCGCCCGCGTGTGCGCGTGCCCGACAACGGAGCTGGACCTTGGCGACGGTTTTCTCCCCGTCGAACGGATCTCTTCTCCCATCTGCCTCGGCACCGACAGCCATGCGCTCATCGATCCGTTCACGGAGATGCGCTCCATCGAATGGCACGCGCGCGGCGTGACAGGGCGTCGAAACGTGATTCCACACGAAGGACCGGACGGACTCGCGGTGGCGCTGCTGGAAATGGGCAGCATCGAGGGCGCGCGCGCGCTCGATGTGAACGCGGGCGAAATCGGCGTGGGGAAACTCGCCGACCTCGTCGCCGTCGACATCACGCGCATTGAATTCGCGGAGAGCCGGCTTTTGCCCGCGATTGTATTCAACGGGTCGCCCGGCGCCGTGACCGACGTGTGGGTGGGTGGCCGGAAGGTGGTGTAGGCCGCGGCTACCGTCCGAGGTGCGCGCTCCAGCCCCACATGAGCGCTCCGGCCAGCGCCAGGCCGCTGACGATCCATCCCGGCGCGCTCGGCCGAACATCGCTCCGAACCGGAAAAAAAATCGCCCGAGCGGACAACAGACCGAGCGTCAAGCCCGACCACGGGTGACTCGGCGGCATCTTTCCCCGCGACATCGCAAACGCATACACTCCGATCACCATGGCGGCGGTGAGCACGCCAAGCACGCGCTGAAGCACCAGGGCCACCCGTTGCACGTCGAATTTCATGGCCCGAAGCCTATCACTTCCCGGTGCCGGGTCCGCACCGCCGCGCCACGATTTCCGCCACGACATCGACGCACCGGTGCAACTCGTCCACCGGCACGTACTCGTTCGCCTGATGGGCAACATCGATACTTCCCGGCCCGAAAATGAGCGGCGCCATGCCGAGCTTGCAGAGGTTTCCCCCGTCCGTCGCAAAGCTGGCCGCGGCGGGAACGCCGACACTGTAGGGGCGGAGGAGCACCTCCAGCGCGGTGCCTACAGGCGTCAGCATCGCCGGCGTACTACGCTGCAATTCCACCGTTGCCCAGGGCGCGATCCGCTCGGCCAGCATCGCCACCAGAGCCACCTCATCCATCCCCGGCAACGGTCGGAAGCCGACCTCAAGCACGCACACGTCCGGCACCACGTTGACCGCCACTCCGCCGCGAATCTTCCCAATATTCAGCACGACAAATGGCCGTTCCAACATGTCAGCGAAATGAACGTCACGGCTCCAGTCGTCCGCGAGTTGATCGAGGCGCTCGATTACTTTTCCCGCCTTCCGAATCGCGCTCTCTCCCAAATCGGGCTTGGAGCTGTGCGCCGCCTTCCCGACGCATACGATGCGGACAGCGACATGCCCGGGGTGCATGCGAAGAATCCGGAACGAAGTCGGCTCCCCGATCAGGCACATCGACGGCAGCGCGCGCCCGGCAAGCGTCGTCACCAGATCCCGGGACCCAAGGCAGCCGACCTCCTCGTCGTGCGTCCAGACCAGCACCAACTCCCTCTCCAAGGTCGGCAAGCGCGGCAACGCCTCCATCGTGGCGGCGACAAACGCTTTCATGTCGCAACTGCCGCGGCCGTAGAGCTTCCCGCCGCGCTCCGTGAGCTTGAACGGGTCCGAGGACCACGGCTGTCCCTCGACCGGCACGACGTCCATGTGCCCGGACAGCACGATGCCGTCGGTGCCGACGGGGCCCATGGAACAGACGAGGTTGACCTTGCCGGGCTCGGGTGCTTCGAACCGCTCCACCCGCATGCCCGCCGCCTCGCAACGTTCCGCAATGTAGGCCGCGATTCCGACGACGGGGCGATCGGATACCGTCGGGTAGGCGACCAATCGGGCCAACGTTTCTTCGACCATTCCCCTCGCCTATCCGGTCCGGCCATTTGCCACTCGGCAAGTAGCGCGCACCTTACGACGCTGGCCCGCGCGGTCATCTCGCAATAGACACGCTCGCGATGCTGAAGTTATCGATCGACCGCGGGTATGGGTTCGACGCGTTCAACGTCGCGATTTTCGCCGCGCTGTACCACTCGGTTCGCGCGTTTCAGACCGACGACGCGTACATCACGCTACGCCACGCGGCGCGCTTCGCTGCGGGGGACGGCCCGGTGTGGAACGCCGGCGGGGCCGCGTGTGAGGGGTTCAGCAATCCGTTGCTCCTGATCATCGAGGCGGGCGTCCTGGCCGTCGGCGGAGATGGCATGCAGGCCGCCCGCGTCGTGAGCTGGCTGTCGGCGGCCAGTTTGCTGGTTCTGATGCGTCGACTCGGAACGCCAATTTTCGGCGCAGAGGCCGCCGCAGGAGCGGCGTTCCTTTTCGCCGCCTGGTCGCCGCTTGCCTTTTGGAGTCACAGCGGGCTGGAGACCGCCTCCGTTGCGTTGGTGGTGACGGTTGCGGGCCTTTTGCTGGCCCGATCCGACGGTGGGAACCCGCTCGCAGCGGGCCTGACCTTGGCCGTTCTACCTTGGTTGCGGCCGGAAGGGCCGATCCCCGCGCTCCTTCTCGCGGCAGCATCGGAGGGTCCGCGCTTCCTGTCGCTGGGGCAGCGCGCGCGCGCCCTGCAGAGGCTCCTCCGCATCGCCGGTCCCGTCATCGTGAGCGCGGCGGTGCTTGAGGGGCTCCGCTACGCCGTTTACGGTCACTTCGCCCCGAACTCTGCCGTCCTGAAGATGGGCGTGGGGGAGAGCGGGCGCGTGGCGCTGGCGTTCCTCAGTCAGCTCTGGCCCGCAGGAGCGTTGATTGCGGCCGGCCTCGTGACGTTGCCGGGGCGGAGCTGGCTGGTGCTCGTCCCCGCGATCGTTTGGCTGGGGGGGGCCGTTGAGGCGTGGGACAATGTGAACGAGTTCGGAAGGTTTCTCCTGCCGACTGTCCCGGCTTGGCTGCTTGTCGCCACCACCGGCATCGTCTCGCTATCGCGCGCGGCAGGCGGGGGATGGGCGCTGTCCGGCGGCATCACGGCCACGCTCGGTGCCGTGGTGCTGACCTGGCCCAACGTGTCCGTTGCCGAGACGACGGAATTCGCCAACACCTACAAGGACTGCAAGACGCGGGTTCGGCGGCAAGCTGCCGAGTGGATTCGGGCGAATTCGGCGCCAGACGCGGTGTATGGCCTTGTTGACGTTGGCCTTGTGTCATGGATCGCGGATGGGCAGGCGCTCGATACTCTGGGACTGAATGATCCGAGAATTCAGCATACAGGAGCTCAGGAATGGGCCGATCGGGCCGCGCTGGTCATGTCCGACCGGCCCGACTACCTGATGATCGTCAGCGACAGCGCCACCACCCTCGACATCCGGTACCAGATCGATCAGGCCATCGTCGCGCACCCGGATTTCGCCGCGCACTATCGCGTTGCAGAGGTGGTCGCCGCTGACGACTGCCCCTACCACTTGTACATTTACGAGCGAGAGGCTGCTGCACCGTGAGTGACGCGGACTCCGTCGTTTTTTCACCCGGCGTTCGCCGATTTCTCGTCGTCACTGGCGTCTTCATGTTTGTCGCGACGGCGTCCCAGCTCACTGGCTTTGTTCCGGACCCGGCGTGGGCGTCCCTGCGCTACGCAGAAAACATCGCGGCGGGCCACGGCCCCGTCTGGAACATCGGTGGCGCGCGGGTGGAAGGGTACAGCGCTCCCCTTCTGCTTGGCCTTCAGGTGGTCGCGACCGTCGTCGGCGTCGATGCGATGGCCGCCACGCAGTTGCTCGGGTTTGCGGCCAGTCTGGCGACACTTGCCCTCGTGCACCGCCTCGGTCGGGCCCAATTCGGAGCCCTACCCGCCGCCCTCGCCGTCCTGTTTGCCGGATCGAGCCCGGCTTTCGCGCTTTGGTCCGTGGGCGGCACGGAGACTCCGCTCGTCGCGTGTGTGGTCCTGTTTGCGCTGCTCGATTTCCTGGGCGGTGGCGCGCTTGCGGGAGGCTTCGTGCTCGCCATCCTGCCCCTGCTTCGGCCGGAGGGTCTGGTTTTGGCGATGACGGTTGCGCTCGCCGGAACCATCGCCGCGCCGAACTGGAGGCGCCGGCTGATGAAGGCTGTGGTGCCGGTCCTGGCCGTTGCGCTCATCGTCACCGCCGGCCGTGGGATGGTGTTCGGCGAGGCCTTCCCGAACAGCGTGCGCGTGCGCTTCGGCGCGGCGGATCCGCTCGCCGTGACAACGGATTTCGTCCGGTTGGTCGCGCCCGCGCTGCCGTTTGCCGCGCTCGGGGCTTTCGCCGCAGGCGGTGTCGGCGCTCGTTTGGCGGCAGCCGCATTGGGACTGGCCATCGCGGCGCTGCTCACCATGGACAGCGTGTCCGCGTTCGCTCGCCATGCCATCCCCCTCTGGCCCCTGATCGCGCTGCTCGCCGCGCGGGGCGTTCCGGTACTGGTGCGACTTCGGTCAGGGGCCACTGGCGGAATTCTCCTCGTCGTTGGGATCCTGATGGTTGTGACCGCGCTGCTCGGAACGCCCGAGTTCGATGTGGCCGCTACCAAAACGGTCGAGCACGAATTTGCCGCGTGCCGCACACAAGTGCGCACCAACGCGGCCGACTGGCTACGGCCGCGCCTTGGCGTGAACGGCGAGTACGCCGTGTCCGACGCCGGAGAATTCTCCCTCCGCGCCGGCGGCACCTCGTTGGACCTGATCGGCCTCCACGATCCCTCGCTCGCGAAATCCGGCCGCCAAACCTTCGGCGTCCGCGCGCGATGGGCACTTGCACGCGCCCCGGCCTGGTTTGTGCTGCGGGGCAAACGGGAGAGCCAAACGCTCACGCCGTTCTACGGCCACGAACGATCGCTGGTCCGGGAGGAGGCGTTTGCGGCCAACTACACGCTCGCCGCCTCGTTTGCGAAGGCGGGATGCGACATCTCGCTGTGGATCTATCAGCGCCGTTAGCGGCGAGATTGGCCCGCGATTTGCCGGCGCTGCGGTGGCGGCGTAGGGTGATGCGTAATGTCTCCCCCAATTTCCCGAGCCCGCGGCCGCGCCACCACGGTTCTCGGCGTTGCGCTATCCCTTCTCCTGTGGCCGCGTTTCGCGTGGGCCTACCTCGACCCGGGCACCGGCAGCTACATATTCCAGATGGCCGTTGCAGCCGCGCTCGCCAGCATGTTCACGATGCGCTTGTACTGGCAGAAGGTGAAGGATTGGGCGCGCGCGCTCCGACCGGGAGCGGTCGAAGTGAAGCCAGACGAGCCCCCAGCGGAGCCGCCGGCGGCGAACTGACCGGTGACAACGCCCCCTGATCGCCCGCAAAACCCATCCTCCGCGCTCACCGGCGCGCTGTCCGCGCCCATTCCGTTTCATCCGTTGCTGGCTGCGGTGCCGGCGCTTTTGTCGTACACGCACGACAATCGCGGCATGGCGTCCTGGACCAGCGCCCTCGGGCCGCTCGTCACAACGTGGATCGGCATGCTTCCGTTCTGGGCATTGTTCGTGTGGATGTCGCGGAGCCGAGCCGCGGCGGCCGCGTCAACCACCATGGTGGTCGTGGCGTTCCACGCGCACCAGTTCGCCGGAAAGCACGCCCAGGAGATGTGGCTGGCGGTCCTGGTGGTCACGATTCTGCTTTCCCGCCTTCGCGGCCCCGCCCGTCCGCTCACGACGTTCGCCAACCTGCTGACGACGCTGGCCGTCGTGCCCGGTATTTTGGAAACGGTCGCCGATGAGCGGGAGAATCCGGCGCCGCACGTTCGGCCGCATTGGGAAGGCGCGCTTGACAGCGTGACGGCTGCGTCCGCTGCTGCGGGAAATCGGCCGGACATCTGGTACATCGTGCTCGACGGCTACGGCCGAGAGGACGTTCTCCGCGAGCAGTACGGTATCGACTCCGGCCTCGCGGCGGAACTCCGCACCCGCGGGTTCCGCGTGGCGAACCAGGCGCGCGCCAACTACGCGCAAACCGCGCTTTCCTTCGCGGCGACCTTGAACATGGAGCCCCTCGACGCGCTGCTCGTCGATGCTGACCCTTCGTCCACGAACCGCCGGCCGCTGATGGCGCTCATTCGGAACAACCGCGTCGTCCGCGCCCTGCGCGCCGCCGGGTACCGCATCGTCGAATACCCGAGCGAGTACTCCATCACCCACCTGGCCGCTCCGGATGACGTCAGGGGGACGTGGTTTGTGCCGGACGAATACGAGTATTCACTGCTCGGGCACACGCCCGTTCTCGCAATTGCCCGCGCGCTGGGCCTCCAGCAACATCGCGTGGCACACGAGGCGCATCGGTACGCGGTCTCCGGCGTTTTCGACAGCCTGGAGGATGGAGATCGGGCACCGGGCCCCACTTTTCACTACGCCCACATCGTCGCCCCGCACCCCCCCTTCGTATTTGCGGCGGACGGCTCGTATCGCGTCAGCCGCTCGCGCAACTTTTTCGGGGACGGAGCGACTTGGCAGAAGTACGCAGCTCGCTATAAAGAGAGCTATGAAGAGGGGTATGCCGCGCAGTCCGCCTACGTGGATCGCCGTCTCCTCGCCGCGCTGGACGCGATTCTTGCGGAAGCGAAAACGCCACCCATCATTCTGGTTCAGGGGGACCACGGACCGGGGGCGCGCCTGAACTGGAACGACCCGGCCGGTACCGATATGCGGGAGCGCATGAGCATCCTGAGTGCGTACCTTGTCCCTGACTCTTCAGCGATCCCCGCATCCATCACGCCCGTCGATTCCTTTCGGGTCGTGCTGAATCAGGCGCTCGGCACCGATCTGCCGCTCATCGGCGGCCAGAGCTGGTTTTCGTCCTTCTCGACGCCGTACACCTTCATCGACGTCACCGACCGCCTGAATCCTCCGCCCGCACCGATCCCGTGATCGGTGCCCGCGAAATCCATACTATGCTGATCGTGTGTTGATCCTTGCCGCGCTCGCCATTGCCGCGCCGCCGGGTGCGCTCCCCGCCGGCGTGGATGGGCGCCCGGTGCTTGGAATTTCCGTCACGTTTGAACATGCCGACCTTGGCGGCGCGCTCCGCCTGCTCGCCGAATACGGTAACGCGAACATCGTGCTTCCCGACGACGTGCGTGGCCAAGTCGACCTTCGCCTAAAGAACGTCACGCTTGATGAGGCTTTTGCTGCGCTTTTGATGCAGAAGGGGCTGGTGGCGGTTGCGACGGGTCCCAACGTGCTTGTGGTGCGGGCGCAGGACCACCACTAGCCTTTTGCGCGCTGAATCACTCCGCGCGCTTCGCCTTCTTCCCGGCTGCCTTCTTTTTCTTGGCGTCCTCCCCGTCGGACTGCGGCTCCTCCTCTTCCTCGACGTCCCACCAATTGTGCGTCCGCAGGCCGGTTCCCGGCACATTTCCGGGCGATTCTGCAACCGCGATGATTCGATTCGCGGTCCGCAACGCCTCGGGAGCGGCCGTCACTGGCGCGGCCTCATCGGCCGATACCGATGCCGAAACGTCGGGTTCCGCGACCTTCGCCTCGGTTCGGGCCGGAAGGCGCACCTGCTTGGGCACCGACGCGAACGCCGCGCGATCGTGCTCGGCCGCCTCGCCGATGCGGCGCACCGCCTCCCCGAGGCGTCCACTGCAAAGCGCTTCCAGCGCGCCGCGGTACGTCAGCGCCACCTTGTGCCAACGCACCGGGTCGGGCATGCCAAATCCCTTGTGCCGACGTGTCAATTCAAGAAACCACGCGCGCTTGTGGTGCAGGGCTTCCATTTCCGCCTGTTGTGCGGCGGCGATCTGCTGAAGGCGCACCTCGACGAACTGCAGCAGGGCATCTCGCTTTGCGACGGCTGCACCCAGAGTCGCGTTGAGCTTGTCGTTGCCGAGCTTGTCCGCCATGCGCGCCAACTCCCGACTGCCGACGTCCTTGAGCATGTGCGCAGCGCCAGCGTGCGCGGACTTGGCCGCGCGCGCTGTGGTGTCCGGACCTCGTTTTTGGCGACTCACCCCGCGATCGTATCGCGCCTGCCGGGCTCCCTTCGCTTACATTCGGGCGTCCAGTGCCGATCGACCCCCGCCACCGTCTCGAACGTCGCTACCCAGGGGAGGGAATTGGCGATCATGACTCCGAAAAAATAGCCGATCGCCATGAGCGCCCCGAGCGGGCCTCCCCGCTGCCGGACCGGGAGCGCACCACCCGCACCGGCGCGACGCGCACCACACGCGGCCTCGCTGATCCGAAACCGAACGCGCCTCAACTGATCCGCCTCGTTCGCTATCCGTTTCGGCTCGACACGGTTCGGCCCACGCGTCAAACCGTGCTTGCCCCCACCGAACGTGGCGAGCGCCGGCCATTTGAGGAAGACTTCAAGGCGGCCCTTGCGGAGGCCCACATTGTGCGCTCTACTTCGCCGGTCGTTGCGCGGCCCCGCCCGTTCACGACGCGCCCCTCGTCCGCCGACATCATCCCCCCTCGGAAGGAACCGTCTTGAACCCGGTGCAGGCCAAGGAACTCGCCGCGTTGGCCGGACCCATGTCCGGCCGCAACATCATCGGCGAGACGACGGAGTCCGCGCACAAATGGCTTCTCGAAGGGTACAACCTTGGAAATGCGCCACCCCGCATCGAGGAAGACCTCCAGTTCGTCCCGAAAGATCGAGAGGAAGTTGTCTACATCTACATGTACCGAATCGCCCAGAACCCGGCGTTGATGAATCGGAAACGCATGCGGCAGGCGCCCGTATTCGTCAAGGCGAACCCGGAGGAAGGAGGAGAGGTCTACTACCACCGTCCGCCGATCCTTCTGGACCTGTTCTACATGATTGCCGTTCACTCAAAGTTCAGGTCGGATGCGGAACGTTTGCTGGGTTGGGTGCTGTTGCGCCTGAACGAGGCCACGCACCTCGTGTACCGCCCGCGCCGATTCTGCTTGCCCGACGGGCGGGAAGTCGACAGCCTCGGGCGCCCCTGGGATCCGATGAATTTCACGGGCTTCGCCGACGACACCGACGACGACGACGGCCTCCACCTGGAAAAAGTTAGCCTTGCTCTGGTCGACGATCTCACCGTCGGTGACGCGATCAACCTGTTCACGCTTCACGAAGCTCCTTACCGTCCCTTCTTGACGTACCGGGCCCGGGTAGCGTTAGATGGGCCCCTCTACAAGAGCTCTGGCGGCTCTACCATCAAGATGAACCGCCTGGAGAACCGCGAGACCCCCGCAGGGCCTACCGGATCGTCACGATCCGGCCGTGTCCGCCCGGGGGTACCGCTTCCGAAACCGTCCACCACCCCCGGGCCCAAGCCCTTCTTCGTCAAGAAGATCAACGACCCTAGCACTGAATCGGAGGATTGAGAGGCATGGATTACCATACCCCAGGCGTATATATTCGTGAAGTCGACAGCGGCCCCAAGCCGATTGCCTCGGTTTCAACGAGCAACCCAGGCTTCATCGGACTGTTCGAGTTCAAGCCGAACCACGATGCCGTGGCCATCACGACGTCGAACGGCAAGAAGATGCTGCGCGGCAAGCTCGTGCCGCAGCTTGTCGACGAGAAGGGCAACGTCAAGGGAGATGGCAACGAGGCCACCACCGCCCTTACGACGGCGTTCAAGCTCAACCGCGCGGCAGTTCGCGACGTGAAGAAGTACTTCGAGTTGTACGGCGCGCCGAAGGCCGGCGCCGGCACCCCGAAATTTGAGCCGGGCACCAAGGGCCGGGTCAAGATCACGTGGGCCGAAAAGACGATGGAAGTTCCCGAAGTGACCATGTCCGTCGAGGGCAAGATCATCAGCGAAACGGACTCCACGATCGAAGAACTTCTGAACAAGCTCCACGAGACGTTCCCGCTCGAGAAGGCACAGCCGAAGACTGCAGCCGACGTGCTGGCGGCCTACGGATTCGAGGTCAAGTCGACGGAAGGCACCGCGCTCCGCAGCGAGTACTCGGTTCCCCCGATCGCGGTCACGAACAAGGCGGAATTCTTCCGCTGGCTTCAGAGCTACTTCGCGCAGTTCCTGCTCGAAACGCGCCCCGTCGAGGACCTCGTCGGCCGCACGTTCGACAACATGGACGACGCGGCGGACGCGGTGTACGAGGCCATCGGCAGTGACGACGCGCTGAAAACCGAATTCCGCGACTTCCTGTCGCAGCCGACGGTGTTCAACTTCGTGGCCGGCGTCAACGGCTTCTACGATAACGGCGGCGGCAAGTGCTACGTCTACCTGATGGGTATGGGCGACACTCAGGGCTCCATCCGCGAAAATCAGGCCGATAAGCTGGGTCTCTACGCCTTCGACGACGTCGACGACATGGCGATCATGGTCGCTCCGGGCCTCCTGCCCCACCAGCAGACCGAAATGCTGGAAATGTGCGAGATCCGCAAGGATCGTTTCGCAATCCTCGACGGGCCGATCATCTCGGACGGCGGAATGGACGCGCCCGCTTCGAACAAGGGCTACGGCGCGTTGTACGTTCCGTGGGTCAAGATCACGAAGCCGAGCTGGTTCACCGGCAACCAGGATCACATCAAGGTCACCGGCCCGAACCGTCGCAAGCTCATCAAGACCGATCGCATGGAGCTGTTTGTGCCCCCCTCGGGTCACGTCGCAGGCATCTTTGCGCGCGTCGACGGTGATCGTGGCGTCCACAAGGCCCCGGCCAACGAAATCGTCATGGGCATCACCGGCCTGACCCAGAACATCAACCGCCTGGAGCAAGGCCAGTATAACGACCGTGGCATCAACGTTATCCGGATTTTCAAGGATCGCGGAATCCGCGTGTGGGGCGCTCGTACGCTCGCGACGATGTCCGACCCGTCGTGGAAGTACATCAACGTCCGTCGTCTATTCATCATGATCGAGCAGTCGATCATGATCGGCAGTCAATGGGCGGTCTTCGAGCCGAACGATCACACGCTGTGGAAGAAACTCACGCGTGACGTCCGTGCGTACCTCATGCGCGTTTGGCGCTCGGGCGCGCTCTTCGGCCAGACCGCGGAAGAGGCGTTCTACGTCAAGTGTGACGAAGAGACGAACCCGCGGTACCTCATCGACGCTGGTCAGGTGAACGTTCAGATCGGCATCTGCCCGGTGAAGCCGGCCGAATTCGTCATCTTCAGCATCGGTCAGTGGGACGGCGGCGCGCTCATCGAAGAGTAATCGCTGGTTCAACTCTGGTAATTACGGGACGGGGAGGGGCTAACGCCCCTCCCCGTAACGCCCCTCCCCCTTCCCTTTTGGAGCAAGCGCCGTGGCCGACTTGAAGACCGAATACGAATTCATCCTCCCGCGCGGCTACGTCGACAAAGATGGGCAGCTTCACCGCGAAGGCGTGATGCGCCTCGCGAATGCGAAGGACGAGATCACACCGCTCAACGACATGCGCGTCCAGCGCAACCGCGCCTACCTGATCATCGTGCTGCTCTCGCGCGTCGTGACGCGCCTCGGCGCGCTCCCCGAAGTGAACACGGGCGTCGTGGAAAATCTGTTTGCTGGCGATTTGCGCTTCCTCGAAGAGATGTACAACCGCATCAACGAGGATGAATCAACCATCACCGTGACGTGCCCGGAATGCGGGGCGAAATTCGAAAAGGAGTTCGGACGCCTGGGGGAATCGTAAGCTACCCCTTGGAGAACATATTCAAGGAGGTAGCGTTCATCGCCTACCACTTCCACTGGGACCGAGAGACCATCCTTGCCATTTCCCACAAGGAACGGCACGCTTGGGTAAAGGAAATCTCCGCCATCAACGAAAAGATCAACGCGCCGCGTTGAGAGCGGGACACGAAACTTGCCGAACATGCGCCCCGGAATCAGCATCCAGCACGCGTCGCTCCCGCAGCGGACGCAGGGGGTGGTTCGATGCGACATCGGCGCGGTGATCGGCTTTATTCCCCGCGAAAGCTGGCCTGAGGAGGCGACCGCCGGAGACTTCCTCGAATTCCGCCTGCGCCGATGGCAGGAGTTGGAGGATCACCCTCAGCGCGGCCTCGTCGATGCCCCCTCGCGCCGCGCGGTCCGCGCCTTCTTCGAGAACGGCGGGGACGATTGCTTTGTTTTTACGGTGTGCATCCGCGACGAAGCCGAGCTGCGCGCCCCCGGCCTCGGACAAGGTGTGCTGGCGCCCCTGCTCGATCGCCTCGCGGGCGAGGATGAGATTGCACTTCTCTGCGTTCCGGCCGCGGCGTGGATGCGGTGCGAGATCTCCCGTAATGGCGCCGTTCGGAGCGACGCCGAAGCCCTGTACAACGAGCTTCTCGCCCATTGCCGGCAGATGAACAACCGATTCCTCATCCTCGACTCGCCCAGAGGGCTGCACGGGGACCTCTTGACGCGCTGGTTCGAGGCCTTCCGCGCGCGCGAGCCGCTGGATCGCTGCTTCGGCGCCGTCTATTACCCGTGGATCTGTCGAGGGGACGACCTGTACCCCCCATCCGGCGCCGTGATGGGCGTTTTCGCGCGGACCGAGCTGGAGCACGCGCCGTACGGCGTCTCCTGGCCGCCCGCGAACGCCGCGATTCACGGCGCGACACACACAGAAATCGAGATGGATTGGGGCGAAGCCGGTAGCATCAGTGACATCGGCATCAACCCACTCGTCACCCAGCCGGGCCGGGGCGTCGTAGTCTGGGGGGCTCGAACGATGTCGCTGGACCCGGCGTGGACCTTCGTGAATAGTCGCCGCATCGTCAGCATGATCAGTGAGCAATTGCGCCGCGACAACGAATGGGCCGTATTTGAAACGAACGACACGGGGCTGTGGCGGGTGCTCGAAAGAGACGTCATGGTGAGGCTCGATCAATTTTGGTCCGCAGGATTGCTCGGAGGGACTCGCGCTCAGGAGGAATATTCGGTAGAATGCAACGGCGCGACGAACCCCGTCGAGGCCCGAAATGCCGGTCAGTTGAATGTGCTCATCCTGCTGAAACCCGTCAGCACGACAGAAAGGATTCTCATCGATCTACGTCTCGGTGCGTCAGGAGCTTGATCCTGGAGGTGTCAAATGGCGGATTGGAAAGGACGCGGAAAGGGTCGCCCCGGTGACCAGGCCAACCCCTCCATTTCTGGGGGGAAGGGTCGCGGCAGCGGACGCCCCGGAAATCAGCCGACGATGGACATCTCCGGCGGCGCAGGTCGCGGCGGCGGTCGTCCCGGAAATCAGCCAAACCTGAGCATCACTGGCGGGAAGGGTCGCGGCCAGGGCCGACCCGGAAGCCAGCCGAACCTCGGCGCGCGCGTGGATTTCGGCGGACTGTCGCTAAACATCAAAGCGCCGAAGATCGCGCTCTCCCGCGTGACCCCCCGTGGTTCGAGTTCGATCGGGAAGGCCGCCAACGCGGAGTCCAATCCGCGTGTGGCAGATCCAGAGGGCGCATTCATCTTCGCCCTGGAAATCGACAAGGTTGAAGTCGCACAGTTCCGTGAGGCCAACGGCCTCAAGTCCACGACGGCCGTGTTCGAATTGGAGGAGGGCGGGATGAATCACCGCGTTCACAAGCTGCCCGGCCAGTCTCGTTGGGACAATATCGTGCTTCGGTACGGTGTTTCCAGCGATACGTCGTTGCTCAAGTGGCGCAACGAAATCCTGGACGATGCCTTCGGCAACCGGCGAAATGGCAGCATCGTCATGAAGACGCTTGGCGGCGAGGAAGTTCGCCGCTACAACTTCGTGCAGGGTTGGCCCGTCGCGTGGGAGGGCCCGAGCTTCAACGCGGAAAGCGCTGACCTCGCCGTCGAGATGGTCGAAATCGCCCATCACGGCATTCAGATCACGTAATTCGGAGGTCGAACGAGATGGACGGCGCCGAGCGGACAGTTCCCGGAGAAGCACTCGCCAAACGGATGGATGCGCGCACGCGCCGCCGTCCGCGTATCTGCTTCGCCCCCGAATTCTACGCGCGTCTGGGTCTGGACGACCCGTGGGCGCTGCCGGAATCCCCCGTTGATTCCTCCCCAACCGACGGCATGGTGTATCTGTCCGCGGCGCCGTTCTACGCGATGATGCGGCGCCTCGCGGCGTCCCGAAAGCGTCGTGAGAAGCGAGCCGCGGAGTTCGCGGCCCGCCGTGCTGGAACAACGGTGAAGGCCGCGGCGCGCCGCTGGCCGGGCGAATCGCTGGTGCCACGTTCGCGCCTCGCGACGCTCACGGTCGACGATATGACGATGCCGGCGCCCATTCCAGTCGCCGCCGCGCCGGTGGACAACGTGATCGTGGAAGACTCGCCGGTACGCCGCGCGTACGAGTCGATGCGGCCTGTGGCGAACCCGTGGAACACGACGCCGTACGCGCCGGCGCGCGTGGCCGCGCCGCCTTCGGCCACGATGAATGCAGGCGCGCGATTGGCGCGCGCCACTCTGGCCCGCGAACTTGACGACGTGATGGCGGAAATTCCGCTGAAGAATCGTCGTTCTGCGAAACAAACTGCGATAAACGCGGAAACGGCGGATGAACGCCGAGAAGAGATCATTCGCGTCGTTCGCCGGTCTGGAATGGCCGCGCCGCTGGTGCGCACCATCTACGAAACTGCGGGCCCTGCCGAACAGCGCCTCGACGCCGTCGTTGGCGCGCGCGCCGCCCGCGGGCTGCGCCCGCTGCTCGCGCGCTCCCCCGGAATGGCGTTGGCGTCGAACGCGGATTTCGACCGCGCCGTGGCCGGAAGCATGGCAACGCCCGATGCGGTGGAAGCCGCCCGCCCCGAGCGGGCCCGTCGCGAAACGGCGACGCACCGGGCTACGGCACGAGCGACCCGCGGAGCACCGGCTACAACGCTCGCGGCATCTCCTGTGGTGTCGAGCACGCCGTCCTTTACGACGTCGTCGGCAAGGATCGCTCGTCCGGTTGCCCGGCCGAGCGCGGGCCGGGTCGAGCGCGGGGGCATATCGCCGATTGCATCGGGGCACGTCGAGGCCGGCGCCCGCTCGCTGACGACCGGCGCGTCGGCTTTCCGCGGGGCGGCGACGTTCCATGGGGGGGATGCAACTTCCGGTCAGGTGCGTGCCGCGCGCGCCCATTCGGAGCAGGTTTTCGCCCGCGCAGAGCAGATGGTTCCTGCACCGAATGCGCCGGCGCTACGCACAATTGTTCGCGATTCGCGGGGCGTCTGGGTCGGCGTCTACCAAGGTGCGCCCGTCGTCGGGGGGGTTCTCCAAGGCGACTCGTCACTCGGTGACGCCTCTGCCCCCGTTGCAGCGGCGATGTGGGCTGCCGCCCGTGCCGGCAGCGGATCTTCGCGGCGTAGCAGCGTACTTCCCCGGCCAATCGCGTCGTCGATCGACTTCGCGCTGCCGAGGCCGGCGGATGCGCTTGGCGTGCCGCCCCCCGCCACGTCCACGGCGCGCACCGCTGAAGGAACGTTCGTGCCTGCGAAAGAAGCCGTCGCGCACGGGGCCGCGTTATCGAGCTTGCCCCGCGCCGTTCGCGCGGCGCTGGTCGCGCAGGCGCAGGAAGCACGGGGCGCACAGCGCTCGCCCGCCTTCCGCACCCCCGATACCGCATACGACCGGGCGGGTTCGTGGACGACGCCGGACAACGAATTCCGCGGCGCGGCCAGCACTCGCACCGAATTCGGAGACTTCCTCGGCGCGCCCACCACGCGCACGCCGGATGCGCCGTGGCGCGGCGCCCCGGTTGCTCCGGCGCGCGTGCCCGGCATTCGCGCGCCGGACGGCGTTCTGGTGGATCCCGGCAGCGGCGATGTCGCGGTGACGCCCGCCGACGACGCGCGGCGTGGCGCTTCTCCGCCCCTGCCTGTACCCATGGTCGCCGCCACCGCACGTGGGCTATCGCCCGACTTCCCGGCGTTGCCGGCGCCAAGCCGTGCAGCCCCGGCGCGCGGAATGGCGGCGATTGCCGCGTCCCAGCCCGCGCCAATCGCGACGCCGTCGGCGCTGTACGCCGCCGCGCGCATCGTCCGTGGCGTCCCTTCCGCGACGCGCTCCGCGTTGCCGCGCACGACGCCGCTGTCCCCCGACCGGGTATTTGCGGCACCCGAGCGTGCCGTAGTGTCGACGCCCGTGGCGTCCGCCGATGGCGCGGAGCGCGCCGTTCCGTCGACAACGCCGCGGGCCTATCGCTCGGCCACCCTCACCGCGGTCGCGCGGACGAACATTCCGGCCGGTACGACGCTCGCGGCGCGGCGAGCGCCACCCATTACTCCCTCGTCCAGCGCCATCACCGGGCCACTTTCGTGGGCGCGCGCCGCCCTTGGGCGCAGCGCTGCTTCCGCCCCCGAAATGACCGGCCTCGCGGCGCCGGAGTCCACGTGGAGCGCTTCCACGCCCGTTCGCACGGCAAACGGGGTGTGGGTGGGTGCGCGAACCGCCGCTTCAACCCCGGGAGTCCGGTTGGTTGCCGATCGTGCTGGCCGCCCGGCGGTTCCGGTGGCTCCGACGCGCCGCTCCCCGACCTTCCGGACGGCCGACCTACGGTTTGCGGGTGCGTCCACGGCGACGACCCCCGAAGGGGAATTCTCCGGGGCCCCGACGGCGCACACCCGTTCGACCGATTGGGTAAGCGCCCGCTCAGGCATTACCGACGCCACAGCGTTCCGTGGCGCCCTCGCCGCGCGGACCCCGGATCGCGCCTTTGTTGGAGCAAACGCCGGAACATCGCCGTCCGGTACATTCATCGGAGCCGCGACCTCGCGCACCGCAAACGGTACGTTCGTCGGCGCACGAACCGCCGAGGCGCAGCGCACCCGAACCGCTCGTCGCGTCGCGCCCGACATGGCCCTTCCGATGGCCGCCGGTGCCAACGAAGCGGCCGGAGGCCTCGCCGAACCGGCTGCCGCCTTGGTTCCCGGGGGTTCACGCCGTCCGCTTCATGAGACGCTCGCCGGCGTCGCGCTCAACCAGCAGGACGCGGCCGCGCCCACGTGGGCCGCGCGCTCCGCGGGTGAGCCGCTGGTGCGTTCGTCGGGTGGACTGTTCGGTGCGCTCGCACGTGCTTCGTCGCCCGAAGATGTCGTGCGCGTCATCTTTGAGCGCGCGGAGGGGTTGCGCGCAACCGGGCCGCTCCCCTCCCCGATCATGGAAGTGGCGGAGCAGATTCGCCAGGAAGTTCGTCGGGAAGATGAAGCTGCCTCGCTTGAATTCATCGCCACGCGTGAGTCCACACTTCCCGCTCCCTCCGCGACCATTCTCCGCGGTACCAGCGTGGCCGGCGTCGCTTCCACCGCATCGCGCTCGTCGGGTAGCATCCGGCCGGTCCGATCTTCGGCAAAGGTGCTCAATGCCGGCGGCGGTGACCAGCGGATCATGAAGCTGGTGAAGAAGTTGGAAGGCCTCATTCACCTTGCCGAAGCGGAGCATCGCTTGGCGGACGCCCAGCGTCAGGTGCGCATGGCCGAAGATACGCCGGCGGCGCGGGCGGAAGGCTCCGCGCCTATCGCCGGAACCGGCGCCGATAGCTCAAAAATGGACCTCGAAGCCCTCTCTCGTGAGGTCCTTGAGGCTGTGACCCGTGAACTCGAATCGCGCCGTGAACGGCGCACGGAGGATGGTGATGAGTCCATCTGGTGGTAGCGCCTCAAAGGCGATGTTCAAAAGTCTGGACGACGGCGTCAAGTTCACCGTCCAGTACAATCCGAAGGAATTCAAGGTCGACAAGTCGCTGACCTGGGAGGAAGCCAAAACCCAGGGCCAGTCGGCAAACCCGATCCAATTCCAGAAGGGCGCGCCGATGACGGCGTCGTTTGACCTCATGTTCGACACGACGGCCGACACGCCGCCGAAGAACGTGCAGAAAGTATGGGTGGAAGCACTGCTTGCGCTGACGAACGCGGATGTATCGCCGACCCAGGGCGAACAATCCGAACTGGACAAAAAGCGTCCGCGCACGCTGCTTTTCACGTGGGGCACGTTCTCGATGAAGTGCGTCATCGAAAGCGTGAACGTCACCTACCTGATGTTCGCGGCCAGCGGCGAGGCCATTCGGGCTCGTTGCACCGTGAAGCTGAAGGAGTGGAAGTCCGAGGCCTTCTCCGGGGGCGGCTCGTCGAGTACCTGGCGTTCGGCGAAGATCAAGCTGGTCGATGTGAAGGGCGGTCAGACGCTCTCGCAAGTCTCGCAGGCCGCGGGCGCTGACATGCGCGTGGTCGCCAAGATCAACGGAATCAGTGACCCACTCGCCGATCTGACGGGGAAGAAGCTGAGTATTCCCACCAAGTTCTCCATCTAGTCGGAGTACCACATGAGCGCAGCCCCCGCAGCGGCCCGCAGCGCGACCTCCTACAAGGTCAGCATTGACGGCACCGAATTCACGCAGCCGATGAACGACGGCGTGGAGAGCATTGTCGTCGAGGACCATGTGGACATGGTCGAGACGCTCACCATGCGGCTCAACGGCGCCGAGGGCTCCCCCAAATGGAATGCGGAGATCGGGAAGGTCGTCACCGTGAAGATGGGCAGCGGGAGCGCACTTTTGTTCAAGGGAGAGATCACCGCGTTGGAGC
Source organism: Klebsiella pneumoniae (assembly GCA_945861635.1). Taxonomy (GTDB): domain Bacteria; phylum Myxococcota_A; class UBA796; order UBA796; family SXON01; genus CAMAWH01. Next base: position 12,150 of record CAMAWH010000050.1, on the reverse strand, counting down.
CGAGTTGGGCCGTGGACGGCATGTGCACGATTACCCTGCGCGCCCTCGATCACGCCCACCGGCTCGCCCGAGGCCGCGTCACACGATTTTTTGAGAAGAAGAAAGACAGCGAAATCGCGACCACGGTCGGCGGTGAATGTGGTCTTTCCGTGACTGTGGATGCCACGACGGAGCAGCACGCCTACACCCTGCAACGGAATGAGTCGAATCTGGCGTTCCTGAAACGCCTTGCCGCGCGAAACAACTATCAGCTCGCGGTAGACGACGGAAAGTTGATCTTCAAGAAAGCGAACTTCTCCAGCTCGTCCACGACCATCACGATGGGCTCAAACCTACGCTCGCTCCGGCTGAACTTCAATTCGATGGATCAGGTCACGAAGGTGATTGTCCGCGGGTGGGATATCCGCGAGAAAAAGGAAATCGTCGGCACCGCCGGCGTGGGTGACATCCAGAGCATCGGTGGCGGCACGGTCGGCGCGTCACTCGCGCAGACGAAATTTGGGGAACACACCGCCTACATCACCGACGTTCCGGTGTCGTCGCAGGCAGCAGCAACGGAAGTGGCGAAAGCCGAATTGAACCGTCTCGCGCGGCAATTTGCGCGCGGCTCCTGCACGGTCGATGGCAACGACGCCCTCCGCGCCGGCACCGTCGTGGAGTTTTCGGGGCTCTCGCAGCCGCACAATGGAAAGTACTACATCATCTCCTCGCGCCATACGATCACGGCGCACGCGGGCTACCTCACGGAGATCACGTTCTGCGGGAATACGCTCGGGACTTAGCGTCTGTTAGACTCCGCCGATGCCGCTGGACCCCCGTGAGTTCCTCGGGAGAGGATGGGCCTTCCCATTCCAATTCGACGCTGCCCGGGGCACCGTCGGACTCTCAGAATTCGAGGAAAATATCCGTCAGAACATCACGATCATCCTCGGTACCAAGCCGGGGGAACGTCAGATGTTGCCCGCATTCGGCTGTCGGATCCACGAGCTTTTGTTCGCGCCCAATACCCGGGCAACGGCGGCGATGATCTCGCATCACGTCGAGGAAGCGCTTGCCCGATGGGAGCAGCGCATCGTGGTGCTGACGGTCGATGCGCAACCCGAGCCGAACGGCGCCGTCCGCGTCGAGGTCGAATACCGAATCGTAGCCACCGACGCGATCCAGAATCTCGTCTTCTCGCTCTCCAACAGGTAGCCATGCCGATCCGCCCACCGAACCTTGACGATCGCCGCTACGAAGACATCCTGCGGGAAGCCCGGCAGTTGATACCTCAATACACGCCGGAGTGGACGAATCTTTCCGACGCCGACCCAGGCATGACGTTGGTCCAGCTTTTTGCCTGGATGACGGAGATGATCATCTTCCGGCTCAATCAGGTGCCGGACAAAACGTACATCCACTTCCTCAACTTCATCGGAGAGGAACGGAAACCGGCCCGTCCGTCGTCCGCGCCGGTGACGTTCACGCCGAAGGTGCTCGATCGCGCGATTGAGATTCCGCCCTTCGCGCGCTGCGCGACCCGCCAAAGAGAAGATTCGACCGCGGTAGATTTCGTCGTCGTCGACGGGGTGACCGTCCATGCCGCGTCCATCGCTCGGGTCATGGCCGTTCGAGGCGGCGCTCGCCCCGCCGTCCGGGAGGTTCCGTACTCGCTGCTGCGCGAAAACCGGTCGGCGCTGTTGTTCGGTGGCGGCCGCGGCGTTGATCTTTTCGACTTGGATCCGGTCGATTACGGGCCGGATGCCTACACGCCGCACCAGTACCTATACGTGTCGCACGAAGATTTCCGGATCATGAACGTTGACCCGGAGGAGGGTCGCCCGACCGGACGTCTCCGTGTGCGTCGGGCCGGTCCGGATAGCGATAATTTGAGCGTTGCGGCCTTCTTTACGTGGGAGTATCCGACGGCAGAAGGGTGGCAGCCCATCCCCGCCGACATCGACCCCGAAGAAGTGCTCGGCATGCCGGAGACGACATTGATCACCGCCCTGCCCGGTGTCGCGACCATCGCCGCGTTTGGTGCCGATGGGGAGGGCGCAGCGGCGTTCCAACTTCCCGAGCCGGTCCGAGAGGCGAAATGGTGGATTCGCGGACGTCTCGACTACGAGCGTTTCATCGCATCGCGGATGCTCGAAGACCTCGAGATCAACTGGCGCGATGACCGCGGGGGAGAGGAAAGGCCTATCAACAACTGGGAAGTTCGCGCGACCGGCCGAACACTGGAGTACTTCCTTCAGGATGTGCCGCCGATCCGGGGCGGGTGGGTCATCCGTTTTGCGCTGGTAGACCGAGGCCTTCCCGCCGGACGAAACAGCTATCTTCCCAGGTACCGCTGGTATTATCGACGAGGCGAAGGTTGGGAAGAGATCCCGAAGGAGCGCGTGCGCACCGAAGGCACGGTCGTGTTGCTCACCGGTCCGCTCACCGACATGGCCACGGACGGGTACAACCTGCGTGCCGAGCGCATCGAAACGGTGTTCCTGCAAGGGTTCATGCCGGAACTCGAGCTTGAGCTGACCTGGGTACGGCCGATCGAACTGGACATGATGGCGGGAGAGGATCCGCGTCGTCTCGAAACGCTGCTGGTCGACGAGGGTCCGTGGTCACCCTTCCAGCTTGCTCCAATGGTTCCGGCCACGATCGGACGCAAGTGGTACATCGGCTCCGACCTGTTCGAGAATCGGCGCCAGGCCCCCGTGGTGCTGGAGATCGACGTCGCGTTTGAGATGAACGGCACGCCCGTCCCGGAGCCGACCGATTTGTATTTGATGCAGATGACATATCGGGCCGACGACAACTGGCGCGTCGTCTGGTCAGAAGACAAGATGTACTCTGCGTTTACGTTTGCGATGATCGATCAGGCCGGGGCAAAAACCCCCGGCACGCGCACGATCCGGTTGGTCATCGACCCCAAGACCCAGCTCCGCGGATTGGCCCGTCACGAGGTCAGCGAGCGGGAAACGACCTGGGTGCGCCTCGAACTGGTGAAGGCGTCGCTCACCGGGAAGGACGAGAAGAAGGAACAACACCCGATCATCCCGAAGATCTACGCGGTACGCCTCGGCGTGGAGGGTGCGGTTGGCGCGCGTTCCTACGATCAGCCGCTGCCCGGCCCGAAGATGGCACAGGTCGACCATCGCGAGGCAAATCCGCGCTTGACGCGGGCCCTGACGCGGGCAGGCGGTCGGCTGGGTGAGTTCTTCCCGTTTTTCCCGTTCGTGGAGATCAAGGAAGAAAATCAGGCGCTCTACCTGCAGTTTGATCAACCGCTCCCGCCCGGCAAACGTCATGTCATGCACGTGCGCACCCGCGGGGAAACGTACCTTCCCAAGGAAGTTACGGTCGAATGGGAGCTGCTTGAGGCGCGCGATCACGGGCGTTGGGGATGGCGCCGCCTGCACGCCCCCGGAGAAGGCGAGCGCCAGCCGTACCAGCTGACGGAAACCGGAACGCTTGAATTTCCGCTTCCCGAAACGCCAAAGCTCGTGCCCGATGGGTTTTGGCTACGGGCGCGCTTTGCGACGGACGCCGACTACGGCATCGACCGCATCCCGGCAATGCCACCGGTGACCCACATGCTCCTCAACACCGTGGATGTCGTGAACCTCGTGACGGTTCGGACCGAGCGATACAGCGGCACGGGTGTGCCGAATCAGGTCGTACAACTCCATCGCGCGCCGATCTTTCTGCACGATTCGGAGGGAGAGCGGGCGCTGTTTTCTCGGCCCGAGTCGTTTCCCGACATCGTCGTGTTCCTCGATCTAGAGGACGGCTCGCACGAGCCGTGGAGCCGGGCGCCCGAAGGGTCGCTGCTCACCGCGGGCAAGGACGACCGCGTCTATGTTGTAGACCCGGTGGAGGGCACGCTGACGTTCGGCAACGGCATCCGCGGCAAGATGCTCCCGGTCGGCAGCTCCAACGTCGTCGTCGATCTCTACCGCGTCGTTCCCGGCGTGCGGGGCAACGTGGCGGCCGGGGAAATCAACGTCGTCGAAGGGTACGCTGACGTGGTGAAAGTCGAAAACCTCCTTCCGGCCAGTGGCGGTCGAGACGCCGAGACCATCGACGAGATCATCCGACGCGCCCCCTCGCTGCTCACCAGCCGTGATCGGGCAGTGACGCGCACAGACTTCGCAATCATCGCCACCGAAGCGAGCGGAGAAGTCGCGCGCGCCGCGTGTGACGGCCGCATCGGAGAGGATGGAAATGTCGAGATCATCGTGCTCCCGCGCCGACGGGAGGGAGAAACGGTGCCCGATGCCTTCCTTTCCACGGGGCTGCGCGATCACGTGCAGAGCTACCTCAAGCGGCGGTGCTTGATCAACGTGAACCCGGTGGTCCGACTGGCGACCTTCCTGCCGATCGACGTCAGCGTGACGCTGCGTTTGCGTCCCAACGCGAACTTGTTGGCCGTGCGGGAAGCCTCGCACAAGTGGGTGGAACGCTTCCTCGACCCGTACGCCGGCGGCCTCGATCGCAACGGGTGGCCGTTCAGCGGGACGCTCTATGCACAGGACTTTGCGCGCATGGTCAGCGACCTGCCCGAGGTGCGCCACGTCGTAGACGTTCAGCTGTTCAACATGGGCGGAGATCGGCGTCGGCGCGGCATTCCCGGTTGGGAGGAGGGAGAGGGCGTCAAGGAGATCTTCCTGACCGAGCATGATCTTCTCGAAGTGCGCCGCGTACGTATCCGGGGCGAGGAAGCAGGAGAATGACCGAGCTGACGCCCTACCGGCGCCAGGCCATCGCGGCGGCCCCGAGTGATTTTCGCTACCTCGAAGAGGTGGTGCGGATCAACTTTCCCGTGCGGGACGCCCAGACGTACCTGAACCGCCACCTCGGGAACCCCGTCGGCTACAGGCTCGTCGAGGCGCTGCGCGGCGAAAAGGTCGGGTGCGTGAGGTCGATTGAGGTGGTGCCGCCGTCGGGCGGGGAGCCAACGTTCGTGCGTTCTGTCCGGACTCTGCCCGATGGGTCGCCGGCATCGTACTTCACTCCCGACGACTTCGTTACCGTGCAGGCGGAGGTTGCGACGCCGGATGGTCGGGCGCCCAGCGCGCTCGGGGCGCGCGATCGCATCATCCTGCATGTGCCGGTGCGCGGATACCTTCGATATCTTCCTGGGTTGTACCAGGGGGCCGTACCTGCGCAGCGTCGTGACATTGTGCGCGCGGACGAAGTGAGCGAGAGGCGCTGGGGCACGGGAGGGCAGACCGTCGCGTCCACGGAAGTACAGGCGTTCAACGCAGACGCGTTGCGCCGATTCATGTTCATCTTCCAGCACGCGATGACGACGATTACCGACCGGATCGACCAGATCCCGTCCCTGATCGACCCCGCGACAACGGACCCACGCTTTCTGCCTTGGATCGCGAGCTGGGTGAGCTTCGAACTGGATAGTTCTCTCCCGATTCATCAGCAGCGGGAGCTGGTGCGTCGTGCGATTCGGCTCTACCGCACCCGCGGTACCGTGAGCGGCGTCGAGGAGATGATCCGCGTGCTCACGGCGGCTCCGGTCACCGTCGGAGAGTTGCGCAAGCCGAACGCATTCGTCGTCGGCAAGGCGACGTTGGCCGGCGGCGCGAACATCGAAGCGCGCTATCTTCGCGGCGAACCAGCGGGGTACTTCCTCGCCGAGCCGGGCCGCCCTGCAACCAGCTTTTTCGCGCTCGTCCTCGAGAACCGGGAAAAGTTCAAGAAACGCTTCGGGGAGCGCGCTCCCACCGTACTCAAGCGCATCGCCCAGATCGTCACGAACGAGAAGCCGGCGAACATCACCTTCACCATCCTCTTCGAGGAAAACGGGTAGCCTGTGCAGCCGAAAAACCTATTTCAACTTTCGCGTTTGCGTCCTTTCGAGGGTCTGTGCCTCACGTCGAAGGACCTGCTGGACGAGCAGAATTACCACCGTCGCAACCTGCAGCGTCACGTGCTCTACATGCACGGACACGGCATCGTGCAGGGGCTGCAAGTTGAAATCGAGCAGCGAAAAGAGAAGTACGTGGCGGTGATTCAGGCCGGCTACGGCGTAACGCGCATCGGCCAGGGCGTGCTGTTGAACGAGGCGGTTGCGGTGCCGTTGGAGGTCCCGCGCCAGGACGGCGAGTACATGCTCTGGATCTTCCATGTCGAGGCGCCCGACGACACGGAAATGCGCCCGCTCTTCGACAGCAACGAGCAGAAAGAGGCGCGCATCCGCGAGTTTTCGGCGCCGCGGCTACATCCCATCGAGGAGGATCAGCCCGACGCGATTGCGCTGACCCGCATCAACGTGCGCCTTGGGCGAATGGTGCAGGTGCTCCTTCCGGTTCCCCGTGCTGGCCGTCAGTCTCGCGCGGCGGAGTCGTATCTCAAGCCCCGGCTCGTTGAATTCATACGGGTGAACCGAAACATCTGTACGAACCTGTTCCGCACCGCGCTTTTGCGCGAGTTGGACCTCGGCGCGCTCGGGTTCTACTCCGCGCTCGTCAGCGCGGAATTCACGTTGATCGAGGAAGGAACGAGTGATCGCGTGCTCTACCGTGCCGCGGGTTCGCTCATCAACTACGCGCACGACTTCTACAATCCGCTGCCCAAGACGACGGAGCGCGTGGACAAGTTCAAGGAGTTCATCCGTCGCGTCAATGCCGAGGTTCCCGGCTCCGATCAGGGCGACGAAATCTGGCTCCGCTGGTTCGACAAGTTCGAGCGGTTGTTGCAGCCGCTCGGGAAGATTGCGGAGGAGTTGGAGCGCACGGTCGAGGCGCAGCGGTAGGGGGCGCTTGTTCGCGGGCGGCAAGCCGTGCATTCGCTATCTCCGGATCACGGTTTACGACGTGCCTGACTCGCCGGCGTCCGGCAGGAGCGCCGACGAGATCGTGGCGGACTTCCCGGATCTCACGGTGCTCGACATTCGGGCGTGCCTCGCCTTCGGAGCGGATCGGGAGCGCCGGTTGATGCGCGCGGCGTTGTCGCGTAGTGATCCGACGCGGGCTCACCCTGGGACAGACTTCGCAAGTAGCGAACTACCTATTCCTGGCGTTCGGCGTCGCGCTGACGGACCCTCTCCCACTCGGCGACGAACTCAGCGGGGGTAAGCACGGACACACCGTGACGGACGCCCTCCGGGTAGTGCCGCGTGTTCCCGGTGACCAGTGCGTCCGCCGCAGCATCGACAGCCACCTCGAGGAAGGCACGGTCGTCGGGGTCCGGGAGGGCGCAGCCCATTGGTGGCGCAACGACCCGTTCGCATGCCCCTGCGAGGTACTCCAGGACGCGGTCGCGATGACCTGGATCGAATCGGAACTTCGGCCGGACGACAACTTCTCGGTATTCCCCGAGGATGCGATCATCGCACACCAGGCGCAGTTCACCCAGGAGCAGCCCGTCCAGCACCCTCCCGGGACTGCCGTGGGCATTCAGGAGGGCCGAGACGAGCACATTCGTGTCGAGAACGATTCTCACGCGCCCTTCCGCGCTGCCCTCACCGCGCGAATCTCGCGCGCGACCTCGCCCTCGGACATCGACGCCGTACCGTTCTTCGCCGCATCAGCGCGCAACCTGCTGACCGCTTCCTGCGCTCGCGCCCTCCGAACCACGGCGAGCGCATGATCGAGGTCTCCGCCGTCGATGCGCAACATCAGCGCGACCGGGTCGCCGTTTGAGGTCAGCACCAGGTCGTCCTTTTGCAGCGCCGACCAGACGGTGCCTGGGGTGTTTCGGAGATCGCGGACGGTGACGAAGCGCATGGTGAATCTCGTAGCCATACCGTGCACCCCCGCTGCTACATCGTCAAGCACTTCCTTCATCCGCCGCGATCAGGGAAATCTGTGCGCCGGATGCGGATCACGACTTCTGAGCCGTGCAGGTTCGGTCTTTCAATATGGAGAGAGCCTCGGACGGCGCGGTTTGGGCGTACACGCGCGACCACGATTTCCTGATCGCGTCCAACGTCGCTGACGTTCATCCGCGAAGTCTCTTGTTCGGGCACCCGCCCAACGTCATCTGGTTGCGGCTTGGGAATCGCTCGACGGGCGAGATCGCGGCCGTCCGTCGGTGGGATGAGTACGTGTGCGTTTTCGATGGCGACGACGTGGGGTGCTCACCAACACCGATCAAGGTGACCGCGATGGAGCGTTTTTCGCGTCCACGACATCGGGTCACGATCGATCGACCCCGTCCGTCACAGCAGGCCGATGCGCATGCACTTGCTCGACAACACATCGTCGATGCCAACCCGAGGAGGTTCGGCCCACGGAACCAAGCGGTGCGCAATCGGTTCCATCCAGAACACCGTCAGGTCTAGTGGAACTACCTTGACGGTTCGCACGAAATGTAGCGCAACGTCGTTCCCATCGAAATCGCAGATGACATCCTTCGCGGCCCCAGCATCGACGCGCAGATCCCACGCCAGGCCCCGTGGGGTCGGTTCGGCGCCTCGTCGGATGCCTGCCGCGCAAAGCGCGGGTTCGGATGGATAGCGCGCCAACGTCTCCCCCTGAATGCCGAGATAATACGTCCCGACACAGGTCGCCGGCGGTTCGGGGAGGGTGATCGACCAACGCCCATGGCGGACATCGGCGCGGATGGCGTGCCGAGTCGCGCACGAGACCGCAAGCGCTGCCGAAACCAGAAGCGCCCATGCCTTCACTCGCCGCCTCCGCCATCCGCTTCGCCGACCGCCGAATACTCATTTTCCGCGTCCATCTCTGCGTCCGCTTCGGTCCATGAAGACGGAGGGCGGGGCGGCGACAGACCGGCAATTAGGTAAGGGTTTTCGGTTTCACTGAATAACCACGCAACGAGCGCGACGAGCGCGAGGATGATCGCCAGGATAACGACCGCTCGGAGAGGGGTAGCCCTCACGATTCTCCGCCGGATGTCAAGATGATCGGGCGCCGAGGCACCGGCTCGCCACCGCAAACTGCGCGGGACGAGCATACATCCATGTAATTCTTCGACACCGTGGAAGAATAACCCGGTTGGCATCCCGCCCGAAGAGGCCGGCCGCTCGCACGCGCCCGCGGCGTTACTCTACGCCGCAATGTCCGAAGCGACCGTCGTCCAGATCCGCGTGCAGGTCGTAGACATGAAGTCGTTCACCCTCGATCTGCAAGTGCCTACCTACCTTCCCGCGCGCGACCTTACGCAGCGCGTGGCGAGGGATGCGGGGCTGGAAGCGTACTGGCCGGATGGGCGGCGGCGGCTCTACTGGATGCGAGCGCGCGGGCGTTTGATGGCCGACGACGACAAGCTTGGCGACCTCGGAGTGATCGACGGCGAGCTCGTGTACCTTTTGCCGGAACCTCCGGCAGGAAGCGGCGTTTTAGAGCAATCGCCGGAGTACCCGGTGACGCACGATTACGCGGGGGCGGGGTATTTGACGCTGTTCGGGTCGCTCGCGGGGGTGGGGCTTTGGGCGGTCGGGTGGGGGGTGGCGCTGACGCGGTCGCGGGGGTTGGCCGTGACGCTACTTCCAGGGTTCGCACTTGGGTTTTTGTGCGCATCGTTGGCGCGACATGCGTGGGGGGGCGTTGCCTCGCGCCTGCGGGTGGCCGTGACGGCGTTGTTTTTGCAGATCACCATCACGGTTGTCGCGTTTTTGATGCCGGTCATGGTCGAACACGCCAACTTCTTTGAGGTGTACAAGGATGCAATTCCGGGGTTTGTTCTCGGTGTCGCCGGCGTTTTTTTTGGCTGGCTTGCGTGGTGGGGGGCCGCGGAGGCCCTGCCGCCCGTCGTGCAGCAGCAGGTGGAGGCCGCCGTGCAGGCGGTCGTGCAGAATTGCGGCGTTTGCGGGCTGCCGATTGAGGCGAACGTGCTCTTGAGCTGCACCTACCAATGCGGCCAGGCCTTCCATCAGGGCTGCCACCGCGCCAAAACCAGCGTCTACCGCGGGGATCGCAACAAGTGTGCGATTTGCAACAGGACGGTCGCAGGGTAACGACGCGGCGCTCCCGCCGGCGCCTCAAGCGCGCGGGTGACGGTTCGCGGGGGCGGGGCCCGGCCCGCGCCCGCGGACCGGCAGGACCCGCGCGCGACACCGGGCGCCGCTTTGGCGTCGCGGTTCGCGGCGGACGTCAGGAGCGCCAGCGAGATCGCAGCGGAATTCCCATACCTCACCGGGTTCGACGTTCGGGCGTGCTAGGCATTCGCCGCGGATCGGGAGCGTCGGCGCCCGCGTCGAGAGCCGCGCGGTTCGGGGATCGACGGAATGGGCGGCGCAGTGCCCGGCGCATGCGTGGTGCAACGTGAGCCGGACGTCAACGCCCCCGCTCAAAGGACTCAGTCCCGGAGGCCTCCAAATCCGCGGGAACGGGCAGGTCCGCCCGATGGATGCAGTTGCCGGTTCCGGAAACCTGCGTGTCGGGGGACGCGGCAACACGCATTCCCATACGTTCATGACGAAACCACCGATCCGTTCGAGCAGCGGGCAATGTCTGGCAACGCGCCGTTCGGGATTATTCGACGAACGCTATCGCGTCCGAGCCCCACATCATCTCGGCAGGCACGTCACCGCCCATCGAACGCGGACACGTCAGGACCGATGGAACCGCGTTCCAAAAGCACCGATTACGTGAACTGAGTACCGCAACCCCGGTTGCGCCGCTCGGCACACGAACGACGGTCGGTACCACCCCGCCGCGTGCCGCATATTGCGTGACCGCGTCATTCTGCCGCACCGTGACAATATCGCCAACTTCCAGCCCAGACGTCGGGACATCAACGAACATCGATTCGCCTTTGGGCCATGGCAGCGGCGCACTTTCCCCACCTGTGATCGCGAAAGGGGTCGTCATCGTCCACCAGAATTCGCGCCGCGCGTTGAGCCTCCAGGTTCCAGAAGCCAGACCGGACCAGGTGACAAACCCCTGCGCACAGCTTGGGGGCGCGAGCACGGAGTAGAAGCGCCCCGATACCAGCACGGCTGGATAGGCAATCGAGTTGCACGTCGTGGGGTCAAGTGGGAACGGAACGGGTCCGAGAACAATACGGCCGTCCCCAGAAGGTAGGTCCACCCGCTGATTCTCCACAACGCGCGAACCGCCGACATGGGGACCTGCTTTCATCAGGATGAACCCACCGTCCGGAACCGTGCGCGCCTCCCCGCGACCGGCGCGACCGGGAAACCAGATACCTGTTGGCGACTCGTTTTCGGGGAATCCGCTGACGAGAATCGATTCTTGGCAGGGCGCGCCAGCACACAGCACCCGGGTCTCCGCGCGATCCGCGAACTGGGTTCCCGTTGCGTCCGACGACTGCGGCTCAGATGGCCGGCCGACACTCTCATCGTTCGCGGCCAAATTGCAAGCGTGAAGCCATAAATAACTGGCGATGGCCAAGCGTGTCCGTAGAGCTTGGGATGGCATTACGAGATTGGACCGCCCAGACCACCTCCGGTCCCGCCACCTCCGCTCCCGCTGCCCCCGTACTCTCCACCGCGATCGATTGCGGCCTGTTCTGCGCCAAAGGTTGCGCAGGCGCCAAGGGTTTCATCCATGCACGCTGCCAGACAGACCTGACCCAATGTGTTAAATACGTCAACGCCCATGCCGCCAAGAAATTGGGAGCAGATTTGGTTCGGGGTTTCGCCCGCCATGAGACGTTCATTCGCGTCGCGGCAGTCCATCTGACCGGCGATTCCCTGACAATTCAACTCGCCGGGACTGGTAGGTCCGTGTGGGATGGTTGGAATGATGGGGGGAAGGGAGCAGCCACCCGTAAGCCAACACGGAAACCACCAAGTCATGGCGTCCGACGGGACGGATCCGGTTTCGAAATCTGACGGCCCCAGCTTGCCCGACTCGGACGCGATGCTCAGGCCTCCGGTGAACGCATAGACAGCGTCGATATGGGGATGAAAACGCCCCAGCGCCGCCGCCGTCATGCCGGCAGCATGCGCATACGCAGAACCGTATTGCGCCCTCAATTTCGCGTGGGTATCGGGCTTCAGCGACATCGCCTCCCCCTATACCCGGTACTTGTAATACGCCCAGACGCCGATCTCCGCGGTCATCTGCAGGGCGCCCGCCGTCGTGTCCTTGATCTCGACAGAAAGTCGCACGAACGGGAGCATGTCCGCCGCGCCCGTGAACGCGGTGGCGTAGTCGCCATTCGCCGTTTTCTGGGCGACCGCATCCGTGCTGCTGACCTTCCAGTTGATCCCGTCGA
>CAMAWH010000049.1 GCA_945861635.1 Klebsiella pneumoniae | reverse complement strand
GGCGAGCCTGTCGAACGTCGCGTGGGCGGGCGCGGGGTCGTGCAGGCGGCGTGGAGTGACGGCGGTCGTGCGCGGTACACGATTCTGCTTGACGACGGAACCGTCAGCGCCCCGCTGGGTGAGGATGACCTGGTCGCTTAGACACACCGTGTCAGCCGCGCGTCTGCTCTGGCTTGCGGCGTTCGTGGGGGCGGCGCCGGCGTCCGCGTCCGAATTCGTTGGCACGCGCCTGCCCTCGCCGCCGTCTGCGCCGCCGGGCCGTGTAGCGCCCACTCCCGCCGACCCCCTCGCGGCCGCCATCGACCGCCGCACGCAGGGAGATCTGCGGGCGGCGGCCTGGTACTACGAGCAGTGGTTGGCCCGGAAGGGCGGAACCGCTCGCACTCGCTCTGCGGTGCAGCTGGCGTTGGGACTGGTCTATCTTGACCTCAGCGAGCCGAACCTGGCCAGCGCGCTGTTCTCTCGCGTCCGGGCATCGGCGACACCCGTCCAGCCTTGGGGCGCGTGGTACGAGGCCCTGGCCGATCATCGCCGCGGACGCCATGAATCCGCCGCGCGTGAGTGCTCCGCCTACCGCAAGAACTGGCCTGACGGCGATCACGCCGACGAATGCCTGGTCCTCATCGGAGACGCGCTCGTCGCGGCCGGCCAGCGCGGCGGCGCGATCGGCGCCTATCGCCAGTACCTCGACCTCCACCCCGACAGTCCGCGAGAAGAGACGCTGAACCTTGGGATTGCGCTGGCGGTCACCAACACCGACCCCCTTCAGGGCATCCCCCTCCTGCAGCGGCTCTCCCTCGACCATGCCTACCATTCGACAGGCGATACGGCACAACGCAAACTCGACGAACTGGCGACGAAGGGATTCGTCACGGCGCTCCCCGACGACGCGTTGACGTCGTGTCGCATCGCGGCCGAACGGAAGCGCTGCGGATTCGAGTCCGATGCGTGGAAACGATTTGAAGCGTTGCAGGGACGTGCGATCGACGATCCCGTGATTGCCGCATGGATCGAGGCGCACGAGGACACGTTTCGGTGGGGGACGAAACAGTACGAAACCATCGCCACGATGTTGGCGGAGGAGTACAAAACCAATCCGGCGGCCGAGCTGGCGTGGCAGCGGTACCGCGCGCTGGGGCGGGCGGGACAATGGAAGCAGGCCGTGGAGCAGTTCGAAGCGGGGAAGAAGGCGCACGGCGGCAGCGGTCGATTTTCCGGGCGAGAGGAGCTCGGCAAGGCGCAACTGCTGGCGGGAAACTACGAGGGTGCGGTGGCGACGTGGAGCGCGCTCGGCAAGACCGGCGGCAGCGTGGGGCGTCATGCACGGTGGCTCGCGGGGTTCGCAGCGTTTCGAGCTGGAGACTACCCGGGTGCGCTCGCCCGGTTGGATGCGGTGATTTTGGCCCGAGGGGACGAGGAGCTGGCGGCCCGGTGGTATCGCTCGCGGACGCTGGAGGGGCTCGGACGCCACGCGGAAGCCGAGGTCGAACGCCAGAAGATTTTGGACGAGGCGCCGTGGAACTGGTACGCGGCACTGGTACGATCGCGGAGCCTGGCTCCGGGGGTGCCGGGGGCGCCGGGGGCGCCGGGGGTGCCGGGGGTGCCGGGGGTGCCGCCGGCGCTGCCGCGCGCGGGGCGCTGGGTCGGGCCGACGGTGCCAACGCTGCCGGCGGTGCAGCGCGTAGGGACGGGCGGGGCCGCGCTTGCATGGCCCGACGTCGGCGAACACGCCGCCGCCAACGCCATTGGTTGGGCCGCGTTGGCGTGGAATGCACCGCCACCTTCTTCCCCCCTGCCGACGGTCACGCAGGCGCCTCCCCTCCCCCGCGACGAAGCGCGGCCCGACAGCTATCGCCCCACTTTCCTGTACGATCCGGCCGCCGCCGACAAGATTCTCGGCGAACTCGCGGAGGAGCACGCCGACCTGTTCAAGTGGGCCGCCGCCGCCGCCGATCTCGCCCGGGCCGGTGCGTACGACCTGTCTGCGCCGCTGGTGGCGCGTATGTACGACAGCATCGACCCGGCGGTCGGCGGCGTGGCCCACCCAGAGGTCGATCTGAGCGTGGCCGAGTGGCGCCAGATCTTCCTGTTCGCGCGCGATGACTACCATGTGGCCCGGTTCAGTTGGGGGTCCACGAAACTGGCGTCCAACGAGGAAGAACGTCGCGATGCCCAGCGCATGACCTACCCGACCGCGCACATCGACGCGCTGTACCGTCACGGACAGACCACCGATGTCGATCCGCTCTTGGCCCTCGGGATCATGCGCCAGGAAAGCGTGTATCGGCAGTGGGCACTCTCGCCGACGGGGGCCATCGGGCTCATGCAGGTGATGCCGCGAACGGGGTCAAAAGTAGCGGCGCTCATGGGGGACGCGTCGTACTCGCCAGAGGTGCTGGAAGACCCCTCCACCAACGTGCGGTACGGCGTGTGGTACCTGTCGCGACTGATGGAGCGTTTCGGTGGGGCGTGGCCGCTGGCCGTCGCGTCCTACAACGGCGGCCCCCACAACGTTTCCGCGTGGTTGCGCCCCTGGGGCGATACCATACGCATGGACGATTTCGTCGAGCAGATCCCGTTCGGCGAGACGCGCGACTACGTGAAGAAGGTGACCGGTTGGTATTCGGCGTATGTCGAACTGTATACGGACCCAGGTTCCACGGTTTTCGTGCCGGATCGGATCCGCAAGGACGACGCCGGGGTGATTGACTTTTGAGGGCGCGCCACCCATCCACGCGCGCCGCCCAACCGGAGCCCACCGTGACCGTCCTTTTCGCCTGCGTCCACAATGCCGGCCGCTCGCAGATGGCGGCGGCGTTCTTCAACGCGTATGCTGACCCGGAGAGGGCTGTCGCGATCTCGGCCGGCACGCAACCGGCCGAGCAGGTCCATCTCGGCGTCATCGCGGCGATGTATGAGGTTGGCATCGACCTCTCCCGCGTAAAGCCCCAACGACTCACGACGGAACTAGCCGCCGCCGCCGCGTGGCTCATCACGATGGGCTGCGGAGACGAGTGCCCCATCGTTCCCGACTCCGTACAGCGTGACGATTGGCCCCTCCCCGACCCCCGCGGCAAGGGGTTGGAATCCGTGCGCACCATCCGAGAAGCGGTACGCCGTCGGGTCGCCGACTTCATCCTCGCCCACCACTGGGAGCACGCGCCGGCCCCGTAATCGTCGGCGCATCCGTGATAGGCGGCGACGTGACGCTCACCTCCGCGCAACGCTGGATCATCATCGCAAGCGTTCCCGTGGCCGCCATCGGCATCGCGCTGGCAAAAGGGAAGAAGCCCGACGTGCCGGTCGAGGCGCCGCCGACCGCGGTGGCCGAGCCGACCGCCCCCGTCGAACCACCGCCGCCAGCCCTGTTTCCCGACCCGCTGCCGCTCACGCTCACGACCCTCCCCCCCGGCCTCGCCTCCCTCTCCGCGCAGACGTGCAACGCCTGTCACTACGCGGCCCACGATACCTGGCAAACGAGCGCGCACGCTCGCGCCTGGACCAGTGACACCTACCAGACGGCGCTGCGCAGCGCCGGACAGTCCACCGCATGCCTGGCCTGTCACCTGCCGCTGGCCTCACAGCACGATCTCCTCGCCGCTGGCTATGTCGATGGCGATCTCTCGCGCCCCCAATTGCAACCCAACGCGGCCTTCGACGCGTCGCTGATGTCAGAGGGCGTGACGTGTGCGGCGTGTCACGTGCGGGGGGACACGATCCTCGGCACCCATGCCAGCACCAATGCACCGCATCGCACCGTTGCAAGTGCGGAGTTGTCCTCCCCTGAGATGTGCGCAACCTGCCATCAGCTGACCTGGCCCGGCGGAGATCGGCCATTTTACGACACCTATGGGGAGTGGAAGGCGTCCAAGTACTCCACCGCGGGCGTGACCTGTCAGGATTGTCACATGGCGCCCACGACCGGGGCAACGTTGCCGGGGAGCACCGGTGCAGCCCCCTCCCACGCCTCACACGCGGATATCGCGCGCGCGCTCACGACGCTGGTGACGCTCCCAAGCGCAACGATCCAACGGGGACAATCGCTGACTGTCAAGGTTTCCTTGCTCAATACGGGCGCGGGACACAGCGTCCCGACCGGCAATCCGTTCAAGACGGACCGGGTGGAAATCGCAGTTCTGGACGCCGCAGGAAAGGACCTGGCGCCGCCTCACACGGTATCGCTCGCGCGGACGGTGGAGTTGGTTTCGCCCTGGAAGACGACCGCCGATCATCGCCTCGCGGCGGGCGGAACGCTGCAAATTGACCACACGTTTGTGCCCGCGGCCAAGGGGCTGGCGGGTCGCGGCGCCGTAGAAGTGCGCCATGTACGCGGGAAGATCGTCACGGTGCTGCGGAAAATCCCGGTCGACATCAAATAACGTCTCGACTCAGTTCCCCCGCAACAAATACGCCTTCCCCCCGGCATACCCGCTCACCGGTTCGGGAAACAGCGGCGCGCCGATCGCGATCTCCGCGTATCCGTCGCCGTCCACATCTCCCTGCGCAACCGAATAGCCAAGGAGCGTCCCACTTATTTCCCCGGCCCACGACAGCAGCGCAGCGTCGCTGACCAAGCCGTCCTCCGCCTCGCCACTCACCAACCACACAGTTCCCACGCCCAACTCCCCGCCGTACCGCTCGACCACCAGCAGATCGCCGCCGCCATCCCCGTCCTGGTCCGGTACGCCCAGCAGATTGCTACCGAACAACCCGCCCCGCGTCGGACCGGTGAGTTGGGTGCGTGGCTCATTCTCCACCGGAATCCCGTCGTACAGGTACAGCATGCCCGTCTGGGCCGACCACCCCGGCGCAGACACGACGGCGTCTGAAACACCGTCACCATCCAGATCGTGGGCGAGCCCATCCCACCCAAACTCCTCTCCTGTGTGGCCGGACCAGTCGCGCCAGGCGTGGTCCAGAAGCGGCCCGTCCGCGTCCGGCCCGTCCACAAAGTAGGCGCGGCCCGCGGGCAAGCCCGTGTCGCCGGCGTCGGTGACGTACTGGTCATCCGCGATGAACAGATCGCCATCTCCATCCCCGTCCACATCTCCCAGGCTCCGCAGCGCGTCCACCCCATAGGTCATCGGCGCAGAAATCGCCGCTGCTGCGATGTCCACCAGGTTCGAGGTGCCCGCGTACCGCCCTCCTGCCACCACCCACAACAGCCCAGTAGGCTCGGACATCAACGCATTCGGGTAATCGTTGACGACGATTTCCGACGCACCGTCCCCATCGAGGTCCACGGTCGCCACCTGCTTCCAGTAGATGTTCAGCCCGCCGACCTCCAACCCCGACGCACGCACAAGGGTCGCGTCGGCTTCGTTCTTTTCAACGGCCGAGGGAAACGGCGCGCCGGTGCCGTAGAAGATCGCCAGCTCGAAATCCGCGACACAGCCGTGGCTCGGATCGTTGATTTCCCCCTGGGAAACGACCAGATCGACGTGGCCATCTCCGTCGATGTCCGCACACTGGACGTTGGCGCCAAAGAATTGCTGCATCACGCCGCTGATGAGCGTGTCGGCATCCGTCATGCGCATGTCGGGGCCCCAACTCTCGGAGCCGCTGCCGTACCAAATGCCGACAAAACCCTTGTGCAGGTACCCACTGAGCGCTGTCACCACCCAATCATCGAGTCCGTCTTCATCGAGATCGCAGAACGCCATGGACAACCCCACGAAGCTGTCGTCCGTGATCTCGTCGTCCGCCACGCCCACCACACTGACGGGCGCCTCACGGAGCAGTTGGGTGCCACCATCCTGTCCATCGCAGTCGGCGTCCACGGTGTCTCCGGCCACGTCACGCGCGCCGGGGTGGGTGATGGGGTTGGCGTCATCGCAATCGTCCCCGCCGAACGACACATCCCCCGCGCCATCTCCGTCCCCATCCGTGTTGTCACCATCGAGGCAATCGTCGTCGAGCCCATTCTTTGGAATTTCCGTTTGACCCGCGTTGACCGCCGGCTCCGCGTCATCACGATCGTCTTCCAGATCGTACCCGTCTCCATCGCCATCCAAAAGGTCCGCCCCGTCACAGTCCTGATCGATGCCGTCGTAAGGAACATCCGCCTCGTCAGGCCCGATCGTAGCGTCTCCATCGTCACAATCGGTGCCGTCCGCGCAGGTGCCCGCGCTCCACGCGCCGTCCGCATCGGCGTCAAAACCCTCGTCAAGCGCGCCGTCGCAGTTGTCGTCAAATCCGTTGCACCGCTCCACCGCCCCAGGAAACACCAACGCGCTTGCGTCGTCACAGTCCGTGAGCGTATCGAAGCCGTCGGCGTCGGCATCGGCTGGAGGCTTGCTCTCCGACACTACGCCGCGACACCCGTTCAGGCCAAGAATCATGAGTAGAAAGGAGTGCATACGCGAGCCTATACGATAGCTTCGCGCCATGTCGTGGATCCTTGCCTGCGCCCTGGTCAGTGACACCGATCTTACCGCGCGCATGGATCTCGACGGAGATGGGTTGCCGAGGGGAGAAGACTGTGACGATGACGCGGCCACCGTCGGCTCTGCGGTGATTTGGTATGCCGACGGTGATGGAGATGGGTACGGTGCTTCGGCCTCCACGCCCGCATGCACGCAACCCGACGGATACATCGCGCAGGGTGGGGATTGCGACGATCGCGACGCCAGCGTGAACCCGTCCGTCCTTTGGTACGTCGATGCGGACGCCGATGGCTACGGCGGCGCCAGAACGACGGCCTCCTGCCTCCTGCCCGCCGGCTACGTCAAAGGCCCCGGCGATTGCAATGACGCTGACGCAACGATCAGCCCAACCATGCCCGAAACGTGTGACGGGCGTGACGACGACTGCTCCGGCGTTGTGGACGATCCGGGCGAGGCCGAGGTGTGCGGTGACGGTCTTGACAATGACTGCGTCGATGGAGACGCGATCTGCTTGCTCACCGGCGCCGATTCGATGGACGACGCGCAAGCACGCGTTTTCGGCACGGCCGATCACATTTTGCGAACCGCGGTCGGCGTCGGCGATGTATCGGGGGATGGCGCGGGGGACTTGTTCGTCGGGGTCCAGTGCTGCAATGGTTGGGGCTTCGGTCTGCTCCACGGCCCGGTGTATGGCGACCACGTGATCGACGCCGCGGACGTCCTGGTGGAGGGTGCCGAGTACTCGATGTACCTCGGCATGGCTGCGGCCGGCGCGGACCTCGACGGCGACGGGAAGAACGACCTTGTCGTGGGGGTGCCCGGCTGGCACAGCGTGCTGGTCTGGCTTGAGCCGCCGGTCAGCGGCGGTACCGGGTCCGCCGACCTGGAATTCGAATGGGATTACGTCGGATTTGGCAGGGTTCTAACGCCTGCGGGTGACGTCGACGGTGACGGCTACGCGGACATCCTCACCGGCGCGTCCTATATGGACGAGTCAGGGCCCGAGAACTGCTGCGGCGCCGTTGGATTGCTGCACGGGGGAGCGTTCGACCACGGAGCAGACCTGATTCTCGGTGAGGCGGAGGGGGATTCCGTCGGTACCGCCATCGCCGGCGGAGGAGATGTCGACGGAGATGGCTTTGACGACGTGCTCGTCGGTGCGTCGGGCGTGAACGAGCACGCGGGAGCCGTCGGCTTGTTCCTTGGCGGGTCCAACTGGGGCATGCGGGCGTTCGGGAGCGCCGACACAATGGTCACCTCCGAATCACAGGACTGGCAGTTCGGGTTGGCGGTGGCCATGTTGGGAGACTCAGACGACGACGGCTATGCGGACGGCCTGATCGGCCACTACAGCAGCGGCATCGCATCCTTGTTTACGGGGCCGATGTTGCCTGGGCAGCTCTCTGAGGCCGACGCGCAAACGACCTTTGGCGGGGCGGGAACGTACGGTTGGGGGAGCGCCGTCGCCAACGCGGGAGATGTCGATGGCGATGGGCAACCCGACGTAATGGTGTCCGACATGTGGGAGGTGGGCACCGACGGCCTGTCGGACGGGCTCGTGGGCGTGTACTTCGCGCCGTTTGCCGCCGGGTTGGTGGACATCACGGACGCGGACGCACTGCTCTGGGGCCCGCATGGTGGCGGCATGGCGGGAGACGTGGTCGGTTCAGCGGCCGATCTCGAAGCGGACGGCTACGGGGACCTTTTCGTGGGCGGCATGCGAGACGACACGAACGGCGAGAATACCGGGACGGTCTGGATTTTCCAGGGGGGTGGGTGAGTAGGCGGCAATGACCGCGGTCGAGGACGTGGCACGCGCCTACCTGCCAAAGATTGTGCGCGCGGAGCGCTCCCGGGGGGCGGGGCGGCACCCTGACGTCCCCATGATACGCTGCCGGATGTTGGCACCCGGCGAGGCTGTTGATCGCTACGTTGTAGAAGCGGTCATTGGACAGGGCGGAATGGCCGCGGTCTACCGCGTTCGCCACGCCACTCTGGGCACGCGCCATGCACTCAAGCAACTCACCATCCCCGGCGAGTCGCTGCGCGCGCGTCTGATTCAGGAAGGGCGAATCCAGGCGACACTCCGCCATCCCAACGTCATCGCCGTCACCGACGTCTTCCAGGCCGGCGGCGCTCCGGCCCTGCTGATGGACTACGTCGATGGCCCCAACCTGCAGGACTGGATCACCGAACACCGTCCGCTGACCATCGCCGAGGCGGAGAGGATCTTTCGCGGGTTGCTCGACGGGATGGAGCACGCCCACGCGGCGGGCGTCATCCACCGGGATCTGAAGCCTGCCAACGTGCTCCTCGCCGATCCGTCGCGCATGCGCATCCCCCGGATCACGGACTTCGGCATCGCCAAGATCGTGCAGGATCAGGTCGGCTCATTCGGGCGCACTGCGGCGGGTTCCACGTTCGGCTCGCCCGGATACATGGCGCCCGAACAAGTGGAGAGCACGCGGGACGTCGACTCGCGTTGCGACATCTTTTCGCTGGGGTGCATCCTGTACGAGTTGCTCGGCGGCCGCCCGGTGTTCCAGCGGGACAGCGTGATGGCCACGCTCTCCGCCATGGCCGTGAACGCGTGGACACCCGTCGAAGCCGTACGTCCGGACGTGCCCGCGCGCTTGGCGCTCGCCGTGCAGGCGTGCCTCGTGCGCGATCGAGAAGAGCGTGCCCCCGACTGCGCAACCGTGCGGGCCATCCTCGATGGAACGGTCAGCGAGTGGCGGGCGGACCGCCCGGTTCGTCGCGTCGCGCCCGCAAGCAACAACCCCTTCGAGATGCAGGCGGCATCGAACGAAACGATAGTGATCGATGCGGAGGCGGGGCCGGCGCGGATCGGAACCGGGGCGGCCGAACAGCTCGACACCGAAGGCGGCGCTACGATGACGCCGGTGGGGGAGGCAGGGGTTTCGGCGGGCGTTGCAGCGGGGCCGCCGGGCGTCGCGCGCTCCGCGGACCCCCTTTCAGGCCCGGCACAGGGAGTCGATGTCTGGGCGACGATGAAGCCGCCGGCGCCGGCCGCGGCACCCGCCTCCGCCAGGGCCCTCGTCGTCAGGGTGGCAATTGTCGCGGTCCTCGGCCTGACGGTGGCCGGAAGCCTGCGCTGGTTCCCCCACGAACCCAAGCCGACGCCAACCGCGGGCGCGCCGGCGCCCGCAGATGCGCCTACGAGTCCGGTTTCGCCTGACCCCCTCGGCGACTCAAACGCTCCCGCCCTGCCGACGGTGACGAAGGCCTCGCCCGATCCGGCGTCGGCGCCATCGTCGGCGGCCGCGCCCGTCTCTGCGCCGAACTCCCCGAAGAAAAAAAACCCGGCGCCGTCATCGCCAACCAACGGATGGTGGACAGGCAAGGCTGGGGACGCCCCCCCGCCCGAAGCCGCGGAAACGCACGTCGCAAAGGCGCCGCGAGCAACCGGTCGCCTCAAGTTGAGCTCAGTGCCGTTCGGTCACGTGACGGTGGACGGCGTTTCCGGTGGTAGCGGCTGGTACAACAAGGAAGTGCCTGCCGGTCCACACGCCATTGTCCTCACGACAGATGCCGGCGCACGCCACTCGAAGACCATCGAGGTGGTACCCGGGAAGACCGTCAACTACTGCTGGGACTTCGACTTGCAGGTGGAGTGTCGGTAGGTCGCGGCTGGTAGACTGGCCGGTCGGCCTCGCGCACGATGTTCGGACGCCGGGGGCGGCCTGCGGCCGCAAACTCCAACGTAATGCGCAATCGCACGGCGCAAAGGTCCGCGTCATCCACCGCACGCTTGGCGAGGCGAGCCGCGGCAGTAGCGGTGATGCCGAGGGGGAGCGCCATATCCGCCGCGCGCATTCCAACGTCTACACCGAGCCGCACACACACCCGGCGCGCACGTGCCGTCGTAGGGGTGTTTCCCAAAAGCGCCGGCCCGACGGCAAACGTTTGCGCGACAAAGTCGGCGAGCCGGTGGGGACCGAGCCCGCGGACCTGCTCGTCTGTGGCCGGGGTAAGTTCGTCCGCCAGCCCAACGACAGCGTACGCCTCGCGCGTCCGAAAGCGAGGCAGCGCCGCGCCGATCCGCAGCGCCATGCCGGGAATGCGGCGCGCGCCGGCCAGGTCGGCGAAGCAGGAACCCGTAAGCGTCGCCGGGTCTCCGGGGATGCCGTGGTGCTCATTCTGCGTGAGGAGGTACCCAACCAATCGCTTCATGTGCTCCCGCGATTCGACGGGTTTGACATTGGGAACTCCGAACGGCGTGGCCGACCGGTGGTTGAGCACCTTGGTGAGCGCCCCCTGCACACGAAACCGGTTCACCGGATCGACAATGACTACGAGGTGAACGTGATCGTCGACCAATGCAAACAACACCATGTTGCGACCGGCCGCGCCAGCCAGCGCGTGGAGCATCGCCCGCCGCTGCGCCTCGTCAGGAAACGCCGGTTGGCGACCGACGGTGGACCAGGTCAAATGGAAAATTTTCATGGCGCGGGAGAGTAGGCACCACCGTGGTCCCGGCAACTGCGCGGCAGGAGATCTTGCGCGTGGCGGCGTTTCCCATGCGTTTTTGCGGCACCACGGCAACCGATGTCAACGCTCAGCCAGTCAAGAGGCGACTTCGGTTGATGCGTTCAACCGATCTCAACGTTCAGCCGGTCAAGAGGCGACTTCGGTTGACCCGTTCAACCGATCTCAACGTTCAGCCGGTCAAGAGGCGACTTCGGTTGATCCCGGTCACCCGGGCGTACCGGGCCGTCGAAGCCCACGCTGGCGCGGTGTCGGCACATCCGAAGACGGGGGATCGAGGCGGTGGGCGCGCGTCCCGACGGCTCCTTTTTCTGGGCCAACTACGCCGGAGGCAACGGCGGCAACGGCGGCAACGGCGGCAACGGAGGCAACGGCGGCAACGGCGGCGCCTACCTCGATATCTACACCGGCAACGACTCCGACGAAGCCAACTTCTGACTCCTCGCCGTTTCGGACCGGGCGGCCGCTTGGCCACGCGTCGAACTGCATACTTCCACTGAAATCATGGTGTACCCCATCATGATTTCAATGCGGGCTCCGTAGGTGATCGAGCGTGCTCGCCAGCGAGATGCGCCGCCCGATGTGCTCGACGAGTTCCCCGTTGTCTCCCTCCCTGGCGCGCGGCAAAGGGGCAGGTCCACGCCCGCGGGTGAGGTGGCGTCGGCCACACAGGGACCAATAACCGTCTTCGATCTGGATAATCACGATGAACGAACGCTGCTTCCTTCGTGCGCCTCGACCTCCGACACTCCCGACCTCGACAGTGACGGATTCACCCCCTGCACCGGGGACTGTGACGGCACCGAACCCGCCCGCTCACCCAAACTCCACACTCCCGCGGAGCACCAGTGCCAGGACCATCTCTTCTCCGGTGTCACACACGTAGGAATGCGCCTGGCCATCGGCCCGCTCATCGAAATCGCCCGGACCAAAGTGCTGTCCTGAATTATCCGTGTATCCCCCGGAGAGGATGAGCACACTCTCCTTCCCGACGTGCGCGTGCCAAGGGAACGCTGCGCCCGCCGGAATCCCCACCAATCCAACGTCCGCACCCGCTGTCAACGAACCGCCCGTAAAGTGAAACAATCGCATGTTGGGAATTGGCCCGCCCTCCCACTCCCCAGCCTTGCGAGCGCGTGCCAGAATCTCCCGCGCCGCTTCCACCGAAAGGTCCACAAAGCGAGCCAGCGCGGCCAACTGCCGCTCCCAATCCTGGATGGCCAACACGCGCCCCCGCAACCCCGACGTGGGCATCACGGAAGCCAACCCAAGCGCGACGCCGGACAAGGTTGCCTCGACCTCCGCCAACTCCCCCGCGCAAAACGCGCAAGCATCGAGATGGCCGCGTTCGTCGTCCGACATCCGCCCGGAAAACACGATGTCAACGAGCCGATCGTTCAGGTGCTGCCTCACGACGCCCCCAACGCAGCGCGCAGCTTGCCCATGGCCGCTGCCACCCGCGATTTCACCGTACCCACGGCAATGCCCTGACGCTCGGCAATCTCCGACGAGGACAATCCCTCGAAATAGCCAAGCTCCAGCACCAAGCGCTGCTCGTCCGGTAACGCCAGCATCGCGACGCGAAGCCGCTCCGTGTCGCCGGAATCGTCGACCGCCCGCGCCACGATCACCGGCGCGTCGTCAAGCGGAACCGACCGACTCCTCCCCACGCTTTTCACGCGATCGAGCGCCCGTGAGCGCATGCGCGTCACGAACCACGCGCGCACCGTACCCCGCTGTGCATCGTAAGCCGAAGCATGCTTCCACGCCTCTACGAATACCTCGTGCACTACGTCCTCACTATCCCGACGCTCACCCAGAATGCGCATGCCAACGGCAAGCAGCACCGGCGCGAGACGGTCGTACAGTTCGGCCAACGCATCGCGATCACCGCACGAAAGGGCGGCAACCAGCGCGGCGTCATCGAGACGAGGAAGCAAGTGCGACGCCATGAAGGTCCGCCCTCCGTAGCTTGCGTTCTCGGGGACTGTCAACGCCGCGACCATTCCCCGGATACGCGCGTCGGGCGCAAACGGATCGCGGCACCGCGCGAATCGCCCCACGCAGGGCCCGCTAGCGCTCCAGCCAACGCGTCGAAAACACCTCGTCCTGGACCGCAACAGCGAACTTCATGTCATCGAAGCGCATCTCCGTTCGCGAGCCGGCCTGCACCTTGTCCTCGATCACCATCAGCGTCGGGAACTGGCGGGTGCCGAAGGTTTTCACGTTACCCATCGTCCAGGTTTTCAGCAGCATGCCGCTCAGCGCGTACAACTCCTGACGCAAGGGAATGTAGGATTCCTGATCCACCCAAACGATGCGTTTCGCGTAGCTGACATCCGGAACCGTGGCCTTCAACTCAACCTTCCACGTCTTGTGACCGTCGATCACCTCTTCCGCGGTCACGGCGCCCGTGTACATCGTCTTCCACGCCGCCGCCTGCATCATGTCTTCGTACGACATGTCACTGCCCATCATGCTCTGCCGGAGCATGTGACCCGAGATCTTCTGCGTTTTTTCTACGCTCGGCATCCACATCCACATCTCATCCTTCTTCTTGAGCATCTTCGTGCCCTTGTCACGTGCGGGCTCGAGATACTCCATCGCCGCGTCGTCCGCCCCACGTCCGAACGAGTGGATCTTGTAGGTTTTCACTCGCTCCCCGCGGGTCACAACCATCGTCACCCAGGTCTCCCGGGTGTCGAAGGTCATGTTGGAGTCCACCTTGGCAAGCATCTCATCGACGGTGACGGCGTGTGCAGCAAGTGGAAAGAGGAGGGCGAGAAACGGAACAAACCAGCGCATTGAAACTCCAGGGAAATTAGAGATTATCGACGCGAGCGCATCGCCTCGACCGGCTGGATGCGGGACGCGCGCACAGCAGGAAGGAAGCCACCAACGACCGCCATGGCCAGGCCAAGGAGAAAGCCGCCGATCACGATGTCTATCGTCACATCGGGCCGGACGATCTCGTTCACGGGGATGGTCGCGGGAAGTTTCGACGTCGCCTCTCCGAAGTTGACGCCGCGATGCTCCAAAAACATCGCCACGGGCGTACCGAGTGCCACACCCAACAAGCCGCCGAGTGCGCCAATTGCAAGCGCCTCGAAGAAGAAAAGCGAGACGGTCTGCCACGCCCGGAGCCCCATCGCCCGCATGACGCCGACCTCCGCCGTGCGCTCCAGCACACTCATGAACATCGTATTGAGCACGCCCAATGCCGTGATGAAGACGATTATGGCTGCCGCGATCGTGTGCATGGCCTGTGCAAAGCCAAGAAATCCGTTGTATGGCGCCCGGCCGTCCCAACTCGAAACGCTCAACGTGGCGAGCGCCGGCAACGTCTGTAGGGATGCGGCGAGCGTATCCGCCCGCTGAAAGTCCGCCCCGAACACGAGCAACTCGACCGCACCTTCCGGAATGTCCGCCATCCATCGCGCGCGCTCCAGGGACACCCAAACCTGGCGGTTCTGCTGGGCATTTCCAAGGTCAACGATGCCCGACACGTTCACCTTGATGGGAGAGGGAGAACCGTCCTGCGTTTGGCCGAGCAGGATGACCTCCGAACCCACCGTCGCGTGGATTTCATCCGCGAAGGCGCGGCCGATCAGCGCGTCATTGCCCGCCGCCGGCATCACTCCCGACATCAGATGCCCGTCGAGGTCCAGGAAATCCGTGTAGTAGAGCGTTGGCGCACCGTGGAGCAGCGCGAATCGCTCGCCAATCTCGTCGTCGCCAACGGCACCCGTCACACCCATGGCGATGTGAGGGAAAACTGCGGTCACGCCCGGCGCCGCCGCGATCGTCGTCACCAGCGCATCGGAGGCCCCGAGATTTTCGGCGATCGGCATCAGTTGCTCACGCTGCGCGTACTTTTCCGTGACCACCCGAACGTGCCCGGCCTGGTTGGCGACCTGTTCCAGAATGCCCCAGAACACGCCGCCGACAAACGCGAGGGCGTTCGTGAGGAGCGCAACGCCAAGCGTCACTGTCAACGCTGTGAGGAGCGTTCGTCGGCGATTACGGCCGAGATTTCGTACTGCCATCGACAGGAGTAGTGACATCTCAGTCTGCCCTCACCGCTTCGGCCGGAACAATACGTGACGCATTGTGTGCCGGCCACAAGGACGCCAGGAGGGAGATCACGACCCCAAATCCTACCGAGAAGAGCGTCGGCGCCCACCCAAACTGGGTGTAGATATACTGACTCACCGCCATGCTGCCGCTGGCTTCCATCACCTGTTCCCCGACGGAAAATCCATTGACCTGCCAATGGTAGACGAGACTCCCGCCGATGCCGGCGCCCAAACCACCGGCCACCAACCCAAGGATCGCGCCCTCCAGTAGGAACAGCACCTGCACCTGCGTTCGCGGCATGCCCAAGGCCAGGAGCGTACCGATTTCGCGCACCCGCTCATACGCCGCCATGATGACGGTGTTCGCAATGCCTGTCGCCGCAATCGCCATGATCATCCCCACCACCACGGCCAACGCGCGTCGGCGAATCCGGTTGATGGCGAGCATGTCCTCACACTCTGAGTTCAGTGTGAGTCCCTGCCAACCATCCCGCGAGAGGGTGGCTTCGACCTCCATTGCGCGAGCGGCGCCGTCGGGAGGCAAGACCGCGATATGCGTGCGGGCGCCTTCCAGATGGACGAGATTCTCCGCGGTTGCCATTTCCATCCACGTACCGCCGTTGTCGAGTCCAGCGTTATCCGTGTGCAAGATCCCGGACAGCGTGTACGTGAGCGCGTTGATGGCGCCCGAACGCGTGCGCGCCTCGACGACCACCTCGTCTCCGACAGCGAGGTGCATCAGCCTCGCAAAAGCCCAGCCGGCCGCAATTTCATTCGCACCGGAGGTCGGCCACGCGCCCTCGATCATCCAACGCGCCCGGTCGAATACCGTGGTCTCCGTGTTCTCGTCATAGGCCCACATCACGACGCGATCCGCATCGGCGCCCTTCACGATTCGGGCGGGAAACGCCGCCCGGGCGGTCCAGCGGCCCGCCTTGTCCAACTCCATGCGGAGCGTGTCAGGAATCGGCAGCGACTCGTCCAACGGGAAACGGACGCCATCGTCTGGGTAGTCCGACGGGCGCAGCAACACCTCTCCTGCGTAGGTGGTGCGTGCGGAGCGCAGGAAGTTCTCGTCCATTCCATCGACGAGCCCCCACCCAAGAATCATCAGTGCAACGCCGGCCACCACGGAGGCGCTCGTGATGAAGGTGCGCAGCTTGTTGCGAGCGAGATTGCGGCCCGCGAGGCGAAGGAGGAACCACATGGTCAGGACTTCCGCTCGTCGCCGGCGATTTCCCCGTCATGGATGCGCACCACGCGACGCGCTTGGGCCATCACCATCGGATCGTGGGTGGAAAATAGGAAGGTCGCCCCTTCGCGCTCGTTCATTTCGCGCATGAGGTCAAGGATGCCCGTGGCATTCTGACTGTCCAGATTCGCCGTTGGCTCGTCAGCGATGACCAGAGCGGGGCGCTTTACCAGCGCGCGCGCTATCGCGACACGCTGCTGCTGGCCGCCCGACAACTGCGAAGGACGCCGGTTCATGTAATCCTGCAATCCGACGTCCTTCATCGCCCGTTCCACCCGCGCCTGCCGATCCTCGTTGATGCCGGCGAGACGCAGCGCGAGGTCTACATTTTCCGCCGCTGTGAGCACCGGGATCAGGTTGAAGCTCTGGAAAATGAACCCGATGCGCGCGGCACGCTCGCGGCCCAATTCGCCGTCCCCCATCTTGCCCACGTCCTTGCCTTCGAGGAGCACGGTGCCGCTCGTCGGTCGGTCCAGGCATCCGATGAGGTTGAGAATGGTGGACTTTCCGGAACCGGACGGGCCTGCAAAAACCGTGAACTCTCCAGCAGAAATGCCGACCGTTACCCCCTTCAGAGCGATAACTTCGAGGTCTCCCATCGGGTAGACCTTGCGTACATCGCGCAGCTCACACAGCATGTTGAAAACTCCAAGTTCGGTGGCTTGACATCAGAAACTGTAGCGAACCCACGCCGTCAGCGTTGCATCCGGAAGTTGGCCCGAAAAATCGATGATTTCACCCGCCAGCTCCGTTTTCAGTTCGGAGGCCGGCGGTCTGAACTCGCCATCTTCCCCGAAGGGAATCTGGGCGCTGACATGCGCGGACGCGTGTTGGCCGAGGTTGTAGCCCACGTCCGGAATCAACATGCCGGTGAGGTCCTCGGCGTTGAGGATGGTGGTGGCGCCGAGCGAAAAGTCTTCCGTCGCGCTGAGTCGAAGCGTCGCATCGACGTAGTGGCGGCCGAGCGTGGTGCGGGGTTTGGGCGGTGCGGGCAGGAACGCACATTCGTACGGCAACGAACCCGCCGCCCCACGCGATTCCCACGCGTAGTCCTCGGGTGCGCTTCCCGAGCCGTCGTAGCGATACTCAGCCGCAACATATAACATTTGCAGGACCGCAAACGAGTAGTCGAGACCTGCCACGATTTCTGGCGCCTCCGCCTCACCATGCCACCCGCCTTCGAGCCACCAACCGACTTCAAGATTGCCGCGCACATCTCCACCCGCAAACCAATCCCCATCGGCACGATAATATCCGACGGCAGAAACATCGGTCCGGACCACGTTCAGCGTCGCCTTCATGGCCCCCGAGACTGGAATCTTCTCGACGTCCGGCTCGTCAGCCGCGAACTCAGACAGATCGTCCCCAAGCGCGATGAGCGCGGTAACCGCGTGATTACCGATGGGAACGTTGGCCTTCACGGCGTTGACGCCCGCGCGCTCCTTCCATGGCTCGGCAACCAACAGCTCCGCGTAAACGTCGGTAGGATGAAACACCAGCGCCGAACCCCAATTCACGGCCTGGCGGCCGATCGTCAGGTCGACAAACGGATGGTTGTACTTGTAATAGAGGCGTTCCACGGAAAGGTAGTCACTGACCGCATCGTAGGGCGTATCGGGCGTGTACGTGCACGCGGCCTCAAGGATGTCACCGGCCGCGGAATCCTTGAGGATGTCCACCAACTCCTCCGTGTTGTTGCGCCCCTGGAAGAACGAAACTTCCGGAACCACGACGACACTCGACCGGGAATCGGGGGCAATCGTAAGGGACGGACGAATGCGTTCGTTCAAACCCCACGGCACGCCATCGACACCAATCTGGTAGCCGCCCCGCAGTTCCATGTACCCGGCCACCGTGGCGTCAACGACGTCCACGACGCGACTCCCATTCTGCGGCGATCTCGACCGTCTTGCCCTCGAAGAAGTTCGAGAAAAGGATCGTTTCCTCCAGTCGGGCGCGGCCCGCATCGTTGTCTGCAGCGATGGCCCCGAGGCCCATCTGTGCAAACTCGCGCGTCGAGCGAATCACCTGCTGCGCCAACTCCATCCGGCGATCCCACGCTTTCGGACTCCACTGATAGTAGGTCCGCCTGTCTCCCAGGCGGGTCACGAGATCAACCATGCCGACCATGACAAAGTGACGCGCGTTCGTGCTCACGCTCGCCTTGCTTACCTTCAACAAGGCCGCGATGTCATCGAGGGTTTGCGGCTCCTGAGCAATCATGAGCCACGCGAGCATTCGACCCCCGATGCGGGGAAAGCCCATCCGTTCACAGAAGAGGCCCATCGTTTCGATGAACTGGGACTCCGGCTCGCTCAACTCAACCATGCCGTTTGTATAGTACGGACGATTTGTTCAGTCAAGACTGAACAAACTATTTTTTCGTGGCCAGACCGCGGCAATGTCACCGATCCAGCGGCGACCGACCGCCCCGACCGTGCTATGAACGGCTCGATGCTCCGTTACGCAGCTCGCACCGACGTCGGCAAGAAGCGCGACCATAACGAGGACAACTACCTCACCCTGCCCGGTGAAGGGGTTTTCATCGTCGCGGATGGGGTTGGCGGGCGCGCGTGCGGTGAAGTGGCCAGCGCCCTGTGTGTCGAAACGTTCAAGGCAGGTGCCGGTACCGTGCACGACCGCATCGTGCGCTTTTCGGCAGAACGCACGCTCGACCACCGAAATGACGTCCTGACGGCGCTCGACTCCATCTGCCAATCCGCCACACGTCGCATCTACGAAGCCGCCGAGGCCGAAGGGAAAAAGGGCATGACCACGACGCTCGTCGCCGTGGCGGTGGGCGGCGGATACGCGTTCGTGGCGCACGTGGGAGATTCGCGGGCGTACCTGTTTCGGCAGGGGGAAGTCCGGCAGATCACCGAAGATCACTCGATGGTCAACGAGTTGGTGCGCACCGGAAAGATGACGTACGCCGAGGCTCGCGCATCCCGACACCGCCACGTCATCACGCGGGCGGTTGGGCTGTATCCGACCGTCCAGCCCTCGCTCGGCGCGGTCGAACTCCTGCCTGGGGATCGGATTCTGCTCTGCTCGGACGGCCTGAGTGACGTCGTATCGCCCGACGAAATGCTGGAACACACGGGGGAAGACGACCTCGAGTTCGCCGTCGGCAAGCTGATTCAGTCCGCGCTGCATCACGGCGGCCCCGACAACGTCACGGTGGTGCTGCTCGACCCGGAAGGGTCCGAGCGCGCGGACGAAGCCGTGGCGCGCGCGCGCATTCTCGAAAACCTGTTTCTGTTCGAGGACATGCCGTACGCCGCGCGTCTACAGGTCGCCCGCATCCTGGAGGAACACTACTTCGCGCCCGGTGACACGCTGGTCGAGCAGGATGGAAAGGGCCGATCGATGTTCATCGTCATCGAAGGAGAAGTGCTGGTTCGCTACAACGATGTCGAACTCGCGCGGCTCGGCCCGGGGGAACACTTCGGCGAACTCTCGCTCGTGGATCACCTGCCGCGGTCGGCCTCGGTGGACGCCGCGACCTTCGGCAGCGCCATTTCCATCGGCAGTGACGCACTGGAGTCGTTCGTGCTCAACGAACCCGAGCTTGGCTCCGCGCTTTTGTGGAAACTGCTCAAGGTCCTCGGGCGTCGCCTCCGGGTCACCAACGCCAAGCTCGGCGAAGAAGTCGCTACGCTGCGCTGAGGGAGTCGGCACCGATGAGACCTACCCATATTCGATGTGCCATCTCCCCAGATGCCGACGATCTGTTCATGTTC
Source organism: Klebsiella pneumoniae (assembly GCA_945861635.1). GTDB lineage: Bacteria > Myxococcota_A > UBA796 > UBA796 > SXON01 > CAMAWH01. Next base: position 17,346 of record CAMAWH010000049.1, on the reverse strand, counting down.
AAGGCGCTCCTTGATGGAAAGGTAGATGCCCGCGGTTTGACCTTCGACATCGTGACACGCGATACGGACGTACTCAATCGGATGGCCAGCGGAGATGGACCGGACGTCACCGCGATCTCGATCGCCCACTACCCGGCGGTTGCCCAACGATATCGATTGTTCAAGCACGGCGGAAGTATCGGACGTGGGTACGGGCCGGTCGTCATCGCCCGGCGGGATGCCGCCGCGCTGGAATCCGGCACAACGCGCCGTATCGCCGTGCCTGGCCTGACCACAACGGCGTTTCTCGCACTCAAGCTCGCCATCGGTGAGTCGTTCGAGCCCGTAGTGACCCCCATCGTCCCCCCCTCGCTCACGTTCGACGCGCTGCGCAGCGGCAAGGTCGATGCCGCGCTGGTGATACATGAGGGGCGTCTCACCTACGAGGAGCAGGGATTCATCTGCCTCCTCGATACGGGCAAATGGTGGATGGACACGACGGGTCTGCCCCTTCCGCTCGGTGGCAACGTCATTCGCCGAGACTTGCCGCTCGACGTCATCGCGCGTGCAAACGCCGCCATCCGTGACTCCATCGCATGGGCGCTCGCCAATCGTGAGGAAGCCATCACGTGGCTGCTCTCACGGGGCGGCCCGCTCGGCACGCGCGCGCTCGTGGACACGTACCTTTCGCTGTACGCAAATGCCGATACGCTTGACTACGGCGTCGATGGCCGACGCGCGATCCAGCACCTCCTCAACGAGGGGGCCCAACGCGGGTGGTTACCGCAGACCGGGCGGGTCGACTTCGTCTGACCGCGTCGTTTCCGGTTCCTCCACCAGCATCGGCGGGTCCGGGAAGATGAAACCGTTGAGGTACAGCGTGCCGATACTGATATTTTTGCACACGGGGTACCACAGCGCCGTGAATACGACGGTGGTCGGAATGATGATGTTTTCCGAGCCCATCAACTGATCGCGTTTGAGGAAGTAGAACCCCAGGCAGGCAGCAAAAATCGCGCCGGAGCCGTAGCCCATGACCGTTGGGATTGTCCAGCTCCCACTCCAACGTTCAAACCGCACATGACACACCGGACATGTCTCATGCAGCTTCATGAACGATCGATAGAGTCTTCCGCGTCCGCACGCGGGACACTTTCCGGTCAACGCGTTCAGGAGTGGAATCATCCGACCGTCATATCCGATTCAGGATCGTCCCCATCTCTTCTCGCAGGGACAGATACGCGTCGGTCCACTGCCCCGCGTCATCGCGAATTCGAAAGATGGGCCGGCGATCGGTAGGGGCCGGCACGTGCGAGGCGACAAAAATCGTGATGAGCGGGGGTTGGTAGGGGCGAAACACGATGTCCTGCCTGACATGCAGGTGCAGCCCTGCGCTGGCAATCGCAGCCTCTCCGCGGGGATCGGCGGCGGCGAAGCAGACGACAAATCGGCCTTCGGCCTGAAGGGCGCGGGCGGCCGTGAGGGCGTAATCGGCAATCGTACCCCGCAGTTCCATACGGGCCGCGGCGCGTTGGGGATTCGGCGACACCACGCCCTTGCCCAGCGGAATGTACGGCGGGCTGCCGGTGACGAGATCGAAGGCATTCGCTTCCGGAACGGTGGTGGGATCACGCAGATCTCCGAGGCGCATCGTGACTCGCCCTTCGAGGTGATTGTGCGCTACGGTCTGACACATCAGATCGTGGCTTACGTCCTGCGCCTCGACGGCCAACAAGGTGGCCTCTGGACGCATGCGCCACAGCGTCATCAGTCCCACGGAGCCAATGCCAGCGCCGAGATCGAGAAGGCGCGTGGCCATCGGCATTTCTCGCGCAGCGACCCATGCCGTCAACATGTCGTCGGCCGAGAACCGATGTCCGCCCTTGAGCTGGCATATCGTCCAGTCTCCTGCCAGCCGATCGATGGTGACGACCGGCGCACTTGCGGTCATCGTCCGCACAGTCCCGATGCCACGCGCTACAAACGAGAGAGGAGGCGATCGATATCGGCTCGTTCGGGATCACTCAATCGGTATTCGATGCCCATTCCGGCCGCCTGACCGTCTCTACCGTTGGAGATCCAACTCACGACGGCTGAGAACACCAGCGGCTCGACGAGGCCCGGGGCGTCGATCTCGAACACGCATTCCCGTCCGACCGCCAGGGGCTTCTCCGTTCGGATAAACGTGCCGCCACGGCGCAAATTATCACGGTACTCGGACAGGAAGGCGTCACGCTCACGGTAGTGGAGCTTGAGGCGGGCCGGTTTTTTGACCTTCCTGGGCACCTCGACGACGTCCGTGCTTTCTGGCGGGGAACTCCCCTGCCCCTCAACCATCCCCTCGAAGACCAGACCCGTCGGCGCTGGACCACGGTGCGGCTGCAACTCCACCGGCGGCTCCACGAGGCGCACGTCCTTGCGCGGCGGCGGTTCGTTGAATATATCGGCGTTACTGGCTGCGAATGGATCCGCGTCCGCCGCGCCGCCGTCCGGCGTCGATGGAAACGTGCTGCGTCCATGGTCCGTTTCCGGCTCGTCGGACGATTCGTCGACGGGCATGCCCGCGAACAAGTCCGAGGCGTCGAGTCCGACGTCCCGAAACGGGTCGGGATTCGCCTCACCTGTGTGAGCGGCCTCCGCAGTGCCGGCAAGCCCGAAGGAAGCCGGCGTAGAGCCATGTCCGTACAAATCGTCTTCTTCGATGGGAGGAAGTCCAGCCGGCGGCATCAGCGGGCGCGCCGTCGGGATGGGATCGCCTCCTTCGTCCTCGAGCACGCCAACATCATCCTCCGCAACGACGGCATCGACCGGTACCGCCGACATGTCGATTTCAGGGGGCGGCTCCAACATCGCCGGGCCACGCTCGATCAGCGGGATATTTGACTTTCCAGCCCGCTCGGTCGGCCTCCTCGGCGCTCCGAAAAGCGAGGAGAGAAATCCCGCTTTCTTCTGTGCACCGGTGCCCAACGCTGCACTCGGCGTGTCCATGCTTTCACGCTCTGTCCGCCGCGCACGTGCGGCGCGATCCGCCGCCGCTTCATCCGTCGAGGGAATGTGGGGCGTGGATGCGCGCTCCGCGTAGTTTCGTACGGTGATCTGCTTCTTTTCACCGGCAGCCCTATCGGTCGCGCTGACGTTCAACAGCCCGTTCGTGTCGATCCGAAAGGTAATGTCGACCTTCATCTGCATCTTCGGCGCGGGGGAAATCCCCTCCAGCACGAATTCCCCAAGGAACTCGTTCTCCGAGGCAACGCGACTCTCTCCCTGGCGAACGGTGACGCGAACGCTGCTCTGGTTGTCGTGCACCGTTGCGAAGGTCTTGGCCTCCGAACATGGAATGCGTGCATTCTTCAGGATGATCGGTGTGAAGTGCCCGCCCACCGCGTCGATGCCGAGATCGAAGGGGGTCACGTCGAGGAGAATCGCTGCCGGCGCTTCAGGGTCGGACAGGCTCGACGCGTGAACGGCCGCGCCGACCGCAACCGCCTCTTCTGGATGCACCGTGCGGCTGGGTTCGCGACCAAACAGAGCCGACACCGCTTCCCGCACGCGCGGCATGCGTGTTTGTCCGCCGACGAGCACGATTTCATCGACCTCCGAGATCTGGAGCCCGGCGTCCGCCACCGCTTGACGGGTGATGTCGAGGCACCGAGTGATGAGGTCGTTTGTCAGGGACTCGAGCGTGGTCCGTGAGAGCACCAGTTCGAGGTTTTCCGTCGGCGTGATGTGCGGTACGACGACGTTCGTGCGATCCGAGAACGACAGGTCGCACTTGGCACGCTCCGCAGCGTCCTTCAGCCGTTGCAGCGCGTTGCGATCTTCCCGCACGTCGATCATCGTGCGCGCCTGGAAGTGGTCGGCGAGGTGATCGACAATGCGGTAATCGAAGTCCTCACCGCCAAGATAGGTGTCACCCGCCGTGGAGAGTATCTCGTAGATTCCGCCGCTCAAACGCAGGACACTCACGTCGAACGTGCCGCCGCCGAGATCGAAGATCACGAGCGTCCGATCAACATTCTTCCGATGCCCATAGGCCAGCGCGGCCGCCGTCGGCTCGTTCAGCAGGCGGTCACACTTCAGGCCGGCGATGCGAGCGGCCTCCATGGTTTGCTCGCGTTGAAGGTGGTTGAAGTGCGCGGGCACCGTGATGACTGCCTCATCGACGGGCTCCCCCAGGGCCTTCTCGGCGATTGTCCGGGCCACCTGAAGCACCACCGCCGCGACCTCGGCCGGACTCATCCACTGGTCACCGACCTGTACCTGGACGCTGCCGTCGGGGGCGGGGCGCATCTGATACTGCACCCGCTCTCGCATCCGTTGAACCTCGACACTATCGAAACGCCGCCCGATGAGCCGCTTGGTGGCGTAGACCGTACGATCGGGGTGCGTCAAGATGAGATTGTGGGCGGCCTGCCCCACGATATACCGGCCCTCACCGCGTGCGCTGACCACGGAGGGCAGCACTTTGTAGCCGCGATCATCCTCGATCACGCGCGGTCGCCCATCCTGCAGCACCGCAACGGCGGTGTTGGTGGTCCCGAGGTCGATTCCGACTATCCTACCCATCCACCTTGTCCGGAAGCCGCGCCACTATATCAAGCCGCGGCGGAACTAGGGATCGTCGTTGCCCCGGGCCCCGGGAAAGAGCGTGAGCTGCGCGTCGGCACGCCGACCCACTGGCTGAATCGGATAGTTACCGGTAAAGCAAGCATCACAGTACCGCTGTCCGTCATCCGACAGCGCGTCCCGGACCCCCTCGATGGGCAAGTACGCGATGCTGTCGCAATCAAGAAAAGCCCGGATGCGCGGAAGGTCCATCCGGTGCGCGAGCAGGTCCTCCTTCACGGGGGTGTCGATGCCGTAGTGGCAGGGACCGGTCATGGGCGGGCTGGACACGCGGACGTGCACCTCGACGGCTCCCGCTTGACGCAGCATCCGGACAATCTTCTGCGACGTCGTGCCCCGTACGATGGAGTCATCGACAACCACCACACGCCGCCCCTGCACCACCGACCGCACCGGGGCGAGCTTCACCCGAACACCGAAGTCACGCATGCGCTGGGTGGGCTCAATAAACGTGCGGCCCGAGTAGTGCGAGCGTAAAAGGCCGAGTTGGTAGGGAATGCCGCTTCTCTGAGCAAAACCCAGCGCCGCGGGTACGCCGGAGTCCGGGACGGGAATGACGACATCCGCTTTCGCCGGGAACATGTCGGCGAGGATTTCGCCCATCCGAACGCGCGCCGGATACACATCCCGCCCGAACAATAGGCTGTCCGGGCGGGCAAAATAGATGTGCTCGAAGATACAAGCCCGGCGTTGCTGGCGAGGAAACGGCCTGAGCGACTGTACTCCTTCATCATCGATGATCAGCATCTCTCCCGGCTCGACTTCGCGAACGAACGTGCCCTGAACCAGATCGATGGCGGCCGTTTCCGAGGCCACGATCCAGGCTTCTCCACGTCTGCCGAGCACAAGCGGGCGAAATCCGTGAGGATCACGGACGGCAATCACCTTATCGGAGGTGGCCAGCAGCAGGCAGTAGGCACCCTGAACGCGCGTGAGCGCGTCGATCAGCTGATTGACGAGGGTCTTCTGGTCACTCTGTGCCATCGCGTGGAGGATGACCTCCGTGTCGGAGGAAGAGGCAAAGATGGCACCGCGATCCTCCAGTTCCTCACGCAAGGCCAGTGCGTTCGTCAGGTTGCCGTTGTGGGCAATCGCGACCTCACCCTGTTTGTAGCGCACGAGGAAGGGCTGAATGTTCGCCATGCCAGCGCCGCCCGCCGTCGAGTAACGTACGTGGCCGATCGCCGTGTCCCCAGGAAGGGCGCGAATCGCCTCGTCATCAAACACGTCGGAGACCAACCCCTCTCCACGATGGGCGCGGATGGCGGTACCCGAGCGAGCCACAATGCCCGCAGCCTCCTGTCCGCGATGTTGGAGCGCATGCAGGCCGAGATAGCAAAGACGCGCAGCGTCATCGTCACCGACGATGCCGAACACGCCACACTCGTGACGAAGGCTCACGCTAGCCACGCGGGAAAGGTGTTCTCAAAGCCTTGCCGCAAGTCGGTGCACGCGACGTCAATGTCGCCGAGTCGAAGGCGCTCACCCCCGGCCGTGCCCAGCACGTGCACGGGCACGCCGCAGCGAGCGACCTCCGCTCGACGCTCCGGCGCGTAGGCCACCAACGCGCGTCCATGATCCTCTCCAAAAAGGTGCGCGGCCGCTGCGTCGGGCGGTGAATATTGTCCGCCAGTACCCAGCGAAACTTCCGCAAGTGCGACCGCCAGACCGCCATCCGACAGGTCGTGCGCCAGCGACACCACGCCACCCCGCACCAGCGACCGAAGCGCCGCGTGCAACGCGCGTTCCGCGACATAGTCCACCGGCGGCGCCTCGCCAACGCCCCGCAAGCCATGCACAACCCGCAGGTACAGGCTGGCCCCGAGGTGGCCGGCGCCCAGTGCCCCCAGCAGCGCCACCTCCATCCCGGGGGTCACCTGCCCTTGCACCTTCGGAGCCTCGCCTTCGAGGAGCCCAACCATCGCCAGACCCGGCGTCGGAAGGATGCTTACGCCATCCGTTTCGTTGTAGAGCGACACATTGCCGGAGACGACAGGTATGTCAAGGGCCAGGCAGGCCTCGGCCATGCCATCGACGCTCTCACTGAACTGCCACATCACCTCCGGATTTCGCGGATTTCCAAAATTCATGCAGTCGCTCAAGCCGATGGGCTCCGCGCCCACGCAGGCGAGATTCCGCGCGCACTCGGCCACCTGACCGGCCGTACCGACATGCGGATTGGCACCGACGTGATGGCCGTTGGAGTCCACCACAAAGGCAAGGTGCTTCTCCGTACCCTTCACGCGGATCAGCGCGGCATCCAACCCCGGCCCGACCACCGTGTCGGTACCCACTTGGTGGTCATATTGACGCCAGATCCAGCGTTTATCGCAGACATCCGGACTCGTGATCAACGCGTGAAGCGCCAACGACACATCCGGATGTATCAACTCCGGCACCGGAGGTGGCGGTGGGGCAGCACGACGCGGTCGGTCGTATTTCGGCGCCGCATCGGTAAGCATCTGCGTTGGAATGGCGCACACCTCTTGCCCATGCCACGTACAACGCCAGATGCCATCGTCCGTCACGCGCCCGATCTCGGCGCATTGCAGATCCCACTTCCGGAACACCTCAAACACCTCGGCCTCGCGTCCGATTTCGATCACGATCAACATTCGCTCCTGACTCTCGGAGAGCAAAAGTTCGTAGGGGATCATTCCCGTTTCGCGCATCGGCACCTTGTCCAGCGCCAGCAGGAGACCCGCCCCGCCACGGCCCGCCATTTCCACGGACGAGGACGTCAATCCTGCGGCGCCCATGTCCTGGATGCCGACGATGCAGTCTTTCGCCATTAGCTCAAGACACGCCTCCAACAACAACTTTTCCTGGAATGGGTCACCCACCTGCACGGTGGGCCGCTTCTCCTCACTCCCCTCGTCGAACGACGCGCTTGCCATGGTAGCGCCGTGAATGCCATCCCGTCCGGTGCCCGCGCCGACGTAGAAAACGGGATTGCCGACACCGGCCGCGGTGCCGAGGAAAATGCGATCGGAGGCAACAATGCCGCAACAGAATGCATTGACCAGATTGTTACCGTCATAACTCTCGTCAAACCTTGTTTCTCCGGCGACCGTCGGAATGCCCATGCAGTTTCCATACCCGCCCACGCCGGCCACCACGCCGTGGACGAGCGACTTGGTTTTCGGATGGTCCCAACGGCCGAAACGCAGCGAATCCATCAGCGCCACCGGCCGTGCTCCCATCGTAAAAACATCCCGAAGAATGCCGCCAACGCCCGTGGCCGCGCCCTGATACGGCTCGATGTAGGAGGGGTGATTGTGGGACTCCATCTTGAAGCAGGCCGCCAAGCCATCCCCGATATCCACTACGCCCGCATTCTCTCCGGGCCCGATCAGCACACGCGGTCCGGTTGTTGGCAGGCGCTTCAGGTGGATCCGACTCGACTTGTACGAGCAATGTTCAGACCACATCACGCTGAACACGCCCAGTTCGGCGTACGTCGGTTCACGGCCAAGACCGGCGACGATGCGCTCATACTCATCGGGAGCGAGCCCATGCTCGGAGATCATTGCCGGGGTGATCATGCGAGCGTCTCCACGAGCGAGGCAAACACCGCCCGTCCGTCACGTCCGCCAACGATGTCCTCCACATAACGTTCAGGGTGTGGCATCAATCCGACGACGTTGCCCCCTGCGTTGCAGACCCCCGCGACATCATTCATCGCCCCGTTCGGAGCCCCACCCTCGTACCGGAAAATGACCTGGCCTTCGCCCTCGACGCGCGCCAATGTCTCGGCGTCAGCAAACCAGTTTCCCTCGGCATGGGCAATCGGCAGGCGTAGCAGCGACGACACATTTCGATTGAATGGGGTCGGACGACCCGTTACCCGAAGTGATACATCCTGACACAAAAATTTCATGTCTCGATTCCGCAGCAGGACGCCCGGCACGAGTCCACACTCCGCCAGGATCTGGAAACCATTGCAGATTCCCAAAACCGGACCGCCACGCGCCGAGAAACGCATGACATCCGCCATGATCGGTGAAAATCGTGCAATCGCACCGCACCGCAGGTAGTCACCGTACGAGAACCCGCCGGGAAGGATGACCGCGTCCACGGCCCCGAGCGATGCGTCTTTGTGCCACACCGGCACCGCCTTCATTCCCGCTCGTGCAACCGCTTGCCGGGCGTCGGCATCACAGTTTGAACCCGGAAAAGTGACGACCGCAATCGACCTCATGTCAGCTCGACGCGATAGTTCTCGATCACCATGTTCGCAAGGAGCTTCCGGCACATCTCCTCCAGACGCTCACGGGCGTCCGGACGGTCCTCGACCGTGACCTCGAAATACCGACCGATGCGCACGTCCTGCACCTCGTTGTACCCGAGGCTCGCGAGCCCGCCTTGAACAGCCTTTCCGGCCGGGTCGTGAACCCCCGGCTTCAGGGTTACGTACACGCGCGCTCGCATCGCGGACCTCCCGAGGCCCGCCGTCTAACGTCCCGGAGCCCGTCATGCTGCTTTCCCTGCTCGTTGGTTGCAACGATTACGACCTGCAGCACCAGAAGGATCCGCCTCGTCGGGATGGTGGCGAAGACTCCGGCTTTGACGTGGATACTGCCGACACGGGGGAACCCGTGGACACGGTGGACTCGGGAGGGGACACGGTCGAGGACGACACCGGAGAAGAGGACTCCGGGGAAGTCGCAACCGAGGCCATCTACCTGAATACGGGAAACACCCTTTACAGCTACGATCCGGCGTCAAACAAGGCATCCGTTGTCGGGCGGTTTACCGACGGTCGCGTGAACGTCACCGACATGACGGACATCGCGATCGACCTGAGTGGTTACATGTATGGATGTGCCTACAGTGTGCTGTACCGCATCAATCCCCACACCGCAGAAGCAACCTACGTGGGCACGATGGACGGCTCACTCAACGGGCTGACCTTCGTCAGTGATGGGCGCCTGATCGGCGCGGGAGACGGCGTGGTGTTCATCGACACCAACAACGGCGCGTTTTCGCCGCTGTATACCGGTACCAAATATACGAGCTCCGGGGACATCATCGGCCTTCCCGACGGCATGCTCTATTGGACGGTGACAGGGGGGGACAATCTCGTCCGCATCGACCCCAACAATGGCAAGCCCACGGACCTCGGCAGCATCGGCGTGAGCCAGATTTTCGCGCTGGGATATGCGGATGGAGACCTGTACGGGTTCACGAACAACGACCAGGTCATCGTGATCGACAGTAGCAACGCCCGGACCACCAGCACCGATCGCCTGAACGGCAGTTGGTGGGGTGCCACCACGAATCCGGTCCTCTGGTAGGCCTTTTGGAGGGGGGAAGCGCCGCAACGGGCGGGACGCCCTACCGGATGGCGGCTCCGAACACCCGTTGATACAATTCCCGATACGTCTCGCTGAGATCTCCGAGATCCCTGCGGAAAACGTCCTTGTCGAGGTGCCGACCCGTCGACCGCTCCCACAGGCGTGACCCGTCCGGCGTTATTTCGTCGGCTAAAACGACCGTCGTACCGATGCGGCCGAACTCCAGTTTGAAGTCCACGAGATCGATCCCCAGCGAATCCCAGAACGCGAGCAGCAGGTCGTTCACCGCCAGTGCATACTCGCGCATGCACGCCAGCTCCCACGCCGCCGCCCAGCCCAGCATGACCGCACATTCATCCGTGATTTGCGGGTCATTCAGTGCGTCGGACTTGTAGAAGTGCTCGATCAGCGGGCGAGGCAATCTCTCGCCCTCCGCACGGCCCAGGCGCTTCGCCAGCCCGCCCGCGATGACGTTGCGAATGACAACCTCAACCGGGATGATCTCGACCTTCCGACAGAGTTGGTCACGCGGTCCGAGGTTGCGCTCAAACGCGGTCGGAATCCCGGCAGCGGCAACCTTTTCCATGAAGAAGGCCGAAATACGACAGTTGATCTCTCCCTTGTCCGCGATGGACGCCTTCTTCACGCCGTTGAACGCCGTCGCATCGTCCTTGTAATGGATAATGATGCGGCCGGGGTCAGCCGTGGCGAAGACCTGCTTGGCCTTGCCCTCATAGAGAAGTGCTATGGCGGTTGGGTCGGACATCGCCCGCGTCTATCGCGTCGGCTACGCTACGGCAGCATGTTGTTCTCCCTCACCTTGTTCGCGTGTACGAGTGAGGTCACGCTCTCCGGCGCGCTACCGGTGAATGAAGGAGAAGGCTTCTTCGATACTCCATTTCCGTCGGATACCCGCCTGGTAGACGGACATCCCGATCTCTCGGGTTTTCCCAACCCGGCGGCCATCGCGATCCTCGACACCTACCTCACCGTGGACACCGAGGTCGATGGCTGGGGGACGAATTCGCCGCTGTATGTCCAGTTCGAGGAGGCCATCGACACCAGCGCGTTGCCCTCGGCCGGCGCGTCCATCCAGAACGATTCGCCGGTGATGCTGCTCGACGTGGACAATGACAGCCCCACCCGAGGTCAAGCCATACCACTCCAATTCGAGTGGACAGAGGCGGAAGATCTGTATCATCCGAGGAACCTGCTTGCGATGGCGCCGGTTTTCGGCTTCACGCTCCGGCCCGCCACAACGTACGCGCTCGTCCTCCGCTCACCGCTCGCGCGGCCCGGGGTGATGGCGGACGTATGGGGGCAGGACGGCGATCCGGCCTACCGCGGGCTGGAAGAGATCCTACGGCAGCGTGGTGTCGAGCCGACAGACGTCGCATTGGCAAGCGTGTTCACTACGCAGGATCCAACGAAAGAAATGGCCCGTTTTGCGCGGGCCATCCACGAAGAGATCGGCCTCGGGCCCGTGGAAACCAGCGTCGAATTGGTGGATGATCGTGGCTTCGTAAGCGTTTATACCGGGTATGTGACGATTCCGATCTGGCAACACGGAACGCGCCCGTATCGCTCCGAAGGGGGCGGTTTCGAGGTGAACGAGGCGGGCGTGCCGCAAATTGCGGCCTGGGAAAGGGTGAAGTTTGGGCTGACCATTCCCAGCGGCACGGCCCCCGCCGGCGGGTGGCCCCTGGTGCTGTACAGCCACGGTACCGGCGGAAATTTTGGCAGTTTCTATTCGTCGCCCAACAATGACGACGAAGGTCCGGTCATGGCGCACGAGGGGGTTGCGATGTTCGGCATCTCCCAACCTCTCCATTATGACCGCGGAACGCCCGAAACGGACGTGGAGTTAGATAGCTTCAACTTCATGAATCCAACTGCGGGCCGGTGCAACTTTCGGCAAGGTGCGTTGGATCAGGTGTACCTTGCCCACGTGCTGACGGCGGCCCCCCTCACCTTTCACGCCGGGGCAGAGGATCTGCCGATCAACACCGCCAAGGCGGCTTATTTTGGACATTCGCAAGGCGGTCTGGTCGGGGCCATCGCCGCTCCCTTCTTCTCCGAAGACATGGTAGCGGCCGGATTTTCTGGCACCGGCGGGGGGCTCTCGCTCACCATCGTGCTTCGGAAGGATCCGTTCGACATCGCGGCGCTCCTGAAGGTCCTGCTGCAAATCCCTGAGGCGCAGGAAATCACCACGATGCACCCAGTGATCGGCGTGATTCAGATGCTGTCGGAGGTGACTGACCCGCTGAACTACGCAAACGTCTGGTTCGCTGAAGAGCCTGCCTGGCCGGCCCGGCCCCTGCCCATCGAACTCACGGAAGGACTTCACGACGCGGACACCCCGAGCGTTGCAACCGAAGCGCTTGCAGCGGCCGGACGAGTTCCGATCGTTGGAGACCCCGCAACGGACCCACTCGCAATGGAACTCCGGGGTTTGGCTCTGGATACATTGCCGACCCGCCGCAACGCGCGTGACTGGGATGGAGAGGCGATAACCGCGGGTCTCGCCCAGTTCCCCGACAACGGACACTTCGCGATCTACGAAAACCGCGATGCCCGTAGGTTCTACCGGGATTTCCTGTCGTCTGCGCTGGCCGGTGACCCGGAGCTGAATTGAACATTCTACTCGGCGTGAGCGGCGGAATCGCAGCGTATAAAGCCTGCGAGTTGACCAGTCTGGCCGTAAAATCGGGACACGACGTGCGCGTCGTGATGACGAGCAACGCCACACGCTTTGTCGGTCCGTTGACCTTCGAGAGCCTGTGCGGACATCCCGTGCTCCTCGACACATTCCAAGATGCGATGGCGCACATTCGCTGGGCCAAGTGGGCGCAGGTCGGCGTCATCGCGCCCATGAGCGCGAACGTGCTGGGCCGGCTTGCCTGCGGGCTCGCGGATGATGCGCTCAGCACAGTGTTCATGGCGCTTCCCCGCGGGGTTCCCATCGTTCTGGCGCCGGCCATGAATACGGAAATGTGGTTCCACCCGGTCGTGCGGCGTAACGTCGGGTGGCTCCGCGACCTTGGTCGGTACACGATCATGGAGCCGACGGAGAAGCGCCTCGCCTGCGGCGATGTCGGCCCGGGGGCGCTCCCGGAGCCGGCTGACATCCTGACCACGGTGCAGCACGCCGGCTTGTCACCGACGCTACAGAGCACAGCGTCGGGGTGAACGCCGGGCGAGCCGGTGGTTAGCCTTCCCGGCGCTGGAGCCGCGTTGTCCGTCATTGACTTCATTGGAAACACGCCGCTCGTCCGGTTGGAGCGCGTCACGCGCGGCGTTTGCCCGCCGGGCGTAGAGGTCTGGGCCAAATTGGAGTGGTTCAATCCGGGGGGTTCGGTGAAAGACCGGGCGGCGCGCGCCATTATTCTTGCGGCAGAGGCGGCGGGGCAGTTGACTGCTGGACGCCGGATCCTTGACAGTTCCTCCGGAAATACCGGCATTGCCTATGGCATGATTGCCGCCGCGCGCGGGCATCAGCTCACATTGTGCCTGCCTCGGAACGCGAACCGGGAGCGAAAACGCATCCTCGCTGCGTATGGTGTCGAAGTCGAGGAGACGGACCCGTTGGAGGGGAGCGATGGTGCGATCCGCATGGCGCGCCACCTCGCGGCGACCCAACCCGAGCGGTACGTGTACGTTGATCAATACTCGAACGACGCGAATTGGAAGGCTCACCAAGCCACTACGGCCCAGGAGATCTGGCGTAGTACCAGAGGAATGGTGACACATTTTGTCGCAACGCTTGGAACGAGCGGCACATTCGTTGGCACGACGCGCGGCCTGCACACGCACAACCCCGGGGTCGAAGGATGGTCCGTTCAGCCCGACGGCCCCTTCCATGGTCTCGAGGGCTTGAAGCACATGGAATCGGCGATTGTCCCCTCGATTTACGATCCCACGCTCGCCACGGGAGATCTGGCTGCACCGACGGAAGCGTCCATCGACCTCGTGCGCCGGCTCGCGCGAGAGGAGGGGCTGCTCGCGGGAATCTCGTCTGGGGCTGCGTTGTGGGGGGCACTCGACGTGGCGTCGCGACTCGAGCGCGGCGTGATTGTCACCATCTTCCCCGACGGCGGCGAGCGCTACCTCTCCGAGGAACACGTATGGGCGTGACCTTTGCCAGCAGCGAACTCGCTCGCATGCATGCCCACGCGGCCGAGGGCTTCCCGCACGAGGTGGTCGGCATTCTGGCCGGAGAGCGGGCGAGCGGGCGCGTCACCCGTGTCCTGGCGCTCATCAACGAGCGCGCCGATTCCGCCCATAATCGATATCTGGTGAGTGCGTTGACCCTGTATCGGGCAGAGGAGGCGCTCAACGCAGACGGCATTGAGATCGTGGGCTATTACCACTCGCACCCCGACCATCCCTCGCAGTATTCCGATTTCGACCGTGACCATGCGCTCCCGAATATGAGCTACGTGATCGTATCGGTGCGCAACGGAACCGTTGCAACCACCCAGTCCTGGCGCCTACGGGAAGACCGGAGTGCGATGGATGAAGAACCCCTGCTTACGGAGGATTGACTGTGTCCATCTCGATTTCCATCCCTACGGCGCTGCGGTCCTATACGGACGGCGCGGCGGTCATTTCTGTTGACGCATCCACGGCAGAAGAAGCGTTGGAGCAACTCACGACGCGGCATCCCGCGCTGGCTCGGCACCTGCGGACTCCGGACGGCGCGCTCCGCAGTTTTGTCAACGTCTACCTGAACGACGAAGACATCCGCTTCCTCCAGAAGGGCGCCACCCTCCTGAAGGACGGCGATACTCTGATCATCGTGCCGTCCATCGCCGGTGGCCGGTGAGTACGCTCACCCGCGATGAGATCGCGCGGTATTCGCGCCACCTGATCCTCGATGAGGTCGGCATGGCGGGGCAGGAGAAACTCAAGGCAGCGAGTGTGCTTTGCGTCGGTACCGGTGGACTGGGCTCACCGCTCCTCCTCTATCTGGCCGCCGCCGGAGTAGGCCGCATCGGGATCGTGGACTTCGACACGGTAGATGCCTCGAATCTCCAAAGGCAGATCATCCATGGCACGGCGAGCGTAGGGAAGCGCAAGGTCGTTTCCGCGCGAGACCGTATTCTCGACCTCAACCCCTTCGTGCAAGTCGACGTTTACGAAGAGCCCCTGACGAGCGAAAACGCGCTGCGGATTTGTCAACCCTACGACGTGGTGGTCGATGGTACGGATAATTTTCCGACGCGTTACCTGGTGAACGATGCTTGCGTGATTCTCGGAAAGCCGAACGTCTATGGCTCAATCTTCAAATTTGAGGGTCAAGCGAGCGTATTCAACTATCAAAATGGTCCAAACTACCGTGACCTGTATCCGGAGCCGCCTCCGCCCGGCCTCGTGCCGAGTTGCGCCGAGGGCGGCGTGCTCGGCGTACTCCCCGGGATCATCGGAACGATTCAGGCCACCGAGACAATCAAAATCCTCCTCGGGCAGGGCAGAACGCTGTCCGGACGGCTGTTGTTGTTCGATGCGATGAACATGAGCTTTCGCGAGCTGAAGTTGCGCTGCGACCCGGACGCGCGCCCGATCACGACGCTTGTCGACTACGACCAATTCTGCGGAATTCCAAAGACCGAACACGGAAAAAAGGAGGAGGCTCCCATGAGCACCGGAGAGGGATTTTCTCGATTGAACGTCACCCAGATCGCACAAAAGCGCACCGAAGGCTGGGCGCCGTACGTGCTCGACGTGCGCGGGCAGCAGGAGTGGAACATTGTCCATTTCGATTGGGCCGACAAGCTCATTCCCCACACGGAAGTCGCCGCGCGCCTCGCGGAGCTGCCGAAGGACCGGGAGATCCTGGTGCACTGCAAGCTCGGCGGTCGTTCCGCGCAAGCGTGCGCTGTGCTCGCTGCCAACGGCTTCCGCGTGACGAACATGGAAGGCGGAATCACGGCGTGGGCACGGGAGATTGACCCGCGGATGCCGACGTACTGATCGCCGGTTGGAGTAGACTCCGGCGTCATGGTTGGTCACACGCTCTTTTCACCTGAGGGAAACGCCACCGCCAAAAGCGGATGGCCGGTTGAAAACGAGCCGCCGAAGGGCTGGACGCTCTGGGTGGAGCTCGAGGACGCCACAAAGGAAGAAATCGACCAGCTCGGCGCGCGTTGGGCCTTCCACAAGCTCGCTCTGGAGGACTGCCGAAATCAACAACGCCGGGCCAAGTACGAACGGTATGCGACGCACAGCTTTCTCGTTGCCTTGGCGCTCGATCAGCGCACGGCCGAAGCGCTCGACACGACTGCAATTCACATTTTTCTCCGCAGCGATTTGATCGTCAGTGTCCACGCGTCGGGCATGCCGTGCATCACGACGATTCGCGCAGCCCTTGAGAGCGATCCGGGCCACGTCGGATGTACCCCCGGTCGTATCGCGCACGCGCTTGTGGACGCGGCGATCGACGAGTTCATGCCGCTGCTCGATGACTTCGAGGAGCGCGGTGAGTCCTTGGAGCGGCAGGCGACGCAGGAGCCACGCCCCCATTTGGTGGACCAGCTGACCTCACTGCGCCGCGATTTGCTTACCCTTCGCCGCATTACCGTTTCCGTCAAGGAGTCGGCGAGTCGGTTGATGGACTCTCAGGAGACGACGGAGGAAGACCGCCTGTACTTCCGCGACGTCATGGACCATATTCTGGCGATCGGGGATGCCGTGACGGTCCAGCTCGAGGTCTGCAATGGCGCGCTTCAGGTCCACGCCAACATGGTCAACGAACGGATGAATCAGGTGATGAAGTACCTGGCCATCGTCAGCACCTTCCTCCTGCCGATGACGGTGATCAGCGGCGCATTTGGCATGAATTTCAAGTACATCCCGACCACCGATTCCCCGGCGGGGTTCTGGGGCGCAATCACGATGATGGGAATCTCCGCAGCGGGTTTGCTTTGGTACTTTCGACGCCGAGGGTGGCTATGAGACTTCTCCTTCTTCTCCTTGGATGCGGCGCCGGAAGCGGCGCAAATGGCACGGATGTTGCCTACGACGCGGCGCAATCCGGCAGCAGCGCACGCACGGTGCAGGGAGCGCTGGACGAGTTGTACGTGCGGTGCAGGCCCGAGACCGTGACGGCGGCTCCACCGGTCGGCGCGTCTTCGGAGCAACTCGGAGAACTCGGGGCGCGCGTCCAATCTCTCGAAATGGTCGCTGCTGCAGGCGCCACCGCAGGCACCCAATTCGGCGGCGAGAAGCCCACGATGGAGTCCGTCCTGACGGACCTCGTGAAGCGCGTTGAGGTGTTGGAAGCGGCGAAAGATGGTGGACTCGGCGAGCCGGGATCGGGGTTGTTCGAGCTGCGAGACAAGCACGGAAACCTGGTCAAGGACGGCCCGACGGGGGGGAAGGGTGGAAAGGGCGGAAAGGGGCCTCCGGGCGGCGGGCCGGGCGGCGGCGGGCCGGGCGGCGG
>CAMAWH010000048.1 GCA_945861635.1 Klebsiella pneumoniae | reverse complement strand
CCGCCAAACTGCGACCCGGCTGCGACCCGACCCCGATCCGCGCCATCGCCGCCCAAGGTGCACGCTGGCAGATTACCTGCCGCAAACGCTATCTATTGTATGGCGCGCCCAGAAGGATTCGAACCTCCAACCTCCTGATTCGTAGTCAGGTGCTCTATCCAGTTGAGCTATGGGCGCTGAGTCGGCACGGAAGGCCGAGGATGGATGGCGGAGACGGCGGGATTTGAACCCGCGGTCCCCTTTCGGGAACACTCGCTTAGCAAGCGAGCACCTTCGGCCACTCGGTCACGTCTCCGAATTATCGAGTTGTGGAGGAGGCGGTGGGATTCGAACCCACGGTTCCTTGTGAGAACTGCGGTTTTCAAGACCGCTGCCTTCAACCGCTCGGCCACACCTCCTAGGATGGGCATGCAACCCTAATCCCCGACACGAATCCGGTCAAGCCCGCGCACGTACGGGCGGAGGGCTTCGGGCACGACCACGCTGCCATCGTCCTCCTGATAGTTTTCAAGAATGGCGACAAGCGTCCGACCAACCGCCAATCCCGAGCCATTGATGGTGTGAACCAGCGTTGGCTTCTTGTCGCCCTCCCGCTTGTACCGGATCTTCAATCGCCGTGCTTGAAAGTCCGTGAACAGGGTGCACGAGCTGATTTCCCGGTACGCCTGCTGGCCGGGTAGCCAGACCTCCAGGTCGTAGCCCTTGGACCCGCCGTTTCCAACGTCTCCAGCGCAACGCGCGACCACCTGATACGGCAACTCCAGTCGTTGCAAAGCTGTTTCTGCGTGGCGGGTCAATGCTTCCAGACCCTCCACGCCCTGATCGGGGCGCGCGAACCAGACCAACTCCACCTTGTGGAACTGGTGCAGCCGGATCAAGCCCTTCGTATCGCGGCCATAGGCGCCCGCCTCGCTACGGAAACAGGGGGTGAACGCTGCGTATTTGATGGGGAGCGCATCGCCATCGAGGATCTCGTCACGATGAAGATTGGTGACCGGCACTTCGGCCGTGGGGATGAGAAACGCGTCCTCGTTCGACAATGGATGCGTCAGCTTGAATAGATCCTCTTCAAACTTTGGAAGTTGTCCCGTCCCCGCCATGGTCGTGCGGGTGACCATGTACGGCACCAGCACCTCGCGGTAGCCGTGCTCCGCGACCGCGAGGTCCAAAAAGAACTGAATCAACGCCCGTTCAATCGCCGCCAGCGGGCCGCTGATGACCGAAAACCGAGCGCCGGACAGCTTTGCCGCCCGCGCCGGGTCGTACATGCCGAGCACTTCCGCGAGTTCGTCGTGCGATTTCCCCACGGATCGGGGAGGTTTGCCCGGCGCCGCCCACTTGCGGGCGAGGACGTTGCCATGCTCGTCCCGCCCGTCGGGAGTGTCCGCATGCACGATGTTGGGGAGGTGAAGGTTCAGCCGCAACTCCTCCGCTTCGACGCCGAGCAGATCCGCTTCGATCGCCGCCGCACGGTCGCTCGCGCGCTTGACGTCGGCCTTCATCATCCCGGCCTCCAGCGCGTGCCCGAGCTTCATCGATGCCCCGATTTTAGGGGAAAGCGTGTTTCGCAAGGCCCTGCACGCATCACCTTCCGTGCTCAACTCCCGACGCCGCGCCACGAGCTCGACCAAGCGATCCACCGATGCGAGCGTTTCGGCATTCGCATGCCGCCGGCGCAGGCTTTGGCGCACGACATCGGGCGTATCGGAGAAAAGATTGGGGTCGAGCATGGCGAACCTCGGGCGCCGCGCCTAACCCGCGCCCGTCACCATCGCAGGAAGGCTTCGCGGACGCGTCCATTCACTTCCGGGAACGCGATTCCCGGCCGTTCCGTCGCCATGCTGGTCATGATGGACGACGAGAACCCACAGGGGTTGATTCGCTCGAACCAGGAAAGATCCGTCGTGACGTTCAGGGCAATCCCATGCCACGTCACCCAGCGCCGACACGCGATTCCCACGCTCCCCACCTTTCGCCCGCGGACCCACGCGCCGGTGTTGCGATCGTCGCGACCGGCAGGCAGTTCGAACGTGGCGCATACCTCGATCATCACTTGCTCCAGGCGATGCATGAACGCATGGAGATCGCGCTCGGCCTCCGACAACGCCACGATCGGGTACGCCACCACCTGTCCCGGGCCGTGGAACGTCACATCCCCCCCCCGCGACACGTCCACCACGGGTACATCGCCGGCGCTCAACACGTTCACACTCGCGCCGCGCTTGCGCCCGATCGTGTAGACGGGATCGTGCTCACAGACGAGGATGACGTCGTCCTGCTCTCGCGCGATCCGCGCTGCGAGGTGCTGCTCCTGCATCGTCAGCGCCTCGGTGTACGCAATCCGGCCGAGGTCAAGAACGCGCATGCACCGTCGAACCCGCCGCCGCCCCGCCAGCCGCCGCCCCGCCAACCGCCGCCCCGCCAACCGCCAATGCCGCTTCAAGCGCCGCCCAAACGCGGGCATGCACGTCCTCTCGGGGGCCGCCGCTGTCGATGCGGGCGATGCGGTGGTCGGCCTTGCGTCGGCACACCTCCTCGTAGGCGGCCTCGATTTTTCGCAACCAATCCAGCGTTTCAAAACGATCTTTCCCCGGCCGGTCTTTCATGCGCTCCATGCAGCGCTCCGGGGAGAGCTGGAGGAGTACCACGAGATCCGGCGCAGGAAACGCCGCGTTCAAGGCCTCGACCTGGGCCATCCCTATCGCATGGGATTGGTACGCGAGCGAGGAATGAAAGTAACGATCCGAGAGCACGAACGCGCCGCGCGCGAGCGCCGGCTTCACCACGCGATCGAGGTGGTCACGGCGATCCGCAGCGAACAAGTAGGGAAATACCGTGTCCCCGAGCTGCCCGCCGGCCACCAACTCCGCACGAATGAAGCGGCCGATGGGGCCATCCGACGGCTCGCGCGTACACACGATTTCGCGGCCCGGAAACTGCCGCTCCAATGCGCCGCGCAACAGCGCGAGCTGGGTGGTGCCGCCGGATCCGTCGAGGCCCTCGAACGTCACGAACATCTGCTCTCGTAACGCGCCTACGACACGATTTTGACTGGCCCCGGTCCCGCTTTGGTGCGATGGTGCGGCCATGCTGCTCCTTGCCGGTATTGCGCTCGCTGCTCCGCTGGAATCGACCATGGACGTGCGCACTCACCTCATGGCGGCTCTGGAGCAACGGCCGGAAAATGGGTGCCTCACCCCGCTGGTCCACGAGCTGAACCAGCATTGGCAGGAGCTGACGGTAGAAGAACGCGCCCGCGCCACGGCGGTACTCGCGCCGTCGCGGACGGACTTGTTTGCACCGTTTCCGCCTCGCAAGGGCCCGCCGCCACCGCCCGCCGCAAAAGACTCGTGTGAGGGTCAACAGATGAACAATCGCGTGACGGGCGCGCACTTCGTGGTGGAATGGGACGCGGGAATTACCGAGGCCACCGCCAATCGCTTCCTCGAAGCGCTGGAATTGTCCTACGAGGTTGAAGTTGAGGAAATGGGATGGGAGCCACCGGTGGGGGATGGGGAATTCCTGCTCCCCGCCTACGTGGAAAATCGGGATACCAACGGCGCCTATACCTATGTAACGAACTGCGACAATAAATATATGCCGTATATTTCCGCGGGCAGAAACTCGTGGCAGAACGCGGACTGGGGCGACATCATGGCCTCCCACGAATTCAATCACACGTTGCAATTCGCCTATTCATTCGCGCCAGAATTGTGGTGGTGGGAGGCTACGGCGACCTGGATCGAGGCCTACGTCTACCCGTCGATCAATCAATGGGCGTGGTACGTCACGGGATATTCGGATTATCCCTACGTCGCGTTTGACGCGAGTTCGCAGGAGGATGAAGTCGTATTCTATCATATGTATGGAATGGCCTTATGGTCGTTCTACCTTGATGAATACCATGGTGGGCCGGACACGATCCGCGAGATCTGGGAGAATGCGTCGCGCGCGCGGGGAAATGACGCAATCGACATCGACGACATGATGAAGGATATCGACATCGATTGGGAGGATGCGTTCGTCGATTTCAGCGCGCGAAATACGGTGATGGACTATGCCCACCACGAGGTAATTCCCGAGGTCCGGCTCACGGATACGGTCACGACGTTGCCGGCCGAGGGAGAGAGTGCACGGTCCACCAAACCCGAGGGCCATGGACAAAACTACATCAAATTCGGCAAGGGGCTGGGCGATGGGACGCTGACGATCGACTTCACGGGTGATCCGGGCGCGGATTGGTCGGTCCAACTCGTGGAGGCGTCGCGAAGCGCGGTCGAACGCTCCGTTGTCCAACACATCGAAGGGGGAGAAGGCACGATCTCGATGCAAGACGTCGGGAACAAGGACGTATTCCTGGTCGTTTCTCCGCTGGAAGATTCGGAGAATGGATATTCCTACAGTTGGTCGGCCTCCTTGGATACATCCGGCGCAACGGGCGATACCGGCGCAACCCAGGACACCGGCCGCGCGGATGGCGATTCGGACGAGAACAAGATCTCGATTGGTCAGAGCTGCGCGTGCGCGAGCGGGTCCGAAGTGCCGACGTCAGCGCTCCTTTTCGGCGCTCTGGCCGGCGTGCTCGGCGCGCGTCGCCGGCGGACGTAGGCGCCTAGGCGTTCACGACGTGTACCGCCTGCCCGATGGCGGCTTTGGCGGCCTCCATCACCCCCTCGCCGAGGGTGGGATGGGGGTGGATGGTCAGGCCGATGTCGAGGGCCTCACAGTCCATCTCGATGGCCAAGGCGCACTCGCTGATCAGGTCGCTGGCGTGCGGGCCGCAGATGGTCACGCCGAGCACGCGCTGGGTGGTGGCGTCGATGATGACCTTGATGAATCCGTCGGTGTCACCCGTCGTAAGCGCGCGTCCGATGGCGGCGAAGGGTACCTTGCCCACCTTGACGGTGAAGCCTGCGGCCTTCGCCTCGTGCTCCATCAGCCCCGCCGTCGCGATTTCGGGGTCGGTGAATACGACGGCGGGCACCGTTTTGGCATCGTTGAATGCGTTGTGTCCGGCAATGACTTCCGCGGCGATTTCCCCGTCGTGGCTTGCTTTGTGCGCGAGCATGAGGCCGCTGGTGCAATCCCCGATGGCGTAGACGCCCGGAACGGTCGTCTTCTGCTGTTTGTCCGTGCGAATGAACCGACCTTCCATCGCACACGCCACCGCCTCCAGCCCGAGTCCATCGGTGTTGGGCCGGCGGCCGACCGTGACGAGGATGTAGTCGGCGGAAATCGACTTTTCGCCCTCCGGCGTCTTGAAGCGGAGCGTTGCACCATCCTCGCCTTCTTCCCACCCGAGTGCCTGCGACTTGGTAAAGATCGCCACCTTGTCCTTGCGGAGTTTCCGATCGATCAACTTCACGACGTCCGCGTCGAACCCCGGAAGAATCTGATCCTCCATTTCGATGACCGTGACCTGCGCGCCCAGCTTGGCGTACATCCCGCCCATCTCCAGTCCGATGTAGCCGCCGCCGATCACGGCAAGTCGGCGGGGAACCTCCGGAAGGGCCAGCGCTTTCGTGGAGTCGAGGATGCGCTTGTCCTTGAACGAGAATCCGGGGATCTCGACGGGGCGTGAACCCGTCGCGATGACGATGTGCTCGGCCTCGATGCGTTTCTCTCCGTCTGCTGTCTTCACGATCAGCGCATGCGGCCCGACAAAGGTTGCTTCTCCCACCATCATGTCGGCCTTGTTCGCCTTCAACAAGGTGCGCACGCCGCCGGTCAGCTTGCCGACCACCTCGCTCTTCCAGGCCTGCAACTTCCCCATGTTGATGGTCGGTTTGCCGGAGATTTCAATGCCCATCTTGTCGGCGTGGAGGATCTCCTCGTAGCGCTTTCCCGCGGTGATGAGCGCTTTCGACGGGATGCACCCGACGTTGAGACACACGCCGCCCCAATACTCGCGTTCGATGCAGAGAGTTTTGATACCCATCTGGGCGAGACGGATGGCGCAGGGGTAGCCACCGGGGCCGGCTCCGATGACGACGGCGGTGTAGGTCAGGGTCTCCATGCGGGCTCCGGGTGGGGGCGTGGGCCTAACCTGAACGGATTCGCGGCGGCCACGATGCGGGGTCCCGTGGGCTGGGCGACTCGGATGGGCGACCCGGTTTTTGCCGCGTGCCTTGGGCGCTCTGGGGCCGCTTTGCGTCCGTTGGCGTGCCGGAACCGACAACCCACGCCGAGGCGTTACGACAGGCGGAGGGTTCGCGGGCCGCCAGACGCGACGAGACCGGGCGAGGACCCGGGACCGTGACGCGCGCGGGGCTGGCGGGCGCAGCCTTTCGGGACGAGGCGATCCGGTAAGGAGCGAGGGCGTGACAGACGCGTCGATGGTCCGAAAGCGGCATCACAAGACGACGTTCCGTCGGTCAACCGCGATTTGACGGCCAATCAACGGGGATGTACACTCGGAAAGTGTGAAATTCGCAGATTCCACGCATGCCCGCGGCCAATTCGACGTGGCGAATGAGGGGATTCGGACGGCCAAGGACAAGTTGAAGTCCGCGGGCCGAAAAGACTACATCGCTGGCTCCAACACGATGAAAACACCGGACCGCCTCAGCGCGCGCAGCGCGTTGGACCGGCGGTGCGTGGCGATCCATACAATGAGGCCGCAAAGGCCAAGCTCGCCGAAGTGCGCGGCCACCTGCGGGATCAGGCGTCCGACGATTACACCGAGGCGCGCACGCTCGAGGGCATCAGCCAAACGGAACTTGTGCTTGCACTGTACCAAAAGGTAAAAACCTACGTCGGTGACGACGTCGATCCGCTCGCGCAGAAGGCGCAAGCGCGGATCGACGTCCTGACGCAGTGACTCTGCCCACCGCGTCGGTACCGCTGTCGGGGTATTCCTGACAACGGGTCGAGAGCGGTACGCAATTCGGTACCGCTGTCGGGGTATTCCTGACAACGGGTCGAGAGCGGTACGCGCCGCTGCCCGGCGCCGTGGCCAAATAATTCCACCCGGCCCGCTGGCCGCCCGTTGACCCCGTGCCTACCCTCCCGCCGCTGTGCCTCAGTACCACCTCACCATCGCGACAACAAACCGCCAACCTGCCTTTCCCGATGAGGGCTCGCGCCGGCGCGCGGTCCGCACGTTGTCTCGAGTCGCCGGCCCGCGTCTGATTGTCTTCGCGATTGTGGATGACCACCTCCACCTCGTCGCGAAAGCTACGAACGCTGCGGAAGTTGGCCGTTTGGGCCGCGCCGTTCGACTCGCTTTGCGGGAGTTCGCTGCGGAGCCCCTCGACCTTGCCAACGTTCGACCCGTGGAAGATCGCGGGCACCTTTTGCATCTCGTCGGCTACTGCCTCGGCCAGCCGAAGCAGCACGGGCTCGACGTTCACCCGGCCGTATGGACCGGATCATGCTTCCCCGACCTGATCGGTGCGCGTTTGGTCGAAGGATTCGCGAATCGAATCGCCACGGTGCTGCCGCGTTTTAAGATGCGCTCGGCGTACACCGGAGTGGGCTTGCCTGCCGTCCAAATCGTACCGGCGGACGACGCCATCGTCCGCGCAATCGGTGCCACCGCCTCCGCGAGTTGGCCGGCGACACGTTCGCGAGTGGACCCGATTTGGCGGGGATGGACCCCGAAAAGGTGCGCGCCCGGAGAGTGTTTGCCGCCGTCGGGTCGGCGGTGGGGTTTGGCAACGCCGAAATCGCCGCTGCCTTGGGAATTGTCACGGGGGCGGTGCGGAGAATCCTCCTGCGGGCCCGCGACTCCGCAGGTGAGAACGCGCTTCGCCTACGGGTCTCCCTCGACTCCGCGCTCCGCTCGTCGTAAGTCACCGCCACCCGGCGACCCATGGTCGAGATCGCACAAGCCGACGGACCCTATCAGCGCGGCCCAATAAAACGCCATTTCTACCTTACCAACGCACGCTCGCTCGCACCGGAAAATGGTCCGGTCTCCTGAGGTCAACTACCTCCCGTCACGACTGCCCCTGCCGGGCCCGACCAGCAGGGGGCGCAGGTGTCGATGCATCGCGCCAACGGGGGTATCCCACCGCCACGTCATTTTTCTTGCCCTCTATCGGGAGTAGCCCTCTCGATGGTGAGGACGATGTTGTCGATGTAGGCGTAGACAGTTCCAGTCGTGTTGGACTTCACCGACAGCGACTACGAGGGCATCGTCGACGAAGGTACCGATCTCGATGGCGAAGGTCGGAGTCACTGCGCCAACGAATAGGCCATGCCACCCGCCACACCCCGTCACCCTCCGCCCCCCCGCACCCAATCCCACGTCAATCGCGCCAACAACAATATAATTACGCCCTGAAAGAACCGGCGCACGACAGCACTTCCCTTCGCAATCGCCAGGTTTGCCCCCATCAGCGCACCCAGGATATTGGCCGCCCCCATGGGCAGCGCCCAGCCCCATCGCACGTTTCCGGCCAGGGCGAAGCTCCCCAACGCCGCCAGGTTCGTCGCGACATTCACGGCTTTTGCGGCAGCAGATGCGCCGAGGAAATCGAGGCCCAGCGACCAGATGAACAGGAAAATCAGAAACGTTCCTGTCCCCGGACCGAAAAACCCATCGTAAAAACCGATGACGCCCCCCAGCAGCACGCCGAGGACCGCCCGCTCCCGCCCTACGCCGCTCGCGCCAAAATCCTTCTTCGCGAAGGTAAAGATTGCAACGCCGACGAGGAGGGCCAAGACCAGCGGCCTCATCATCGCCGGGTTCAGCAGCGAGGACGCTCGCGCGCCGAACCACGATCCAACAAAGGCCGCCGCTGCGGCCGCACCAACCGTCCGCCACGGCACCGGCACCGTACGCGCATACCGGATCGTCGCAACCGCGGTGCCGAAAATCGCCGAACCCTTGTTGGTGCCCAGCACCATCGGCACGGGCACACCCGGCATCAGCAGCAACAACGCCGGCAGTTGAATCAATCCGCCGCCCCCCGCAACAGCATCGACAAATCCCGCCAGTCCTGCCGCCACACACGCGAGCAGGAGCGGCGTTTCGAGCGGCGTCAAGCCTACGCGCGCCCGGACAAGCGCGCTTCGATCACGGTTGGGCCGGCCGCAGCGGCAACCGCATTCCGAACCGCAGCTTCATCGTTTCCGTCGACCTCGACGCCCGCGATTCCCAACGAACGCGCAAGGGCCGCCGGACTCGTCGTAAGCTGGGGCGCAAATGGACCCGCGCCGACGTACCAGGTGACGACGAAAATGACCGGTGCCACGTGGGCCGTGGCCAACTGCAGTGCCTCATGGAACGCGCCGTAGCTCACGCTTCCGCTCCCCAGAAATACCAACGCGGGTTCGCCCACCATCGCAAGTCCAACGCCGACAAGCGCTCGGATCGCCGGCGAATCCCCCGGCGGAATCACCCGGTAGGGGCGCGCTGTCGCGAGCGCATCCGGGTTCGCTCCCCGCAGGATCGCGCACCCACGCTCCCGTTTTCCCGGCAAAATCCACGTTCGCTTGGGCGTACCCAGCGTCGCCCCGATCACGATGGCATCGAGTCCACGCCCGCTCACGACGCTATCGTCGGCAGCGAGCCATGCTCGATAGGCATCCACCGGCGATGGCGATTCCGTCACGTCGTTCACCGCAGCTCCAGCAGAAGGGATTCGGGATGCTCCAGAATCGCCTTGAGTGCGCTCACGAACCGCGCGCCCACGGCCCCGTCGATCACCCGATGATCAAAGCTCGGCGAAAGGTACATCATTTTGCGAATCACGACCTGTCCGTCGATGGCCATCGGGCGATCGTGAATCTGGTTGACGCCGAGGATCGCCACCTCGGGATGATTCAGGATGGGCGTAGCGAACCGGCCGCCGATGTTGCCCACGGAGGTGATCGTAAAGCTGCCGCCTTGCAGTTCGTCGAGGCGTACCTTGTTCTCTCGTGTGCGATCCGTGAGATCGGCAACTTCGACCGCCAATTCAAGGATGCTCTTTCGTTCGACGTTGCGGACGACGGGCACGTACAGCCCGGCCGGCGTGTCC
Source organism: Klebsiella pneumoniae (assembly GCA_945861635.1). GTDB lineage: Bacteria > Myxococcota_A > UBA796 > UBA796 > SXON01 > CAMAWH01. The sequence continues at coordinate 27,384 of CAMAWH010000048.1, read as the reverse complement.
GTGGCGATGCCGATATTGACCTCACGCCGTACGACCAGCGTGAATTCCTCTTCATCCATCACGGCGTTCACCGTGGGGAACTCGCGGAACACGACGGCGAGCGCCTTCATAATGATGGGCAGGTAGGACAGCTTGGCGCCACGCGCTTCGGCCGCCGGGAGCAGGGATTTCCGGAGCGCCACAAGGTTGGTGCAGTCCACCTCGTCCACGTACGTAAAGTGCGGCGCCGTGCGGTAGGCTTGGACCATCCGTTCCGCGATCTTCCGGCGTAGACCGATGATCTTGATGCGTTCGTCACCCGTGGACGCGGCGGGTGGCGTGAACGGCAGCGCGGGCGGCGCCTTGATGGCCTCGGGATGCGCGACGAAGCCCTCGATATCGGACCGCGTCACCCGTCCGCCCTTTCCGCTGCCGGCGATGGCGTTGACGTCCACGCCCTGCTGCCGCGCGGCATGACGGACGGCGGGCGAGGCGAGCGACTTTGTGCCGGGTGGGGGAGGCATACGGGCCGCCACGGAAGGGGGGAGGGCGGCGGTGGCGACGACGGGCGCGGCCGCCGGCGCTGCAACCGCAACCGGCGCCGCAACCGGCGGTTTCACCGCTGCGATCGTCGGCGCCGTCGCCACGGAAACCGCCGCCGACGCCGTTTCCGCAACCGCCTTCGGCGCGCCTACGCCACCGCCCAATTCGATCTCCACCAGCGGCGCGTGCACCTTCACGATGTCGCCCGGGCCGCCATGGACCTTCGCCACCCGTCCACTTTTCGGCGACGAGATCTCCACCGTCGCCTTGTCCGTCATGATCTCACAGATGGGTTGATCCATCGCCACGGCGTCTCCAGGCTGCACCAGCCAACGGACGATCTCTCCTTCGACGACGCCTTCCCCAATCTCGGGCAACTCGAACACAAACATCGGGAGTCCTCTATGGATCTAGGGTTTCTGCAATGGCGCGTGCGAGTGCATCTACACCGTCGGCCGCGCGCACATGAACCGGCGGCGCTTCGAGGTGCCAGAACGCTTCGGCCAGCACGGATGATACAACGGATGTGTCGCCATGTGTCAGGAGCACGACACGCCCGGTCCGCCGCACGCTTTCCCCCAGCGATGATACACTCGATGTATCGCCAAGGTCCACGATGTCCGCGCCTGCTGTCGTAAGGGCGAGCGGCACTCCTTCTCCGATTGCGAGGATGGTGACGCCTGTTCCCCGCCGTGAACCGTTGGAAGGACCGACGGTAGCGTCCAACGTGGACGCCGCGATACACACGAGCGTGGGTTCCGAGGCCAGGAACGCCGCTGCGAAGATCGGCCCAATCGCACCCGCCACCCCCGCGACGGCCAGACGCACACCCGGCGGCGCCGTCGGAATCGCATCCCCTACCCTCACGACGGCCAGCACCACGAGCGCGCCGCGAAACGTGCCGCCCGACCGCGTGAGCAGGCCGCCCGCCTCCGCAATCGCCTCCGCCGCCCGGGTCACGCCGCGCGGGTCTACGATCTCGACGACCACGCGCTTTCCGGCCAGCGCCATTCCAACCGCGGCCCCGACCGCTGCGTTCTCGGAGAGTGGCGTTCGCAGCATGGCCACGTCCAAGCCAGCCGTCACGCCGTGGACGCCGACCGCCTCTCCGACGACGAGGTCGGCCGTCGTAAGCGCCGCGCGCAGGGCGTCGCGACCGGTCACGCTTCCCCTCGCGCCGCACGGCTATGCTCGCGGATAAAGAATTCCCCTGCCTTGTAGGAAGATCGAACGAGTGGCCCGCTTGCGACGTAACGGAACCCCATTTCTCGCCCCGCAACGGCCAGACGCTCAAACACAACCGGCTCCACGTACTCGGTGACCGCAAGGTGATTCATCGACGGTCGGAGGTACTGGCCAATCGTCAGGAAATCCACGTCCTTCTCCCTTAATCGCGCCATTGCATCGACGCATTCCGCCTCCGACTCGCCGTGCCCCACCTGCAGCGAGGTCTTGGTGAGCATGCCTCGCGCTTTTGCCATTTCAAGAATGCTCGTTGAGTTCTCCCAGTTTGCCCGAGGATCCCGCACGACTGACTGCAACCGTGGCACCGTTTCCACGTTGTGCGCCAACACATCGGGGCGCGCCGCCACGATCACGTCCAACAGCGCGCCGTTGCCGTGAAAATCGGGAATCAGCACCTCCACCATCGTACCCGGGGCCGCAGCCCGGATGGCCTCGATGCAGGCTGCAAAATGGCCCGCACCTTCGTCCGCCAGATCGTCCCGATTCACGCTGGTCACCACGACGTAGTCGAGATCCAACTCCGCGATGGCTGCCGCCACGTTCGTCGGCTCCGCAGGATCGAGCGGAAGCCCCTTCCGACTCGTATTTACCGCGCAGAAACGGCATCCGCGCGTGCATGTGTCTCCCATCACCATGAACGTCGCCGTGCCGCTCGACCAACATTCCCCGATGTTCGGGCACGCGGCTTCTTCACATACGGTGTGGAGTTTCAACTGGCGCGCACGGCCCTTGATGCGGCTGTAGCGCTCCCCGCCGGGCATCTTGACCTTGAGCCATTCGGGGCGGCTTGTCACCAACTCGACTCCGCGCGGGCGCCGGTTCTAGCGCGTTGCCCCCCGCCGCGCCAACGTGTAGACTCCCGTCACGATGTCCGTCGTCAACGATGCCGTGTCAACGCGGGCCACTACCCGGCTGGCTCGGTTGGAACTCACCAACGCGCTGGCGTGGCGGGCGGCGGTCGGGCTGACGGTCGCGGAAATGGCGGAGTCGGGCTTGGCTGTGCTCGTGACGTTGATGTCGACTCCCGACGCGGGCGGGTCATTTCGGATGGAAGATGGGAGAGAGTGGCGCGCGGGCGCGCCCGCGGTTGGCGGGGCGCAGGCTGCGTATCCGGTGCGTCGGGGTGCGGTGGATCTCGGCGTCCTCACCCTCTGGCCGGCGCGGGCGGTGGGAAGTGAGGAGGCCGATGCGGCGGCGGACATCTCGCATGGACTGGCGATCAGCGTGTCCCGGGAAACAGCGTGGAACCGGCTGGAGCGCATGGATCGCGTCGCCGAAGCCGCGGAATTGGTGCTCGGGTCTGCGCACGACATGGCGCAACCGCTCCAGGCGATTGCCGGGCACGTGGCGATGCTGGATTCGGGCCTTGGTGGGGCGGAAAATCTTGACGCCATCTCCCGCGCGGTGGAGCGGCTCGGCGGCCACATCGACCGGATGCGAGACTACACGCGCGTCACGCCGATCTCGCGACTCCCCGTGGACCTGCGCGATCTCGCCCGGCGAGGGGTGCTGCTCACTGGCGCCGCGATGCGTCGGACCGTCACGATCCACGGTCCCAGCGGCATTGTGGTCCACGGGGACACGGCGCGGCTGGAGCAGGTGGTGGTCAACCTCATCGCCAATGCGTTTGGCGCGGGGGCCACCGTGGTGGAAATCGTCGTGGGCGATGCGCCGGTGCCGAACATCGAGGTCAGAGACGACGGACCGGGCGTTCCCCCCGACATGCGGGAGCGCATCTTCGCGCCGTTCTTCACGACCCGCCCCGACGGCATCGGCCTTGGGTTGGCGATCAGCGCGCGCATCGTCACGGAGCACGGCGGACGGATCGAAGTGGGGGAGAACGCCGTGCGCGGAGCGATTTTCAGGGTTTTGCTGGGGTGATGGGGCCGCCTACCAACGCACCACGACCCGGCCCGGTCCGGGGTCGCCGGCGCCATAGCCGCCGCTGAGGCCGGCAACGCCGTCGTAGTCGACATCCGTGGCGCCGCCGGCCGTGGACGATCCCGCCTCGGTCACGCCGTCGGCGGGAACAAGACTCGACCCCCCGCCGCCCCCGCCGCCGTATCCGCCGCTGCTGCAATTGTTGTCGCCACCGCCCCCGCCGCCGCCGAAGTACCCGCCCCCGCCGCCCGCGGCAAGCGATGCGCCCGCGCCACCTTGTCCAGCCGTTCCCGGGCTTCCCCCGGGGCCTCCGGCTGCACCGCCGGCGGTCGCCGTGCCGCCGCCGCCGCCGGTACAGTAGCCCCCGTCTGAACCGCCGCCGCCCTCCAAGCCGCCGCCCGCGCCGCCCGAGGAGGTGCCGCCGTAGCCTCCTCCTCCCCCCGCACCCGCAACGAGCAGGGACGCATCCGCGCGCACCACGGCTGACATTCCGCCGCCCCCGAGGTAGGGCCATGAGGCCGCGCCGCCGCCGTAGGCTGCGCTGTCTCCGCCGGGCCCGCCGACCACGATGCGCAGGTCCTCACCGGGCGTGACATTGAGATCTCCCGCTGCGAAGCCGCCACACGCGCCCTTCGAGCCGTAGGCGCTGCCGCCGGCACCCCACGCTTTCACAGTGACACGGGTGATGCCGTCGGGCACGTGGAACGTCTGGTCGGCGCCCGTGTACGCGTAGACGAGTGTCGAGCTTTCGCAGGTGGTGTCGCCCCCGGCACAGTCATTATCGAGGCCGTCAGCGCAGATTTCGTCGGCGCCGGGGTGGACGTCGGTGGCAGCATCGTCGCAATCGGTCGCGTCGGTCACGAAGCCTACGGGTGCGCCGCACGCGGACGTGGCGGCAACTGGGTCACCGTAGCCGTCAGCGTCGTCATCGGCGTAGTACACGCTGGCGGAGGGGTCTTCGACAGCGCCGTCACAATCGTTGTCGACGCCATCGCACAATTCGGTGGCGCCGGGGAACGAGGTGGCGTCTGAGTCATCGCAGTCACCGGTGTCGACGACCCCACCGCTGGGCGTATCGCAAGCGGTTGTGGCCTCACCGCTTCCCCAGCCGTCGCCGTCGGCGTCGGCGTACCAGTCACTGGCATCGGAGGCGTCGTCGTCAATCGCGCCGCTACAGTCGTTGTCGATGCCGTCACAGATCTCGACGGCGTCGGGGTTGACGACGGCGTGGCCATCGTCGCAGTCGATTTCGTCCGTGAAACCGTCCCCGTCGTTGTCGATAGCATGCTTTGAAACATGGACATCCTGCGAGCATGCGGCAAGGAGACCGACCACCATCATCACGCCCACAGGACGAGCGCCACGGGGAGGCGACGACACGGATGACTCACTCGGGAGGCGCATTTTCCGACGGTACACGCCGGTGCCGCGCGTGTCAAACGCGGGTCGCCGCGCGGGTGCAGCCGTGTAGTCGCGGTGCCACCGGCCCGCAGCGGGCCGATTGCGGGGATAGGACCTCGCATGCGCCGCGCGTCCGTGTTCTGCGTCCCCGTCCTCCTCGCCTGTGGCCTGCTCACGTTCACGGTGGACGACGATTCGACGACGACCGTGCCGGGTGCGGGCGTCGTCGGCGGATTGTTGAGCGTCCTTGACTTTACGGGCCTCGATGACTTCGACATCACGATCGAGCAGGAAATGGCCGATCAGGGCGTGGAAGCTGGGGACCTCGAAACCGTCGATCTCTCCGTCCTGGCCCTCCACGCGGAGCCGGATCTCTCGTTTCTCTCGTCGTTGGACGTGTACGTATCGGGAGAGGGCATGGACGAGATCCTTGTCGCGAGCGGGGATTCTTTCCCGGCGGGGGCCGCGGACGTGGAACTGACGCCGACCCACGCCGACCTGACCGACATCGTCGTCGCCGGGGGGATGGCGTTCCGCGTGGTTGCCAGCGGCAGGGCACCGGAGGAGGACACCGATCTCGACGTGCACGTCGAGGTCATCATCACCGCCACGGCACAGGGCGCATGCAGCGCGGCGAAAGACTGACTGAAAGAGGGGTGAAAGAGCATCGCGCTGCGGAGGGTCTACCTTCCTTCTGCCGGGAGAAAACCCCCCAGGCAGGAGACTTCGATGCGACTCACACTTCCCTTCGTCGTACTTTTGGCGCTCACCGGCTGTCCAGCCTCCCCGACCCTACTCGCGGAGGATGGGCCGCGGGACGATGATTCCGATGGCTATACCGACACCGTCGACTGCAACGATGGGGACTCCTCGGTGCACCCGGAGGCCACGGAGATTTGGTACGACGGGATCGATCAGGATTGTGACACCAACGACCCCGACCGAAGTCCAGGCAATGTCGAGCTCATCGGCGATGCCTATGACAACGATTGTGATGGGCGGATCGATGAGGCGCTGACCGACGAGGACAATGACGGGGACGGTGTTTCAGAGGCCGACGGGGATTGCAACGATGGGAACGCCGACGTCGGACCGGGCGCCGTCGAGATCTGGTACGACGGGCTCGACCAGGACTGTGACGGCTGGTCCGACTATGACCGCGATTACGACGGGGCGGAAGCCCTGGCGTATGGCGGGAACGACTGTGATGACGGTGCGGCGCTTGTGGGTCCAACCGCTATCGAGGATAAGGCCAATGGCATCGACGACGACTGTGACGGCGAGATCGACGAGGAACTTTCCAGCGCAGACCTCGACAAGGACGGGTACTCGGAACTCGCGGGGGATTGCGACGACGCGGATGCGGCGGTGAACCCGCGCGCCGTCGAAACGTACTACGACGGCCTGGATCAGAATTGCGACGGTTTCAGCGATTTCGACGCCGACATCGACGGCCATGACGCCGGCGACTACGGCGGCGACGATTGTGATGACGCGATTGCCGGCGTCCATCCCGATGCCGCAGAGGTCATCGGCAATGGCATCGACGAAAACTGCAATGGCTCGGACATCACGTGAGCATCTCACCCACCAAAGGAGGCACCATGGACAAGGAACCCCGGCAGGACATCGAATACGCAGAACGCGCCAATACACAGGTAGAACATCACGTTGGCGTGCTTCGCTTCGCGAGCATCCTCGCCTTCGTCGTGACGCCGGTTGGCTTGGCCGGTGTGCTGGGAATGGCCGTCGTCCACTCGCGGCTTGCGCGCCAGGATGTCGAGGCCGCCCTGGAACGTCCAGGAGCGGAGGCGGCTGCACGTCAGGGGCCGACAACGGCGAGTGACCCCGTGCTCGCACTGCACGATGCGCAGGATCGCGTCGAAGCGTTGGAGGTGGAGTTGGCCATCCGTACGGAGGAAGTCGCGGTGTTGGAGGCTCAGGGCGAACATGCCGAGACGGCGCGCGTCGCGGCGTTGACGATGGAGGTGGCGGCCCTGAAACGGAGCGTGGACCGTGCCCGCAGGGACCGCGAGTCACTGCGCTCGACTCTGCATGCGGCGCTGGCCGATCTCGATCGAGCGGTGACCGGCAAGGCGATCGCGCAGCGGCATGTGGAGGCGTACTCCAGCGCCAACACGGAGAACCTGTGGGCGGCGTTCACGCAGCGCACCAAGATCGACGTGTGTCGCCAGGTTACCGAGGGGGGGCGCGCCCGCTGCCGTGAAAAGGTGGACGCATGGTTCGACGACGATCGACATGCGCGCTTCGCCAGTTGCGTGGATGCGGGGCAATCCGTGCCTACGCTGTGGAAACGCTCGGGTTCGCATCCGCTTCCATCGACGGCAGACCTCGTTTCGGTCCACGACTTTGGCCAAGCACACAACTGGTACGTCGTGTTTTGCGACCCAAGTTTGCCCGAAGCCCAGGTCGCGGGAGAGGACGACGAACCCCAGCCGCCCGTGTTTACGGCGAGTCGAAAGTAGGCGGAACCGCCTACCGGTCCTTCGGATCGCCTGTCGCGACACCCGACTGTTGAGTGGAAGAAATCCTGCCGTTCGAGGGGTCTTGACTGCCCAAGTGCCATCCAATGGAAGGTTTTCTTCCATTCGTACGTCGGTGCCCCGCGGAGCTATCCCGCGCGGGCCGATCGTCGATTTTACCAACCAAACGGACCCGCAGGGGCCCCAAAAACGCCGACCGCCGCGACACGGACCCCCTTTCCGGATAGCCGTCTGCCAGCTCTTTCCATCTTGTCTGCGTCAAGGTGCCTTCCCGGAAACGTGAAGGTGAAACGGGAAGTCGGTGCAATTCCGACGCGGCCCCCGCCACTGTAGCTGAAGCGTGCATCGTTCAGGAGTCAGGAGACCGGCCTTGGCGCATGCGTATCCGTCCTTCGGGGAAGAAGGACCGGACCGCGTTGCCGTTTTGGCGCCGCAGTCTCCTCCCCGTGGGCGGGCGGAGTTGCGTTGCTCCTGCTCGGCCCCATTGCCGCCGCCTTTGCCGATGATTCGGCGGGCGCACGCCATGACGAGCCCGCCGACCCTACCGCGGAACCCAGCGCCGACCCGCCCAGCGAAACCGTGACCGTCGACGGCGCCCGTGCGCCCTCCCCCCTCGGCACGTCCGCCTCGCTGACCGTGCTGCCGCTCGGACCTGCCGTTCCGCCGGGGCAGGACCTCGCGCGCGTGCTCGATTCCGCCTCGGGAACCACCGTTCGCCGGATGGGTGGCCTCGGCGATTTCGCGACGCTCTCGCTCCGCGGGTCCACCTCCCGACAGGTCGAAGTTTTTCTCGATGGCGTGCCCCTGAACCCGGACGGATCCTCGGTCGTCAACCTCGCCGAACTTCCCGTGACGGCCTTTGAGCGCGTCGAGATCTACCGCGGCAACGTACCGGCGTCCTTCGGGGCCGCTCCCATCGGCGGCGTGGTGAATCTCGTGACCCCGAACGGTCGCACAATCCCGACGGCGGTGGGCGGCGCCGGCGGCTCCTTCGGCACAGCGCACGTCTGGGCCATCGGCGGGCCACGCATCGGACACACCGACGCATTCTTCACCCTCGATCAGTTCCATACGGATGGAAATTGGCGCTACTTCGACGATCAGGGCACGGAGTTCAATCGGTTCGATGACCGCACGCCGATGCGCACCCACAACGCGATCGATCGCACGAGCGCCATCGCGCGGTTGCGGCGCGGCCCCGTCACCATGATGGACGCGTTCGTCACCACGCGGCAGCAGCTTTCCGGCGCAATTTCCGAGGTCGTGACCGCCGCCCGCATCGACACCACGCGCAACCTTCTCGTCGTGAGCGGCGATACGCGTCCTACGCCGATCACGCGCCTCTCCCCGCGGGCATGGTGGCTGTTCCGCGAGGAGGAGTACGATGACCCCAAGGGAGAGATCGGCGTCGGCGCCTCACACTCCCGGGATCGCTCGCACACCGTGGGCGCCCAGCTCGATGGCACTTTGCTGGCCGCGCCGTGGCTCATCACCGCCGCAACCCTACGCGCTCGCCGCGAATCCTACGTTCCCATGGACGTTCTCGCGGATCGTGGGGATGGCGAGCGACTCCGCCATGGCGTCGCTTTGGCGCTCTCCGCAGACGCGCGGTTCTGGGGAGAGCGCCTCACCGTCTCCCCCGTCGCACAGGGTGAGTGGCTCGACAATCGCCTTCTGGGAGACATTCCCTATGAGGATACGCCGGTGGCTCCCACCGGGAACGACACCGATATTTTCCTGCTCCCACGCCTTGGAATCCTGCTGCGCCCCCACCCCATTGCCGCCATTCGCGCCAACGCCGGACGGTATTCGCGCGCGCCCAACCTCACCGAGTTGTTCGGCGATCACGGTAGCCTTATCGGCAACACGGACCTTGTTCCCGAAACGGGCTGGGCGTTCGACGTGGGCGGCCGCGTCGAGGCGCCCGACTACACCGCTTTGACCGGATCTTTGGATGTGAGTTTCGCCCGCAACCATGCGACAGACCTCATCGTGTACGTCCAGAATGCGGAGGACACCGCGCGTGCTGTGAATCTGCGGTCGGCGTTCGTGGGCACGACGGAGGTGTCCCTCGCGCTCGATGCACTCCAGGTCGTCGGCTCGCAAACGAATTTGACGCATTCGACGTCGCGCAACCTCGATACGACCGCCATCTACGCGAACAAGACTCTCCCTGGACTGCCGGAATTGGAGTTTTCCCAGACCACCAGCGCACACTGGCGTGACCGTGTCCGGCTCTCCCACACCTGGAGCTACACCGGCGAATCGTTCACCGACGCGGCAAACTACCGGCGTACGACGGTACGGAACATCCACTCGCTCGCTGTGGATACGACGCCCATGAGGGGCTATCCAACGCTGCGGGCCGAGGTGTTGAACCTCCTCGACGTCCGCGGGATGGCCGTCGACCGCGACCCGCTCAACCCGTCCGACGATGCTCAGATCGTCAAGCCCCTGACCGATTTTTCCGGCTACCCCCTTCCCGGCCGCACCGTCATGGTCGCGGTGACCTGGGCCGACCCGATTCCAAGGAACTGACACATGCGATACATACTTCCATTGTTAAGCCTCAACGCCTGTATTCCAAAAGTGGCGGATACGGCTATCGAGGGGGATGCGGACACGGACGCCGATGCCGACACCGATAGCGGCATCGAGGCCTACACGGTCGTGCTCACGACCACCGACTACACCGTCGGCGCGCTTGCGACCATCGGCGGCACCACGGGAACACTCACCGACGGAATCGTGACGCTCGGGGGGGATGCGGTCGTCAACACGGACGCGACCCACTCCTACATTCTGGAGCGCGGCGGCGAAAACACGGTCCGCGCCTACGTCACAGGCGCATGGGACGCTCCGATATTTGAGGTGAGTACCGGAGACGGCAGCAACCCCGCCGCCGCAACGCCATGCGGGGCGTACCTCTGGGTGTCGCTCTACAATGGTGGTGCACTCTCCGCGTTCAACCTTGAAACCCAAGCGCTCGCCGGCAGTGTGGACCTGGTTGACTTCGATGATGGAGATGGGAGTGGCAACCCGACCTCGCTGTACTGCGCGCCAAATGGCAGTCTCTACGCCGCCCTCGAACGCTATTCCTACGTGGACTACACCTCGGTGGCCGGTGCGATTGTAAAGGTGGATCCCGTTGCATTCTCCATCCTGGATAGCTGGGAAACCGTGAACAACGCCAACTTTCTTCCGCACGCGGCGGATGCGACCACGCTCTGGATTGACGGCGGGAATTACGGGGCGTTGGACGGCGCGCTTGTGGCATTCGACACGACCACGGATACGCTCGGTGCACCGATTTGGGAAGAATCCGACCTCGGCATGAACGTCAGCCAAATCTCCACGGGAAACGCGGAGACGGCCATCATGGTCACCAATGACGGGTTGACTTGGGAAGTCTGGTGCCTGCATCTGACCGATTGGACGTACGAGCGCGTGGAGCAGCCCGGCGCGTTCATCGGCGGAGGGGCGGTATCGCCGGACGGAAAGGTGTGGCTGACCTATGCGTACGGCTTCAATCCCGACCTGCCCGTCACGGTTCTCGGCACGGTGGCGTGGGATAGCGCGACGTGCGCGCGCGCGGAGCCGGTGCACACCGACCTCCCCCCCTATTCGCTCGGCGTGTCGGGGTAGAATGATGCTTGCTCTTCCACTATTATTCATGGCCTGCGCGCCCGAGGATCGCTGTGACCGCATGTGTGTGGCGGCCCTGAACCGGTATGAGTCGTGCATGCCCGAACGCGGATTGGCGTGGGGTGACGCGTATTCGAGCGCCGCCGACTATCGGGACTGGTGTGAGACGTGGGGTTGGGAGGCGCGGCAACTCGATGAGGCCGACCGATGCGCGTCGATGGAAGCCACGTTTGAGGACGGCAGCTGCGAGGCGTACGACGGCGCATGGTAATACTCGCGATCGCGTGCACGCCGCCTCCGTCGCCGGTGGAGGCGATTCACTTCGTCCGTGGCGGGATTATTCGCGGTGGTGTAGTGGAGAACCGTGCGTGGACGCCGGGAGAAGCGGTCTACGGCGTCACGGCGCCCAGCACCCCCGAGTGTGTGCCGCTGTTCCACGTGGAACTCGAGGACATGCGGCGACTCGCGGCGATGAACGCGCCGAGTCCCGGCGCGGCCCTTGCATTCTCTCCGGATGGGCGCTGGTTGGCGATCGGGTCGGATGGCGGTTCGCTACGGATCGTGGACGCCACGACCGGAAAGGAGCGCGTCACCACCGCCATTGCGGAAGGGGCGGTGAAGCAGGTGGCGTGGTCGGCGGACGGCGCCACGCTCTACATGGGAGAGCAATCCCCGGATGCGACGATTGCAGCGCTGGACAGTACGACGCTCTCGCCACGCTGGCAGGTCCACCTTGCCAGTGAACTGGAGGCGAGCGCACTCCCCCCCGCCGATGATGTGCTCGGCTTGTATTCGCTGCCGGCCGTGTTTGGCTTGAGCGTGCTGGACGACGGATCGCTCCTGGTGACGGGTGCCCACGGGTGGCCGCAACCCGATGGAACGCGAAAAAATCGAAGCCGGCTATACCGAATTGCAGCCGACGGCGCACGCATGGGCGCGTGGCCGGCGGCGGGTCCGGCCGACGGCATCATGCTGCATCCCGCGGTGAGTGGCCGCCGCGCCGCCGTGATGATGAGTCGTTCCGCAACCGGTCCTGCGCCGGCCGACCTCCCGATCGGCGGCCTTGTCGTCATCGACCTCGACACGATGCTGCCGCGCTGGCAGACGCGTTTTCCCATCCTCACGCCGTACTTCACCGAGGTGTTCGCGTGGGACGCGATTGCGACGGAACCCGGCACCACGCTGGCCGGCATGGGAGACGGGCGAGTGTTTCTCTATGACGATGACGGCATCGCGTTGGCGACGCTGACGCCGGGGGTGCCGGTCCTCTCGCAGGGGGTGCCGATTGCCGCCGGCGTCGGGTTTGGCACGTTGCGAGGCGGTGTGGCGTACTTCGCCACGACAGAGACGAACATCCCCTTTGGAAGTGCCGATCCCGCGATGCGTCCGCCGTCTGCGCACCCGGCCCAGTTCACGCTGCATGCGGTAGACCGAGCGGGTGCGCCGCGGTGGTCGAGGCCCCTCGACCACCACCCAGCGGGCGTCGCGATGAGTCCGGATGGAACCACGCTTCTCGTGGGGGCGGGGTCGCGGATGACGGACACGCGGACGGACTTGTTTGGCGCGGTGCTCCTGGACGCATCGTCAGGGTCACCGGTCACGGCGTGCAGCACCGAAGGGCCCGCGCATTTTCGCCCGGTCTGGGCGCCCGATGGCCGCGAAATCGCCGTGGCGGAGGCGCCCTTTACGGTCGAGGATGCGGTACACGGGAGCTTCCGGGTCACGGTCTTCCGATGATCGTCGCGCTGCTCGCGCCCGGCGCGCTGCTCGCGCTCGCCGTCGGTTGCGCAGACGAGGGCGTGTTGGTCGTCACGGCCGCGCCCTCTGCCATGGGCGTGCGCGTCGAGGCCAGTGCGGCGCTAGATGCCGTCGATCTCCTTGATGGCGCCGCGGTCATTGCTCACCGGGACCTTCCGACGCCGACGGCGACTGCGGAACTCGTGGCCGCCGTTCCGCCGGGCCGGTACACCCTGCGCGCCCGGCGGGGCGAGCAATTCGTAGAGACGACGCTCACGGTCGGCACGCCGCCGCCGGTCCGCGTCCAGATCCAGGTGTCGCCTTCCGAGCCCTGGCGCGACGCCACCGGTGACATCGACGTCCCGGTGCTGGCTGGCAGCACTGCCGAGGTCATCGTCGGCGTCACCGGCGGTGAAGGCATGCCTCCGCAGGTTGCAACGTCGCTGGGCGATGCTTTTTTGCTGCGCGGTGCAGGTGTGCGCCTCCTTCGAACCGTCCTCGTGCGCACAACCGCTGTCGATGTCACGGTCGGGGATGCGCGGGTTCGTCTGGTTCCACACTTGGTTCCCGCCGATTCCATCAAGATTTCGGAGGTCCGATTTCCGGCGGCCGAGGACGGAACCCCGGATGTCGGACGGCCGGCAATGCGAATCACGGTTCCCGCGGGCTGGTGGGATGACGCGGTGCGCGCACTCGGCTGGGGTGCGCGGCGGCGGGATGCGTTTGCACCGTGGTCCTTTCACGGCGTTCGTCTACGAAATACTTCGTCCTCGCCCGTGGATGTGGTCGTCCGAGCGCGGGTGACGCGCGGCGGATTGGATGCTCCCGCGTTCCATCCGCGCCTACGGGAAGCCGACGGGGGCACGGGGGCGGTGAGCATTCTGGTTCGAGTTCCGGCAAACGGCCTGACCCTGGCCACCCTGCCGCTGTTCGTCGATCTGGGGAGCGTCACGGACGGGGCGTACCTGCTTGAAACCGATGTCATCGGTACCGGGGGTGGGGTCCTGCTCGCGACACATTCGGATGTGTTGTACGTGCGTCACGGCGATACGGTCGCGCACGTCGGGTTTGCCGCATCGCTCGTGGCCGCGGTGTCAGGCCTTTTGTGGACGGCATGCCGGTTGAAGGGTTGGTTGGACGCCGCGCAGACCAGTGAGCTCATGACGATCGCGCTGTTCAGCGGCGCCCTGTTCGTCGTGGGGAGCGCCTCCGACCTTGCGACGATGGCGATCGGCGCCGTGCTTGGTCCCTTTGCCACGCTTGCGACGGGCCTCATCGCCGACGTCGGGCGCACCGTGCTCCTCGGCACGCTTGTTGCCCTCACGCCGCGTCCTGGCACCCTCGCGATGGCCATCCTCACCGGCTACCTCCTCCGCGCGCTTGCGATGGGAAGCGTCTCCCCCGCCGACGGCATCTACGTCGGCGCCGCGATTGCTGCTCAGGAGGGGATGGCGTGGGTCTCGGGGCTCAGTCGCGGCCGTCCGGCAACGTTCTTGCGGCTTGCGGTCACCTTCGGGGGCGCTTCGGTCGGCACGACCTTCGTGGGCCTGTGGATGCACATCGTGCTTTACCGGTTGTTTTTCGCACCCTGGTACGTGGCGATGCAGGTTCTCGTTCCGGGCCTGTTCTACACCGCTGCGGCCTGCTGGATCGCAGCCGGGTTCGCCGCGTCGCTGCGTCAGGTCGACGCATGATTACCTTGAAACATGCAATGTATCAGTTCCCGTCGGGAACCTGCATTGGTCCGTTCGATCTGGATGTATCGGCGGGGGAATTGGTGGTGTTGACCGGCCCTTCCGGCTGTGGGAAATCCACGATCCTGCGGGTCTGCGCGGGCCTTGCGGCGCGGCAAGGCCACGGCGTCGTTCGGGGCACGGTGCTGATCGACGGACGTGACCCGGGCGCCATCGTGGCGGCCGACCGCGTGTGCACCGTCGGCTTTGTGGGGCAGGACCCGGACGATTCCGTGGTGTGCGCCGACGTGGCGGCAGAGGTGGCGTTTTCCCTGGAGAATGTGGGGGAGGGAACCGAGCGCGTTCATCACCGGGTTCGTGAGGTGCTGGCGCTTGTCGGATTGGTCGGGCTGGACGGCGCCGACCCGCGGCGGCTGAGCGGTGGGCAACGCCAACGCCTGGCCATCGGTGCGGCCGTCGCGGCAGGGGCGCGGGTGTTGCTCCTCGATGAGCCACTGGCCCACCTCGATCCCGAGGGGGCGGCGGACGTGATGCGAACACTTCGGGGGCTCGCGGATGCAGGTACCGCCGTGCTCCTCGTCGAACATCGCCTGGAGGCGGCCGGTCGGTTTGCGGACCGCACCGTACATATGGTTGGGGGGCACATGGCGGTGGGGGCGCCGGCGCCGACGCGACCCCCGCTGAGCGCCGTTCCCGAGCCGACCACCCTCGTTCTGAGCGCCCCTGCCGTCTCCGCCGCGTGGGGCATCGCCGACGCCACCCTTGCCGTCCACGCCGGGGAACGCATCGCCATCGTCGGCCACAACGGCGGTGGAAAAAGCACGCTGCTCCAACTGCTCGCGCGCGAACTGCGGCCGACAAACGGCCGTGTGACGGGTGCCGCGGCGCTGCTCGTGCCGCAGAATCCCGACCTCGGCCTGTTTGCCGAAACCGTGGACGATGAAATCGGGTACGCCCCGACGGAGTCCGGTCGGACGGATGTCGCGGCTCGGGTGGCCGCGCTCCGTGCGGCGATGCGGCTCGATGGGCTGGGCGCCCGCTCGCCGCACGCGCTGTCTCGCGGACAACGCCTGCGCGTTGCCGTCGCGGCCGCGCTGGCGTCGGAGCCCGCCGTGTTGCTCCTCGACGAGCCCACGAGCGGGCAGGACGCGGGTGCGATTGACGCCATCTTCGCCTGTATCGCGCCCCTGCCGTGCGCCGTCATCTTCGCGACGCACGACCGAGCGCTGGTCGCCAGGGAGGCCACGCGCGCTATCCTCATCGAGGACGGCCGAATTGTGATGGATGCGTCTCCGTCGGCCGTGCTTGCCGTCGCAACCACTCGGGCGCCGAAGGCGCACCCTGAAATCCCGGTGCGAGCGCCCGTCGAAGCGCGAATGGCCGTTGCGCTTTTGGTGGCGACAGGCGTGCTTGCGCTCACGCTGGAAGCCCCGCTCGCGCTGGGAGTTGTCGCAGCGATTTGTGTCACGTTAGCGATGGTTCAACCAAGGATGGATGGATGGCGGTGGCCGCTCGTGGCGGGACTTGCGTTGCTGTCCTGGAGCACGGCCTTTTCACAGGCCCTGTTCTACGCGGACCTGCCGCGAACACCGATTCCCATCGGGCCCATCACGCTTTGGAAAGAGGGGTTCCTCCACGGTCTCGTCCAGTCCCTACGGTTCACAGCGGTGACGGCGGCTGGACTTGCCGTTGCGCTTGGTGTTCCGAGCGAGGATCTTGCCCTCGTTTTACAGCGACTTCGTGTCCCGTGGGGCCTTGCGCTCATGGCCACTACGTCGCTCCGGTTCCTGCCGGTCGTGGGAGCCGAAGTCGTAGCCAGCCGGCGTGCGCGCGCGCGCAGGGGGCGCTCCGTGTGGCGGAGGACTCCCTGGAACTGGGCGATTCAAGAGGGCAACCTGCTCCGCCCGGTGGCCGCCCGGTGCATTCGTCGTGCGCAGGCACTTGCAGAAACGCTGGACGCGCGCGGCTTCCATCCAAGCTCCCCACGCACGACGGCCCGTGTCTCGTCGATGTCCACGCTGGCGGCCGCGGTCGCCGGGAGCGCAATGTTCGGTGCGCTTGCGATTGCCGCAGCCCGCGTGCTCTACCTGCTCTACGGGGCCGACATTCTCTACGTTCCGGGACTCCGCCCGCTGTACGCGTTCGTCCGCGCGTGGATGTGAGAGAAACGGCCCTCCCCAGAAAGGTGGGTGGTCGGCGCGCGCCTGCGTTAGGCTGGAAGGGTCGCGGAGGCCGATTGCGTCGTCTTGTAGCTCTGTTCGCACCACTTCTTCCCATCGCGGCGTGTGAGGCGGTTCCATTGGCCGGAAAGGACGCCGCCCTGGACAGCGGCAGTGGCGATACCGGGGCAGCCGACACGGACACGGACACGGGAAAGCCGGTGGATACCAGCGTCGATACCGGCACGGACACGGGCACGGACACGGGAACGGGCCCGGACTTCATGCGCGCCGATTACACGGGGGTGACCCGTTTGGTGCTCGTCGTGGCCGCAGAGGACGCGGCGCCAGAAGATGCGGCCGAAGTGTACGTGCTGGAACCTGGACAAACAACGCTCACGGCGGTCGGCGGCTTGTCCGTGCGTGCGGACAGCCGACTCGGCTGTGCAGGAGACTCGGCGTGGGTCCTGCAGGGCTACAACGATGCCACGATTTCGGATGAAATCATTCGTATCAACGCGGAGTCTGCGGCCGTTGTCAGCACCTGGTCGGTGGGGACGATGCGGGATCCGCGCGCCATTGAGTCCGTGGGTGATCGGTGGTGGGTCGCCGGATGGGGAAAGGCGCGGCTGCAAACGTTCTCAGAAGCGGGTGCCGAGGGGTCGCCCATCGACCTGTCCGCGTATTCCGACTCGGACGGGCGCCCGGAGCCGGTGGCCTTTGCCGAAGAGGGAGATCACGTGTACGTCGCGTTGGCGAACTTCACCTCCGTCGGCGCCGTCTACAATCCGGGTCGCATCGTCAAGGTGGAATCGGCAACCGGGTCGGTACTGGCGGACTATCCCATGCTCGGCAGCAATCCTGACGGTACCGTTTGGCGCTGGGGCACCTCGATGTACGTGGTCCACGCTTCCACCGTGACAGCGCTCGGCGTGCAGATGGACGGTGGCGTGGAGGTCGTGGATCTCAGCGGCAGCGGGTCGGGCGCCTGGATCGTGGATGCAACCGGCGTTACTACGCTGATTGACGTTGCCCTTGGTCGGGATGTGGATGACATGTGGGTGGCCACGCCGGCCGACCCGCCCCTCGCCAAGGTCGAGCACATCCTCGCCGACGGCGCGGCACTTCAGAGTTGGACAGCGCCCACCGACCTTGTGGCCATGGAGATCCATGGCACCCACATCTTCACCGCGGAGGACCACATCACGAACGACTATGTGCTCGAACGTGATGGTGTCACGGGCCAGGTCATCACCGACGTCGATCTACCGGGTCGCGTTCAGCAAATGACGTTGTGTGCGGCCTACGATTCGGAAGCGGCGGACTCCGGAGTCTGATGTTTCCTGGCGCCGTCGAATTCCGGAGGTCGGATCTCCGGGCGGACATCCACACGATCATCGGGGTGGTGTGTCATGTTCACAGCGCCGGACACCTGCGCCTTCCGGTTGGAAACCTTGTTGCTATGCTGGGAATCAGCGTCGCATCCGACTTTCAGGCCCAACTCGATGATCGGGGCGATCTCTGCTTTTCAGGGGAGCGATTCGCGAATGCCGGTCCCGTGATTCGGAGAGAGGTGCGGGTGATGGGCGTCGGCGCCAACCTTGAGATCGCGAGTCCCTTGCGCGGAGTGGTGACGCGCGCGGAAGATCGTTTTGTATTGGACTTCGAGCCCGGTTCGTCGCTTCGCGCCGGGAGATTCGTATTCGAGGTGGAGCTGGCGCGGCTCGCGGTCACCCCGGACTGCGTGACCGTCACGTTTCGCAATGGCCCGGAGATTCGCATCCACCTGACCGACGCCGTGGAACCCCAGGAGGCCGATCACACGCGATAGCGAAGCACCGTTTCGCCGACGAGAATCTCCTCTCCTCCGAAAAGGCGGCGCTCCGATACCCTCTCCCCGTTCACCAGGGTGCCGTTGGACGAGCCATGGTCACGCAGGCGGACGACGCCGTCGGCTTCCCGGGTGATCGTGCAGTGGCGGCGCGAGCTCTGGCCGTCATGGGCGAGTTGCAGCGTGTTGTCCCGCCCGCGGCCGATGGAGACTTCGGTTTCAAGCACCGTCACCAGCTCTTCCGTTGCATCACCGATCACGATTCCCGACGGGCCCTTCAGCGGCGGCACGCGGGTGGGTGCAAACATGCCGGGATTGGTGTTTTCGTCTTCCAGCCACTCCATCATGGCGTCGTCCGTCGCCCGCTCGTTCAGCTTGCGCATCAGATCGACAAATCGACGTTGCGGATCGACGGCAAGGCTCTTTCCAATCACTTCGAGCGCTTCACGCTCCGGACGATTCACCTTTCCGAAAAAACTGCCGGAGGCCTCGGCGACCCGCTGACAAAAGTCCGCAATGTCCACGTCCTTTCCACCCACGCGCCGGTTCAGCTCGATCAGCACCGCGCAGCCGCGGTCCATGTGGGCGGCCGTCGGCGGTGCCTTCAGCCAGTTGTCCAGCACCCGCGCGGCCTCCGGACCGATACGCAGTTGGCTGATCGCGAGATCGGTGATGAAGGCGTGTTCATCTGGCTGAAGTGTGCCATCTGACCACGCCACATACACGACGGGAAGGAGGGGCAACGCGTCGCGACCCGATTCGTCAATGCCGAGCGAGTGCAGCGCCTCGCGGAGTTCCACGTCGATCATCGTCGCCGCCTAATGGAATTCGGGGCGCGGCGCCGCCCGCGTTAGCAGAGCGCGCCCCCTTTCCCGGACGGTCCTTGGACTCGGCTCGCTACCACTCCACCCACAAGATCCGCATCGTGACGGGCGCATCGCTGTTTGACGGCCACGATGCGTCGATCAACATCATGCGGAGGATCCTGCAGGCCAGCGGCGCGGAAGTCATCCATCTCGGCCACAACCGCTCGGTGGCGGAAGTCGTGGAGGCGGCCATTGCGGAGGACGCACAGGCGATCGCGCTCAGCTCGTACCAGGGCGGCCACATGGAGTATTTCCGCTACATGCGAGACCTGCTCGTGGCGGCGGGTTCGGGGCACGTGCGAATCTTTGGCGGTGGCGGCGGGGTTATCGTGCCCGCAGAGATTCGCGAACTGCAGGCCTACGGCATTGAGCGGATCTATTCGCCGGAAGACGGGCGTCGTCTCGGTTTGCAGGGGGTGATCGACGATCTGCTGCGTCGGGCCGATTTCGATCCGGGGTTGCTGCCGTTGTCGGGGGGGGGCGGCGTGACGGTCGCAGCGGTGGTTGGCGGCGCACATCCGGTGTTGGCGCGCGCGATCACGCTCGCGGAGCAGGGGCGGTTGCCGCCGGAGGTCGCGGCGTTTCTGGAGGAGGCCGGGGAGACGTCGAGCGGGGCCCCGGGGATCCCGGTCATCGGGCTCACCGGAACGGGCGGCGCGGGAAAGTCCTCCTTCTGTGATGAGCTGGTTCGCCGATATCTTGCGGATTTTTCCGACCATCGCATCGCCGTACTGTCGGTCGATCCGACCCGTCGGCGCACGGGCGGGGCGCTGCTTGGGGATCGCATTCGCATGAACGCCATCCACTCGCCGCGGTGTTTCATGCGGTCGCTCGCAACGCGGGGGGAGCGGGGGGAGCTCTCCGCTGCCATAAAGGACGCGATCCTGGTGTGCAAAGCAGCGAAGTTCGATGCCATCTTCGTCGAAACGAGCGGCATCGGCCAGTCTGACGGCGCGATTGTCGAGGTGTCGGACGTCTCCCTCTACGTGATGACCCCGGAGTACGGAGCGCCGAGTCAGCTCGAAAAGATCGACATGCTCGATTCGGCGGACATGGTGGTGCTCAACAAATTCGAGCGCCGGGGTGCAGAAGATGCGCTTCGTGACATCCGGAAGCAGGTCAAGCGCAACCGCGAACTGTTCACGACGCCCGACGACGCGCTGCCGGTGTTCGGCACCATTGCATCTCAGTTCAATGATGCAGGGGTAAACGCCGCGTACCGCTTCCTGCTCACGCTGCTGCGAACGCACACCGGAGGCGCCTGGCCCACCCAGGTGCCGGACCCCGGCACGCGCGCCTCCCCTCCGCGGCGGCGAATCATCCCTCCCCAACGAGACAGGTACCTCGGGGAGATTGTTGATACGTGTCGGATGTATCGGCAGCGCGCGGAAGAGCGAATCGTCCTCGCGCGTCGGCGATTTCGGCTGCTTGGGGCGGCCGAGGAGCTGCCGGAACTGCGATCCGTCGTTGACACGCACCTTTCGACCCTGCCGCTGGACGCCGAAGCGCAGGCCTACGTCGATGGTTGGCCGGCGTTACAGGCTCGCTATCGCGCGGATGACTATGTGTATACGGTGCGCGGTCGCGAGATCCGGCAGCCGCTGAAGACCACCTCGCTCTCCCAGTTGAAGATCCCTCGGGTGGGTGCGCCGCGGTACGTCGACCACGGGGAGATACTGCGGTTCGGGCTTCTGGAGAACTTCCCGGGAATGTTCCCGTACACCGCCGGGGTATTTCCCCTCAAGCGCGCGGGTGAAGACCCGAAGCGCATGTTCGCAGGAGAGGGGGGGCCGGCGCGGACGAACGCTCGCTTTCACTTCCTGTGCGCCGGGGAGCCCGCGAAGCGCCTGTCGACCGCCTTCGACAGTGTCACCCTGTATGGAGAGGACCCGCACGAGCGTCCGGACATCTACGGCAAGGTTGGAGAAAGCGGCGTGAGCGTGCCGACGCTCGACGATATGAAGATCCTGTACAGCGGCTTCGATCTCTGTGACACCGCTACCTCCGTGTCGATGACGATCAACGGCCCCGCACCGATCCTGCTCGCCATGTACTTCAACACGGCCATCGATCAGCAGGTGGATCGGTTTTTCGCCAAGCATGGCCGCGCACCCACGCCCGACGAACACCGGGCGCTGCACGACCGCACTCTGACCACGGCACGCGGCACCGTCCAGGCGGACATTCTCAAGGAGGATCAGGCGCAAAACACCTGCATCTTCTCCACGGAGTTCTCGCTGAAGCTCATGGGCGACATTCAGGAGTTTTTCGTCGAACACGACGTTCGTAACTACTATTCGGTGTCGATCAGCGGGTACCACATCGCGGAAGCGGGGGCGAACCCGATTTCCCAGCTCGCATTTACGCTGGCGAACGGGTTCACGTTCGTCGAATATTACCTTGCCCGCGGCATGAAGATCGATGACTTTGCTCCCAATCTATCGTTCTTCTTCTCGAATGGTCTGGACCCGGAGTACACGGTGCTCGGGCGAGTGGCGCGTCGTATCTGGTCCGTCACCATGCGAGAGAAGTACGGCGCGGATGAGCGCAGTCAACGCCTGAAGTACCACGTGCAAACGTCGGGACGCTCCTTGCATGCGCGAGAAATCCAGTTCAACGACATCCGCACCACGCTGCAGGCGGTCCTTGCCATCTTCGACAACTGTAATTCGCTGCACACCAACGCCTACGACGAGGCGATCACCACGCCGACCGAGGAGTCCGTTCGCCGCGCAATGGCCATCCAGATGATCATCAACAAGGAGCTTGGCTGGGCGAAAAGTGAAAACGTTCTTCAGGGCGCGTTCGTGACGGACGAGCTCACCGACCTGGTGGAGAGCGCCGTGCTCGACGAGTTTGCCCGGATCGACGCGCGCGGCGGCGTCCTTGGTGCCATGGAAACGCAGTATCAACGGGGGAAGATTCAGGAAGAGTCGCTGTACTACGAAGGGCTGAAGCACGACGGTACCCTGCCCATCGTCGGCATCAATACCTTTGAGGATCCGACGACGCTGGCCGGGGATTGGGAGCCGGCCCCGGTGGAGTTGCGTCGCGCGTCGAATGCGGAAAAGGATGCCCAGATCACGGCGCTGCGGGCGTTTCAGGCGACGCATGCCGAGGAAACCGCGGATGCGCTGACCCGCCTCAAGTCCGTGGCGCTGGACGGAGGAAACCTGTTCGCCGAGCTGATGCGCACGGTCCGGGTGGCGAGCCTGGGACAAATCAGTCACGCACTGTACGAGGTTGGCGGTGAATACCGGCGAAGCCTGTAAAGGGTCGAGTCGGTGGTAGGGTGACCGTGTGCCCCTGATCGGCGATCGCGTGGGTCCGTATGAGCTGGTCGAACCCTTCGGGGAACGTGCCGGCGTCGAGCTTTGGCGTGCCGCGCGTGAGGGTGGAACGCCGCGGGAGCCGGGTTTGGCGCTGATTCGCGTGGCCGACCGGCCGTCGAACGCGGCGGCGGTGGCGAAGATTCGTCGGGAGTACGAGACGCTTAGGTCGATGGATGATAGCCGTATTCGGAAGGCTTTTGCTTACTACACTGGACCAGCGGCGTCCGCGTTGGAGTGGGTGGACGGGCCCAGTCTCCATTCGGTTCTGCGGCTGGTCGCGGGGGGGCGGGTGCACCTCGATGTGCCCACGGCGATTGAAATCATCGCGGAAGTGGCCTACGCGCTCCGCCATGCCCACGGCGTGTTGCGTCCGGGCGGTCAGATCGTGCATGGCGCGCTGTCCGCGCACACCGTTCGGTTCGGCGCGGACGGCCGCGTCGTCCTCGTTGACTTCGGGGTGGACCACGCAGGAGATGCGACGCCGCGCCCGCCCGAACTGGAAGCCACGGGTTGGACGGCGGCCGCGGACCAGTGGACGTTGGGCGCCCTCGCCGTCCATCTATTGACGGGCGTGCCGATGAACCCGTCCGCGGACGATCCGGTTGGCGAGGCGCTGGAGCGCCTGGAGCGTGCTTGCCTCGCGATGCACCGCCCGGTGTCCCGCATGCTCGCGGAGGATCCCCGTGGGCGCTACGAGCCTGAATCCGCCTTGATCCGCGACGTGCTGGCGGTCAATCGTTATCTCGGCAAACCCACGCGTCGCCCCGAGATCGTTGCGGCTGCGGTTCGCCAACGTGCGGAAGTGGCGGCGGACGACCCGCCCACACCGGTCAGGGCGCGAATTCCTTCGGAGGATCGCCCGCGTGTCTTGTTTCAAGCGGCAGAACCCATGGACCAGGTCTTCGTCGACGACGGGTCGCATCCGACGACCGGGCCGCTGGCGAACACGGGACCGTCGGCGCCGCATTTTCGGACACGCCGGCTTTCCGGTGACGCACAGGAAGAGGAGGATTTACCCCCGCCCCGGCGGAACGACGGCCGTCATGACCTCGTCGATCTGCTGCCGCTCGGCGCGCTCATCATCCTGATTGGGATCGGCGTGGCGGTGCTGGCCTCGCGGATGATGCCGTGATCGACGTCCTGCCGGTGCGCACGCCGACGCTGCCGCCGGCCACGCACACCAACTGCTATCGCGTGGGGCGTACGCTCATCGATCCTGCCTCGCCGTATCCCGACGAGCAGGCGCGCCTTGCATCGTGGGCCGGGCCGGTCGAGCGGATCGTCATCACCCACCACCACGGCGATCATGTCGGCGGCGTGGCTGACCTCGCGGCCCGGACGGGGGCGCCGGTGTATGCCCATCGTGACGCGCGCGTGGATTTTGCCGTCGATGTGCGCCTTGAGGATGGAGACGTCCTCGACACGGGCGCGGGCCGTTTGCGCTGCCTGCACACGCCGGGCCACGCCGACGGTCACCTGGCGTTTCAGCTCGATGATGGCGGGGAGATCATCGCCGGAGATCTGGTTGCCGGTGTGGGGACAATCGTGCTGGTTCAGCCGGAGGGTAACCTTGCCGTCTACCTCGCCAGCCTGGCGCGCGTCGGCGCCCTGGCGACGCGTCTCTGGCCCGCCCATGGTCCACCGGTGGGTCCGGAAACCGTGGGCCACTACATCCGACATCGACGCATGCGAACTGGGCAGTTTGAAGAGTCGGTGCGCGCACGCGGACGCGCAACGCCGGTCGAGATCGCGTCGGACGTCTACGCGGGCATTCCCGGTGTAGATTTCACATTCGCCGCGTTGCAGGTGGCGACGCATCTGCGCTGGCTGGAGGACGAAGGCCGCGTCCGAAAGGATGGCGCTGCCTGGGTGCCGGTGTGAGGCTCGGCGCGGGACTTTTCGTAACGGGCACGGACACGGACGTCGGGAAGACGGTGGTGACGGCGGCGTTGGCTGCGGCGCTCGCCGCCGCCGGCGTGCGTGTGCGCGCGCTGAAGCCCGTTGCCAGTGGTGTTCCACGTGGAACAGCGGGTGACGATGCCGTCCGCATCGGCCGCGCGGCGGGTCACGCGCCGGCGTCGGCCGTGACGCTGGAGGCGCCGCTCTCGCCCCATCGCGCGGCTCGTCTGGCCGGAGCAAGCCTTTCGCCCGCCGAGATCCTGGCATGGATTGCGGCGAATCACGGGGATGTCACGCTGGTCGAGGGTGCGGGCGGGTGGGAGGTGCCGGTCACGCCATCCTATCGCATGTCGCATCTGGCGTGCGCTCTCGGCTGGCCGGTGCTCATCGTGGCCGCCGACCGCCTGGGCGTCCTCAACCATGCCCTGCTGACGACACACGCCGTGACACACGCCGGATGTGTCGTGGCCGGGGTGGTGGTGGTGGACGGGGTGGCGTCCGATGGGGGGAACGCGGTGGATCTCGCGGAGCTGCTCCCCGACATCGCGGTGCGTCGGTTCCCCCGCATCTCGCCGGACGACGGGGCGGCGCTGGCCGATGCCGGCCGCGCGATCCTCCACGGTCAGTACTTGAATGCCCGGTAGGAATAGACGTTCCAGATGGTGTTTCCCGCGGTATCGGCGGCGCTGACCGCGGAATAGTAGCTCGTCCACGTGTAGCTGCCGTACGTGGACGTGTAGCCGCCCGATCCGTAGACCCGCGCCGAGATCCCCGGGGTGTAGCCGTAGTAGTAGTAGTAGGTGGATCCGGTATCGAGCGTGGGGCCGTCGATTCGACCGTAGAAGCTCGAATATCTTGACTCCCAGGTCGCTTGACCTGGACCATCCACGAGGAGCGTTGCGCAGCCGGTTGCCACCGTCGATGCGGCGACGTCGTAGGTGGCCGTCGTCGTGAATGCGTAGTCGCAGTACGGGCAGACCGTCGAGTCCTCCGTGCCGGTAATGCTCCACCACAGGTCGCAATCGTTCTCCCCGTAGCGACCGGCGTGGGTTTCGACGTCGTACGCCCAGGTGCCGGCGATGGTGGTTTCGTCCGGGGCCAGCGTGAGTTCGATCGTGGATCGGTAGGCGTACCCGGTCCATGCCCGGATGGTGACGGTGCTGGCCGCATCCTGGACCTCGTCCGTGCCGTCACTGACGAACACGTTGAGGTCCCAATCCTCCCCGACGATCGTGGCGGATGCGGGTACGGTCGCCGCGTTGCCGACGTCCGTCGCCTCGACGCCATCCCGGTACCAGACGTAGGTGTACGCGAGTGTGTTGCCGTCGTCGTCCGACGCGGACGCGGATCCACGCAGGTCGTCGTCGTCCGTCGGCGAGGTGGGCGTGATCGACACACTTTTGATGACAGGGGGCGTGTTGCCCGCGGTTACGGAGACATCGACACTGACAGGGTCGGAGAGGCCATCGGCGACGGCGATGTGTGCGCGGAAAATGGCACCGCCGGTGACGTTGACGCCCTCCACCGTCGTCTTGTCATTCCAGGAGGTGTTCTTCGATTCGTTCTTGTACCACGTGATGGTCTGCGAGAGCACATCATTATTGGCGTCTGTGGCGGGGGAATCGAAGACGAGGGTCAGGTCGTCCCCCGGATTTGGGGCGGAGGGATCGATGTGCGCGGTGGGCGCGACAGGGGGCACGTTGCCGATTGTGGCCGTGGCCGTTGCGCTGGGGCCGTCCAAAACGCCGTCGTTCGGTGTCACCGTGACGGCCCAGGTTTCGAGGTCGGCGGTCTGATCCGCTGCGACGATATTGCCGGTGAGATCGGTGCGAGCGTTGCCATCGACGGTCCACGCGTAGCTGTAGTTCACAACATCGCCCTCGGGATCCGTCGAGGGTGTGAGGAGGGTGACCGTCAGGTTCGCGAGATCGCTCGGTGCGGCGGGGGAGAGGGAGATAACCGCGGCGGAGGGGGCGGTGTTGTCGTCGGTGGTGTCGGCGGAGTCACCGGCACCGGAGTCCGCGGTGTCGTGCGGCTTGTCGGCGGCCGCCGGTGGTGTGCAGGCCGGAAGCAGCGTGAGGGAGAGGACGGAGGCGATGGGGAGCGAGAGGAGGAGTCGCATGGCGCCTTGATACCCGGTTGGGTGGGGGGATGTCGATAGGGTGGGTGGTGGAGATCCCCGATCGGATTCGGAGTCGCTGGCCTCCATGCGGCACGGCGGCTATCGGCCTCAGGCGCCGATGTCATCGTGCTTGATCGAGACATCTGCGGCGGCGGCATGTCGGGCCGCAGCTCGGGATTCCTCACCCCGGACAGCGAACTCGGGCTGCACCAACTCGTCGCGCGCTTCGGCGCGGCCGAGGCCGCCACGCTCTGGAGCATTGCGGCGGCTGGCGCAGCGCTGATCACCGACACCGCACGGACCGAGGGCATGACCTGCGACCTTCAGGAAGTCGACTGTCTCTTCGTGGGCATCGGCAAAGCGGGCGCTGAGACCATTCGCGCGGACGCGCACGCATGCGCTAGGAGCGTGTCGGGCGTAGAACGTCGCCCGTGAACGTGGTCGTGATCGTCATCGTGTTGGGTTGATCGTAGCGCGTTCTGGGCCTCCGCGGTGTGTCGGGTCTGCGTGCGCCCCCCGCACAGGTGCGGGCGCCCTTGCCCCGCC
>CAMAWH010000047.1 GCA_945861635.1 Klebsiella pneumoniae | reverse complement strand
GCGCCTGGTGGCCGGGAGCCCCCTTCCGCGCAACGCCGCCAAACGGGCACGGATGGCGCCCCACGGCAGCGCGTTTTTGGCGGTGGAGGTTGGGAAAAATAAAGTTTGCGGTGGCCCACGTGGGTCAAACGATCAGCGGCTTACGACGCACCCGCCCGCACCCGGACACCTCCGGAAACCAACGGTAGAAACCGAGGAAGGGGAGATGTGACCCTCGAACATCGCCCGGTCGGTGTCCACCTGCCGCCGCCACCTCGCGGACCGCCGCCTCCTTCTCTCCAACGAAGCCATTTTCGCGTGGCAGGCGTGGACCGCTGCGGTGGCGCCGCCGTCCGCGTGGCGTCGGCGCCGCCGTCCGCGTCGCGTCGGCGCCGCCGTCCGCGTGGCTTCGGCGCCGCCGTCCGCGTGGCGTCGGCGCGTTCCCCGCGCGGCCAGCATTCACCGAACATCACAACGGCGCCGGTCCTTTCCCCCCTGGGGTGTGCCGCCAACGCCGGATTCGTCCGTCTGCGGACGCCCCCGCCGACGCGCACCGACCGGCAAAAACACATCGTAGAACCTACATGACGTCGAAAACGTCAGCGGATGCCGGCCGGAACGTGGGTGGCGGAATGTTAGCGCCTATGCCCCGAGCGGGGGGCGACGTGGGCGGAATTCACCCGCGTCTGAGTGCAAGCGTAGCGGAACTCCCGCCCGGCTCGTGGGCCGCCGGACCTGGATTCAGCCGGGCGATGACTCGGGCGCGTGGCGCGCGCAGGGCTGCCGGGCGCAGCCGCGCGAAAGGCGGATCGCGGGAAACCAGGCTGGCCGCGCCATTCATGCGCCTTTTGCCCAGCCGGCACGCTGGCACTTTGTCGCCGTCCAAACGCCGCGAACCGACAAGTGCGCCGGAAGGCGGGCGGATTGCCTTCCGGCGCGTTTAGCAGCAATTATGAAGGTACATTGACCGTCCCCCCTTGCGCGCGATCCGCATTTCGAGGGCCTCGCCGTGCCGACGCTGAACCACCGTTCTGACGTGCTGGCATCCACGACGTAGCCGAGCCCAGACCCGACCACCGTCCTCGACACGGTCCAGAAGTAGTCTTTTTTCGTGGATGATCGGCGGCCGACACAGGCGGCATCCGCCGAATACGTGCTGCCGAGTCGTTCGTCGGTGTTCCACGGCGACGCCCGTGTCAATATCCGTCAGCCCGGGCCCCGCGCATGCTAAACGTTCCGCCATGTTCCTCTTCCTTGCGTGCACGACCCCGTCCGACTCGGCAGACACCCCCAAACCCCGCCGCGACACGGCGGCGGACTCGGACACCGACACCGACACCGACGCCGATGCCGACTCCGATAGCGACGCCGACACCGACTCCGACGCCGACGCCGACGCCGACGCCGACAGCGACACGGACAGCGACCCGAGCTGGGTGGCGGGCGTTTCGGCCTACCTCAACATCGGGGACAGCGTCGCCGCCGGTCACGATGCGGACGACGGGAACGGCTATGGCTGGCTCCTCGCCCGGAATTCCTCGGACTACCCGGACTACGACGGCCACGACCTGTGGACGGTGGCCGGCGCCTCCCCGAAGCACATCACGGACTCCGGCGCCACCAGCGCCGAGATCCTCGGCAACCTGCGGGATGCCTCGCTCCCGGGGGCATCGGGCACGGTCATCGCAACCATCAGCGCGGGCGGCAACGACTTCAACGACGACGTCCAGACCATGATCGACGAGGGAAAGACCCGCGCCGCCGCCGCCGAGCTGCGGGAGAACCTCTCGGACATGATCGACGTCCTTGAGGGCGAATACGCCGACGTCCGCGTGTACGTGCTCAACGTGCAGGATCCAACAGGCGGAACCGGCATGGTGCCCTCTCGCTACGACGAAGGCATGTGCGAGCTGATCGTCAAATACGGGGCGGTGATCGGCGACACGGCGGTGGCGAATCTGGGCATCCTCAATGAGGAAATCGCCAGGGAGGTCGCCGCACGGGGCGCCACGCTCGTGGACGTGCACGGGCTGTTTCTGGACCACGGCTTGAACACCAGTGATGGCTGGATGAGTGACGACTGCGCACACCCCACGGACGAAGGCCACCACCAGATTCGGAGGCTCACGTGGGAGCTATGGACCGGTGAGAGTCGGTAGTCCGTTCTGCCCTACAACCCCTCCTGCTCCACCCGCCGGTGGCGCGCCGCGCGTAGGGCCAATTTCAGCAACTCGGGGCGCCGGTATGCCTTCAGCTTGTAGCGAGGCGTTGCGAGTGCGCGGAGCACGCGGCGCCACCCCCGACCCACGTCGATGCTGGAAATACCCGGGTAGTAGGCGTTCAGTACCGCCTCGAAGTCGTGGACGCGGGCCACGTCCGACGCATCCAACCACGGCGTTTCGAGCGAGCGCCGCATGTTGAACATCCGGTGCGCATCCTCGGCCCACGCTTCCAGACTCTCGGGGAACCTGTACCCGTATTTCTGTGCCGCCTCCCACAGCGCCGAGGTCTGATAGGGCTCCGGGGAATAGAGATACATGATGATCTCGCAGATGGGATTCACCTCTTTCAACTTCAGGACCAGGTCGATGGAGGCCTCGATGTCCTCTTTGGGACAGATGGGGCTCCCCAACACAAAGGAGAACTCGGGGACGATGTCGAAGTGCGTGAACCGCTCCGCCAACAGCAGAGTGGACGCCGCGACCAGACCGCCCTTGTTGTACAGCTTCAGGACGACGTCGGAGCCTGACTCCGCGCCGAAGAAAATCATCTTGCAGCCGCCCTCACGCATGGCGACCAACGTTGCATCTTCATAGCGAAGAAGGCCGTCAATCGTGCCCTCACCCCACCAGGTTACGCCGCGGCCGCGCATCGTCTGGGCAAACTCCAGAACGCGCTTTTCACTGACAAAGAAGTTGTTGTCCAGAAACTCGATGGCGTTGACGCCGGCGGTCAGCAGGGGCTCAATATCCTGCATCATCCGAGGCACGGACTGGCCCATCCAATGACCCTCGAACTGAGCCGCAACCGCGCAGAACCCGCATTTCAGTGGACACCCGAAGCTAGAGTGGTAGACGGAACTGCGGCTGCCAAGCCAACTGCGTTGACTGTATTTTTCGACCGGAACCAAGTGATAGGGGATCAGCGGCATCTTGTCCGGATGCTGCAGGGCGGCTTCCGGATTGTGATGGAACGCGCCGTCAGCGGTGCGGTAGGAGATGTTGGGCACGGCGTCGAGCGCGGCCCCGCCGGCCATGGCTCGCACCAGGATGGGAAATGCGATTTCACCTCGTCCACGAAGTACAATATCCACGTAAGGCACGGAGAGGCAGGTCTCCGCATGCAGGGAAGGAAACCAGCCCCCCCAAACGATCGTGAGGGTGGGAAACTCCTTCCGCAATTGGCGGCAGTGGGGCACCGCCCGCGAGAGTTGCGGCCCGGGCATGACCGTGACGCACAGAATCACATCGGACGTTTGGCGCAGTTGCCGCCGCAATTCCGGGAGCGGATCGTCGTAGAGATCGGCGTCCACGATGACAACGTCATGCTCGTCCACCACGACGGAGGCCAGCGTGAGCACGGAAACCGGGAGACGAAAGCGTCTTTCGGCGGCGCGCGGATGGTAGAGAACGAGCCTCATGCTCCGGGGTTAACCCGACTCCGACGCATCACGAGAGTTGCCGGGGGTGGCCGTCCTCGCCGCTACTCGTTCGCATCGACCCATGCCTGGACGAACGCAGAACGTCTGGCGAAGAACACCGACAGTTCTTCATTTGAGGACGTGAAGCGGTCGTGGTCAAGGTGGCTGTCCACATCCGCGTAGCGCTGGATGCGGGCCAGGATGTCACCGTGGCGTGCCGCGAGAACATCGGGGTCATACGCCGTGTTGAGCACCGTTTGGAGATTGGCGATGTACTGAGCGCGCCACCGCGGCACGGCGATCACGAGGTCCCACAGCCGCCACTTCCGGGCGGGGCCGCGACCCGTAATGAACGTGATCGGATCGGCGGTTACGGTGTCGGGCGGCGCGCCACACGCCGGACACAGATCCTGAGGAGGTGCCAGGAACGCAGAATCAAGGTCCCACGGTAGGTATTCGAAACAACCGGCCCCGGCGCAACCCAGCGGATTGTCATACACATAACAGTTTGCCGACCCGGCCCACACGCCGTCCGTTTGCGGCACGACGGCCTCGACCGCGAAGGCGAGGAGCAGCTCGTCGACGTCCACCATCCCGACGATTTGTGCCTCGAAATCGGCCATGGTGACGACGCTTGGCGTGGCGTCGATCAACGTTTGCATCGCTGACCAGTTCGACACGTCCGCTACGGCCTTGTTCGTCTTCAATTCGCCGTACGCACCGTTCCAGATGAACCAGTACAGGTTGCCGCTGGCGTCGGCGTAGCGATCGCTCAGGAACTGCTGGTCGATCTGTTCAATATTTTCGTAGAAGCCGTAGTACGCGCCGTTCACCGTCAAGGCGGCATGGTTCGCCAGCGGTGCCACCAGCCCCGCATCACGAAAAATCGATAACGCAAGGCCATTTTTCACGACGGTGGGATCGTAGTTTGCGGCTTCCAGATTGATGTGCTCCACGCCGTTCAGGCGCTGATCGGGCACGACGTAGTTGACGTCGATGCGGAACTGCATTTTTCCGTTGCGCAAGAATGTGCAGGCGTTGCCTTTCAGGCGGATGCCTACTTCCAGAGCCTGGGCACCGTACTGCAGGGTCGCAACATGGGTTTCGTGCAAGACGTCCTGCGAAATGCCGCAGTTGGCGACGGCGCTGTCGTACGTCGTCTGCATCGCCTCCCAGTCGGCCGCCGCGATGTCGAGGTCGTACTGGACGACGCAGTCCTGCTGGTAGAGCGATTCGGGCGCGGGGCACGCGGCGTAGCCGTCGGAACCCCCTTCTACAACCTCGACGGAATCCCCGTTTTCGGGGGTCACGCCCCCCCGGTCCGCGGTTGCGCCGCCGCCGACGGTGGTCGTTGCGGCGCAGGCGAGGAGGAGGAACATCATGATCCATAGTATGACCCCACGCGGGTCGTGGCCGCCGGCTTCTGGCCGCGTGGCTGCACGCCGCCCGCATTTCAGCTACCCTTGTCCGCTCAACCCCTCCCCGGCCGTGTCGTGAACGAGACAAACACCCAGCCCACCCGACGCGGACTGGACGTCGAAATGGTCATCACGGCGCTGAATGAACAGCGTCGAACCTTCGTTATTTTTGTGTGCGCCGTCGTGTTGGCGGCGGCGATTGCAAGCCTGCTGTCCACAAAGCAGTACGAGGCCGTCGCGCTGATCCAATTGATGCCCCGCGCCGGAAAGGAGGTGGACGTCAACCAGGTCGTGAAGACGGACGACGCCGGCTATCTGGAGGGTCGCGACCGCGCGCGCACGCAGATCCAGATCATCCTGAGTCGCACGGTGAAGGAAGAGGTTGTCCGCCGTTACATTGCGCTTGGAAACGACGATATCGAGGCATCCGCGTCCGGGTACGAATCCCTTGGAAGGAAGATGTCCGCGAGCCCGCGTGAGGACACGCAACTCGTCGAAATCGCGGTGATGCATCCCAACCCCGAGCGCGCATCGGTACTCGCAAACCTCATTGCCGACGTGTACTGTGACAGCAACCTCGACGCCCGCACCGATGCCGCACGAGAGGCGCAGGGGTGGTTGAGCGGACAGACGACCTCCTCGCGCGCCGTCCTCGACGAGTTGAGCAAAAAGGTGATGGACTTCAAGGAGGCCAACGACCTGGTCGATGTGGACGAGAAAGTAGACGGAATCACGGCACGCATGAACGCGCTTCAGGCGGCTCTGGGCGTGGCGGCAACGCAGCGGGTTTTGCTGGAAAGCACGCTCGACGAGCACCGGTACCTGCTTTCACGGGGACAATACGACGTGCTCGCCGGCATGTTTGCCGATCCGGCGCTGGAAACCATGGCGAAGGAGCACGCCACCATCGTGACGGAAGCGGCCGAGGTGCTCTCGCGGTACGGAGTGCAGCATCCGGAGCACCAGCGCGCCGTGGCCCACATCAAGCGCGTGGAAGACTTGATCGCGGAGGAGGTCAAGCGGAATGTCGATGGCGAACGTTCGGAGGTCGAAACGCTGCGGCGTCAGGAGGCCCAGATTACTGAGGCGCTGACCCTGGTCAAGGTGGAATTGCTCGATAAACAGCGTTTGCAGGCGCAGTACTCGTCGCTCAAGCTGGAAGAGGACAGCGCGCGAAAACTGTATGGAAGCCTTGGCGAGCGTGGGGCGGAGGTGGACCTGCAGGCGCGTTCACGGCTCAACGACGTGCGTGTCGTGGATCGCGCGCTCACGCCGACGCGGCCTGCGAAGCCAAACATTCCGCTGAACATGGCGATGGCTCTGGCGCTTGGCGTCGGCGGTGCGTTTGTCCTCGTGCTCGCGCGGCTGCGGTTCAATGACGCCATTCTGTCGACCTCCGACATCGATGAGTACCTGCAGGCGCCCCTCCTCGGTGTGATTCCCCGGTTGCCGGAAAACGTATCGGAGGCGGAGAGCGCGCTGTACTCGTTTGACCACCCGCGATCGTTGCCAGCCGAGGCACTCCGCAGCATTCGGGCGGTATTGCTGACCTCTCCGGGGCGTGGAAACAGCCGTCGTCTGCTGGTGACCAGCTGCCTGGAAGGAGAGGGAAAAACCCACGCTGCCATCGGCATTGCGGTAGCATTTGTGCAGTTGGGGTCCCGGGTCTTGTTGATCGACGCGGATCTGCGCCGCCCCCGCCTGCACAACGCACTTGGGGTGGCGGAGGGCGTGGGGTTGGTGGAGGCGCTCGTGGATGCCGACGAACCGGAGCGGTTCGTTCGTCGAACCAGGGTGCCCCGTCTTTTCCTGCTCGCGCGTGGGGGTCGGGTGGAGTTCCCAAACGAGTTTCTTGCTGCGCCGGAAGTGGAGCGAGTGCTGGTGCGGTTGCACCAGCACTATCAGGTGATCATCCTCGATACGCCACCTGCTGCGGTCGTTTCGGATGCGCTCGCGCTTGCCAAGGAGGCCGACGGTGTCATCCTGATCGTGCGGCGCGGACGGGCCACGCGGAGCCTCGTCATCAAGACGCTCGGGCAATTGCATCAGGTGGGGGCCCGGCTGCTCGGCGTGGCGCTCAATGACGTGCCGATCGATAAGCGCAGCGCCACCTACGGCTCGAAGTATTACGACGACACGCCGCGAAACGACGGGACTGCCGTTCCGTGATGTCTGCTCGGACGTGGGTCCGCTCCGATGTGATGGTTCCGCTGGCGCTTGGACTTGGGCTCGGTCTCGGCATCGCCGTTCAACCAAAACTCGCCGTTCTGGGTGTTGTCGGCCTTGGCGTGGCGTTCCTCGGGGTGACGCGGCCTGTCTCGCTGGTCGCGATGATGTTTCTGGGGATGCTCTTCGATCGCTTGGGTGTCACGGGAATGAAACTGGGCGCCTTCCCCGTCACCGCGTCCAAGCTCAGCGTCCTTGGCGGCCTCGGACTGTGGAGTGTGCACGCGGTCATTACTGGCGCGCGCCCGGTGCGCTGGCATCCCGTGCTCTCGGCCATGCTCGGCGTCATTGGGGTGACAAGCGTCACCATTGTGGTTGCGAACTCGCTTACGCTCGGAAAATTCACGTTGTACGGGATGATGATGATGATGGTGATGGTGGGGCTGGTCTACGCGGTGCTCGCGGACGCGAAGCTGCGGCCGCTGTACAGTGTGCTGGCCGTGGCACTCGCGCTGGCAGTCATGGCGTCCCTGCGCGGCGCCGCTGGACGTGCGACGGGCACGATGGGCGATCCCAACGAATGGGCGACGTGTGTGCTCCTGTTGACTCCTCTGGTCCTCGGGGGGCTCGCCGACGACCCGTCGTGGCATTCCCGCGTCCTGCGCATCGGGCTGCTTCTCCTCGCCCCGGTGGGGATACTGCGCACGGAGTCCAGAACGGCGCTGGTCGTCGGACTGATTTCCTTTCCCGGCTGGATCTACATTTTGCGGCGTCACCGCGGGGATTTGGCGGCATGCGCGGTTGCGGCCCTGGTCGCCGCTCCGTTCGTTGTGGATGTCGACACTGCGCTCCTTCGCTTCCGCCAGTTGATGCAGAATCTTCAAGGCGCGGCGGTCGTACGCGACCAGAGTCTCGAAGAACGCTCGGAGCTATTCCGGCAGGGGAAGCAGCTTTTCTATGACCACTGGTTCGTGGGCGCCGGCCCCGGGAACTTTTCGACCGCGACGGGATTCATCTCCCAGACCGGCTCCTTTCGTCCCGCTCACAACACCTATCTGGAGATTGCCGCGGAACAGGGCGTCGTGGGCCTGCTTCCGGTTGTAATCTTCATCGGCACCGTGGCGGTGACGCTGCGGCAGGCGTATCGCGCCTCGACGCGACCCTCCGACCAGAACCGCGTGCTCGGCGTGGCGATGGGGCTGGCCGCACTCAGTCTGATGGCCGCAACGCTGGGCCTCCTGACGTTTTCCATGGCCTACCTCGTCCTTGGGTTCGGGCTCGCCGTCGCCCATCAAGCGGGGGGTGCGCATGTCGTCTGAGCCCAACGTCGAGGTGCGTCCCAGCGAGGGAGAGCGCGGCGGAAACCTTGCTGCACTGGGCCTCATCCAGGTGTTCCGGATGGTCTCCGGCTTGGCCGTCAACGTCATGGTGATGCGCGGGTTAGGCGTCGAGCGGTTTGGCGTCTACGGCTACGTCATGACGCTGGTGGGACTCGCGTCGTTTGGGTCCAGCATGGGGATGGACCGCTTGATCAAGCGGGAGATGGCGCGTGACGAGAGCCGCGCGGGTCACTACGTCGCGACGGGTCTGGCCGCCTCCGGGCTGCTGTCCCTCACGACGGGCGCCGCGATTCTGGCGTGGGCGTGGTTGGTGGACGGCCGAGGCATCGTCGTCCTGGCCTCGGCGCTTGCTGCGGTGGCGCTCGGGCTGCAATCGTTAGCCCTGGTGCCGGTGTCGGCGTTCCATGCGATCCGGCGCATGGGACTGGGCGTTCGGGGAAACCTTTTCGGTCGGATCGTCCTTGTCGTCGCAACCGCCGTGTTCCTGTGGCAACGCTTCGGCGTGCTGGCGGTATTCTCAGCGCAGATCCTCGATGCGTTCATCACGCTGGCCATCGTCTGGTTCGTGTACACGCGGACCATCGGCACCGCGACGCTTTCGACCGGTACCAAGGACGTTCGGGAGCTCATCCGAACCTCACTCCCGTTTGGGATGAACGCTCTGTTCGTGAGCATCTACCTGAGCGTGGACGTGCTACTGCTCGGACAGGTCAAGGGCGACAAGGACGTCGGCGTGTACCGCGGCGCCGTTATGCTGCTCAGCCTGTTCCCTGTGGTTGCGGACACGTTGTCGACGGGAATTTATCCCCGCATGGCGCGGCATCTGGGGCGTGCGGACCTTGCCGGTCAGGAGCTTCGCTTTGCGTCCCGCATCCTGCTCGCGGTAAGCGTGCCGGCTGCAGTCGGCGGAATGTTGACGGCCGAGCCGTTGATGGTGTTTTTAGGGGGAGCGGAGTTCGCGGCGAGCGCAATGCCGTTCGTGGTGATGGCGCCGCTGCTTCCCTTGCGCTTCCTGAACAATGGCTACGGGATGACGCTCTCGGCGCTCGACCGGCAGCAGGACCGAACGAACGGTGCGATTCTTGCCGCCGTCGTCAATGTTGGCGCGAATCTCTGGGCAATTCCGGCGTACGGGGTGATGGGGGCGGCCGTGACTACCCTGGTGACCGAGGTCGTCCTTGCGATTTTCATGCGCTGGCGGATCGCGCCGCTCGTGACGGGGCTCGGTCTGGTCGTGACGCTGGTGCGGGTCGGCATTCCGGCGGCCGTGATGGCCGGCATGATTGTTCTGTTGCCGCCTGTGCACGTTGTCCTCACGATTGCGTTCGGCGTGGCCGTCTACGCGGTCGGCGGCTTCGTGACGGGGGCGTGGCACCCCCGCGATCTCCATCGTTTGCGGAGCGTGTGACGTGCGAATCGCGCAGGTCATCCCCTCGCTGAGCGTGGGCGGTGCGGAACGAATGGCTGCCGTGTTGGCGCTGGAGTTGGTTCGCCTTGGGCATGAGGTTTCGATCCTCTCGTTGTTCGACCCGGTTGGCAGTTGGATCGAAGCGGAATTGCGGGCCGCCGGCGTTCGTTTGACCTTCCTCGGCAAGCGACCCGGGTTGGACGTACGGATGATTCCGCGCCTCGCCCGGGTTCTTGCCACGTTCAAGCCGGACATCGTGCACACCCACCTCCACACCTTGAAGTACGTCCTGCCGGCCCTCGTGGGTAGGCGGAAGTGCGCGGTCGTCCACACGGTGCACAACCTTGCCGAGCATGAAATCGAGCGCAGCGGCCAACTGTTCCAGCACGCGGCCTTCCGTCTGGGGGTGGCGCCGGTCGCGATCGGCGAGGCCGTGGCGGCCAGCATCCAGCGCGTCTATGGGCTTCCCGCTTGTGCGATCATCCCGAACGGCATCCCCGTGGCGATGTACCGGAGTGACGCCGGCGTGCGCGCCAAGGTGCGCCTCGACCTTTCACTTCCGGAGGCTTGCCCTGTATTTCTTGCGGTCGGCCGCCTGAACGAGCAGAAGGATCATGCCGCGCTGATCGACGCCTTTGGAGATGCACGGGTGCGCAGGATGGGTGCACGGCTTTTGATCGCGGGGGATGGGGAACTGCGCGGGGCGCTGGAACGGAAGGTTGAAGAACTCGATCTCTCGGATTCCGTGCGGTTCCTCGGTGTGCGAAACGACGTGCCTCAACTCCTGGCTGCGGCCGATGCCATCGTTCTCTCCTCACGCTGGGAGGGCAATCCGCTCGTCGTCATGGAAGCCATGGCAGCCGGGCGCCCGGTCGTTGCGACGGCGGTGGGGTGTGTGCCGGAGTTGGTGCCGGCCGGCGCGGGGGTCCTGGTCCCGCCGGGAGATGCTGCGGCGTTCGCCGATGCGATTTTCGACCTGTCCCGCGATCTGGACGCGGCTCGGCGCATGGGTGCGGCGGCCGCCATCTTCGCGAATGAACGCTTCGACGTCGCGGGCATGGCCAGCGCGTACAGCACCCTGTTTGCCTCGATCGTAGGTGCCGCGCGCGCAGACGGGGCAGCATGTTAGGGGCCGACGTGCGAATTGTAGCCTATCGGATGCTGGCGCGGATGCTGGCGCGGATGCTGGTGCGGATGCTGGTGCGGATGCCGCTGCGGATGCCGCTGCCGCTGCTCGCGCTGATGTTCGTGTGTTTGGGAATCGGTGCTGCGTACGCGCAGGATCCGGCACCCGCGCTGCAGGTTCAGCCCAACGCCCAATACCAGATCGGCGCGGGCGATACGCTGACGGTGCAGGTATACGGTGAGCCGGCGTTGAGCGGGCCGTTCCCGGTCGATGACGGCGGCTCGCTCGACTTTCCCTTGGTCGGTGCCGTTCACGTCGAGGGGTTGACCGCCGCGGATGTCGCCGTCCTGCTGCGCACACGGCTCGTGCCCGACTACCTCGTCAATCCCAACGTGACGGTGTGGCTCGCGGCCTACCGCAGTCAGCCGGTGCAAGTGCTTGGTGCCGTTGCCAAGCCCGGACTCTATTTTCTGCACAAGCCGACGACCGTCCTCCAGATCTTGAGTGAGGCGGGCGGGGTGAGCAAGGACGGGGTGAACGAAGTTCGCATCACGCACGGTGGCATGAAGGACCAGGTCGTGGTGGTGCCCTACGATCAGCTCATGACGCAGGGAGTCGGCGAGTTCGCGCTGGCGGCGGGCGACATTGTTTTCGTCCCTCAGAGCCTCGTCTCGGTGATGGGGCGCGTGGGTAAACCGGGGGAGATTGCCTTCCGTGAAGGGTTGACGGTGTCACAGAGCATCGCGGCCGCCGGGGGTGCGCTTCCCACGGCGGCGCTTGGTCGCGTCTACATCCTGCGTGGGGACGACCGCATCAAGGTAAACCTGCGAAAGATCCTCAGCGGAAAGATGGTGGACCTCGTGGTGAAACCGGGAGATCGTATCTTCGTCCCGGAATCGAGCGTTTAACGATGCGCCTGCTGGTCACTGGCGGCGCGGGGTACATCGGGGCTCATCTCCTCGTCGACCTTTTGTTGGCGGGGCATGACGTGGTCGTAGTGGACAACCTGAGCCACGGATACGCGGCAGCCGTTGAGCGGGCGGAGGCGCTTGCCGGGCGATCGTGCTCCTTTTTCCGTGGGGACATTGCGGACGCGGAGCTGCTGGGGCGCGCGCTGCGCGGCGTTGACGTCGTCGTCCACCTTGCCGCGTACAAAATGGTGGGCGAATCCATGGACCGTCCGGATCGGTACTTTCGCAACAACGTGGGTGGAATGTGTGTTCTGCTCGAAGCCATGGTCGATGCCGGGGTCCACCGGATCGTCTATTCCTCCAGCGCGGCGGTGTACGGCGCACAGCGCACGATGCCGATTCACGAGAGCGCCGAACTCGTGCCGGAGAGCCCCTATGGTCTGTCCAAGTCCCAGGGAGAGGCGATGCTGGACTGGATGGTTCAGCGTCGTCAGTGGTCGGCGGTGTCACTTCGGTACTTCAACCCGGTAGGGGCTCATCCTTCGGGCCGAATCGGGCAGCCCTACGAGGACGCGTCCAGCCTCGTTCCGCGCGCGCTCCGGGCCCTCACCGACCCCGGCATGCAACTCGCCATCTTTGGGACGGACTACCCCACTCCCGATGGAACCTGTGGACGCGACTATATTCACGTATGCGACCTCTCTCGCGCGCATCTTGTCGCGATGGAGGCGCTGAAATCGTCGGGTCATCACATCTACAATGTGGGTACGGGCCGCCCTCACAGTGTGCGCGAGGTTCTGACCGCGTGTGCGGTGGCGGCGGGAAGGCCTGTACCCCACGTCGAAGGCGCTCGACGTGAGGGTGACATGCCGAATTCCGTCGCCGATCCTCGCGCATTTCAGCAGGCGCTGGGCTTCGAGTCGCGGCTTGGGTTGGCCGATATGGTGGGGAGCGCGTGGCGGTGGGTGTCCCAGAATCCACATGGGTATGCGGCTGCCGAAGGGGTAGGGGAGTGACTCCGCGCGGTCTGCACCCAAGGCTTGCCGCCGGTATGGTCGGCTTGGCCGGATGTGCGTCCGGGCATGCCGATAAGGCGTCCACGGGGGCGAATTCCGTGACGGATAGCGCGGGCACCGCAGCGGAGGCGCCGCCTCTGTACGGTTTCTGGGGGCTCAACGGTTTTGTGTCCCCCTCGGGATTGAACGACCTGAAGTTGCGCCTTGGGCTCACGACGTTTGAAACGGCGACCTCGGACCCTCATTGGGGCGTTACGGGGTTGCTTCCCATGGCCAAGTCGGCCGGCCTGCACGTCGGCTTGCGCCTGACCGACGATCACGAAGCGTACACGACAGCGGCCGGCGATTTCGATCTCGCAGCATGGAAGGCACAAGTCGCCCCGTGGGGTGGCTCGGGCGTGCAGGCCTACATTGACGACGGGACACTGGTCGGACACATGCTGCTCGACGACGTCGTGAACTTCGAGGGCCGGGATCCGGACGCCGCCGACTTCGAGGAGATGGCGCGGTACAGCAAGGAGTTGATGCCCGGACTGATGACGTTTGTACGCCAGAAAGCATCGGCGCTTCCGATCCCGGAAGGGGGGCGCTATGTCTATCTGGATGCGAACGTGAATCAGTACGAGCACATGGAGGGTATGGTCGAATACTACGCCGCCAATGAGGCAGAAACCGCCCGCAGGCTCGGACTGGGGGTGATCAATGGCCTCAACATCGCCGACGGTGGGGACGGCTCTGCGGGCCGACCGGGGTACCGGGCGCAACACCATCCGATGACCGCCGCAGAGATCACCGCCTACGGCACCGTGCTGGCAAAGGTTCCCGCGTGCGGCATGTTCCTGAACTGGGAGTACGACGATCAGGAGTTGTGGTCCGACGGCAGCATCGGCGCGGAGTATTTCCGGGAGCCGGAGCTCCAGGCCGCGTTGTTGAGCTTGGGTAAACTCGTGGCGAAACACCCGCATGTGACGCTGCTGAAGCCGCACTGACGACCTCGTTCCGCGGCTCCGTCCAACCCGGTTACGCATGTCGGATGTACCTCCTGCACCTCCTGATTGCGTTGCGGATTCCGCTCGCTTTGGCCCAATCGCCACCGGCAACGGCACCGCCGCCGGGTACGCTGCCTCCGCCTGGCGCGCCGCCGCCGGCCGGCAGCGTACCGCCTCCGATGGCGGCGCCGCGCCCCGGTGGGAACGGCATCACGTTCCAACTCGTGGAGACGGACGCGGAGGCGCCGCTTCAGATGCCCATCGTAACGGTTGCGATTGGATCGGCAGAGGCGATGCCGTTTCCCCTCGCGGATGACGGCCATGCTGGCGGAGATCCCGTCGCAGGAGATGGTCACTGGGCAACGAACGTCAACGCGCCGCTTGGCCAACCGCTGACCCTGGCGGTTTTTTCAGGAACGGTCTCGGGAAAACCGCTCTTGTCCGTCGAGGTCACCGTTCCGGAAGGCACGAAAAACCCGGAGGTGCGTGTCATCCACGACGCCGCCGGCGTCCATCTTGACGTGGGCGGGGCGCTCGGAAGCAAGCCCGGCGCCGGAAGCCCACCGAAGCCCGGCGCGCCCCCCCCGGGCGGCGCGCCGGGCGGCATGCCGGGCGGCGGGGCACCGGGTGCCAACATGCCAAGCGCGCCGGCAGGTGCCAGCGCGGCGGGCGCCTCGCGGACATCCGTCGCGGCCGCGGCCGGGGCCACACTCCTGGCGCTGGGAATCGGCGGCGTTGTCGGGTGGACGCTTGGCCGGCGCGGAAAGGTGCTTGCGCCGCTGGGGCGCCGTGAATCCCTGCGTTTCGGAATGTCGGCCGGGCAGGCAACCGCGCTGGTCGTGCCCGAAGGAGAGGGTCTGACGTTGCTCATTGCGGCGGTCGGTGCGCTTCAGCCGACGGGTTCGGTGCTCGTGCTCCCGCGTCCGGAGTCGCGGGCGCGCCTCGCCGACTGCCCGTTCCCCGGCGCGTGGCAATTCCCCAAGGAACGCCCGGACGGCATCGACGCACTGCGCTGCGGGCTTCGTTCCGGGTTCTCGGCGTTGGTCGTGGAAGGGCCGGGCGCACTGGAGGCGCCGGTGTCGGGGGAGCCTGCCGGCATCGTGATGGACGAGTTGGTTGCGCACGGAAAACTCCCCCTCCTGTTGATCCTGCGCGAGGGGGAGGCGATCCCGCTGAAAGCCAGGGTGATCCACCTCCACAGAGAGGGTGGCGTCCTTGCGGGGGGGGACATTCGGCTCGACGTCGGGGGCGCGTGATGGGCGTGCGCTCCGCAGTGCGAATGATCCTCGCAGGTGCGTTCGCGGTGGGGTGTGCGCGTGCCGCGCCGGCCCCGCCGCGAATGCCGAAGACTCCGCCTCGCGGCGTGGTGCTGATATCGATGGACACGGTGCGCGCCGACCACACGTCACCGTGCGGCGGTCCTCCAGATTCGGCGCCCACCCTGGCGCGCCTCGCGCGGGAGGGCGTCGTTTTCGACAATGTGTTTGCACAGGCGAACGAGACGCTTTTCTCCCACGGATCCGTGTTCACCGGCAGGATCGCCAGCCACGTCGCGCCCGTAGATTATGACTTCACCATTCCGGACGAGGCCGAAACGTTGGCGTCCCGGATGCGAGCCGCGGGGATGCGAACGGGCGCCGTGGTTGCCGGCGGACACCTCGGGCGGATCTTCGGGTTGGATGACGGATTCGACAGTTACGCCGAGGGGAAGCCGTTCGGCTCGTTTCAGGAGACGGTGCCGATGGCCGTGCGCTGGGTTGAGCAGGCGGTTGCCGGCGGCGAACCATTCTTCCTGTTCGTGCACGGGTACGACGCGCACACGCCGTACATCAAGCCCGGCGTGTTCGCGCGCATGGCGACGCCGGCCCACCGAACGGCATTCGGGCCGATGCTCTACAACCCGGTGTTCTACGAGAAGATCCGGGAGGACACGGTGTATCCGGAGTTTGAGCTTCAGAGCCGCGCCAACAAAACGGGGTTGCCTTTCCCGGACCTCGGCGCGTTCGAGGCCTTCCGACGGTACACGGAGACGCCGGGGGTGAAAAAGGTGCCGCTTTCCCCGGACGAGCGCGCTTTTCTGCTGGGCACCTACGCGACCTCCGTCTTCTACGCTGACTTGTGGGTTGGGGTGCTGCTCGCGGAGTTGGAGCAGCGCGGATTGCTCCCGACGACGACGGTGGCCGTGATGAGTGACCACGGAGAGGCGCTTCTGGACTACGGCTTGATGAGTCATCGCCACACGCTGCGTGACCGCGCGACGCACGTTCCGCTGATCATTCGGCCGGCGGGAGGGATTTCCCCGGTGCACGTCGCCACGCCGGTTTCCTTGCTCGATGTGGCGCCAACGCTGCTCGACCTCGCGGGAGCAACGGCCGCGGCCACCATGGAAGGGCGCAGCCTGGTTCCCTGCTTTGGCGGCGCCTGCCCTGTTGGCGCCACTCCCTACAGCGAGAGCGCAATCAAGGAAGTGAGCGTCACCGACGGGGTTCACCGCCTCGTCGTGCAGGGGCTCCTTCCGACGGACCCCGCGCTCGACGACGCGCTCCGCACGGGCCAGGGCGCCCAGTTTCTCTTGTACGACGTTGCGGCTGGAGAGAAGCACGATATCGCCGACGACCCCGCGATGGCGCCCACCGTCGCGTCATTGCGCGCGTCGATGTTGGCTGTGCGTCGGAAGCGGCTGTCCGCGCCGGATCTACCGAAGTGAAGGCGTGATTTCCACTGATCGATTCCGGCCGCACCGGGCATGGCGTGGGTGTGCGCCCGGCCTATTTTTCCCTCCGTTTATTGCTTGCGGCGTGCGCGCGGGCGGCGCCGCGGCGCCCCCGCGGTTTCGTGCTCGTTTCCATGGATACGGTGCGCGCGGACGCCACCACGCCGTCTCCGGGATGAAGCCCACCGATGCCGTTTTCGATGCGGTGCTCCGCAC
The DNA here is from genome assembly GCA_945861635.1 of Klebsiella pneumoniae. Taxonomy (GTDB): domain Bacteria; phylum Myxococcota_A; class UBA796; order UBA796; family SXON01; genus CAMAWH01. Next base: position 20,804 of record CAMAWH010000047.1, on the reverse strand, counting down.
CGGGGTGGGCGCCCAACTTGCGCTGTACGACGGCGCGATGGGAGAGAGTGACGACGTTTTCGCCGACCCAGAGCTCGCGCCTATCGTTGTCCAATTGCGGGCGGGAATGTTGGCGGCGCGGCGGGCGTCGCCGTGAGTCGTCGAACGCGCCGCGTGGGGGGCGTCCTGCGCCAGTTCGCGGTCGGCACGGCGATCATCGCCTTCGTGGCGGTGGGCGGGTTCGCTGTGTGGCGCGGGGTCGTTGGCACGCCCGAGCCCACGCTTCGCTACCCCGATGTCACGGCCGCGATTCTCGCGCGGGTCGATGCGGACCAATCCGGATACGTCGAGGCCGAGGAGTACGGGCGCGTGGGACTCGAAGACGTGGCGATCGATCGCTTTGACATCGATGCGGACGGCCGCCTGTCGCCCTACGAAGTCGAGATCTCCTTCCTGACGGAGTCGCCGTCGCTGCTGGTGGGTGAGCACGCCAACCAGCTTCAGGGCCCCGGTCCGGGCGGACGCGGGGGTGGACAAGGCGCCGCTGGAACGATGGGCGGGCTGCCGCCGCCGCCGCGATGATCGCGCTTGCGGGCGCCTTGGCCTCCGTTGTGACGGGGGCGCGAACTCGACAGTTTGGGATAGGGTACGTCGGTGCAGGCGCAACTTGACCTCGGTCCCCTACAACGCTGGCTGCGGCAAACACCGGACGTGGCAGCGGCGTGGCTGTTTGGTAGCCGCGCGCGCGGCGACCACCACGCAAATAGCGATGTGGATCTGGCGATTCTGACCATTGACCCGGTAGGCGCCACCCTCAAGCAACGACTCGGTTGGCTCGTGGACTGCGCGGCGGCGCTGCGCGTGCCGATTGACGATGTCGATGTCGTGGACTTGCGTCGGGCGCCGGCGCTGCTGGCGGTAGCTGCGCTCCACGACGGGAGGCTCCTGGTGGACTGCGATCGCGATGCCAGGGTTGCGTTCACCGTGCGGGCGCTTCACCGTGCGGAAGAGGCACGGCATTTGCGAACCATCGCCCAAGCGTGCCGTCGCGCGCGAGTGTTGGGACCTCGGCCGGGTGTTTCCTGAGCCGCGCCGGCACTCGGGTCGACGCACGCCTCGAGCGGATCGAAGCGTGCTGTTCCGAATTAGAAGCGGCCGCGGCGACGCCCCTGGACGTGTGGTTGCGATCGACCGACGCCGTGGCTGCGGCAGAACGCAGGCTGGAGGTAGCGATTCAGGCAGCGATTGACGTCGCGATGCAGTTCATTGCAACGAACGGCTGGCCGACGCCCGACTTTGCAGATGACGCGGCGGTGCCCCGCGCGTTCGTGGCCGCCATGGTCCGTGCAGGTGCAGCGGACGACCCGCCACGTTCATGATGGCCGCGCGGTTGCTGTGCGCAGCGGTATTCGCCGCTCTTGGCTGCGCCGTGGCGCAACGCCCGCTCGCGCCGCAGGAACGTCCGGACATCGTGCTGGTGTTGATGGAAGGGGCTGTCCCCGTGGCGCCGTCCGAGGTCGTCGTTCTGCCGCTCCATGCGGCCGTGGAACGGGGGAGCGATGCGCGTCGTGCGCTCTTGACCTCGCAGTGGGCGCCGGCGTCGGACGCCAACGCGCTCGCCGGGGTGCTCTCGCTGTATGGGTACCGAACCGCCGCTACGGCTTCAGCGGAGGAAGTGCGGCACCTCGGGTTCGCGGACGTGGCCGATCGCGCGTGGGTCGCGTCGGCACCCGAACCGTTTGTTGTTGCCGATCGAGGGGGGGATGCCGTGGGGATCCTGACGCGCTGGCAGCAGGACCTTGCCGGCGCCGGCCTTCGCGATCGCACCGTGATTGTGCTGGCATGGACGGACGGGTGGGCGCAGCCCGCGGCCCTTTGGTGGGTCGGGAAGGGCGCGCCGCTGCCGCTTCAGGCGGGCCACCTCGCCTCGACGTTGGATGTGCTCCCGACCCTACTCGCCGTGGCCCGGGCGACCGTCCCGAGCGACGCCGGGGGTGTGGACCTCGCCAAGGCCGTCGCACCGCGCCAGGCCGTGTACGGACTCGCCGGAGACGGTGCGTTCGTGATTCGCTCCGATCGGCATCGCCTCGTCGTGCACGGGCGCGACCCGCTTCCGGAGGAGTGCCCCGCGGACGTCACGCTGGCGGACGCCGTGGGGGCTGTTGTCAGCGATCCGGCGGCGAAAGCATCCCTGTACGCTGCGCTACGGGCGTGGCGTTTTCGTCAAAACGCCACTAGTGCGCGAGATCGTTTGGGGGCGGACCACTTCGACCGCCTGAACGCCGCGCAAGGGTACTGGCGGTAGGGCTCGGATGGCGCCGGTTCCTTGCGCGGTGCGGGCATTGCCTACATACTGCAAAACGGATCGCGGATTTTTTCGCGAAAGGAAACCGACCATGAACGCAGCCGACGCCATCGCCGCCGCCCGGCCGCGTCTGAACGAGTTCCGCGAGCTCCTCGCGGCTGGGCTCATTCACCGGACCGGAACGTTCTTTCCGGCGGGGATCCACTATCCCCCGATCACGCAATATCCAACGATGAACGAGGAGGAATTCCTCGATGGATGGAAGGACCCGGCGGACGGCCGGTACGTGTTTTACCTTCACGTTCCGTTCTGCAAGCGGCAATGCACCTTCTGTCACTACCCGATCGTGACCGGCACAGGAGAGGACACGCAGGAATTCGCCGTGGGGCTCCTCGGAAAGGAAATGGACATCTGGCTCGATCGCCTCGGGCTCGACAAGATCAAGGCCCGCTCGGCCTTGCTCGGCGGAGGGACACCCACGCACCTCTCTCCCCGACTTTTCCGCAAGTTGCATGAGGAGATTGCGCGTCGGGTGGACCTGTCGGATTGCGTGCAGCTCACCTACGACGTGCATCCTTCCGACCTCGTGGGAGAAGAGGGCCGTGAACGCCTGAAGATCATGCGTGACTACGGGTCCAGACGCCTCACGCTCGGCTTGCAGGAAATGGATGAGGCGATCCTCAAGCACATGAATCGCCCTCCGACCGTCGAGTTGGCCGAAGAAGCGATGGAGGAATGCCGAAAGGCTGGGTTTGACGACCTGAACATCGAGTTCATCTTCGGCTATCCCGGGCAAACGCTGGAGGGTTGGCACGACACGGTGGAGAAGGCGCTCAAGCTCGATCCCGAGGAAATCCAGTTCTATCGCTTGAAGATTCAGCACTACGGCCAGGGTGAAGGTCCGGTGGAAGCGCTCTACGAGAAGCGCCCGGATCGGTTCTCCGCCAACGAAACGCAGATCGTCATGAAAGAAATGGCGATCCAGCAGGTGAACGCCGCCGGCTACGAAGAAAACCTGGTCCGGGTCTTCACGAAGACGCCCGAGTTCACCTCACACTATACGACCGACCAGTGCTGCAAGTTGATGGATACGGTCGGGGTCGGCCCAAGCGCATTCTCCAGCTTTCGTGACCGTTTTTGTATACAGGAGCCAGACATCGCCAAGTGGACCGCGGCGGTCGAGGCGGGCCGGTTGCCGGTCTTCGAGGGCATGGTTCGTGATCGTGACGCCCAACTTCGATGGAACATGGTCCTTCCTCTCAAAAACAGTGAGGTTTACAAGGATTATTACGAGGAGCGCACGGGAGAAAGGGCGGAGGTAATCTTTAAACGCGAGCTTGACGTCCTCAAGGAGTGGGGCTTGGCGTGGGAGAACGAATCGCAGATCCGCCTGTCGAGAAAGGGCAAGTTCTTCGCCGACGAAATCTGCCAACAACTGGGCCATCCCGACTACCTGCCGCACGCGGAAGATGGGTATGAGGAGGGGCCGTTGAAGCTGTCTCGGGCGCTGGACGAGCGGGCGCAGGTTTCGGCGAAATAGGCAGCTTGTGGGTCGGCCGGTCAGGCGGCGCCGACCACGATCAGCACGACGCCAGCTACGGCGACGACCGCCCCGACGATGGCGGGCCAGCCCACGCGCTCCCCCAACCACAGCCACGCCAGCGGCAGGATGAAGATGGGCTCGGTAGCGGCGAGCGCGCTCGCAATCGTCGCATCGGTGAATTTGAGGGAGACGAGAGAGAGCCAGAACCCGCCGAACATGACGACGGTGACGGCCACGGCAATCTGGCGCAGGAATCCGGGCAGCCGGAGCGCGGCGAAATCCGCGCGAATGTGGCCTCGGACGGCGCCCCAGAGCGCCAGCGCGACGACGCCCGCGGCGAGGCGGATCCACGTTGCTTCCAACGTGCCGACCGAGGCAACGCCCGTCTTCGCGAGGAGCAGTCCGCCGCTGGTGGCGGCCGCCGAGAGGACACCGCAGACGATGCCGGTGAGGCGGTCACGGCCGGTGCTGTGGCCCGGCTCGGCGCCGGCCTGAAGCACGCCGCCGACGCCGACAATAACGAGCGCGATGCCCGTCCACCCCAGCAATGTCGGCCGCTCGCCCAGAACGGCCGCGGCGGCGACCACCGTGAACACCTGCCCGACCGTCGCCAAAAGTAGCGTCAGGCGCGGTTCCAGCCGCACCAACGCCGCGAAAAAAAGTGTGTCGCCGATGGCGATCCCGAGCACGCCGGAGAGGGCGAGCCGCCACGCACTTTCGCCGTCAAGGGGGGTCAGGCCGGCGGCGAGCGCGCCCGCGCCGATCATTCCCAGACCGAGCAGACTTTTCGCGAGGTTCATCGCCGTGGGAGTCGCACGCTCGCCGATGCGACGGAACAGGATGGCCCCGATCGCCCACGCCAGCGCGGACACCAGAGCGGCGACGATTCCGAGGGTGGCACCGGTCACAGCGGGCATTGTCCGCCCTCAGTTCGACGCGAACAAGAGCGCGTACCGCTGAGGCACGAATCGCCGCTCGGACAGCAGGCGAAACCCAAGTCCCCGCAGTTGGGCGGTGACCAATTCGGGTGCCAGGGTGAACCCGTTGTAGGGCACGGCACCGGCCGGCAGTCCGTCTTCCGGCATGCTTTCAATCACGACGACGCGGCCTCCTGGGCGGAGTGCGGCGCGCACGCTCGCCACGAATGCCGCACGATCCGCCGTCGAACTCACCCCGTAGATGGCCTGATAGGTGTGACACAGTACGAGTATGTCTACCGACGCCGGGGGCAGGCCGGTGCTGTCCACCATGCCCTGCATCACCTGAACGTTGGACCGACCTTCGTCAACGACGACGCTGTTGAGGTAGGCGATGTGCTCCTTGGTGACCTCCGACGCATAGATCACGCCGTCTTTTCCGAGGCGATCGGCGATGCGCCAGGTCAGAAAGCCGGGACCCGCGCCGATGTCGGCGACGGCTTGTCCGGAACGCACGCCCATCCAGTCGAGGAGGGCCTCCGTGTGTTCCCACGCCGGGCGCTCCGGGCTGCTGTACCGCAGGATTTCGTCGAGGATGTGGAATTCCATGCGGCCCCGCGTCATGGGCGTGGCAGGGGACGAATACTTGTTGTCGATGTAGGTGAGCACGTCCGCGAAATTATCGGGCTCCACAGCCCGAATCAGGCGGTCCCCTTCCGGCGAATCGGCGCGCATTTCCGTCTGCGACCGCGTGTCCGCCGTCAGGTACGTCGAGATCCACCGGAGCGAGGGATATTCTCCCGCGAAGTTCTCTTTCGCTTCGAGCGCCACGTACGCCGCCACTGCCGCGCCGCACGCGTCGTCGGTTCGGGCCTGCACGCACGCCTTCGTGAGTTGCCCCGCAGCTTTTCCGGCCTCCGTGGTCTTTGGAGCGGGAAGGGGCACCATGAACAGCGAGCGTGCCGCGGCCGGCACCCGCCCTGAAACCGACACCGGATCTTCTCCCTGCTCGAAGGTCAGCAGGTAGCGTTGGGGAATGAACTGCTGAGATTCGATAAGGTGAAAACCGAACGCCTCCCACTGCGCCACCACCAGGCTTTTGGAGATGCTGATTCCCTGGTACGGCAGTGCGCTCCCGAGCTCCCCGTCGGGAGTATTCTCCGAAATAACGACGCGACCGCCGGGGCGTAACGCCGCCTTCACACGCGCGATCCAGCGAATCCGTTCTTCGTGGCGAATGGAGCCATAGATCGTTTGGTAGGTCGAACACAGGAAGATCACGTCCACGCTACCCGCGGGCAGGCCGACCGCATCCGGCGCGCCGTCGACGACCTCGATGTTCCCGTGCGGCGACTCGGCCCGCGAGTGGCTGAGGTAGTTCAGGTGCCCAGGATCGAGCTCCACGGCGTACACCTTGCCCTTCTGGCCGACGGCATCGGCAAACCGAAAGGTGTAGAAGCCCGAACCGGCGCCTACGTCTGCGATGGCGAGGCCCGCGAGCGGGCCCATGCCGGCAACCACCTCGTCGGTGTGCTCCCACGCGGCGCGCCCGGGGCTGTTGAACCGCATGAATTCATCGAGCCACTTGAACTCGGGGGTGATGCGTCGCGACGTGGGCCCGATTTCATACCTTAACTCAATGTAGTTTCGGAGAGTTGCCCATTGGTTGGGCTCCATCAGGGCAAGGAATCGCCGGGCGTCACCGTCGGCACGTAGCTTTGCTCGGATCGCCTCATCGGCGAGTAGATAGCTGCACGTCCAACGCAGCGAAGGGTAGTCCCCGCCGAAGTTCTCTACGGGCTCGATCTGGGCGTAGGTCGTGAGCGCAGCCGTGCACGCATTCGTTTCGCCGGAGAGCGCGCGGAGTACGTCGATGGCCGCCGATTTTGCGGCGGCGCTCGGTGTGGCGTTTGTGAACGGAAAATACAGCAGGGAGGACGATGGATCGGGCAGACCGCCGAGGTCGTGACTGGAGCCGGTGGGTCCGCGGTCCGCCTCGGCCGTCGGCTGGCCTCCGTGATTCTCCGCTGCGGGGGGCTCGCTCCGGTGGGGCGACGGCGGAATCCAGCGCGCGATGCCGAAGCCGAGCGCGCCGCCGACGGTGAACGCGGCACTGGCTGGGAGGCCCACACGTCGAATCGCCCGCCATCGCATTCCCAAACAACCCCTGACGTGCTGTGATAGTGGCACGTCCGTGGTGAGGTTGCCATGCGCGCGGCGATGTTCGTCCTGATGCGGTCAGCCGCCGCCGGTGGGCCAGACGGTCCGGACGCCAGCACACGCGTGTTCGATTCCTTCGCCGCTCGTTTGGATGCGGACCACGACGGTGTGCTGAGTCGCGCCGAATTCGACCAGATGGGCGAGCCTGCGGCGTTCGCCGACATCGACCACGACGCCGACGGCGTCGTAAGCGGGGCGGAGCTACGAGCGTGGATCGTGATGACGTCGCCACGACCTCCGGCGCGCGATCCGTCAGCGGTCCTTTCGCCCGGCGCGCTCAGTCCGCTGGCTGCGGCCGGCGCGTCCGGCCCCGGGACGGTTGCTGGCGGCGGCGCGGCGGCGGCGCAGGCGGGCCCCGGCACGGGGAACGCCGGCGGGTGCACCGCGCGGCGCGCCTGGGCTGGCGCTGGCCTTGCGGCATTGGGGCTCGCCGGTACGTTTGTCGTTGCGCGTCGCCGTTCGCGGCGCGTTCGCCGGTGGTTGGGATGAATCTGTTCGGGCTGGTGGCGTGCGCGGCGGCGCCGGTGGCGCATCCCAACGTCCTGCTGGTGGTGCTGGACCACGTAAGGGCAGACCGCACAAGCCTGACGGCGTCGCGAGATACCACACCGAACATCGCCAAGCTTGCGACGCATGGCGTCGTGTTCGATCGGGCGTTCGCCGTGTCGACCGCTCCATCTCCGGTCTACGCCGCGGCGCTCGACGACCTGGGCGCCCAACTCTGGCGCGCGGGCTACGCGGCGTCGGCATTCGACGGCGGAGAGACGCCGGACGCTGCGCTTCCCGTCTCCCTCTTCGACACTGCGCCACCCGCCGCCGCATGGATCGCCGCGCACACCCAGAAGCCGTGGTTCGCCTACGTGCGCGGCGGCGACGCTCGACCTCCGTTCGCGCAGCGCGGGCCTTTTCGCCACCTCTACGGCAGCGAGGGGCAATCCCTTCGCACGGAGCGAATCGTCGCCAGCGCGCCCTTGCTCGCATCGCTCCGCGGGCCCGCGCCCTCCGTGGTGCTGACCGCGCCGGAGATTGCGCACATTGCCGACCATTACGACACCGCGCTCACCTACGGGGACCTCTGGATCGGCGTACTTCTGGCGGACATCGACCTTTCGCGCACCGTCGTCATCGTCGTCGGTGAAACGGGAGAGGATCTGCTCGATCACCCGGCGGATTCGGACCCTGTCGCCGACAGTACACTGCGTGTGCCGCTGGTCGTCGCGGGGCCGGGTTTTCCCGCCGGCGTTCACCGCGCCGATGCCGTCAGCACGCTCGACGTGGTGGCGACCGTGCGTGCGGTGACGGGTGCGGCCGGCGCTACGGATGCGGCCGGCGCTGGCGATCCCACGGCGCCGGGCCGCTCGCTGCTGCTTCCACCGGCCGCCAACGACATCGTGGCTGTCGATGGCGCCGGTCGTCGCCACCGCCGCGCCGCTACGGGAGAGTGGGCGGTGGAGTAGCGCGCGCGGGCGCGGTGCCGATGGCGGATGGAAGCAAGGGCCACGCCCAACCTTGCGCCTCCCACTCCCGCTGCATCGATGCCAGCACGGCGATGGACACGTCAGTGTCCAACCGGCCGCTTACGATCGCTGCGTCGATCGCCGCCGCATTGGGCGCCTCGGCGCCCGCCGATCGCAGCGTGTCGGCGATCCAGAACAGTGTTTCCCACGCGGCGCGCTTTTCGGCGGAAAAAGGGGGGGAGAGCGCGCCTCGGGTCCGTTCATTTCCCCCTTGCGGCGCGGATTGCGCACGCCCCGGGTCGTCGAACCGCGTCGGCGACTGCGCAAGGAAGAGGGCGACGACCTCGCCATTGTCAAGGTTTCCATCCGTGTTCGCGTCCGCGCTCGCGAACGGAGGCGCGCTCCACGCTACGACCTGATACTCCGGCTGCGTCACGTTGCCGTCGTGATTGGTGTCCAACCGGGTACGGTGGCCAACCAGCGCATCTTCGCGCGTCCAACGCGGACGGTCGAGCGGCGCGGCGTCGGCGGAGGTTGCAGCGCACGCCGCCATCCCGAAGGCCGCGACCGCCAAGGCCGCGACCGCGGCCAACCCTGGGGAAAGGCGGCGTGGCATCAAGGGTTCACCTGCCAGTACCCGTTCTGCGGGCTCGTGTGCTCCGACGGCGGTGCGGCCGCTCTCGGATGGGGTTCGATCTCCCGTCGCCACGCCACCATCGCGCTTTTGAGGGCGGCGGTGCCTGCGGGGTTCCCGGTGGCGGCGAGGGTGACGCCATTGACCGGGGTGGCGGCGATCAGGGAGGCGATGGCAGCGTTGTCGACGCCGAGGCCGTGCGCCGTGAGTCGCGCATCGGCCCCGCGCACGGAAACGATCCGCAGCGCCGACTCGCTGAATGCCACCGTGCGCGGCGTTGGCGAACCGCTTTCCAGCGACGCGCGAAGGCTGACCCCGCGAATTCGCGCCGGGGGAACCTCACCGGTGAGGTCGAGCACGGTGGGCAACACGTCCGTCAGTTCGGTGACGCCGGTGACGTGACGCCCGCCGTGCGCGCCCCCCGGCAGCCGGATCAGCAGCGGAACGCGAAGCGTGTCGTCGGTGAGCGCGAAGCGATGATGAAAGCTGCCGTCTTCTCCGAGCGATTCGCCATGGTCGCTCACGACGATGATCGTGGCGTTTTCGACCATGTTTCGCGCGTCAAGACCGGCCATGAGGACGCCGAATGCCGCATCCGCATAGGCCACAGCGCTGTCGTAGACGTTGCGAATGGCTTCGGTGTCAGCCCCGGTCAAGGCTTCGGCATCGGATCCGAGCGCGGCCAACGCACCTGGCCCACGGAGCGCGTCGAAGCGCGGCTGCGCCGTGGTCAGCCGCTCGATGTCCTCCTCATGGCGGAGCAGACGTCCGCCCACGATGATCGACGTCAACCCCGGCACGCGAATGGCGCGCGTTGCGAGATCCGACTGCACGGGCGACGTAAGCGCGTATCCGAACGGTGTGGGCTTCAGGTAGCGATCGTGGGCATCATAGCCGTGGACAAAGAGAAAAATCGGTGCGTCGGCGGACTGCGCGTCCAGCCAATTCAGTGCGCGCGGTGTCGTGTCGTGGAGCGAGCCCCACTCCGCCGCGTCGTCCCACGTTGCGAAGCCAGCGTTCACCCCGTACGACGCCGCCAGGTGGCCACCGCCTACGAACCCTGCCGTCTGCCAGCCATAGGCGGCGAGCACGCCTGCCAACGTCGCTACCTCCGCCGGAATCGAAAAGCCGCCGTCGAGCGGACCCAGTTCGCTTGGGTAGCGACTGGTGAACAGGCTGGCGTGGCTGTACCGAGTCTCGTTGGACTGCGCGTAGGCCTGATCGAAAACCACCGCCTCCGCCGCGAAGCGATCGAGATTCGGGGTCAGGCCGCGGGGATTCCCCCACGCGCCGAGACGGTCTGCACGGACCGTGTCGAGGCTCACGAGAATGACGACGGGCGGTGGCGGAGGTTCAGAGCATCCGACGGCCGCGGCGAGGAGCGCGATCATGGCAAGGCGCTGCGCTGTGCGCGGGCGGGACACGTGCGCGCTTAACCGACCCGGGGTGGCGAGTTTTGGTCCGCCTCCGCGTGGTAGACTAGGCGGGTGAGCCCAACGCCGTGTTGACACGTGTATCGAGAGCTTGGCTTGGGCGATTCGCTCTCGTGCTCGGCCCCGTGGCCGGGTGGTTTGTCGGCCGGTGGACGACGGACGAGTTCGTGGCTCCGGATACGGACAATGGGGCCGGTTCCCTGTTCTACTTTCCGGTATCGGAGGTGCCCACGCGCGCCGGGACGAGCGCGGGCGCGGCCATGCGGCGCACGCTGCTCACCGGTGATCCTGCGGGGTGCACGGAAGCGCGGACCATTTGGGAGCAGGCCGAGAGCAGGGAAAATTTCGGCTTCGAATACGGCTCTCTGGACTATTTGTGTGAATACTTGATCGCCGCGCCGGTGCGCCGTGCGGAGATGGTGGGCAGTGACGACGATGGTCGGCGTTTGGTGGAGTTTTTTGAACGCGAGGGGGGCTGGCTCCTGCTCGCCGATTACATCGACAAGCGCTACGGCCTGACGACGCCCGGCGCCACGCGTAGCCCGATGAAGGAAGATGATTTTGGCTTCGTTCAGGAGTTTCTTTGTTTTGGCAGTCCCGATCGCGTGGGTTGGGAACAGCCGGACGAGATCATGCGTCTCCTCCGGATCGGCCCAGGGATGGCGATTGCCGATCTCGGCGCCGGCACGGGGTACATGACCTACCGTTTCTCCGACGTCGTCGGAGCCACCGGAAAGGTCTACGCGCTCGACGTGTTTGCGCGCATGGTGGACGCAATTCAACAGGTTGCGGAGTCGGAAGGACGGAGTAATATTGAGGCCGTCCACAACAGCCCCACCAGCCTTGCGCTCGCGACGGACAGCGTGGACCTCGTGTGGATTTGCAACGTCTACCACCAGTTCTACGGTAGTACACGGGAGGCGGACCGGGCGGCGGCCATGCAGAGCATTCACGACGTCCTGCGCCCCGGCGGGCGGCTCGTCATCCTCGAGAACACGCCTGAAGGCGAGTTACCGCCCGGGGTGCTGTACCACAGCGGCCACGCGATCTCGTCGAGTCTGGTCATCCAGCAACTCACGGCGTATGGATTCCAGTACAAGGCGCGCTACAGCCTCATTCCCCAGCGGTACATTCTGGAATTCGAGGCTCACCAGTAGCCCTGCCCGGCGGACATCCGCAGGGCCCACAGGCGCTCCGGCGTGACCCGATCGGGCGGGGGCGCTCCGGATCCGGTTCGAACGTCGATCATCGTGCGATGGAGCGCGAGCACCGCGTCCGCCGTCCCTTTGCCGGGGCTAAGGAGGAGGTTCCGCGCTTGCACCGGGTCGGCGACCACGTCGTGCAGCGTCCAGCTGCGGTCAAGGAGGAGCGCGCGGGCGGTCTCGGTGAGCACCGGGTCGAGGCTGCTGCTGTCGTGGACATAGGTGCGCACGGTCAGGCGGTTTCGCCCCTGCCGCACGGAAAGCATGTCGCCAAATTCGGCGTACGCCCACGGCGTTGGGTCTGCCGCCACGGAGAGCAGATCGCGCCCGCTCGCCCCGGCCGGGTACACCGCGTCCGCGCGTGAAAGCAGCGTCGGCACCACATCGGTCAGCTCGACAAGAGCGTGCCGATCGCTCGTATCGTGCGGGGGCCCCCATACGACGATCGGCACGTGCAGCGTGCGTTCCAGCAGGTACTGGCGGCTGTCGAGGCCGAGGCGCCAGCCCTCAAAGCCGGTCGTTTCCGCGAGGTTGGCGCCGAACAGGCCGACCAGGGTGGTCCACACGGGACGCTCCGGCGAGGCTGGCAGCGCGCGGATCGTCGTAGCCATCGGATCGATCAGCGTCGCGAGCGCGGCGCCATAGCGCTTCTGCATCACGACACCCAACGCGAGCATGTCGGCGGCCGGGCCTTCCTGCCCGCTGGCGACCTGCCTGGATCGCGAGTGGTCGGGAGAGACCGTCGGCATTTCCGGACTGGGGATCGCCTGAAAGTCGAGCGCGGCCGCCATCGTTCCGATGTGCACGACGAGCAGGCGCGGATGGCCGGCGTGTGCGCTCCACCACTGGCCCGCCGCAGTGGCGAGGGGCGGGTCGGCGGCACCCGTCGTGAGTGCAATCGTTTCAGTCGTTTGAAAACGTTTGAAAAAGGTATCGAATCCGACGCCGCCCGTCGTAAGGAGGGCCGTGTGGTAGCCATAGTTGGCGAGAATGTCGGGGAGCGACGCTCGGTCGTCCGGGAGCAACGTGCACCATGCGCGGGCGGCGCCGTCGGCCGCAGCCCCCTCGCGCACCCGACACAGGGGGATGGCGGCGGGGTATCGCCCGGTGAGGAGGCTGCCGAAGCTCGTGGAAGCCGCCGAGCTGGTGGTGTACGCGGCGTGGAAGTTCGCGAGGGGCGGGGCGGGGAACGCGGTCAGCAGCGCGCCGGTGGGATCCGGACCGTCGGGCGTGGCCGCGCGCAGGCCTTCGACCGCGACGACCACGAAGTCAGGCAAAACGCGGCCGATGGACGTGGCTACGGGCGTCGCGGCGTGAGGCAGCGGCACCGGGTCCGCGCACGAGGGCAGCGCGGACACCGCGATCGCCACGGTGACGGTGGCGGCCACCCGGGTCATGCGGCAACCGCGGGGGCGTCCGCGTGCAGCAACCGCCCGCTCCCAAGCAAAGCTGCGGCCACGAACCCGGCGAATGCGAGGTGGTACGGCAACACCGTCCACACGGATGCGCGGCCTTCCGGCAACGCGACGGCGAGCACCGTGAGGAGGACGTTCCCGCCTGCCAACGTCATGAACAGGACGAGGGTCGGAACGCGCAGCCACGACGCGGCGGGCGCGCGGCGGAAAGCGGCGACGATCGCGAACGGCAGCGACAGCACGACGGCCGCCGCACTTACGACGCGGAGTGCGAGCGTGACGGCGGTCAGCCCGCCGGCGGTCACCCACAGGCCGCGACGCAGCCCGCTCGGGCCATGGGTGCGCTCCGCCATCCCTTCCCCCAGCGCCGCGAGCGCCTGATCGCTGTGCCAGAAGGAGAGCGTGTGCGCGATTGCAGGGGCGCGCGGCTGCGAAAGGCGTGTCCACGTTCGGTCGACCACGCCCGCGGGGGTCCACGCCGGAAACGAAAACGTGCCGATTTCCGGCGCCATCAGGGTGTTGAGGAGCATCGGCTGCGGCGTCAGCGCGCAGGCTGTGGCGAACGCGCCGGCCGCGAGCGTGACGAGGGCGGGGCCTCGCCGACGGGATCGCGCGCTCAGCATCGGGAGCACCGACGCCCACACGAGCAGGAGCACCATCTGGCCGACGCCGTACACCGAGCCCGAAAAGAACAGGGGAAGCAGCGGCTCGGGCGGGATCATCTCCGTACCCCGCGCCCAATCGATGATGGGAATCGGCAGGCAAAGGTGCGCGGCGAACAGGACGCGGATGCCGATGGCGGCGGCGACTGCGACGGCGAGGTTGGTGGCGTGATGGCGACGCTGGGCGAGCGCCGATGCAACCACCACGCTTACGACGAAAATCGGGCGGACACCCGGCGCCGTGGGGTCGTGCCACAGGCTTTGGGACGTGCCGCTGACGCGAAGGGCGGTGACGGCAAGAAGGGTGGCGCCGAGGAGCAGCGCGGCCGGGATCAATGCGCGACCGTCCACAATTCCGCGGAACGAGGCTGGTGTGGCCGCAAGATCGCTCATGACTGTATCATAGCCAGTTTGGCCGAGACCTGTCGGTGGGTGTGGCGCGGGGGGTGGGGCGCGGTCGCCGGTGCGACGGTTTCACGCAACGCCATTCTCCGGCTATAGTCGCCGCGGCTTTCCCGAGGGTTCGGGAGACGCTCCCCCCTTTGGAGCTCCGCATATGGAACGATTCACCTTTGCTTTCAGCGTAATTTGCCTCCTCGGCTGCACCGGTATCCTCGGCGGTGAAAAGGACGATGACTCCGGAGGTGGCGGCAGCAGCGACGAGTGCGGGCTGGTCGGATGCGCCGGCGACGCGGACGCTGACAGCGACTCCGACTCCGACAGCGACTCCGACTCCGACAGCGACTCCGACAGCGATTGCAATTTCGTGGACGGGGACTGGACGATCGAACTGCCGATGGAAGACGGCACGGAAGGCTGCTGGAGCGAGACCTTTTTCGGCGAGCCGCACGACGTCGAATTGCTCTGCCAAGATGAGGCCTCCGGTGACTTCATCGTCGGCGGGCTGTTCGGCACGGGCTCCGAGCTCGATTGCTCGTCCGATGGCAGGGATTTTGAGTGCCCCTACGACGACGGGCAGGTGGAGTTGCCCGTCACCGGTCGCTTCAGCAGTGACGGCGAAACCTTGTCCGGCACCTGGGAAGCGATCCTCGACAACGAGGGCGACATCTGCACCGCCAACGGCACGATCTCGGGTGATCTGCAGTAGGTCGCTACGCGCCGCCTCCCCCTTCGATCAATTCGAGCCCGACCTCTTCCTGGAAGTAGGCGGATGCGCGCTCCCCGACGCCGCTGGTACTCTTCCAGCCGAAGTAGAACAGGACGGGAACGCCGATGTACTCCGTCGCACGAACGTACCATGGTTGCGACGGTGAACCGCCCATCATCCGGGCCATCATGACCGAGTGCGCCGTTGCCCCGTAGGCACGCGCCAGGCCGACGGAGATCAGCTTCTGGACGAGCTTGCGGACGGTCAGATTGACGCCGACGTCGAGCGCGCGCCCGCGGAGGTCGTCGTAGTTGGTGAGATGCACCAGCCAGAACGACGTCATGCGCAGGCGTGCGGAGTCGAGGCGCGTGCGGTAGACGTACCCCAGTTCGTAGACCAACTCGACCTCGTTGGCGGTCTGCCAAAGCGCAGCGCCGAGGACGGTAAACGCCAGCGTGCCCCAGAACCCGATGACCGGTATTGCCCACGGAAGCGCGAAGCCCGCGCCGATGGTGGCCGAACGGAGTTTGGCGTCCTGAATCAGCTCCCGAGCCAGTGCGTCGGCCAGGGCGCGACCCGACAGACCCGACGCCTCCGCGAGCAGCCCGCGGCGTAGCTCGACCTTCTCCTCGATTCTGGATTCATCGGCGCGCACCGCATCAATCACCCGGAGCAGAGGGAAGTTGTCTTCGTCACTCCGCACGTCGAGGGGGGCGAGTTCGTTGCGGTCGGACATGGCGTCTCCAGCTCAGAAGTTCCGGGATGATGATGGGCGACGGCGGCGAGGAATTCGCTCCACGCGCGCTCTCCCGGGGCGACAAGGTCGGCGGGACACCAGGTGTTTTCCGCCGGCGCGTTTCCGGGGGTGAGCACGATCCAGTCGATCTGCTCCCCGGCACCGCCGGGTCGGAGCTGCGCGACGGTGACCGCTGCAGCGCGGAGCTTGGCGTCGATCCACGCGTCGTCCGCGCGCGCATAGATCGCGATGTGACGTGCATAGCCGGAATTAAAAATAGCACGTTTCAACCCTGCAAATACGAGCGGACACAGGGGCGCCGCGCCGCGCGTGAGCGTGGCCGTCCGCACGTCCCCATCCCACTCCAACGAGGCGTCGGACGCGAGGCGAATGCCCTCGGCATCGTGCAACAACGCCCAGCCAAACGCGGCGTAGGTGGCCGCCGCGGAGGGGTGACGCGCACGCGCCTCGTCCAGCAGGCGGCGCTTGCCTTGGTTGCGAGCGTAGGCTTCACCCCAAACGACGACGTCGTCGGGCGACAGTTCGTTGTCCCGAAGAATCGCGAGGTAGCTCGGGGGGAGCGCCCAAGCGCCGCCGGGCTGGCGGGTGCCCGCGGGAATCGCAAGGTCACCGACCATGACACCGACATCGGCGGCGCGTCCGGCGGCGCGCAGACGGTGCACCTCAGCGGCGGCAAGCGCGAAGCAGAGCTGCGTGGTTTCGCTTGTCCGCGCACACCAGCTGCCGACGGTGGGAACGTCTACGACCTCGACACCATCACGCTCTCCGCCTCCTTCTCTCTCCGCCACGGGGCCGAGCGTGTAGTGCCCGCCCTCCACCATCGTGGGCTCCGGGTGCGTAGCAGTGAGTGTCAAACTTGACCTCCCGTTGCTACCCTACCCCGGATGGGGTATGCTGACTACCATGAAAGTCGAAACCACCGTGAAGCCCTCCTGCGCGATGCCGGACCACGCCGCCGAACTCGAAGGCCTGGCCCGCATCGAAGGGCAGGTTCGCGGCATCAAGTCGATGATCGTCGAGGGGCGCTACTGCGTCGATATTCTTACACAGACGCGGGCCATCCACGCTGCGCTTCGTCGGGTTGAGCGCAACATCCTCAGTTCCTACCTCAACACCTGCGTGACGGAGGCCTTCGCCGAAGGCACGCCCGCGCAGCGTGCGGAGAAGGTTGCCGAGATTCTCACCCTGTTCGACTGGGAAAACGGAAAGGCCCGTTAGTTCGCGTTCACCGTATATTTTCTCACACACACTGGAGCCGCACATGCAATTCCGCCACTACATTCTTCCGTTCACGCTCGGCGTTGCCGTGGGCGTTCTGGTCACGAAAAACTGGCCGAAAATCCGGGAAGTTACCCGGCCGCTCCTCCGCGGCCTCATGAAGTCCAGCGGGGGGCTCTTGGAGAAGGGGCGCGAGGCCTACCACGAGCAGACCGAGAAGTTCTCCGACCTGATCGCCGAAATTCGGGAGGAAGAAGGGGCCGCCCCGAAGGCGACGGTTGCCGCCGGTCCGGTTGCTGCCGCGCCCCCCGCCCCGGCCCCCGCGGCCACCTGACATGCCCCGGGTGACCTTCCAGCCGTCGGGGAACGCTGTGGATGTTCCCGAGGCGGCCTCGCTGCTGGAGGCGGCCTGTGCGGCAGGGGTGACGGACGTTTTGTGCTGCGGCATCACCCCTGCGTGTGGGCAGTGTCGCGCGCTCATCCTCGACGGGGACGCGGGCCTGACCCCTCCCGATGCGTTGGAGATGTCGGGGCGCGCGCGCCTGCGCTTCCTCCCGGGAGAACGATTTGGGTGCATGGCGCACGTGTTCGGAAACGTCGAAGTGGAGTTGCGGACATGAACTGGAAGCTCGCGGCCGGCGTGACGGTGGGGCTGTTCGGCGCCGGCATCGCCGTCGGGTATGCGGCGCAGAAGCGTGGAATTCCGCAGGACAAGATTGCCCGGTGGGCGCTCAAAGGCGTGACCCGGCGGGTCCTGCGTCTGGCCGACACCCTGCGAGATGCGCTCCCGGACGACCCGCCGCAGCGACTCACGGCGGCGCTGGCTGCGTCTGCGCCGGAGCCGTCGTGACTGGCTCCGTCGTGACCGGTGCCGTCGAGGAAGGCGCGATCGTCCGCACGGAGGAGGGCATCTGGCCCCGCGAGATTCTGGTCACCAAACGGACGCGCGGGTACTTGCGCCTGCATCTGCCGCCGCTGCTGTATGCGCCCGCGCTCGCCCTCAAACTGGAGCGCGCCCTGCGCGCGCTTCCCGGCATTCGCCGCGTGAACATCGATCGTGAGGGCGCACGCCTTTCCGTCTTTTATGACCCCATCGTCACCTCTGACCGGCCCGCCCTCCTGGTGATCGACGCGCAGGCAACGCCGCTTTTGGACCGAATGGACGCCGCTTCGTTCGCGACCACCCTGGTCGAGCAACGTGATGCCCGCCGCGCTGCACTGGCGGAACGGGGCGCGCGCGTCGTCTACCTCGGTCTGCTCGGTTGGGTCCATGTGTGGGTATTTCGCTCGGCGATCCGCAACCCGATTCGCTACTGGTGGGTGTGGGCGCTGGTCGGATTCGGCGTGTGGACCCACCGACGTCAACTGAGGGTTGCATGAACGAAGGGTTCACGGTCGAACACGAACTTGCGGCGCGGGTGCGGCTCCGCGTGCCGGCGATCAAGGGGTCTGCGGAAGGTGCACTCGCGCTGCGGGAGGCCGTCATCGCCGAGTCGGGCGTCCTCGACGCGGCGACGAATCCCGTCACGGGAACGCTCCTTGTGCGTTTCGACCCCGCCCGGCGGCCGATCCGGCGCCTGCTCGATCGCATCGCCGTGATTATTGGGAAGCTGGTGATCTGGCTCGCCGGGTCGCGTCTCGCCAACCCGGGTGTTGAAGTGGTCGCCGCGCTGTCTCTGGAAGAGCCGATTTCTGGAAAAGTGACCTTCCCGGTCGAAGGAATGACGTGCGCGTCGTGTGCGACCCGGATTGAGAAGGTGCTCTCGCGGACGCCGGGGGTGCGGTCGGCCGGCGTGAACATCGCCACGAACAAGGCCACTGTAGAAGGAGATACGACGTGGGCCGCGCTGTTCTCCGCGGTCGAAAAGGCGGGGTATAAGGCGATTGATCCGCGGCCTCCACCGAAGCAGCTCGCCGACGGTACACGGCCCGATGCCGTGCGCCTGCGGGAACAGGACCACTTGACCACGCTCAAGCGCAAGCTCGTGGTCGCGGCCATCCTCACCGCCCCCGTCCTCGTCATCGCCATGTTCGACTTGATGTTCCCCGGGGCGGCGCTCGTGCAGTTTGTGCTCACGACGCCGGTGGTGTTCTGGGCCGGCTGGGAATTCTTCCGGGTCGCATGGAAATTGGCACGCGGCGGGTCCGCCAACATGGACACGCTCATTGCCATCGGGACAGGCGCCGCCTATGCGTACAGCGTTTTTGCGCTGGTCACCGGCGGGGTGATGTTCTACTTCGAGACGGCCGGCGTCATCGTGACGCTCATTCTGCTCGGCAAGTATCTGGAAGACCGCGCCAAGACGCAGGCCAACGACGCGATTCGCAAACTCGCGGGCCTGCAGCCTCGCACGGCTACCGTCATTCGCGACGGCGTGGAGAGCGAAATCCCCGTCGAGGACGTGGCCGTCGGTGACGTCGTCATCGTTCGCCCAGGAGAGCGCATTCCGGTCGACGGCGTCGTGCGAGAAGGCAGCTCTGTCGTGGACGAATCCATGATCACGGGGGAGAGTCTGGCGGTCCTGCGCGGCCCCGGCGATCCCGTCATCGGGGCGACCGTGAACCGAAATGGCCGTCTGCTCGTGGCGGCCACCCGCGTCGGCGCGGACACCGCGCTCGCGCAGATCATCCGCATGGTGGAGGACGCGCAGGGGTCGAAGGCGCCGATTCAGCGGCTTGCCGACGAAGTGTCGGGCCGATTCGTTCCCGGCGTGCTCGTCGTGGCCGGAGTGGCGTTCGTGGGCTGGATGCTGGCCGGCGCCGGGTTCGTCGGTGCGCTGATTCCGACGGTTGCCGTGCTGGTGATCGCGTGTCCGTGCGCGCTCGGTCTTGCGACGCCAACGGCGATCATGGTGGGCACGGGCAAGGCCGCCGAAAACGGCATCCTCGTCCGCAACGCAGAAGCGTTGGAGCGGGCGCAGAAGATCGACGTCCTCATCTTCGACAAGACGGGAACGCTCACCCGCGGTCAGCCGGCGGTCACCGATATCGTCGTGCTTGGCGGCGTCGGAGAGGCGGATGCCCTCGCGTTCATCGCGGCGGCGGAGCGTTACTCGGAGCATCCGCTGGGGGAAGCGATCGTCGAGCACGCCAAGGCGCGCGGGCTTGTGCTGGCGGAAGCAACCGACTTCACCTCCGTCACCGGGCAGGGCGTCCGCGCGGTGCTCCCGGGCGTGCGGGCGTCGCATGCCGTCGTCGTTGGCAATCGGCGGTTGTTGCGTGAAGCCGGCGTCGATCTCACCCTGCTGGAAGCAGCGGCCACGAGGATCGAGGAATCCGGTCGTACAGCAATCCTGGCCGCGTTGGATGGTGTGCCACTGGCGGTGATCGGCGTGGCGGACACGCTCAAGGAAACGTCGGCTGCGGCGGTTGCGCGCCTGCACAAGATGGGCGTGCGCCTCATCATGGCGACGGGCGACAACCGGCGCACGGGAGAAGCCATCGCTCGTGCCGTCGGGATTGACGACGTGTTGGCCGAGGCTTCGCCGGGAGAAAAGGTGGCGCTCGTGCGGAAGCTCCAGTCGCAAGGCAAGGTTGTCGGAATGGTGGGAGATGGCATCAATGATGCGCCTGCGCTAGCTGCGGCGGACGTTTCGTTCGCCATCGGTACCGGCACCGACATTGCGATGGAGGCGGCGTCCCTCACGCTCATCAAGGGGGATATCGCCAAGGTAGCCACGGCCATCGAACTGTCCAGAGACACGATTCGCATCATCAAACAGAACCTGTTCTGGGCGTTTGCGTACAACACCGTTGGCATTCCGGTGGCGGCGTTTGGCCTCCTCAACCCGATGATCGCGTCTGGGGCCATGGCGTTTTCGTCGGTGTCCGTGGTGACGAATGCGTTGCGATTGCGCGGGTTCAAACCACGGGAAGAGGATGTCGCGACCGCCGAAGTGCCGGCGCGATGAACGGTGTGACGACCGCGCGTCGGCGCATTTCGCGCAACCTCTT
>CAMAWH010000046.1 GCA_945861635.1 Klebsiella pneumoniae | reverse complement strand
GGCCGGGCGTCATCCTCCGCGGCCTTCGGAACCTCGCCGCCGGCTACCGGCAGGCCGCCAATCAGGGCGACCCCTTTCAACAAGGCGGCGTCTTCATCGTCGGCACCGACGGTGAACCGGTGTGGGTACACATCTCCGAGCAAGCCGGGGATCATCCGAGTCCGGACGACGTTGTCGCCGCGCTCCCCGCCGCGCACTGACGACATCGTGTAGACTATCGCCGTGCTCTCCATCCTCCTCGCAGCCGTGGCCCTCGCGGTGCCGCTGTACAGCTACACGACGGCAGATGGCACCGTGGTGCTGACGCAGGAACCCCCGATGGATGGTCGGCGCGTGGCGGCGGGCGTCGAGCGGTGGTGGGCGGAAACCGAGCCGGGCGCGTGGCTCCCCAACGGCGTGCCGATGCCGCGGCTTGATCGCATCGCAAACCTCGATGCGTACGATGCACACATTCTCGACGCCGCCGCCGCCAACGGCATCCCGGCCGAGTTGATCAAGGCCGTCGCCGTGGCCGAGAGCCGCATGACCCCGACCGCCGTTTCATCGGCCGGGGCGAAAGGGTTGATGCAACTGATTCCGTCAACCGCAAAATACCTAGGCGTCACCGACGTATTCGACCCGGTCCAGTCCATTCGCGGGGGCGCGTCCTACCTCGGGCAGATGGTGGGGAAATTCGGCACGTACCAGCTCGCGGTTGCCGCCTACAACGCCGGCCCTACCGCGGTCAGTCGCTTCGGCGGGATCCCTCCGTACGAGGAAACGCGCACGTACGTCGTACGGGTCATCGGGCTGTACGAGCATTTCCGGGATAATCGGCCCGTCTCCCGGTAGCTCCGTGTTCGGCTGGTTCAAGCGCAAGGGATTCTGGAACCTGCCCAACACCATCACGGTGATGCGATGCGCAATGGTGCCGGTGATGATCGCGCTGTTGTGGGAAAAGCCAAATTTCGTGGAGGCGTGGGTGGCAATGGCCATCTTCGTCATCGCGATGCTTTCGGACGTCTTGGATGGCTACCTCGCGCGGAAATGGAACCTTCAGAGCGTGGCGGGTGCGTTCCTGGACCCGCTCGCCGACAAGCTGATGGTGCTGGCGACGCTGGTGATGATGATCCCCCTCGGTTGGGTCCCGGCATGGATTGTCATCGTGCTCGAATCCCGCGAGTTGGCGATCTCCGGCCTTCGTTCCATCGCCATCAGTGAGGGGCTGGTGATTCCCGCCGGCAGCCTTGGAAAATTCAAGACGGCGTACCAGTCCACCGCCATCGGATTTCTTCTCGTGAATTACCGGCAGTTCGGGTGGGTAGACGTCCACAGCGTCGGCATCGCGCTTTTGTGGGTATCCATGGCCTTTTCGCTGGCGAGCGCCGCAGAATACGCGTGGGGATTCTACAAGCACAATCAGCGGCGCACTCCCTGATTCGGGCCGTCAGCTCTTGATTTTCAACGTGTAGGTCGAATCGCACGTGTTCGACGGCCATTTGGCCGCGTACACGCGAATCGCCCAATTGTCCTCATCACTATCGAACACGTCGCCCTCGAAGTTCACGGTCAAGCCGGAGTTTCCAGCGCCCGAATCGGAATCGATCAAACTCCCGGAATCGGTGTCGTAGAGTTCAATGACGTAGGTGCCCTTCGAGGGCAGTCCCGTCACGATCACTTCGATGGTGACGTTGTCGTAGATCTGGTCGTCCGCATCCCAGCTGACCCAGTCCTCGTCCGTTTCGTCCGAAAGCGTGAGGCCCGCCAAGGTGAGCGTGCTGTTCGCCCAGCCGATGGCGTTGTCCACCTCTCCCGCGCTGTACGGCGTAGAAATAGAATTGTTCACTTCATAGCTGTCGAACCACGGGTCGTTGATGTAGCCTGAACAGTCGTTGTCCAGATCGTCGCAGATCTCGGTTTCGCCAGGGTTGAGGAGCGGATCATCGTCATCGCAATCCCCGCCGTTCTCCGTGTAGCCGTCGTGGTCGTCATCGATGTCACGCGGGTCCGTGACCGTTACGACGATGCTGTCGCGACCGTCCTTGGCATCGGCGTCGAAGGCCGCAAGCGTGATGGTGTGGGTGCCAGCCGGCAGCGCGATTCCCACGGAGGTATCCCCGTTACTATCGGCGGGAGAACTGGAGAAAATGTCCGAGATGTCGCTGGTCCAGGTGAGGGAGAGCAGTTCCTTCGGAGTGATGTCATCGGCCACCGTGCCGCGGAATGTGAGGGTGTCCGTCGTCAGGAACGCCGCGCCGTCGGCCGGCGCCGTGATGTTCACGACCGGGCGATCGTCGGGCACAACTTCGAAATTCACCGCCGCCGTGCCGACCTTGCCCTCACTGTCCACGGCGGACACCACGACCGCGTGCACGCCAACCGCCGGGTCCATCGCCAGCGAAACGGCACCCGCCGACGTGGGATTTCCGGTAAAGACGGGACCATCGACGCTATCGACGACCTCGACCGAAAGCGTGTCGTAGAGATCCTTGTCGTCGGTCACCGTTGCAACGAGGTTCACCGCCGTCGAGGCGCCGATCTGCTGCCCTTCCGTCGGCCCCACAATGACGACAACCGGCGCACCCGCAACGCCAACGGCACCCTCTCCCACCTGCAAGCCGATGCTCGTGGACGCGGCCTCTCCGTCGCCATCGACCGCCGTCAGCGTGATCGCGTGGGGACCGGCCGAAAGAAGCGCTGTCGCAACGTAGAGATCACCGTTATCGTCGGCGGGCGTCGCGTCGAACTCGCCGTCGATATCGCTCGTCCACGTGACGGTCAGCGTGGGCGCTAAGTCCTGTTCGTCACGCGCAACGCCGTAAAACTCCACGAGGTCACCCGGATTCACCTTGGTGCCATCCACCGGCGCAGAAATCGCCACCGAAGGCGGGGAGTTGAAGTACTTCACGGACGCTTCGTTGCAGCCGAGCGTCAGCGCGAGCACGGGAAGGAATCGCTTCATCGGCGCAGTCTACATCGCGGCGAGCGTTCGCCCAAGTCCCTCGCGCAAGCCGACCTGCGGCGTCCATCCGAGCCATTCGCGAGCGAGCGTGATGTCGGCCCGCGTGGACGGCACATCTCCGGGCTGATCGGGGAGGGAAACCGTCGTCAGCGGCACGCCCGCGGCCCCCGCCAGCGTCCGCGCGAGCAGCGCCAACGACACCGGTGCGCCTCCCCCGATGTTGACGACGCGGTAGCCTTCGGCGGCGTCCATCGCGGCGACAAGCCCGGAGACGGCGTCATCTACGAAGGTGTAATCACGGACGGAGCGCCCATCGCCGTACAGCGTCAACGGCTCACCGGCGTTGATCTGGCCGATGAACTTGGCAATCCCCATTTGCGGTCTCTGGCGTGGCCCGTAGACGGTGAACAACCGGCAGACGGCGACATCGAAGCCGTGCGTGACGTGAGCGGCGCGCGCCAGATGCTCACTCCCAAGCTTTGTGGCGGCATATGGGCTGGCAGGCGCCACGGGATCGCCCTCCGAGAATAGACCCTCCCGCGCGCCATACACGCTGGACGACGACGCCAGGACCAGACGCGCCACGCCGGAACGCCGCATCGCCTCCAGTAAACACGATGTTCCACCAACATTATTATCGACATAGAACGCAGGCGCCGCCAGGGACTCGCGCACCCCCGCGCGCGCGGCCAGGTGGTAGACGCGATCGACGTCGGCGAGCGCCGCCCGCACGGCCGCGGCGTCTCGCACGTCCGCAACGACGCATTCCGCACCTTCCGGCACCACCTTCAACGCCGGATCATAGGCGTCATCGAAGTTGTCGAGCACGCGAATGGTCTCGCCCCTTGCGATGAGCCGACGGACCAGCGCGTGCCCGATGAACCCGGCGCCGCCGGTGACCAGCGTCACTTCAGCACCTTGAACCTCTCGTATAGTTCCGTCTGGTGGGAGGTCAGCGGCATTTCCTGGCCCTGCATCCACACCGCCGTCGTGCGTGTCCGCGGCTGTAGAGGGTCACCGTCGCATTGCACGAACGTGGCCTCGTACCCGACCCTCAACATTCCAATCTTCAGATTCCAGAATCCGGGAGCGTTGCCGAACACCGCGGCCCGCGCGGCGGACTCTGGCAACCCATTCGCCACGGCCACACAGGCCTCCGTCGTGATGTCGCGGAGCATATGCGGCCCGCCTTGTCGGATGGCAAACGCAACGCCCGCTAGATGGAGGATCGCCGCGTTCTCGTAGACCGCGTGCAGGTGTTCGAAGCTGTCGGGTTGCACCGTGATCGGTCCAAGCAGGACGGGAAGTCCGGCGCCGGCAATCGCGCTGGCCACGAGATGACCCTCCGCGCAACCCAACAAAAGTGCGTCGAGTTTGTACTCGCGAATGATGTCCAGCGCAGTGAGGATGTCATCGGCGCGATCCGCCGCGAAAATCGCGCGGGCATCGCGCGTGCGGAGAGCGCGGACCGCTTTCTGGGCGCGCGTCGGCTTGTCCTCCGGCGGCTTCTCTCCCTTCTTTAGCTTTTTTCCAGCTTCGGGGGCCTTCGGCGGCTCGTTGAGATCGAGCAGGTCGCGGATCTTCATCGCCACGCCCATCCGACTTTTCGGCTGGTTGGGCAGCGCCCCCGTGCCAGCATGGCCCATGTTGAAGACGATGCCCGCCAGCGGCGCGAGCGTGGCGGCCGCAACCGTGTCCCCGCCGAAGCGCATGAACGCCGCCTGCCCGCCGACAAGTCCGCCCGCGGGGAGTACAAGCCCGCCGACCACGCCATATCGGCGCGCCACGGGAATCAGCGCAGAAAGCGGGTTGTACCCATCGATCACGCGCGCATGCGGCACAATGCCGTCGCTCGACTCGGCGTCGTCGTGCGTGCCCACCTCCAGATCGATTTCGTGCAGCCCGATTCCCGACCCCGCGTCGAAGAAACCGGGATGGAGCGTTGCGCCGCCCACGTCATTTCCCGTCGTGACGCCTGCACCCACGGCAACGATCTTCCCACCTTCAACGCTGATTCCGCCCACGGACGCCAACCCGTCACCATCCACCAATCGCGCGTTCCTCAGGCTGAAAGACGCGCCCCGAGCCTCCTCCGTGCTGCCGAGTGCCGGCGCCGCATAGGTCGCCAAGCCCGCCGCGCCCGCGGCGAGCAGTGATCGACGACTAACCTTATTCAACCACATGTTATCGCCGGCCATCAGGATTTCCCTCCGTCACGCGGTCGTACACGACAACGCCATCGATCCAGGTCTTCTGGACGCGAGTGAAGCCGTCGAGCGGCGCCCTGTCGAACATGGCGAGATCCGCGTCCTTGCCGACCTCGATCGACCCGACATGGTCGGCAATGCCAAGCAATTTTGCCGGGTTCAAGGTGATCGTCGCCAGCGCGTCGTTTTCGCTCATTCCGGCGCGCACGAGTTTGGCCGCCTCCATGTAAAAGCGCTGGACGTGGCTGGCCGAGTCGGAATGCGTGGCAACCGTGACACCCGCCGAATTCACCAAAACCGGTCCTTCCGGAATGCCGTCAAAGGCCTCCAGTTTGAAGCCCCACCAGTCCGGCCACGTCGCAATTCCCGTCCCGTGTGCCGCCAGGATGTCGCGGACCTTGTACGTGTCCAGCGCGTGGTGGATCGTCGTGATCTTGAAGTGAACCTCGTCCGCGAGGCGGTACCAGTCGGCAATGTCCATCGAGCGGTAGCAATGCAGATTCACGCGAATCCGGCCTTCGAGGACGTCAACGAGCACGTCGAGGTCCAGATCGCGAGGCAACAACGGATTTTTCAGACGCGCCGCCCGATACTCGACCGTCTTTTGGAATTCGGCGCGCAACGCCGCCATCTCGCCCATTCGCGTTTGAATGCGAACGGTGTGCTCGTCTTCCTCGCCGTAGACCCGTTTGGGGTTCTCCCCGCAGGCCATCTTGATTCCGGGGGGCGCGGCGACAAACACCATCCCTCGCGTCGTCCGCGACGGACGAAGCTTCAGGATTGCCGATTGGCCGCCGATGAGGTTCGCGGATCCCGGAAGCACCTGAATCGTCGTGATACCGCCCGCACGCGCCCTTGCGATCGCGGGATCCTCAGGATCGAAGCTGTCTCCCGCCCGGACCCGCGGCGTGAACGGCTCGACGGCCTCGTTGCCATCATTGCTTCCGCTGCCCGCCGGCCAGCTGTACACGCCCATGTGAGAATGCATGTCGATGAGCCCGGGCATGAGCCACATTCCCGTTGCATCGAATTCCGGCGTCCCCGCAGGGATCTCCCCACCAACGGAGACGATTTTGCCCTTGTCGATCACGACCGTGCCGTTTGGAATCGGCGGGCCGCTGATGGGCAACAGGGTCGCGTGGCGGATGGCGAGGTCCGCGGCGTACGCAAAGGCGACGAGGAGCATGGCGGCGGAGGGTAGCACGCGACCCCCGGCGATTGCCGACCCGTAAGGAACCGGGCCCGGCCCGCGTTGTCGGCAGACGCGGAGGCCACGATGCCCGTCCTCGCAACCCTACGATTTGCCTACGAATGTCCCCTCGCCTGGGAAAAGCTCACCGGCGGCGACCGTCGCCGCTTCTGCGCGCAGTGCGAGCAGCACGTCACCGACCTGAGCGCGATGACCAGAGCGGAGGCATCGACGCTGCTCGCGCAAGCCACCGCACCGATGTGCGTGCGGGTCACACGCGACGCCGCCGGGAACACCGTCCATGCGTCGATGCCGACGCTCCCTTCGATGCCTTCGGTCGTGCGCGCCTTCCCACGTGCGGCGTTGGCGGCGGCGGCGATCACGGCGGCCGGGTGTGCGCAGGTGGACGATTCGGCGGCCATGGAAGACTCCGGAGTCGCCGACACAGCCATCGTACCGACGTTGGTCCGGGGGTGGAACGGCGCGGAGGCGCGGCGAAAGCACGAGGACGAAGCCCGTCAGTTGGCGGAGCAGACGAGACGGAAGGCGCTCGACGATGCCCGGATGTCGAACGCGGGCGCGGCAACGGACGCGGCGGGGAACGACGGCGTGATCGATGCGCTGTTCTCGTTGGTCAATCGCCCGCCCAAGGTCGATCCGGACCTGCACATGTTCATGGGCGTCGTCGTGATGACACCGGACGATTCGCAGGTCACAACGACCGTCAAGTAACGAGCCGCCGAGGTGAATCGTGGCGCACGCACTCCCTGCGCGGTACGGCGCGCGCCATGCTCGATGCGGCCTATCGCCTCGCCCGACCCCTGCTGTTTCGGCTCGATCCCGAAACGGCGCACGAACTGGTGTTTTCGGGACTCGGCGCGGTTGGAATGCTCGCCCCGAAGCTGCCCCCCGCGCCGATGCTCGCCCGCAAGGTTGGCGCGCTGACGTGGACGGGTCCGGTCGGGTTGGCGGCTGGGCTCGACAAGAACGGCATCGGCATTCCAACCTGGGCAACGCTCGGCTTTGGTGCGGCGGAAGTCGGTACGGTGACCGCGCAGGCGCAGAAGGGGAACCCTCGCCCGAGGCTGTTTCGCCTTGCGGACGAGCGGGCGCTCATCAATCGGATGGGCTTCAACAACGACGGCGCCGTCGCCCTCGCCGCACGGCTGGCGCGCCTGCGCGATTCCGGCGATTGGCCTGCCGTGCCCGTTGGTGTCAACCTTGGAAAGTCGAAGGTCGTCCCGAACGAGGAAGCGGTCGGCGACTACCTGAATTCGGTGGGCGCGCTTCGCGGCAAGGCCGACTACTTCGTCGTGAATGTGTCGTCGCCGAACACGGCGGGCCTCCGCGACTTGCAGGACCGCGAACCGCTCACCCGGCTCCTCGCCGCGGTGATTCCGGCAGCGGATCGGACGCCGGTGTACCTGAAGCTCTCGCCCGACCTTGAGGACGACGCGTTGGCCGACGCTGTCGAGGTCGCGATCGACGCCGGATGCGCGGGAATCGTCGCAACCAACACGACGCTGTCGCGGCCTGGAACGACGGGTCGCCTCGACCAATATGGCGGCATGAGCGGTGAGCCGCTTAAGGAGCTATCCCGCCGAAAAATCGCGACGGTGGTTCAAACTGCAGGCGGCCGCGTGCCGGTCATCGGTGTGGGTGGGGTGTCCACTGCGGACGACGTGCTTGACCTCCTGCGCGTCGGGTGTGCGGCGGTGCAAGTGTACACGGCGCTGATCTATCGCGGGCCGGCCCTGGTTTCGCAAATCCACGCTGAGCTGGCAAAACGCGCGACGGAAGCAGGAAGTTTGGAGGCGCTGATCGAGCGAAGCCGACCAGCATGCGTTGGCTAACGCGCGCTCTCCTTCTGGCCATACGCGCTGCGTTTCTTCATCTCCTCCCCACGACGCTTTCGGCGCGTCTGGTGGCCGACGCCTTCCTCGGGCGTGAAGCCCTCGCTCTCCAAAACGCGTGGACGAAAGGGCTCCGCCACGAACCCGGCAACGTCGCGACCCATGCGGCCGCCGCCGGGCTCGATCGGCGGGTTGTGACCAAGGTCATCGTACCGCCAGACCACGCCCTCGTACAGATCGCCCAGCAGCCGCGCACGCTGCCACGGCACCAATATGTCCTGCATGCCGAGCGCCACGAGCACGGGCGAGGAAACACGTTCTACGTCCACGTGGGGAGGCCGTAACAAATCGCGTGCCAAGCGGTTCGGCCACGCGACGATTTTAGCATAGGCCGCACGCGCATCTGCTTCCGTCAACCGCACGAGCCCGAGGCGCCGGTAATCGCGCCAGGGAATCGTCAGGGGCCTTCCCGTCAACAACGCCGGGAGGAGGGCAGGAACGCCAAGCAGCGCGAGGCGACTTGGAAGCACGGGCACCTGCCCCGGGGGCAGCGGACACGTCAGCGCTATCGCGTGGAACTCCCTCTCTTCCGCCAATTTCTGCGCAACCAGCCCGCCCATGCTGTGTCCGACCAGCGCTACCGGTCCGGGAATGTCGCCGACAACCTCCCGACACGCCGCGAGCGTCTCCTGAAAGCTCACGTTCTCGCGACCGTCTCCATGGCCCGGCATCCGCAACGCAAGCGCGAGCACGCCCCGCTCCGCGAACAAGGAAAACCACGGCTCCCAGAACCACGGGCCCAACCCGATCCCGTGCATCAGCACGGCCGTCACGGCGGGCGCGGAAACCCCGTTGTCAAGGATCTCGACGGGCATGGCGGCGGGTGTAGCGCGCGCGGTACGCTGCGGCATGCTCCTGCTCTTGCTGCTCGCGTGTCCGCGGAGCGTGCAGCCTGTCGCCGCTGCTCCGACCACGACAGCGCCGTTGGACACGACGGAACCCACCGACCCTGCCGCGCGCGTGACCTGGATCATTCACGGGGATCCACTGGCGAGGCGACCGCGCCTGCCGTCCGCGACCGATGATCCGGATCTCGTGGCCTTCGTGACCATCGCGCGCTCCAGCGACCCGCGGCCGGCGCAGTGGTGGTCGCTGGAGCGTCAGCACCGGGGAACACTCGCCGCGGCGCTGTCGGCCGGCGCGCGCCTCGCGTCGCTCGAAACGACGCTCGGGGTGCCAGAGGATGCGCTGGACTACGTCCTTCCCCTGGCGAGGGCGCGTTCTTCCGACCTCAAACGTCCGGTCCTCGCGGCCATCGGCGGCCCCGCCGAGGTGCTTCTTCCCATGGTCGAACGTCAGGTTTTGCTAGCGTGGATGGATGGCCCCGGCATACCTTCGGAGCCCGTCGCCACGCTCTTGCGGCGCCCGGAATGGGCCCGGCTGGCGGAAACCCCCGCCGGGCGTCTCCTCGGCGCTGGCGGCGCACGTGCCGACGCTACATCGGCCCGAGAGGCGCTGCTCGACGCCACCTGGATGGCGTTGATGGAGGCCTCCGCGAACACCGACCGGGAGCAAGACGCCCTTCGTGCGTTGCTCGGCGAGCGGGGCCGCGCCCGCATCGACGACCGCTTGCGGGAGGCCGAAGCTGGCCTGCGCGCCAACGCATCCGACCCCGCGGACCGAGGCGGCGCCTTGCTCGCGCAGGCCGCGCTGCGGTGGCGCGGCGCCTGCGGCGACCCGCCGTGCGGGGGCCTCGATCGTGTGCGGGGCATGGTTGCCGCCGGACGTTGGTCCCCGGACCTGGCTGCTCTCGCGGACACCTGGCGGGTTATCGCCTGGAAGAACGCGGACGATCACCTTGTTTCCGCGTGGGATCACCCGAGTTTTCCGTCGGCCGCCGACCAGCTCGTCGAGGTCCTCCTCACGGAAGCGGTGACGCTGGACCGCTCGATGTTGCGAATGGCATCGCCCGATATCCGCTTCACGCTTGAGGTCACCCGCGCGCTCGGCGGCGGCGATCTCACCGGGAAGGACGACCTTTTCCGAGCGATTCACCGGAAGGTTGGGGCCGTTGCCAAGGCGGCTGCCACGCACGCACCCGAGCGTTTGCGCGAGCCGCTGACACGTATGGCGACACGCGCAGGAATGTAGCCTTGTCGCGGCGGACTACGAACCGGTGCAGGCGTACGTGAGCGTCACATCGTCGGTGCCGGTCGCGCCGAAGCAATCCGTCACTGTCACGGTGACGACGACATCGGTATTCGTCGTGGTGCTGTGCGCAGACGGCGCGCCCGTGACGAGGATCGTAGGCGCCGAAGTATCGCCGCCGGACTCCACCGACCCGTAGCTGGTACCGCTCGTGACAACCCAGGCGTATACGAGTTCATCGCCATCGGGATCGCTCGAAAGCGAACCATCAAGGGTGAACCGAGCATCCGCGCAATCGGTGCAGGTGTAGGTCGACGTGTAGCCAACCGCCGTGCACGTGCCGCTCCCCGTGGTTGAGGCGTCCGATCCGGCGTTGCCAACCGGCGATTCATTCGACTGCCGGTCCGCGATGGTGACGACCAGCGACTCCGGAAGCGAGTTGGTCCCGCCGTCGTTGACCGTGAGCGTGAACGTGTAATCCCCGGCCAGGTCGGGATGGAAGACCGGGCTTGCATCCGTCGTTTCCTCAATATCCGCTGACGTCCTGACCGAACCGGACGGGGCTCCATCCAACGTCCACGCATACGTCAGCGGCGCACCTTCCGTGTCGAAGCTGCCGGTTCCATCAAGGTAAAGCGGCGAACACGTCACCAACAGCGAGCTGGTGTCGTAGTCCGGGCGCGCGTACGGTGCGGCCTCTACGACACCGTCACAATCGTTGTCCTTGAGCGGGTCGCCTTCGTAGGCGCCCGGGTACACGGTCACGTCAGCGTCATCACAGTCTCCGGAGTCGCCGCTGTAGCCGTCGCCATCGTGATCAATCGATGAGCAAAGCTCATTTTCTTCACCCGGGGAGCCATAATCCCCGTCCACGCCCGCCCACGATTCGGTGGCGACGCACCAATTGCCCGGGACGTCGTTCAAGTCGGCGCCGTAGGCGCCTTTGTCCATGCCCATCGATGCGCCGGAGGGGTCAGGCATCGTTGCCCCGTCATCCCACGCGACGGCGTCGATCAACGTGTCGGCCGCCCAGATCTCCAGATCATCGATCTCGTTGGTGAGCGACATGTCGGCGGGGCTGTATTCGTAGCCGATGTCAACGCCGCCATTCGTCACGAAGTCCGAGTTCACGCCAAAGACGAAGAACTCGAAGGGTGCAAGCGTCAAGATCTCGGTAGGCGTGACTTGAACCACGTCTCCGTCGACGGTGGAGGAGAACGTAAGGCCGTTCAGCGTGAGCTCCCGGCCTGACAGGTTGTAGACCTCGAACCATTCCCCGTTTGGATCGAGGACGTCGTGACCAGGATTCTGCATGACCTCGGAAATGGCCAAGTCGCCAAGCGCCCAATCTCCTTCATCGACGAGGCCGTTGCAGTCATTGTCCATGCCATCGCCCTGGACCTCTCCGGCGCCGGGGAAGACGTCCCCGTCAGCGTCGTCACAGTCCATCGGCTGGTCATGTGATTCGCACTGGTAGTAGCCGTCGTTATCTCCGTCGAAGCCCTCGTCGATTTCACCGTTCTCGTTGTTGTCGAGGCCGTCACACACCTCGGTACCGACACAGTCCGCGACTCCATCGTCATCGGCGTCCGGAAAATCTTCGTCCACCAGTTGGTCACCGTCATTGTCCTGACCGTCACACGATTCTGCGTCTTGACAGTCGGCGGTGCCGTCGTTGTCCGCGTCCGGCAGGCCCTCGTCCACAACGCCATTGCAATTGTTGTCGACGCCATCACAGTCTTCCGAGCGACCCGGGTATTTTTCCGGGTCGTTATCGTCACAATCGTTATCGCCCGGAGTGACGCCGTCACCGTCGGCGTCGGTGGGCGGTTGGAACTCCGAGCCGGAGTCCGTAGCGCCACCTCCATCCTTGTTCGGCGACTTGGTATCCGCGCATCCGACCGGGGATAAGGCGGCGATGGCCAAGGTCATCGTGAGCAGCTGCGAGTACCGGCGCATTCGAGTCTCCGTGTCCGCGAGGGCATGCGGAGACGCACCATAGCAGGACGAGGTGAGGTTCGTCACCAGCCGGACGCCTCGCCGTCCAGAAATTGCCAGCACGCTTGACGAGCGGACGGCCGTGGTTAAGCGTGTGGGCGCTGACTGCGGGAGTAACTCAGTTGGTAGAGTACAACGTTGCCAACGTTGCTGTCGCCGGTTCGAGTCCGGTCTCCCGCTCCACCTAAGTTTGAAAGGTCGCCTTTGGGCGGCCTTTCTTCGTTTCACGACGGGGGATTCTCGGCGGCGCGTCCGTCATGAAAGCTGCGGCCCTTCCAGTCCGTACGCACGCGGAAGATGGAAGCGAGGAGCACGGCGGCGAGGACGGCATTTCCCAACGGGTGCGTCCACGCCAGCGCGCCGGACCGCCCGTCGGCTCGCTCGATCCGCCAACGAAAGGCGATGGGGAGGGCACAGTCGAACGCGAACCACACCTGCCACGGCCACCACGGATCGAGCCCGGTGAACAAGAGCGCCGGTCGCAAGATCGCCGCGAGGAGCCCGAAATACGGAAGCACCCCCGCGATGAGAAGGAACAGCAGCGCACCGAGCGCCAGCAACGGACGGCGGTCCATGCCTTCGTAGAAGTTCTTCGTGTAGCCCGTAAAAATCTCCGGCAACGACCGGTACAGGCGAACGGCGAACGCCTCCGGCGCGCTGTACAGGCCGATCGGCCAGCCGCGCTGCTTGAACGCACGGGCCAGCCGCACGTCCTCCAGCACCTCGCTGCGCACCGCCCCGTGCCCCTCCATCGAGTCATACGCTGCCCGATCAACGAGGATGAACTGTCCGTTGGCAAAGGCCGCGGGACTGCCCGCACGATTGACCGCAGCGACGTCGACGGCACCACGGATGAACCAGCCGATAACCGGAATAGCCACGTGCTCCCAGAATCCAACGAGCCTCCAGGAACCAAACAAGCTCAACAGGCCGAGGTGGCGATGATTCAGCACCCCCGCTGCGCGGCGCGCCGCGTCCGGTTGCAACAGCACGTCGGCGTCGATGAACAGCAGTTGGCTCCCCGTCGCCTCCGCCGCCGCACGCGCGCAGGCCCACGGTTTGCCGGCCCATCCGAACGGTGGAGGCGTACCGCTTACGACCCGCAGCCGGGCATCCCCCGCGCCGGCCTCACGCGCAACATCGCCCGTGCCATCCGTGGAACAATCGTCGACGACAATGACCTCGAACGACGGGTGGGATTGCGCGAGTGCCGCGCGAACACAATCCCCGACTTGGTGGGCCTCCTCGCGCGCGGGAATGCAGATCGTCAGCCTCGGTAGCTCCACCTCATCGGACGGCGGCAACGCGAACTTCCGATGCCACCCGCCTACGCTCAGGAGGAGCGCCCCCCAGAGTACCGAGAGCATGCCAAGCCACATGGCGAGCAGAACTGCCGAAAATTCTGGATCTCCCCAGATCATTCGATAGGCTCCAGGTGGCCGCTGCGCACGCGGGCACGCGAGCACCCCCGCGGCAACGTGACGTCGCGGAGCACCTGTCCCTCGTCCGGAAGAACGGTGACATCCGCCGGAATCACTCGGCCTGGCGCGATCCGGATGCCCTGACCGATGACGGAACGGGGTCCGATGCACACCCCCACCATTCCATGCGGCGCGGCCACGAGCTGCCCCCCCCGCCAGACGCGCGCCTCCTGACCCAGGGTCATGTCGAACAGGACCACGCCGTGTTTGACCACCGCGCCGCGACCGATGACACCAAGCTGCACGGTGCCGGCGAAGCTGGCATCGGCTTCGATCAAGCTGAATTTCGCCATCGCCTGCCGCTGCACCCGAGCGCCAGTGCCGATGATGCACCCCTCCACCATCGCGAGTTCTTCGACCGTCGACCCGGCGCCGAGCACCGTTCCGCGCACCACCGCGCCCGCCCCGACAACCGCGCCCGCCCCGATCCACGCTCCCTCCACCGTCGCATCGCGATGCACGCGCGCGCCCCGCCCGACGCGGTTCAGCCGGCCTGCAACATCCTCCGGGCGGGTGGATCCCGCCCGAGCGGCCGCCCACGCGAGACGCAACGGCGAGCCCACGAGGTCCGACCACAAGAATGGGCCCAATGCCAGTAAATTCGCCCAAAGCAGCCGCGTCCAGTGGTCAACGTCGAACACCCAGGCATCCGCGACGCGCAATCCAGCCACCGGGCCCGGAATTTCGCGCTCTTCCGCGTCAAACGTGACGATCTTCAGCTCACCCTCACCCGCGGAGCGCAGTCCGACGCCGGGGGTTGAAACCGTGCCGTCGGGGCGGGCGTCGATGGCGCCGTGCTTCCGCGCGAGCGATCGCACCTTCTCCACCGCCTTCGCCGAAAAAATCGTCGTCGCGTCAAATTGCAAATCGGGCGCACGCTGCCAATCGGTCACAATTCCCGTCAGGAACGTACGCTCTGCCAGTGAGCCGAGGCCCTCGCAATCCGGCATCAATAGAACCGGTACACGCGCACGGCGCCGCCATCGGAAATCGGCAACATCGCCGCCTTCAATGCGCGTACTGCGCTATCGTGCATGTCCGGATGTGCCATGGGATCAATGTGCACCACGAGGTAACGCACGCCCCCCTTTTGGGCTGCTGCGGCCGCCGCCGCCCGGAGCGTCTCGGCCGGCTCGCCCTGATGGTCCAGGATCGCCTTCCAAACCCGCCGTGACGCGTTGTTATTCGGGAAGTTGAGGCCGGCAGTCAACGGCTTTCGATGCGCAGTTTGTTCATACAGGTACGCGCGCCCACCCACGACGGGAAAGTTCATCACGGCACCGTCCGGTTCGGCGACGAGCGCGACAATCGCATTGTCGATCCTCCCATCCGCGTGTCCGGCACCGCCGCGCATCGGGGATATCAGGAGCGCCTCCACAATGGCCGCCACACCGACCAGCGACCCGAGCCGAAGCGAGGACCTGGAGGCGATCACCGACAACGCCAGCGTCGTGAGCTGGGCAAGCCGCCAAAGCAACGAAAGTGAGGCAAACGCCGGTAACTGCTCGATGAGCAGGTAGGGCAAGGGAATCGCCAACCGACCGGAAAGGATCACCGGCGCCCCAAACCGTGCGAGCACCGGCCCACAGGCGAGCACAGCAGCGAGACCGCCTGCGACCCACCAAATGCCATTTCCCTCCCGACGTTCGCGGGAGCGAAATGTGGCCGCCGCCGCGAGCAGCAACACCCAACCAAGGTACGGACAGTGAATATACTGCTCACCATACCTGGATAGTTCCCGAAAGTCGGGAGACCGGTAGTCGCCGGGCATGACAAAGGCCACCGGGTCGGCGGGCCCGATGGTCCGACGGACGGTCGCGACCTCCCTTGCCTCCTTGATGGACACGACGTTGTCGGCGGCGGTCGCCTCAGCCCGAGCGAACGCGGCGACCGGCGCGGCGAGCAGGAGGCCACCGAGTGCGGCGGCGGCCACCCAACGGCGGGCGGGGCCAAAAAGCAACAGGCACGCGACGAGGATGAATGCATCAACGCCAGCATACCAGTGGGCGACCGCACAAATGGCGAGCGCAAACGCCGATGACGCCGTACGCGTGAACGACGGCGCCTGCCGCAGCCTTACCAGCGACAATGCCGCCAATGCGAGCCAGCCCGTCCCCACCGCTTCGCTGGCGCCGTTGTGAATGTGCGCGAGCATCATCGGCGCGCCCGCGTAGCTGAGCCCCGCCGCCCAGCCATTCCCCCCAAGCGCCTCTCCGAGCCGGTGCGCCGCCAACCCCGCGAACGCGATGTGAGCGAGGACGAGGACGGTCCACGCGGCGGCCACGCCAATCACGGGAAGGAGCGGTGCGGCAAGCAGCGCATTCACCGGGTCAGCGACCCAGAGCGTGCCCCCATCCGGATGATTGAGGAGGCCGTCGACGCTGATCGGCACAGTTCCGGCGAACAGCCGTTGTTCAAAATACCAAAGCGACCAAAGGCTGTCCCACAAATCCGTTCGGGCAACACCCGGAACCTGCGCGACCGGGTGCAAACCGCTCGGCCACGTCAGGCCAACGGCAAACAAGGGGTATACGAAGAACGGCAGCGCGCGGCGCACTCCGGCGTTGTCGGTGATTGACGCGCGCCCGTCAAGCCCCAGCCGGAGTCCGCACGGGCGCGAAACGCGGGATGGAAAATTGCCCGCACGACGCGATTCCAGCGAGAAGCCGTGCGATCTGCGGCCAGATCCGATAAGGCGGCCCACCTTTCGGAGCCCCCCATGTCGCGCCTCCTCGTCCTCCTTGCCCTCCTCCCGCTCGCCGCCTGCGCCCCGAAGAAGGCGCCAGAATCGGCCGCGAAGAAGGATGATGGCGGCATCACCTCCGACACGAAGCTGCCCGACGATGCCGACACCCGGGCGTTCGCGGACCACTTGATCCGGCACCCGATCAAGAACCTCCGCCCCTCCGACGGTGGCGGTGCCGAAATCATGTGGACGAACGTCCATTTCGGACCGAAGAATCACTTTCAGGCCGCCAGCACGCTGACCGCTGCGAACGAGGTCATCGAGTGCGAAGAGGTCGGCGACTGGGAGATGACCGACAAGGCGGATTCGCGCGAAAAAGGCATCGTCGAACTCGCCATCACCAAGACGACCTGCCCCGGGCGGCCCGGAAACAACAAGTTGCGCCTTCTGCTGACCGAGGGCGACGGCTCGAATTACACCATCGTTTTCCGGTAGGTCTCCCCTACAGAGGGCTTACTGCGCCCGAATGATCGCCTCTGCCGCCCGGAAGCCATCGAGCGCGGCTGAGATGATCCCACCGGCATAGCCAGCGCCTTCTCCCACCGGGCAGAGTCCGGGAAGCGAGGCGCTGTGCATGTCCGCGCCGCGCGCGAAGCGTAACGGGGCCGTGGTTCGCGTTTCCGGCGCGATGAGCACGCCTTGCGCGCCCGCGTATCCCGG
Source organism: Klebsiella pneumoniae (assembly GCA_945861635.1). Lineage (GTDB taxonomy): Bacteria > Myxococcota_A > UBA796 > UBA796 > SXON01 > CAMAWH01. Next base: position 20,740 of record CAMAWH010000046.1, on the reverse strand, counting down.
AATTTCCCTTTCAAACGCCCTGAGTGCGGCCCTCATCCCTTCGACGACGATCGTAGGAAAGAGCGCGCGAAGATCTGCGCTGACCACGCCCATGGGGTAGCTCGTGCGCGGCAGATCGGTGGACTCGCGACCGGCAAGAAAATCGTCCACCCGTTGCGCAGGCGCGGCGTAGCTCCCTGAGGCAAGCGCGGCAGCGCGCTCGATCCGCTCCTGGTAACGGAGGCCGGCCAGGGCATCCGTCGCGGCATAGTCTTCCGGGTGAACCTGGACAATGAGCGCGGCGTTCGCCCACATCGCACGGCGCGCCGCGAACGACATTCCATTCACGACGATTTGCCCGGGCTGGTGCTGGGCCGGAACCACCATACCGCCCGGGCACATGCAGAACGTGTACGCGCTGCGTCCGCCGGGTGGATTGTGGGCGAGTCGGTAGGATGCCGGCGGCAGATCGCCGCGCCCCACACCGTATCGAGCGTCGTCGATCAACGCCTGCGGATGCTCAACACGCGCGCCGATCGCGATCGGACGCAGCTCCGCCGCCGCTCCCGCCTCCACCATGGCCGCGAGCGTGTCCCGGGCGGAGTGACCGGCGGCGACGACGACCGGACCACCCCGGAGTTCCTCGCCGCCGTTCAGGACAACGCCCACACAACGTCCGCTCTCCACCAAGAAGGAACGCACCGCCATGTGGAAGCGAATAACGACGCCTGCACGCACCAAACGATCCCGCAGGACCGGCAAAATCGCGCGCACCCTGTCCGTGCCGAGGTGCGCGTAGCTCTCCTGAAGAATGCCCGGGTCCGCCCCAGCCTCCACCAAAACCTTGAAGATCCAGCCCAGCTCGCCGTCGCGACGGCGCGTGTAGATCTTTCCGTCGGAGAACGTGCCAGCTCCGCCCTCGCCAAACAGGATGTTGTTCTCCGCGTCGAGGGGTTTTCCGCGCCAGAAACCGTTCACGGCGGGGACGCGGTCCTCAACCGGACCACCCCGCTCGATCAACGTGACCGCGGCGCCGGATTCTGCCATTCGCAACGCCGCAAACAAGCCGGCAGGCCCCGCTCCCACGACAATGGGCCGGTCACGCCAGCGCTCAACGGCAACTGCGGGGACATCTCCTGCCAAACGCATGCCATCCCGTTCCGTCCACACGCGCACCCCAGGAAGGCCACGACCAAGCACTGCTTCCTCATCGCGCACGACCACGCGATAGTTGCCACGCCACGCCGGAACCCTCGCGCGCGCGTCGAGGCCCCGCTTCACAATCTCCACCTCGTTGACATCCTCCGGCGGCACGCCGAGAAAGTTTGCGAGCGGAATGACCGGGTCGCCATCCGGGATCGGTCGGTTTGGGACAAGGAGCGCCATGCGGGTCCGTGCTGTTATAGCGCCGGCCCTTCACCGGTGTTTCATGGCTCTCCGCGTTGCCATCAACGGGTTCGGTCGGATTGGTCGTTGCGTGCTCCGTGCTGCGCAGGGCGACTCCGACGTGCAGATCGTCCACATCAACGACCTCGGCAGCGCCGACCAACTCGCCCATCTCCTGCTCCACGACAGCGTACACGGCAATTGGACGGTGCCGGTGAAGCTGGAGGAGGGCGGCATGAACGTTGGCGGTCGCCACATCACGATGAGCGCCAGCGCCGACCCCTCGCACCTGCCGTGGAAGGCGCAGGAAATCGACGTCGTGCTGGAGTGCACCGGGGCGTTCACCAAACGAGAAAAGGCCGCGAAGCACCTGGATGCCGGAGCGAAGCGCGTGATCATCTCGGCGCCCGCCACAGACGAAGACATCACCGTGTGCCTCGGCGTGAACGACGACAAGCTCGACTTGTCGAAGCATTTCGTAATTTCGAACGCGTCGTGCACGACGAACTGCCTTGCTCCTATAGCCAAAGTCCTCAACGACACCTTCGGCATCGAGCACGGCTTGATGACGACGATTCACAGCTACACGATGGATCAGAACCTGCTCGATGCCCCGCACAAAAAGGGCGACCTCCGCCGGGCGCGCGCGGCGGCCTTGAACATGGTGCCCACGTCCACCGGCGCCGCCAAGGCCGTTGCGCTCGTGCTGCCCGAGGTCAAGGGGCGGTTGAACGGCCTCGCCATTCGCGTGCCGACGCCGAACGTCTCGTTGGTCGATCTGGTGTTCACCACGACGAGGCCCATCACGAAGGACGCGATCAATGCGGCGCTCACCGAGGCTGCCAACGGACCCATGAAGGGCATTTTGTCCGCCGTGAACGCGCCGCTTGTCAGCTTGGACCTCAACGGCAACCCGCACTCCTCGATCGCCGACCTCGAGCTCACCACCGTCATCGGTGACCGGATGGGAAAGGTGCTGAGCTGGTATGACAATGAGTGGGGATTTTCCTCCCGAATGGTCGATCTGTGCCGCATACTCGGCGGCAAGGCGCGCGCATGAGCGGCAAGGTCTCCACGCTCGCCGATCTCGTTCTGGATCAGAAGCGGGTTTTCTTGCGGGTGGACTTCAACGTGCCGCTTGAGGGCATCGTCATCACGGACGACACACGAATCCGATCGGCGATTCCAACGATCCAGTTTCTTCGCCAGAAAGGCTGCCGGGTCATCGTGGCAAGCCACCTCGGGCGGCCGAGCGGGTTCGACGCCGCGCTTTCGCTGGAGCCGGCCGCAGCACGGTTGGCGGAACTCCTGGACACGGAAGTGTTGTTTGCCCACGACACCATCGGCGACGATGTGGAGGCGCTGTCGAAGGAGTTGCTCCCCGGCGGCATCATGATGCTGGAGAATCTTCGGTTTTACGCGGGAGAAAAGGGCGGGGACGCGGCATTCGCACAGTCACTCGCCCGGTTGGCGGAGGTCTATGTGGATGATGCCTTTGGCGTCATGCACCGCTCGGAAACGTCCGTGGTGGGCGTCGTGGAGCACTTCGAGCACGCCGGCGTCGGACTCCTCGTACAAAAGGAGCTGGAGGCGCTCAGCCGCTGCCTTTCCGGTGCCGTGCGCCCGTACGTTGCCATCCTCGGCGGCGCAAAGGTGTCCGACAAGCTCGCGGTCATCGAGTCGCTGGCCCACCGCGTCGATCACCTGTTGATCGGCGGTGCGATGGCGTACACCTTCCTCAAGGCGTCCGGCGTCGACGTCGGTCGCTCACGCGTCGAGACCGACCGCCTCACGCTCGCCACTCGCCTCCTCGAACGGTGTGCGGAGAAGGGAGTAACCGTCCATCTCCCTGTGGATCACGTGGTGAACGACGGTCTGGACAGCACCGCGCCCCCCCGCATCGTCGAAGTATTGGGCGAGGGCGACGTCGGCCTGGACATCGGCCCGGCAACCGTAGCGCGATACGCCGCCGTCATCGCCACCGCGCACACCGTCTTCTGGAACGGCCCGATGGGCGTGTTCGAGCGGGACGAATACGCTGGCGGTACCAAGGGAATCGCCGAAGCATGCGCAGCAAACACGGGCTACACCGTCATCGGCGGCGGAGATAGCGCCGCGGCAGCGGAGAAGTTCCATCTCGCTCAGCGTTTCTCGCACGTATCGACGGGCGGCGGTGCATCGCTCGAACTGCTCGAAGGGAAGGAACTTCCCGGGATTAAAGCCATTCGTCTGCGTGGCAAGTGAGCCGACGTCCATTCATCGTCGGGAATTGGAAGATGAATCGCAGCCCGGCGGAGGCGGATGTGCTCGCGGAACAGCTGAAGCGCGCGCTGGCGGATAACGCCGCCGTGGATGTCGGCGTTGCCCCCGCCTTCCTCTCGATTCCCGCCGTGGCCGCTCGGCTCAAGCACTCCGGCATTCACGTGACCGCGCAGAACCTCCACGCCGAAGCATCCGGGGCGTTCACCGGAGAGGTGAGCGGCGAAATGCTCCGGCAGGCAGGCGTCGCGTACTGCATCGTTGGCCATAGTGAACGCCGGCAGTTTTTCGGCGACACCGATACGGTCGTGGCAAAAAAAGTGCGTGCGTGCTTCCGCAGCGGCTTGCTCCCCATTCTGTGCGTCGGTGAAACCCTGACGGAGCGGGAGGCCGGACAGGAGACCGCCGTAGTCGTGCGGCAGCTGACCGCGGCACTCGATGGGCTGAACGCAGATCAGGTTCCGTCCGTGACCATCGCCTACGAGCCCGTTTGGGCGATCGGAACCGGAAAAACGGCGTCTCCCGCGCAGGCGCAGGAAATGCATGCTGCGATTCGTAGCTGGTTGGCGGCGACTTTTCCGGCGTTCGTAGCCCGCTCGACGCGACTTCAATACGGCGGATCGGTGAAGGCATCAAACGCCGGCGAGCTGCTGGCGATGCCGGATATCGACGGCGGATTGATCGGCGGCGCGGCGCTCGTCGCCGAGGATTTTGTCGCGATCATTAAGGCTGCCGGAGCGAGACCGTCGTAACGGCAGCGCGCTGATCCAAGAAATTTTCGGTCGCGGCTTGACGCCGGGCGCCTGACGGAAGTCCGCCGATGCCTGACGGAAGTCCGTCGCGCCGGACAGCGCGCGCAACCGGCAAACGCCGAATCTTCATGGCACGTGCCTTGCTCGGGGAGCCGGCACACCCCCGAGGATTCATGCTTTCCGCTCCCATCTCCCCCGCCCCCGCCATCGACATTTCCTGGGTCGCCGACCGCAGCCGTTTCGCCCTTCACGACATCGGCCCCGACAGCGTCGAGTTGTCCGTCGACGAGAAACGAGTGGCCGTGCTGTCCATGGCGGCGTGGGCGTCTGTCCGGGCGGCCTTGACCTTTCTGAGCAACCTGGAGGACGTCGACCACGCCATCCACCGGCGCGAGTGCAATCTCGCCGAGGTCAACGCAAAGTACACCGCCGGCGGCCCCTCGTCGGACGACATCGCGCGCGCACCCGCCGCGCCGCCTTCGGTGCCGGCCCGCGTCGGGACCTCGCGTCGCGGAAAACTCTGGACCGACGAAGAAGAACAGCGCCTCCTCTCGGCCTGGGACGCGGGTGAAAACCCGTCCGAAATTGCGCGCGCACTGGAACGCGGACGCGGCGCCGTCACCGCGAGGTTGTTCAGGCTTGGCCGGATTGATGAGGATGGCGCGCAACTTCGCTGGCCCTCGAGCCGAAGCCCGGCACCGCCGCTCGCCGGAAGTGGTGAAATCGGATAGCGACGGCATCGTCGGGGCAGCGCCCCAAGGAAACAGGTCTCCCATGTACGTCTTCGTCCTGACGCTTCACATCGTCCTCTGCTCCCTGCTCGTCATCGTGATCCTGATGCAACCGGGCAAGGGCGCAGACATCTCGTCGGCGTTCGGCGGCGGCGCCGCGTCACAGCTGTTCGGCGCGGCAGGGCCGGGTAATTTCCTTACCCGCGGCACCGGATTGATTGCGGGGCTGTTTATGGTGACCAGCATCACACTGGCGTTGTACTCCACGGAGGCCCAGCGCAAGGGCGGCGTCGACGACGGCGGCTTCAAGAACGTCCTCGACAGGGCGCAGGAAGGCCAGGGGTTTGGGGGGGTGGCACCTACGATGGCGCCGGCCGACGCGGCCGCTCCGACGGGCGCGCCTCCGGCTCCTCCCGCGCCCGCTGCTCCCCCAGCACCCGCCAACCCGTAGCTTGACGCACCCGGCGCGTATGCTTAGATGCCCTGCGCGCGCGGATGGCGGAATGGTAGACGCGCAAGTTTGAGGTGCTTGTGGCCGAAAGGCTGTGGGGGTTCAAGTCCCCCTCCGCGCACCACCTCGCAAGGCCTCGGCAACTCGCCGAGGCCTTCCTGCTTTTGCCGGAGCCGAAATGGACGCCGACGGAACGACATGGATTTCGCTGATCATCGCAGACGGCATCGTCCTCATCGGGTGGCTGGTGCTCGCCGCGCTCCTGTGGATCGTCGCAGGTCGAAAGGTGCAGGAAGGCGTCGAGGACACCGTGGGCACGACGCGTTTCGCGTTCTACGGACTTGGATGCCTGTTCTGGCCTGCCGCTGTCGTGCTCGCGTTCTACTTCCTCGGAAAGCCTGAGACCGCGCGAACCGGGCGCGGCATGGTCGGCGCTTTCATCGCCGTGATCACGGTCTGCGTGTTCATCGCCATCGGGATTGTCACGGTTGGTGGCGTGTACTTTCCAGGGCTGCTAGATCTCTGACATCTGGGCGCGTCGGCAGGGCATGATCGCTATTTCGCGCGCGCCGCACGATGAACACAGGTTTCCGGAGCGACGCACGTGCCGTAGATTTCATGGCGGTGGGTGTGGACGACCAGGCCGTGTTCCCGTGCTACCTCGGACTGGCGCGCCTCGATTACGGGATCCTCGAACTCAAAGATGGTGCCACAAACCGTGCAGATGAGGTGGTCGTGGTGATCGTCGGACGTCACGGGCTCGTAGCGGGTCTGACCGTCCGCAAAGTGGCGCTCGTGCGCGACCCCGGCCTCGGCGAACAACTTGAGGGACCGGTACACCGTCGCCGCGCCGACACCCGGCATGCGCTCCACGACCAGCTTCAACAGGTCATCCACGGAAACGTGGCTGCCGGCCGCGTAGAACTCGTCCAGAATCATGTCTCGCTGGCGGGTGTGCTTCAGCCCGCGCGTCATCATGAACGCCGCTAGGCGCTCGCGCGCAAGGTCAGCCGGATTCATACGGCAAAATGTAGCACGGCGCCCCGACCAAACGGGGCAACGTGCTGATCATTGCGCGAGGCGCCTGGGACCGCAATCCGTCGAATGACGGACGCAAATTATTCCGCCGGGTACGGCTCAGTGACGAGCTCGATCAGACTGACTGATGCCTGATCACCGGGGCGATTCCCAAGCTTGTAGATGCGCGTATAGCCACCCGGACGGGCAGTATACCGGTCACTGTACTCGGTGAACACCTTGTTCAACACGTCGCGATTCGTGATCCACCGACGCGCGAGACGAATCGCGTGAACGCGATTCGCCTGAGCTTTCGTCAGCTCGTCACCGGAGAGCGCCGCCAGCGAGGCATTCGGCACCCGACGCGAGAGCGTGATGATGCGTTCGGCAATGCCGCGCAATTCCTTGGCTTTCTCGTCGGTGGTTTGCACGCGACCGTGCTCCATCAACGAGGTCACCATGTTGCGAAACATCGCCTTGCGCTGTGGGCCGTCCATATTGAACTTTCGGCCGCTGTGAAGATGACGCATGGAAGCTCCCGGCCGCGCCTACGCGCGGCTCTTGGGGAAGTTGTTGAGCTTCATCCCCAGCGACAACCCGAGCTCGCTGAGAATCTCTTTGATTTCGTTGAGCGACTTGCGGCCGAAGTTCTTGGTCTTCAGCATCTCCGCCTCACTACGCTCCACAAGCTGCCAGATGAACTCGATGCCGGCGTTCTGCAGGCAGTTCGCCGAGCGAACGGACAGGTCGAGCTCATCGACGCGTTTGAACAGGGACTCGTTGAAGGATTCCTCCGCGCCGCGATCGTCCGAACCCACCGGCTCATCTTCCTCGATGAAGTTGATGAACACCTGAAGCTGCTCCTTCAGGATCTTGGCGCTGAACGCCACGGCATCCTCGGGGGAGATGGCGCCATTCGTCCACACTTCCATCGTGAGTTTGTCGTAGTCGGTGCGCTGACCGACGCGAGCGTTGGTGACCGTGTACTTGACCCGACGAATCGGGGAGTAGATGGCGTCGATCGGGATGGTGCCGATGGGCACTTCACCTTGCTGGTTGCGGTTGGCCGGGACGTAGCCCTTGCCCATGGCAACGCCCATTTCGGCGCTGAACCGACCGCCGCCCGTCAGCGTTGCGACCGGATGATTCTTGTTCAGAACCTCCGCCGCGCCGTCGAAGCGGATGTCACCGGCCGTGACGACGCGCGTCTGGCCGACAACGCCCTCGACATCGAGCGTGGCGCGGAGGCTGTCCGGCCGCTCGGTGCGGATGAGAACGCCCTTCAGGTTGAGGATGATGTCCGTCATGTCCTCGATCACGCCCGGAATGGAGGAGAACTCGTGGAGCACCCCCTCGATCTTGACGGTGTTGATGGCCGCGCCCTGAAGGCTGGAGAGCAGGATGCGGCGAAGCGCATTGCCCAGCGTGATGCCGAAGCCGCGTTCAAGCGGACGGATCACGAACTTGCCGTAGGATTCGGAGGACTTGTGGTCCCGTTCGATGCGGCGGGGCTTGATCAGCTCCCGCCAATTGCTGACGACGTACTCGGTGCTCATGGAAAACTCCGTCCTGGGCTTCGTGCGCCGCTGGCCGCGCGGCACTCATCGCCCAGATGACAGAAAACCGTCCGTTTGACGCGGTCGGTGCTGGCCAGGCAGTTTTTCCGGCGAATGAATCGCCGGAAGGGGTTTACACGCGGCGACGCTTTGGGGGGCGGCAACCGTTGTGCGGAATCGGGGTGACGTCCGTGATCATCGTCACCTTCAGGCCGGCGTTCTGGATGGCCCGCAAAGCGGACTCACGACCAGCACCCGGGCCCGTGATGACGACGCCGGCCGACTTCATGCCGTGCTCCACCGCCTTGCGGGCGGCGTCTTCCGACACGAGCTGCGCCGCGAACGGCGTGCTCTTACGGGAGCCCTTGAAGCCCTTCACGCCGGCGCTCGACCACGCAACGGTGTTGCCAGCGAGATCGGTAACGGTGACGATGGTGTTGTTGAACGTCGATTGGATGTGAACCACACCCACGGGAACGTTCTTCTTGACACGCTTTGCTTTCTTGTTTGCGACACTCATGACTTTCTCCGCCTACTTCTTCTTTGCGACGACGCGACGCGGGCCCTTGCGGGTGCGAGCGTTGGTGTGGGTGCGCTGGCCGCGGACGGGAAGTCCACGGCGGTGGCGGAGGCCTCGGTAGGTGCCGAGGTCGATGAGACGTTTGATGTTCATGGCCACTTCCTTGCGAAGCTCACCCTCAACGCGGTATTCGCGCTGGATGACTTCACGGATGCGGGCCACATCCACCTCGGACAGGTCCTGCGTCCGAATGGCGCGATCGACCTGGGCCTTTGCCAGGATGTCAATCGCGTTCATGCGGCCGATGCCGTAGAGGTAGCCAAGCGCAATGTCAATGCGCTTGTTTCGGGGGAGATCGACACCTTCGATACGTGCCATGGTACCTCCTATCCCTGCCGCTGCTTGTGCTTGGCAGTCTTGCAGATGACGCGGACCACGCCACGGCGCCGGATGACCCGGCACTTATCGCAAATGACCTTAACGGACGCCTTGACCTTCACTAGATACTCCTCGCCGGATGAACCGGTTCAACGGATGCTTGCCGCCGGAGCGATGCCGCTCATGGTGGCTTGTGCAGGGACGGTGAGAATCTCCGGCCCCGCGGGGGTGATGGCGACAGTGTGCTCGAAGTGGGCAGCCCTGCTGCCGTCGTCCGTGACCACTGTCCACGCATCGTGAAGCACCTTGGTTTTTCCCGAACCCAGCGTGATCATCGGCTCGATAGCCAAGACCATGCCCGGTTTGAGTAAAACCCCGGTACCCGATTTTCCAAAGTTCGGGACGCTTGGCTCCTCGTGGAGTTTGCGTCCAATGCCGTGTCCAACGAATTGGGTCACGACCCCATACCCTTTCGGCTCGACGAAGGACTGAACGGCATGACCGATGTCCCCGACGCGTTTCCCGACTCGGGCTTGAGCGACGCCCGCATATAGGGCTCGCTCCGTCGCGTCAAGGAGGCCAAGTGATTCAGCCGACGCCGGACCGACGACGACAGAGAAGGCGGTGTCCGCGTGATAGCCACCGTAGACGAGTCCGAAATCGAGAGAAACCAGGTCTCCCGCCTTCAACTTACGCTTGCCCGGAATCCCGTGAACGACCTGTTCGTTGACGGAAATGCACACGCTACACGGGAATATCGCCTTTCCAACCTTATAGCCCTTGAAGTTGGGCCGCGCGCCCGCGTCTATAATGGCGGCCTCGGTCATCCGATCGATGTCGATGGTCGGCATATCGACGGCGACCTCGACCTTGAGCCGTTCCACGATCTCCGCGAGTTTACGTCCGGCCGTCCGCATGACGCCGAGTTCCCACGCTTCCTTGAGGGGAACCACGCTATCCCAACGACATCGCCGAACGGATGCGCGCCTGAACGACCGCGATCTCACCGACGCCATCAATGTCGTAGATGGTCGACCGACCGCGCAATGCCGCCAGAATCGGCGCGGTATCGCGCGCGTACGTCTCGAGGCGCGTCACGACGACGTCCTCTTGATCGTCTTTGCGTTGGAGCACGGCAGCCCCGCACTTCGTGCACGTGCCATCGGCGTTCGGGGGGGCATTGCGCACGTGGTACGTGGCCCCGCAATTCATGCAGGATCGCCGGCCCGTGACCCGATCGACAATGATCGAATTGTCCGCCAACAAGCTGATCACGACGTCAATACGGCCCGACCGCTCGCCGAGCCAGGCCAGCAGCCATTCTGCCTGTGGCACCGTTCGCGGAAAACCGTCGAGCAAAGCACCGGAGGCCGCATCCGCCTGCAGCAGACGGTCGGCGACCATGTCACACGTCACGCTATCCGGGACGAGGTTGCCCTTGTCCATGTAGGACCGCGCCAGCCTGCCGAGGGCGGTGCCGTCTCGCAGATTTTTACGGAAGATGTCCCCGGTTGCGACGTGCGGAATTTTGAGCCGTGACGCCAAATCCGCGGCCTGCGTGCCTTTTCCCGATCCCGGGGGGCCGAACAACAGCACGTTCATGGACTACCCCTGAACGGCGTCGATGAGGAGGCGACGCCGGCCGCCACCGCCCGGGCCGCTGGCCTTCGGGCCCGTGAGCCCATCGTAGTGGCGGGTCAGCAACTGGGCCTCCACCTGAGCGACGGTGTCGAGGGAAACACCGACGACGATGAGCAGACCCGTTCCGCCGAAGTAAAAGGGAACACCGAAGCTGGTGACCAGCATCGTTGGCAAGATGCACACCGCCGCCAGATAAATGGCCCCGGCCCCGGTAAGGCGGGTCAGCAGGTGATCGATGTAGTCGGCGGTCTGCTTGCCGGGTCGAACCCCCGGAATGTTGCCACCGTGCTTCTTGAGATTGTCCGCGACATCGACCGGATTGAACACCATTGCGGTATAGAAATAGGCGAAGAATATGATGAATCCGACGTAGCAGTAATTATAAAGCCACGCGCCGGGCTGAAACGCCGCCGCCAAAGCGCTGACGAAGTCGTTCTGCCAGAATGTGAGGATGGTCGCTGGGGCCATCAGCACCGACGACGCGAAGATTGGCGGAATGACGCCAGTCGTGTTGAGTTTCAGCGGCAAATGAGAGGTTTGCCCACCATAAACGCGGCGGCCGACGGCACGCTTCGCATATTGGATCGGGATCCGGCGTTGCGCCCGCTCAATCCAAACGATCAGGCCCACGACGCCGACGGCGCCGATGAGAATCACCGTGGCCTGCAGGAGATTCATTTCTCCAATGCGGATCTTCTGGAACACGTTCATCCCGGCGGCAGGGAGACCCGAGACGATGCCGGCGGTGATGATCAGGGAAGATCCGTTGCCAATCCCCCGCTCCGTGATCTGCTCGCCGAGCCACATCACGAAGCACGAGCCCGCCGTCATCGTCGCCATCGTGATGAGCTCGAAGCTCAACCCTGGTTGAATGACAACGTTGGCGTTCGCCCCGGTCTTCATCGTCTCAAGGCCGAGCGCGATCGTGTAGGACTGGGCCAACGCAATGGCGATCGTCAGGTACCGGGTGTACTGCGTGATCGTGTTTCGGCCTTGCTGGCCCTCCTTCGAGAGCCGTTCCAACTGGGGAATCGCCACGGTCAGGATTTGAATAATGATGCTTGCGGTGATGTACGGCATGATGCCGAGCACGAACACGCTGAACTGCTGCAGCGCACCGCCCGAAAACATGTCGTAGAGGCCGAACATCGAGCCAGAGTTGGCGGCAACGACGCTCGCGAGGGCATCTCGGTCGACGCCCGGCGCCGGGATGTGTACCCCAAGCCGAAACACCGCCAACATTCCCAACGTGAACAGGATCCGGTCACGCAGCTCCGGCATGCGCCAGATCGTGGTGATCCACCTCGTCACGCAACGACCTCGACGGTACCGCCCGCCGCTTCGATCTTCGCGCGAGCGGACTCCGAGACCTTCGCGGCCTTCACCGTGAGTGCGACCGCGAGTTCACCGCGCCCGAGCACCTTCACGCCGTTGCGACCGACACGCGAAAGGATGCCGGCCGTCGACAGCGACTCCGCATCGACGACCGCGCCGGCCGCAAACCCCGCCAACGAGTCGAGGTTCACAATGCTGAAGTCCTTTTGGAAGGGCGGCGTGAAACCGACCTTCGGCAGGCGGCGAAGCAGCGGCATCTGGCCTCCTTCGAAGCCGCGCTTCCGCGGGGAACCTGTACGCGCCTGCTGGCCCTTCTGCCCCTTACCGGCGGTCTTTCCAAGGCCCGAGCCCTGACCACGGCCAATGCGTGTCCGCGCGCGCTGGGCGCCCGGAACAGGGTGGAGGTTGGTGAGTTCATCAGCCATTGGAGACCTCGGGGACCTCTTCCACCTTGACCAGATGGAGCACGGCCTTGATCATGCCGCGAACGGCGGGGGTGTTTTCGAGTTCGCGACTGCGTCCGATGCGGCGCAGACCGAGTCCACGCAGCGTCGCGCGCTGGCGCTCATCACAGCGGATTTGCGACCGCTCGAGCGTGACCTTTAGGCGATTCATAGGGGGCTCCTATCGAGGGGCATCAGCCGCCGCGCCACTCCAGACGCGGTGACCAAGGTCGTAATTGGCGAGGATATCTTCCAGCGACTTTCCGCGACGTGTCGCCACTTGCTCCGGCGATTCCAGATCTTGGAGCGCACGCAGCGTGGCCTTGACAACGTTGTGCGGATTCGAGCTGCCGAGGCTCTTGGTCAGGACGTTGTGGTACCCGGCGGCATCCAGAATGGCGCGAACCACGGGTCCGGCGATGACGCCCGTTCCCGGACTTGCCGGGCGAAGAAGAACCTTGCCCGAGCCATATTCGCCGATGACCTGATGGGCCACCGTTCCGTCGATGACCGGGACATCCATCATCGTGCGGCGTGCGCGTTCCGTGGCCTTTCGGACCGCCTCGGGAACCTCATTGGCCTTGCCCTGACCGATGCCGATCCGACCCTCGCCGCTGCCGACGACGACAAGCGCGGCAAAGCTGAACCGACGTCCGCCCTTCACGACTTTGGCGACGCGATTGACGAAAATCGTCTTCTCGATGAGCTGAGCGTCATCGGCTTGTTTGCGAGGACGGTTGTTGCGATTCACCACATGCGCTCCATCGTTGGGGCGGCAGGACCGCCCCTCCAAAGGTTAGAAATCAAGGCCTGCTTCCCGCGCGGCATCTGCCAACGCGCTGACGCGACCGTGGTAGAGGAAGCCGTTCCGGTCAAATACGACTTGACTGATCGACGCGCCCTTCGCGCGTTCGGCAATCAACTTGCCGACGGCCTTCGCTGCTTCAATGTTGCCGCGATGCCCTTCGTGACTCTTCAGCTCTGGGGAGAGCGTCGAGGCCGCGACGAGGGTGACCCCGTCCGTATCTCGGATGATCTGCGCGTAAATGTGTCCCGCAGAGCGGAAAACGGACAGGCGAGGCCGTTCGACGCTGCCCCACACCTTCTTGCGGATGCGAAGCTTGCGGCGCGACCTGGCGACAGCGGTAGGGTTCTGGTTTGCCATGGCGTCTCCTTACTTCTTGGCCGTCTTGCCGGCTTTGAGCTTGATGTATTCGCCTTCGAAGCGAACGCCCTTGCCTTTGTAGCTGTCTGGCGAACGCAGGCCGCGAAGCTTGGCCGCCGTTTCTCCGACGAGCTGGCGATCACTGCCCTTCACGGTCAGCATCGTTCCTTTCTCGACTTCGATGGTGATACCCGGCGGAAACGGGAAATCGATCTGGTGCGAATATCCAAGAGAAAGGACCACGGACTTGCCGCGGACTTCACTCTTGAAGCCGACGCCCTGAATCTCAAGCTTGCGCTCAAAACCCTTGGTGACGCCCGTAACCATGTTGTTGACGAGTGCGCGGGTGAGGCCGTGCAGCGAACGAACCTGCCGCGAATCATCGCGACGGGCAACGGTCAACGTCGTGCCTTCCTGCTTGAGTTCCACGCCTTCGGTCAGGCCCTGGGTCAAGGTTCCCTTGGGGCCCTTCACCGTGACCACCGCTCCGCTCACGCTAACGGTGACGCCGGCGGGAACGGTAATCGGAAGCTTTCCAATACGAGACATGTCTCCTCCTACCAGACGTAGCAGATGACTTCCCCACCGACGCCGGCGGTACGTGCCGCCTTGTCGGAGAGGACGCCACGCGGCGTGGTGAGAATCGCCAAGCCGAGGCCGTTTCGGACCCGGGGAACCTCGTCCTTGCCAACGTAGAAACGCCGACTTGGACTGGACACCCGCTTGAGCCCCTGAATGACGCCGGACTTATCTCCGTCGTACTTCAGGAAAAGCTTGATCTGCGGCGGCATGTGCTCCGGCTGGTCGATGTAGCCCTCGAGAAAACCCTCATTCTTGAGGATCTTCACGATCTCGAGCTTCATCTTCGAGCGCGGGACCAACACATTGCTGTGCCGGGCCTGAATTGCATTGCGGATGCGAGTGAGCAAATCCGCGATTGGATCGGTCGTCGGCATGGCTCCCTCCCTACCAGCTCGCCTTCATGACCCCGGGGATCTCGCCTTTCAGCGAGAGCGTCCGGAAACAGATGCGGCACATGTTGAACTTGCGCAGGAATGCGCGCGGACGGCCGCACAGCGGACACCGGTTGTGCTGACGCGCCGAGAACTTTGCGGTGCGCTTCGCCTTGGCGATCATGGACTTCTTGGCCACGTTGCCTCCGTTATTGGCGGAAGGGCATGCCGAGAGCGGCCAAAAGCGCCTTCCCCTCTGCATCCGACTTCGCGTTGGTGACGATAGAGATGTTCATACCCGTGATCTTGGACACACGGTCGTAGTTGATCTCTGGAAAGATGATCTGCTCGGTGATGCCGAGGGAGTAGTTCCCGCGCCCGTCAAAGGCGCGAGGATTAATTCCCCGGAAGTCGCGCACCCGAGGAAGCGCGATGTTGATCAGGCGATCGAGGAATTCCCACATGCGGGTGCCACGAAGCGTGACGCGAGCGCCGATAGGAACACCAGCTCGAAGCTTGAAATTCGCAATGGCCTTGCGGGCCTTTCGAATCTGCGGCTTCTGTCCGGTGATGAGTGCCAACTCTTCGGCCGCAGTGTCGAGCACCTTGACGTTCTGAGTGGCTTCCTTCACCGAGGTGTTGACCACGATCTTCTCGAGGCGCGGCACCTGCATGACGTTGGTGTACCCGAACTCGGTTTGGAGCGCGGGCACGGCGGCGGAGCGGTAGACGATTTGCAAACGCGGATTCATGTTCCCCTCACGCGTCCAACTGCGCGCCAGTCTTTCGATCGACGCGAACCTTTGTGCCATCTTCCAGAGTCTTGTAGGCGACCTTGATGCGGCGATTCTCCGACGCATTCCAGAGCGCGACGTTCGACACATCGATTGCGCGTTCCTTGTTGACGATCTGGCCGGCCGTTTCGCCCTGGGCCTTCACGTGCCGCTTGGCGACGCCGACGCCCTCGACCACGACCTGGCGAACATCGGGAAGAATGCGAACGACTTTCGCGACTTTTCCCTTGTCCTTGCCGGTGATGACGACGACGGTGTCGTCACGGTGAATGCGGAGTTTGTTCTTCATGGTGAACTCACAGAACTTCGGGCGCGAGCGCCACGATTTTCATGTACTGCTTGCCGCGCAGCTCGCGGGCGACGGGCCCGAAAATGCGGGTGCCGACGGGCTCACCTTTGTTGTCGATGAGCACCGCAGAATTGGTATCGAAGCGGATGTAGCTGCCGTCCGCACGGCGAACTTCTTTGGCCGTGCGAACGATAACGGCCCGGGCAACTTCGCCCTTCTTGACCTTTCCGTTGGGAATGGCCTCTTTGACGGCGACGATGATGACGTCACCCAGCGAGGCGTACTTCCGCTTGCTGCCGCCAATCACTTTGATGCACTGCACGCGACGGGCCCCGGAGTTGTCCGCGACGTCGAGGTGGGACTGCATCTGGATCACGCCGCACCCCCCACTCGTTCCACAACCGTCCAACGCTTGGTACGCGACAGCGGACGGGATTCCTCGATGACAACGACATCGTCGACCTTGCAGGCGTTCTCTTCGTCGTGGGCTTTGTAGGTCGCCTGAGCGGTGACGTACTTGCGGTATTTCGCGTGCTTGTAGGTACGCTCGACACATACGACGACGGTCTTGTCCATTTTATCGGACACGACACGCCCACGCAGCTGGCGTCGACGACCCTTCGCGACTTCGTCGGAAGACATGTTCTACACCGATTTCCGTGGTTGAACGAGAACCCGCAGGTCTCCACTATTCGTGGACTCGTGCGGGGTCCGAACAGGCGAGCCTGTCCGGGGGGAAGAAGCCGCGGATTTACTCCGCCGCCTCCGGCTTGTCAAGCAAACCCTTGAGGAAGCCGCCACCCGCCTCCGCCGCTCCGGCCGATACGGCCGTCACAACGTAGGTAGTTGCGAACTTCGCCTTGAGCGTGCCCTTGTTCTCTCCTGCCGCGCGTTCCCGCGTCGTCAGGACTGTCTGCGCGCGGGCGATGTCGCGACGAGCGCGACCGAGCAGGCTGGTATTCTCCAACTTGCCAATGCGATGGCGGAACTGGTGGCCGAGAAGCGTACGCTCCAAGTCCATTTCCTTATGCACAAGCGCCTCATCGGACAGCGCGGAGAAGTCAGTCGGTTTCATTAGATGTGCTCCTCCCGCTTCAGGAAGCGGGTGTGGAGAGGGAGCTTGTGGCTCGCGAGCCGGAAGGCTTCACGCGCGACCTCTTCGGTCACGCCCTCGATTTCGTAGATTACTGTCCCTGCTTTGACGACGGCCACCCAGTATTCCAGTGCGCCCTTTCCAGTTCCTTGGCGGGTTTCAGCCGGCTTCTTGGTGATCGGCTTCTGCGGGTAGACGCGGATCCAGATCTTGCCGCCGCGTTTGACGTAGCGGGTCAATGCGACACGCGCCGCCTCGATTTGCCGTGCAGAGATCCAGCCGCCGTTCACGGACGCGAGTCCGAAGTCACCGTAGCTGATGTCGCCGCCGCGGTAGGCTAGACCGTTGGTCGTGCCTTTTTGCTGCTTGCGGAATTTTACGCGCTTGGGGGAAAGCATGGTGAATCTCCCGGACGCCTTGGTTGGCGCCCCTGTGGGCTAAATCGTAGGAACTAAATGGTCCGTTCGGCGTTCAGGCGATCATCTTCGCCGGTGCTGAGCTCACCCTTGAAGATCCACACTTTGACGCCGATGACGCCGTAGGTGGTCTTCGCTTCGGCCAAGCCGTAATCCACGTCGGCGCGCAGCGTGTGAAGCGGCACGCGCCCTTCGCGATACCACTCGGTACGCGACATTTCGGCGCCGCCGAGACGGCCCGCGCACATCACCTTGATTCCCTTCGCGCCCGCCTTCTTGGACTGCATCATCGCCTTTTTCATGGCGCGACGGAAGCTCACACGCTTCTCGAGCTGGGCGGCGATGTTCTCGGCGACGAGAATGGCGTCCGTATCAATCTTGCGGACCTCCATGACGTTGAGGAATACCTCCGTCTGAACCATCTTTTGGAGGTCGGCACGAAGCTGATCGAGGCCGCGCGCACGCTTGTCGATGATGACGCCCGGCTTGGCGGCGTGGATGTAGACCTTCGCCTTGTTGGCCGCGCGTTCGATGCGAATCTTGGAAACACCGGCTACAAACAGCTTCTCCTTGAGGAACTTGCGAATCGCAATGTCCTCGTGGAGGAAGCGCTGGTAGTCACGCTCTGCGAACCACTTCGACTCCCACGGACGGGTGATACCGACGCGAAATCCGATCGGATTGACCTTTTGACCCATGGTTACTCCTTGACTTCGGCGAGGGTGACCGTGATGTGCGCGGTCTTCTTCAGAATGGGGGTGGCACGACCCTGCGCGCGGGGCCTGAAGCGACGGAGACCCGGGCCTTGCCCGACCTCAATCGACTTCACGTACAGCGTGTCGATATCCAGCGACCGGTTGTCACGCTTGGCCGCGTGCTCCGCGTTCGCAATGGCGGATTCGACCAGGCCCTTGATCAGCGGCGCGGTCTTTTTCGGCAAGAAGGTCAGGATTTCAAGCGCCTGGCCAGCGTTGCGACCACGCACGACGTCGGCGACGAGCCGGGCCTTGCGTGCCGAAACACGAGCGAAACGAAGGGAGGCAACGGCATCCATCAGCGCACCTTGGTCTTGCGGTCAGAGGCGTGACCGTAGAACGTACGGGTAGCCGCAAACTCGCCGAGTTTGTGACCAACCATGTTCTCGGAAACGTAGACGGGGACAAACTTCTTGCCGTTGTGAACGGCAAACGTGAGTCCGACGAAATCGGGGAGCACCGTCGAACGGCGCGACCACGTCTTGATGACGCGCCCGCTGTTCTGCCCCGCAGCGCGCGCGGAGGCGGCCTTGACGATGAGGTACTGGTCGACGAATGGACCCTTTTTTACGGAACGTGCCATGTTTTGGGCTCCTTACCGACGCCGTTTGACAATGAAACGGTTGGACGGCTTCTTCTTGGAACGAGTCTTGTAGCCCTTGGTCGGCTTGCCCCAGGGACTGACGGGATGACGACCACCCTTGGTTCGACCCTCACCACCACCGTGCGGGTGATCGATGGGGTTCATGGCGGTACCACGGACATACGGGCGGAAGCCCATCCAACGGGCGCGCCCGGCCTTGCCGAGCTGCTCATTTTCATGATCGAGATTGCCGACCTGACCGATGGTCGCGCGGCAATCCCCAAGCACCTGACGCAGTTCGCCGCTGGGCAGGCGCACGAGGACGTAGATGCCCTCTTTCGCCATGACCTGCGCGTAACAACCGGCTGACCGGCACATCTGACCGCCACGGCCGATCTTCAACTCCACATTGTGGACGAAGGTACCGAGCGGAATCGCGTTGAGGCGCATCGCGTTGCCCGGCTTGATGTCCGCCGTGTCCGCTGCAAGAACGCTATCACCTACATTCAGCCCGAGAGGAGCCAGGATGTACCGCTTCTCCCCATCGGAGTAGTTGAGGAGCGCAATGCGGGAGGTACGGTTGGGATCGTACTCGATCGTAGCCACCGTTGCGGGGACTCCCATCTTGTCGCGGCGGAAGTCGATGATGCGGTAGCGGCGCTTGTGCCCGCCGCCCATCCGACGCGACGTCATGCGGCCGGTGTTGTTGCGACCACCCGTCCGCTTCAGCGGCAGGGTGAGCGAACGCTCCGGCTTGGACGCCGTGACTTCAGAGAAGTCCGGCGCAACCTGAAAGCGGCGCCCGGCCGTTACGGGGCTGAAACGTTTCGTTCCCATCTCATGCCTCGAAGAAGTTGATGGAATGGCCGGACGCGAGTTTCACGTACGCTTTCTTCCAGTTGGAACGCTTGCCGTAAAAGCGGCCGAAGCGCTTGTACTTGCCACGGACGCGGACGGTGCGAACGTCCTCGACCTTGACCGAGAAGAAACTCTCGATGGCGCTCTTGATCTCGTGCTTGTTCGCCGTTTCACCGACTTCAAACACGTAGGTGTTGAAGGCGGCCTCACAGGCGGCAGAGCGCTCAGTCACGAGCGGGCGAATGATGATGTCGTGCAGTTCAGCCATGACTCACCCCTGCAGACGCGTGACGACCGCTTGGATCGCCGCGTTGTGGAGCACGATGTTGCGATGACGGAGAATGTCATAGACATTCAGGCCCGCCACCGGGAGGACGGTGACACCCGGGATGTTGCGAGACGCGAGCGTCACCGCATTGTCCGTCTCGGGCAGCACCACGAGGAGGCTTTCAAAGCCAAAGTTCTTCATGAAGGCCACGAAGTGACGCGTACGCGCTTCGGGAAGCGCTACGCCTTCGAGCACGAATAGCGCGTTATCGGTGACGCGGCGAGAAAGAGCGCTGCGCAGGGCCGCGCGACGCACCTTCTTGGGCAGCGAGAACGCGTGGCTACGTGGCTGCGGGCCGAACACGGCACCACCCCCGCGGAAGGTCGGCGCCCGGTTGCCGCCCGCGCGAGCGCGGCCAGTTCCCTTCTGCTTCCAAGCCTTCTTTCCACCGCCCGCAACTTCTGCGCGACGCTTGGTCTTGTGATTGCCGCTGCGCCGAGCGGCGAGCTGATGACGGACCACCATGTGAAACAGGTGCTCCTTCACTTCTGCTCCGAACACGGCGTCATCGAGATCGGCTTCGCCGACCTTGACTTTCGCAGTGTTGAAAATGTCTACCTTGGGCATGGTGTCTCCGGATGCCTACGACAGCTTGATTTCGACGTGTACGCCGGCCGAGAGGTCGAGCTTCATCAGCGCGTCCACCGTGGCCTGCGTGGGTTCCAGGATGTCGAGGAGACGATGATGCGTCCGGCGCTCAAACTGCTCGCGCGACTTTTTGTCGACGTGCGGGCCGCGGAGGACCGTCCACCGCGACACCGTCGTGGGGAGGGGGAAGGGGCCACGAATGCTCACGCCGGTACGACGCGCGGTATCTACGATCTCCCGCGCCGACTTGTCGAGCAACTTGTGGTCATACGCCTTGAGGCGAATGCGAATGCGATTGGTCGAAGCCATGTTCCCTCTACTTACTTGATGATGTCGGAAACGACGCCGGCGCCGACGGTGCGTCCGCCCTCGCGGATGGCGAATCGAAGCTGCTTCTCGATGGCGATCGGCGTGATCAGCTCGATCTCCATCTCCACGCGGTCACCCGGCATGACCATTTCCACGCCTTC
>CAMAWH010000045.1:0-41318 GCA_945861635.1 Klebsiella pneumoniae | reverse complement strand
CGGCGAAACCAGCGCCGATACCGCGGCGAACGTTGAAAATGCTGCAAGCGCAAGGACCATTATTTCTTCCTCCCTTCACTGGACGGCGCGACCGTGAACGCCAGCTGCGTCCACGGATACAAACGAAACGTGTCGGTCTGCACGCCACCCTCGACGGTGACGGCCCCGCGCAACTTTCCGAGGTCGATGAAGGCGTACGACACGCTGGCGGCGCCGCCTCCTGCATAGATATCGCCCGAAAGGCGCTGGTATTCGGCGTCCTCCGTGGATGCGTAGGTCTGGGCGTCCTTGTCAACGCACGATTTGGAGTCGACACAATAGCTGTCCAGCCCCGTGACGACTCCGCCGCCCGCGCCCCAGATTGGCCCAGCGGCAAACCAGAGATTGCCAGCACGAACGCTGGCAGCCAGCCAGCCGTAGCCCATGTGTATCGAGTTCGCGCTTACGACGTAATTCGGATTCTCCGTGTCAACCACGGTCGGCGCGCCGAACATGTTGTGGTACCCGACCTCCGCGATGAGGCCGACGTTCTCAGAAAAGCCCATTTCGACGCCGATGCCGAGCCTGGCGCCGGCACCGCCAAACGCGCCCGGCTGCAGTTCTCCCGCGGCGCTGACGGCATCCGCACTCGGATCGCCGGGAAACGTGACGGCAACGCCCAATTCCGCACGTGGCCCGACATACGCGAACTGGAACGCTTTGCGCTTTTCGCCCTTGGCCGGAGAGATGGTCACCGCCACCTGTTCCGCGCCGATGGCAACGTTGAATACCTTGCCGCTGGCGGTGTATTCACCTGCGGGAAGCACGCCTTCGTAGTTTTTTCCTTCGGTGATTCGGTTCACCACGAATGCAAGCGCCGCGCGTTGATCCGGTGCGAACGGGGGGTTCGTCGGGATGAGCGTGTGCTCCCCCGGATACCCCGCGTCGAAAACAATCTTTACCGGACCGTAATTCTTGTCGATATCCGCGAGCCAGTCGATGACCTCAGGCTTGCCGTCGAGCTTGGCCGCCTGCGCCAAACGACTGCGGCAACCCCCGATATCGCCTATCGCACGAGCCGATTCGGCGCCCAACTTGAGTTCGTTGTACGTGAGGACCTCTCCCTTCTTTTCCAGATCCTGAAGTTTCTGGAAGTTCGCCTCCACCGCCGTCCACGCATTGCGCTGGGCGAGTTTCCGCATTTCCTCGGAGAGGCGGGTGTGCTCAGCCCGCTCCACATCTCCCGCTACCGCAGGAGAAACACCGATGAACGCGAGGCCTAGCGCGGAAACGCCGATCGTGTGGAGGAACAGGCGCGCGAACGCGCCACGACTGCAAACAGCGAGCATACGGTTCATGCAACACCAGGGGGGGAAGGGTTCTGCCATGGGTCAAGGAGAGAGCGTGTGTACGGGTGCTTTGGATCGTCCTGTCGGAGATCGAGCGACTCGATAATTCGACCCTCCAACATGACCACCACACGGTGGCAATAGTGCCGGGCGGCGTCGAGATCGTGCGTCACGAGAATACACCCGGCATGCGGAGGCAGGTTGCCGACAAGGTCGTCGAGCACGGCCGCGCGGCGGTCGGGATCGAGGCCGGACGTCGGCTCGTCCGCAACGACCAGACGCGGCTCCAGCGCCAGCACACGCGCAAGCGTCACGCGGCGCTGCTCTCCGCCGCTCAACTCGCGCGGCAGGGCGGCGTGCCGATGGGACAGGCCAAGACGTGCGAGCATGTGCGCCGCCTTCACGTACGCGTCGGCACGCGACACCTTGCCGAGCACGGTCAGCGTCTCAATGACGTGTTCGATGACCGTTTGCTGCGGATCGAGCGCCGCCATCGCGTCTTGAGGCACGTACTGGTAGTGCACGCGCTTTGCCTGGCGTTCCGCCTCCGGCATCGTGTCCCAGCGGTGGTCTTCAATCCAGATTTCACCCGTCGTCGGCGCTTCGAGCCCGAGCACCATCCGAGAAACCGTCGTCTTGCCCGATCCGCTCTGCCCGACGAGGGCCACCACCTCCCCCCTTTCCACGATCAGATCCACGCCACGCACCGCCTCAACCTCGCGAGACGGACTCCAGGGGTAGGCGCCGGGAATGCGGAACGTCTTTGACACACCCCTTACGCGGACAGCGGGCGGATCTCCGCCGAGAACGGGGCGTCCGAACGCGCCGGGCAGCGTCGCGTCTCTCATGCCGACACCTCGGACGGCGCCTTGAGCCGCACCACCGTTTCGGCGATCCGGTCCACGGTGTCCTCATGGTGCGAAATCAGCAGGATTCCGCACCCATGGGCCTTCCCGACCACGATCAACAGTTCGACGATCGTGCGGCGAAGCACTGGATCAAGACCCGTTTCGGGTTCGTCAGCGATGAGCACCTTCGGCGCAGGCGCCATCGCGATGGCGAGCGCGGCGCGTTGACACATGCCGCCGCTCAACTCTCCCGGCAGAGCGCCCGCGCTGTGGGGCGCGAGCCCCACCTCCTGCAGAAGCTCCTTGATCGTGGCGGGTAAATCGGCCGGCGCGTGTTCCCGTCGAGCGATGGCGATCTGCATTTGACGACCGATCGTGCGGCCCGGATTAAGCGCGCTCGACGCCGCTTGCGGCGAATAGCTCACGTAGCCCCCCCGAAAGGCTTCCGTCTCCCGTAAAAGCCGCGCATTGGCCTGGGGTCCGCCGTCCGCCACGCCAGCGTACCAATCGCGATCGGCGAGTTGAGGGAAGCGGAGAGAACCCGCCTTCAACCCGGGAAGCATGTCTATCACGCCCATGCACGCGCGCGCCGTGACGGACTTACCGGCGCCCGACGGCCCGCAGAGCGCCGTGACCTTTCCCGCCTCGACGGAAACGTCCACGTCACGCAGGACCAACCGATCCGCGCTCGCGATGCTCAAACCCTTGAGTTCGAGGAGGGTCATCGTGACCGCACGGCACTCGACACAAACAGCGTCATGATGGTGATCAGTCCCACGAGTGCAAGTCCTAGCACAAGCGCGTGACCGGTCGGAACGTCGAGCACCAACGACGGATACCCCATTTGCAGGAGGTCCGCCCAACTATGCAGATTGTCCGGGTGCGTGAACGAGGACTGATTCTCGACGGACGCCAGGTAGGAGAGCGCCAGTTCCAGAAACGTGACCTGCATGGTGACTTCCGCGGCCTGCCGGACGACGACGGGGCGCAAGTTCAGGCCGACGATGTGGTAAAGGTGCACCCGGGACCACGAAAACCCATGTGCGCGGAGCGCTTCCACGAAGCGCGCACCGCCAAGGCGTTCCGCGACGCTCGCCGCCTCGTCCATGGCTCCGGGACTTGCCAGCACGGCCCAGGTCAACCCAAGCGGGAGGAGCCCACGCGACCCAGCCGGGAGGACCAGCGCGACCACCAGAATCACGACCATGCGAGGAAGGC
Source organism: Klebsiella pneumoniae (assembly GCA_945861635.1). Taxonomy (GTDB): domain Bacteria; phylum Myxococcota_A; class UBA796; order UBA796; family SXON01; genus CAMAWH01. The sequence continues at coordinate 37,924 of CAMAWH010000045.1, read as the reverse complement.
TACCGACAACCTCAGAAAACGCCTGAACAACTGCGTCTACACGCGGACTGCCCACGCATCGCAAAAGACCGCCGATCACGCCCATGAATCCAACCGCAATCCCGGCAACAATGGCGGGGACCAGAATCACACGCGCACCCTGCTGCGCGTACTCCAAAAGCGTCCGACCCCGCTGGTCCGCGCCGAACGGCCACACCGCGCTCGGAGTGGCGTACGACAGTGCCATGTTGGCATCGGCGAGATGCTCCGGCGCGTTGACCGCGGCTGCGCCGAGCAGGACGAGCGCACCGACGGATAACAGCGCTGCAACGCGGCGAGGTATCATGCCGCCACCAACGGCGCGCGCCGCACGTGCAGCGCCACGACGATCTCGACCAGCGCCTGCATCACCAGCAACAGCGCCGAAAAGACTGCGAAAATCGTCGCCGCGGCAAGCACTACGCCGAAGTCCTGAAGCAACGTGCCGCCCCACAGGAGGTCGCCGACGCCATTGATGCGCAGCACAACCTCGACGACCACGGTGCCACTGAGAAGATGAAGGATTCGCGCCCGTAATTGCCCGGCGAGCGCCGGCGACACGTTCGGCAGCATGTTGGGCAGGATTCGCTCCCCGCGGAGGACGGCGATGCCGACGTATCGCTGCATGCGTTCGCTATGGAACAGAGCGCGAACACCGCTCACAGCGCTCGCAAACGCACCATCACTCAGGCCGAGAACGAGGGCCCCAAGCAGCAACCGCCAACGCGTCGCCGCCGGATCAAAGCTCTCCGCCCCGTACTTCAACTCCACGACGGCCGCACACAGGAGCGCGAACACGACTGCCGGGATCAAACCCACGGTAGAGAACACGCCATCCGCGCGCCGGGGAATCCAGCCCGTCGCGGCGCCGATGCTGCCTGCAATGATCGGCAACAGCCCCAACCCAATGAGCTGCATCGTCGTCGGGACCGCCTCCGCAAGCAGGGAGCGGACGCTCACCCCCTGCTGGACGCGCCAGGAATTGCCGAACTCTCCGCCGAGCGCAGCGCTGACCCACCCCGAAAAGAATTGCCAAGGTCCGCCATCGAGATTCCACCGCTGGGCGAGCGCCGCCGTGCCGCTGCAGAGTTCTCGCGGACAAATTATTTCCGCCGGATCACCCGGCAATGACCAGATGAGCGCCGTAATGATCGCGGGCACGGCAAAAGGCAGCACACACGCCGCCGCCAGCCGCACCGCCGGTCGTAACCACCAGGCCTTCACGCCAACCCCCCTGCCCTACTGGTATTTCCAGGAATCGACTTCGGTCCAGTAGAAATACGGAGTGATGGTGTTGCCCCGAACCTCGGTACGCCAGGCACTCTTCGTGTCGAGCTTCCAAAGGAACAAGTACGGCAGATCGTCGGCGAGGAGCGCGTGCAGCTTGTGGTACGCGTCGTTGGCCGACGTGTCCGTCCGCGCTGCGTTGTACTCCGTGATCAGCTGGTCCGCGCCGTTGCTGCTGTAGTTGAAGATGTTCCGCGACCCGACCGTGCCGGAACGCGTCTGGAACAGCTCGTTGACCTCTTCGACCAGCCCGAACGACCACTTGCCCACGAGCAGGTCGAACTCCGCCGCTTTGCCGGTGACGACCTTCCGGTTCCAGTCGTCGGGCGACACCTTCATTTCCTGGCGATCGAATCCTGCGGCGCCAAGTTGGTTTGCGATTTGCGTGAGCAGGTCGGGCGCTTCGATATCGAGCGGCGCGTACATGCCGATGTTGAGGGAGATAGGCGTACCCTTGTAGGTCCACCGGCCGCCAACCTGCGTCATTCCGGCCTCGTCCATCAACTTGTTGGCCGCCGCGCGGTCACTCTTTTCCTTCACGAGCACAGAACGGTTGTAGAAGGGCGACGACTGGACGAACGGCCCGGAAATAAACTCGCATGGGCTGTTCTGTTCCCCAGGTTTGACGCCGATCGAGAGCTGACGCAAATCCGTGCGATCCAGAATAAGGTTCAAGGCCTGGCGCACGCGTTTGTCACCCAGCGCGCCCTTCTTCGGGTTCACGGCAATGAACCACCACGAGCGGAGGTCGTAGGACTTCAACTGAAGGTCGTCACTCGCCGAGATGTCCGGGCGGTAGGGGGGCGGCACGGCCACGATGCCCTGAACACCGTTGTTCTGGAGGGTCTTGACCTGCACGACCGGGTCGCCGCCTTCCTGGAGCGCGAGTTGCGAAACGGTCGGCTGGTGATGTCCGTTCGGGAAGGCCTCGAAAGTCACGCCGCGCCGGCCTCGGCTGCCCTTGTACGGGCCCGAGCCTGTCGGCCGCGCCGAAAACTCAATATCCGGCGAAACGGCCGTGACATTGTTCAGCGCGGTGGCCGGAAGCAGCGCGAACATCAGGCGTTCCTGCGGATTGTGAAACACCTTCGTGAACCGGATCGTCGCGATTTGGGGCGTGTCCGGGTTGCACCCGGCGAGAATCGATCGATACCCCTGCGCAATCGGCGACGGCGTGCCGGGGTCCAGCATCGCCGCGATTGTGAAGCATACGTCCTTCGAGCTGACGGGCGTTCCATCGTGCCACTTCAACCCCGCTTTCAACGTGAGCTTGTAGGCTTTTCCTCCTTCCGCGAGTTCGTATTTTTCGACCACCCGACTCATCATTCGGTTGTCGATGGCCGAGTGGAAAAACATCCGGTCAAAAACCAGCTCCTGCGCACGATAATCCACCATCGACGTCGCGTAGAGGGGATTCATGGTGCCGGGGAGGGCCTCCTCGTAAAAGCTCAGCGCGGCGCCGGTTGAAAAAAGCGCAGAGGCGAGTCCGATGGCGGCGAATAGGGCTCGGCGCGCACTCGGTACAGCAGTTTCCTTCGTCTTCAGCATCAGCGTCTCCTAGTGCATGGGCAGGCCCGGCGCGGTGTTCCGTGCCAGGCGAACGTGCAGGGCATCCAGCGGTGCACGTGCAACGTGCAACCCCGGAACCTGTTCGAGTTGATTGTGAACGATCTCTTCCGCCCGCGTGGTGTTGCGGTTCCCAGCATCCCACGCGGCGACGAAAAGTAGGAAAACCGGATCGGTGGCATTTCCAACCGTGCGGTCCAGGGCGTTGATGCGCAGGCGACCGGACGTGTCGGTGTCCCCGGTGGCCCATGCCGCCCGATCGGCCGCTCGGAGCATTCCCACCCGGGCAAAGTCCGCAAACAGCCTGTGGAACGACTCGACGGAGCCGCCCGCCCTTTCCATGTCTGCGGTGATGGCTTTGCCGACGGCCGCCGACTCATCAAGGACGCAGTCGATGACAATCTTGCCATCCGTGGTGCAGCCCTTGAGCGCGGCGGCGTACACGCTCGACGTCGAATGTGTGTCGACTGCCGCGACGCCGTTGCGCGCGAGGTCCGAAAGGAACGCAGTGTCGCCGGCGGAAGTGTAGGCGGACATGAACAGGAAGGTGTCGGATGACGGCGTCGACCCTTGAGGCGCAAACGACTCCGCGGGCAAACGCCACGGATCGAGGAGCCGGGCAACGGCGTCCACCGAAGCGGCATCCGCGCCGAGAGCGGCAGCCTCGTGCCAACGGGATAGAGCAACGAGAGCACCGGGATCGCCGGCTTCCACCTTCCCCTCTTCGCCCTGCAGCGCATAGGGGAGGAGCGCGATGTCGGCGCCGGGCAGTTGGCCGGGCGAGCCGGTCACCCCCGCGAGCTTGATCGCGGCGTCCGGTGGCCAAATCGCTCCTGCGGCTGCCCAGTCCGCCCATGCCTTGGCGGTCGGGGACGCGCTCGAGCCTAGCTTTGCCGCATAGTCAACGTTCTTCGAGAGGAGTCCAGAGACGCCGAGCAGGTATGCCACTTCCGCCGGGTCGGACGGCTCGGCGTCGGCGCCGTATACTTGCATCGTAGCATTCGCCGCAATCAATGCGCCCTGTCGGTACATCACCGCGTACTCGGCGTGCATCCGCGCGAGCCCGGCCGGGTCACTTTCACCCGCGATGTTTTGGAGCGCCTCGTTTCGGCGTCCCTGAAAATAGGCCACCCAGCTCGGGCGCCCCTCGAACGCGGCGCGAGCTTCGGCTTTTGCCATCCGAACCTGCCAGGTTTGCGCGATCAGCGCCGCCGGTACAGCCGATTCCGCGGACGCCTCTACCGCAGGGGGCGGACGCTCCGAGGTCGTACAACCGGAAAAAACCGGGAGTAGCGCGAGAAAGAAGGGCAGGTTCAAGCGCAGCTATCCATCGCAGAACTGCTTGTTGCCGGCCGCACTGACGCAAATCGAGAGCGGATTTTTGGTGTCCTGACCTGAGGCCTTGGCGTAGTCTAGCCATTCTCGGGCGTAGTCCTTGGTTGTGCCGCGCCATTTGTTGGCGGTTGCCTCGTTTTCGTCCGTGTGATCCTTGGTCATGTAGTTGTTCTCGGCGTCCTGCCACAGCTTGTTCGCTGCTTCTGCCTTCAGCCGGTACAAGTTGTAGACGCGCGAGGTGTAGGTCTGTCCGGACCACTTCTGCTTGTTCTCCAGCGAATAGTCGGCCCACCTCACAACGCCTAGCGCGCGACCGACGCCACCGCGGGAGAGTTGCAACGCGTACTTGAAGCACATGTCGGGGTCCGACCGGTCTACATCTTCCAGGTGGCGCTTCATCAACCGCTCCCATTCGGCCTTGTCACCTTTGGACTCGGCGTTCGCGATCAGGATGCGGGAAAGCTTGTCTTTTGTGGTTTGCGTACCCTCGGTGCTGATGCGACCCTCGATGCACTTCTGTTGACCGGGACGAAGCTGCCCCATCATTGACAGCGGCTCGAGCTTGATGAGGTCGGCGCACGAGTCGTCGGTTGACGCCTGCGGCGGCGCAATTGCAACGGGCGCCTGCGGGTTGGAAACCGGCGTCGGGTTGCTGGTAGGGTTGTTCGGCGGCGGCATATTCGGCGAGGTCTTGCCCACCGACTGCGGCGGCGTGTTCGACACCGGCGTCGGCGTGTTCTTGGCCACCGGCGTCGGCATGTTGTTCGGGGGCGTATTCTTCGCCACGGGCGTCGGCGTGTTGGAAACCGGCGTCGGCGTGTTTTTCGCGACCGGCTCGGGCGGGTAGTTCGGCGTGCTCGGCGCGTTATCGACCGGCGTCGGGTTCGACGGCATGTTCGTCGGCGCGCTGGGCTCCGGGTCCGACGGCGCCTCATCCGGCGTCACGGGAGCCGCCTGACGCACAGGCTCAGGCTCGACCTGCGCCACTTGACCCCCGATCGGGCCCGTGTACGGGGAGAGCGCCGTGAACGGGGAAAATGTCGCCGTTGGCGCCAGATCGAACCAGCCGAGCCGCGCATCGGCGGGGACGGGATGCCCCGCGGCGTCACGAAGTGGCGCGGCCGACATCGGCGTGCCGCCGACAAGGCACGCAGCCCATCCATCTTGGCAGGGCAGCGCGGGAAACGCGCTCGAAAAGCTTGACCAACCCCCGGCAAACGCCGGCCCAGCCTCGACGAAAATCAAGGCGCCCCCGACCAACAACCCAAGCACACTGCGCAACAAAACGTTTTTCATGGCGTTATTCCCCCGCCGCTTCGCGCGGATTATCGCGGCCGAACTCGATCATGGGCTCTTCGATGGTTTCGCTGGTTGTTTCGATCTTCGGCAGCTTGACCTCGACGACATTGCGCCGTTTGCGGACCTGATACTGGAACACCTGCGTCATGTACCCCGGCGCCGAGATTTCGAGATCGAGCGTCATGCCTGAGGTGAACCGGAGTTCCGTACCGTCGGGCAGGTAGAGAACGCTGGCTTCCCAGGATCCATCTACGCTGTTGACGCGATGGCGGTCTTGCTCCTGAGGGTGCCGAATGACCGCCGTGGCGATTGGCTTCCGCTCTTCATCGAGCACGACGACCTTGACCGGAACGCCGGCATCGTCCTTCGGCTTGGCGAGGGCCGGCGTGGACACGGCAAGGGCTCCGAACAGCACTCCGCTGCCGAGCAGCACCTTGCAGAACGCGAGCAGCGCGCGAATGACGGTCATTTTCAACCTCCCGAAGCAGCGGTGAATTGGGCCTTCAGGACGGGATCGGCCGCCGCCGCCGTTGCACCCGCGGAATCTCCGAGGGCTGCGAGCGCACGGGCAGCGGCATCACCCGTCTGACCCTCAAGCAAACGCTTCGCGGTGTCAGAATCTTTCTCCGAAATGAGAACTGCTGCCGTTACGCGCGCATCGGCGTAGCCATCCGCCGGGGCGATCTGCTGCACGGCATCGAGCTTATCGATGCACGCGGCGCCATTTCCTTCGGCGCAAAGAACCATTGCCCGAGTAGCCTGAACCCGCCAACCCATGCCTGCGGGGGGAACGGTTACGGCGTCCAAGAGGTTCGTCGCGATGGCCGTTTCGCCCACGCTGACCGCCCGGCCTGCCCACAGCACCAGCTGATCCGCGCCGTCTTCGCGATTTTCCGCATAGGACTTCACAAGATCCTCGACCGACCGAACCGCGATCGGACGCTGTCCGAGGGCCCAGAGCGCCTGCGCCTCCGAAAGGCCCGCCACGAGGGGATTCGTGTCATTCATCAAGTCGAGGTACGATTTCGCGGTGTCTCCAACGGCGCCGACTTCACCTTGCACGGCTTCAAGAAGCGCTTTTGCCGCATCGCGATCACCGTCGGCCAAGCTCACCTCGGCAGCGAGCAGCTTGCCCGCGGGCGACCCGGCCGCCGTGGCGTATTCCTTCACCTTGTCGAGATCTCCGCCCTTCATGGCAACGAGGGCGCGACGCATCTTGATTTCCCCGACGCGCGCGCCCGCGCCCGGTTCGGCAGCCGCAAGAAACTTGTCGGCCGTGCCGGTGTCACCGGCAAGCAGGTGCGCGTACGCGGCGCCGGATGCGGCATCAACATTTGTCGGTGCCTTCTTGGCGGCATCGTCGTAAAGTGTGGTCGCACCGGCGAGATCACCGGCGGCGAGCTTGGCGTCCGCCTCCGCGAGTGTCTTCTTCGGGTCGTTCAAAAGCCCCTGCACGATCGAGCAGCCGGCAAGGACGAGTAGCAGAGTGGGCATCGAGGGGGACTCCGCGGGCCACGGTAGCGCATCGGGATCGTCCGTGCCAGCCAGCCGACGCGGGACAAGCGTGCCGGCGGTCGGCGTGCATCGGGTGTTATGGTGGCAAGCGCGCCGAGCCGGAGTCGGATGGAAGCCCTTGCCGGGAGCCGGCACCTCGAAATCGTGCTGCTTCACGAGATCAACGCGGGGACGTTTGCGCGGCTCTACCTGGCCGAGGCGCGCGCGTCGGGTGGCATCGATCGCATCGTTGCGGTAAAAATCCTGCGCGAGCAGTGGAACGAGTCCGAAGACATTGTTGCGCGCACCCGCGACGAGGCGCGGCTGCTGGCTCGCTTGCGCCACAAGAACATCCTGAAGGTCGAGGACCTGGCCGAAATCGACGGGCAGCCCGCGATCATCATGGAATTCGTCGACGGCGTGGACCTGAAGCAGCTCGTCGAGGGCATGAAGCGCGCGAGAATTCCCGCTCGAACGACCTTGCAGATCGCCCAGGCGGCGGCGTCGGCGCTGGAAGCCGCGCATTTCCGCATTCCCTACGGCCTGGATCGCCCGCTTCGCGTCGTCCACCGGGACATCAAACCGTCCAACATCATGGTCAGCGTCGAGGGAGAGGTGAAGGTCCTTGACTTCGGCACCGCGCGCTCCAGCCAGGCGCTACGGTCCGCGCAAACGGGCGCACTGCGCTTTGGCAGCCTGAAATACATGTCGCCGGAACGGCGGGAGGGAGATCGCGGGGAGCATCCGGCCGATGTCTACGCGCTCGCGCTCGTGACGCTGGAATTGCTGCGCGGAGAATGGCTGCCGCTCCTGCCGATGGACATTCGGGAGCACGACGACGCTGTTGCCCAGCTGATCGCGAGGCTGGACAACCTGGGTATGCCGAATCGCGAATGGGACACAACGCTTCGGCAAGTCCTGACGCAGATGTTGTCCGGTGAGCCGTCGGCGCGTCCGACGGCGGAGCAGGTTGTAAAACTGATGCGCGCGTTCGCCGAGCAGGCCTCGGGCGTTGGCCTCGATACGTTCGCGGCGGATTCGGTGGGCCCGATCACGCGAGAATTGCGCGGCGGAATGACCGGCGGCGCGATGGCCGGCACACGCTTCGTTGTCAACGTCTTGCCGGACCCTGCGCGCGGCGACGCACCACGTTCCATGCCCGCGCCGCGGCCGATGGAGGCGCAGAATTCCGTCGAAAAGGCGGCATCGGTGCCGCCGGCGCGCGCGCAAGCGCCGCCGCTGTCGATGCCGCCCCCGCGGCCTGCAGAAGCGCCCCGGCCCGTGGAAGTTCCGCGTGCGGCCGCGGCCGATCCAACCGACCCCTGGGCCAGCCTGCAGCCGCGAAGTTCCACGCCTCGGTCGAGTCCGACCTACGTCGCGGACATGGAGCCTGCGCCGCGCGAATCGCGCATTCGTACGGAGCCGGCCACTGGGGGCGCCGGAGGCATTGTCATGGCCGTGGGGGCGGGCGCGTTGGTGCTGTTCGGCCTGGGATTCCTGTTCATCGCCGGTGCCGCCGGGTGGTGGTTCTACGGTCGGTCGGTCGGAGCCCCCGCCAGCACGGCCGCCCCCGCGACCACCGCCACCACCGCGCCCGTCGTGCCGGACGCGCCGCTCCCTCCCGAAACCGAGCCCATCCCGCTCGCATCCGACGTTCCGCTGGCGATCACCGCAGAAGGCGGAGCGGTCCAGTGGATCAAGGTGGAGACCGTGCTCGGACAATTGGTGGCGGAAGGCGATGAAAAGCTGGACGCGTCGATTCCACCGGACACCTACACGATTGCACTCAAGATGGTCGGCCGGCCAGCGGTACGAGGGGTGGTAAAACTCTCGTCCAAAGGCGCGACGCTTACGTGCGCTCCTGATCGCGACGCAACCGTTCGCTGTTCGGGGTTGAAACCACCGCTCGTCCTCAAATCCGAGTAAGCTGCGCCGCCATGGGTACTCCCCTCCTCGTCCTGTTGGTCGCCTGCTCCACGCCGTTCAAGGCGCAGAGCGCGGGCCCCGCCACGCCGGACGATTCCGCCGCGGACTCCGGCCTCCCGGATAGCGGCACGGATACCGATACCGACACCGGCGTCGTCGTAGATGCGGTAGCGGGCTGGGTCAACGGCCCGGACGGCATGCCTCTGGCCGGTGCCGTGGTCACGTTTGGCGGTCAATCGGTGACGACCTCGGTAGACGGTCGGTTCACGCTCGACCCGGCCAGTGCGGACGCCGAGTTGTCGGTTTCGCGCGCCGGCTCGTACACGGTCACGCGCACGATTGGTCGGCACACCGCCCATGTGCGAATCGGACTCTACCCGGTCGGCGTCGGCAAACCGATCGTTGCTGCCGACGGTGGCTTGGTGACTGCCGGGGACACGTCAAGCCTGACGATCGACGCCGGGGCGCTGGGCGTCGATGGCGTGATCGCGGCCACCATCGCCCCGTTCGCGCTCGAGCGTGGCGGCCTGCATGCGCTTCCTGCCGGCGCGGCTACGCAGACCGGCTTCGCGAGCATCGTCGCGGCCGCCGCCGTGGGGCTGGAAGGGCCCGCGGGCAGCGTCACCGCAAGCTCCGCCGTATCCGTACGTCTAAAAATCCCGGGCGGCTCGGTCACCGGCGTAGATGCCACATTATTCGAGTTGGACGGGGACCTCTGGACCGAGCTTGGCCCGGCCACCCTGACGTACGGCGGGGGCGGCCCGTGGGCCGAGTTCAGCGTCACAGCGGGCGGCGTGTACGCGGTCGGCACCGCGCTCGAAGGCGGCTGCGTGACCGTTCGCGTGACGGATGCGGCGGGGGCTGCGCTCGCCGGGCTCGACGTTCGCGTCGCCATTCGTCCGACTGCGGCCGTCGATGCGAGTTGGATCAGCTCGACGATTACGGATGCCGAGGGCCGGGCCTGCCTGCCCGCCCCGGTTGGTACGGTGGAAATTCAGGCATTCGGCGCGGCAGAAGACGGCACACCGACGTTTGGCTTGGTCGTTACGGCGGGAACGGCAGGTGAGGCCGACACCTGTGACTGCGCCGACGCAGGGACGATCGTCATGGAAGAAGGCGGGTGCGCCGACGGAAATGTGTATGGAGGAAACGGCGCAAAGTTGAGCGACACTCCGTTCGTCTGGGGAGAGGGCGATCCTGCCGAGACCGGTGGCGATGGCTCGTTGGCCTTCTACGCGCGGGTGGGCGCCGATTTCACGCTTCGCGGCCCCGGTGCCATCGAAAAGTCGTTCACGCCCAGCGCTGGCACGCGGGTTGAAAACGGCGATTGCGCGCGCCTCGGCAACCTGCAAATGACGTCGCAGTGTGTGGACGCGAACATTCTCGATGCCAACGGAGATGGGCTACCGGGTGCCGTCATCGGTGGCGGCGATTTCGAAGTGGTCAGCGGTCCCGATGGTGACGTGTGCATCGAGGTGCCCGAGGGGCCGGCCACGTTCATCGCGGAGGCGTTGGTCGGCGCCCAGACCATCGTGGTCTCGCACGACTACACCGTGCCCCAAAGTGGCGGCACCTGCTGGTCCGGAACGCCGGCCGACGGTCCTGATCTGACCTTGCCCGGCCCGGGGTGCGTCCAGGGCACGATCTACGACACCAACGGTCTCCCCGCTTCCGGCCTTGAGGTGTGGTCCTCGTCCTACGACCACGTTGCGAGCAGCACCGACGGCTCATTCTGCATAGAAACCGGCGGGTACGGCGTCGCAAGTGTCTGGGCCGAAGGCTACTCCGTGGTCACGACCTCGGACAGCGGCCCGATGGTGTGCTCCGCGGCGTGCCCGGACGTTTCGCTCTACCCGGAGGCCGGCGCCGTCCCGTCGGTCGTCATCGCCACGGAAAGCGGCCTGACGCGCATCGACGCCGGCGGTGTTTTGACCACGCTCCTCGATGTGCCCACGGATCACTGGCTCACCAACCCGACCGACCTCGACGCGACAGAAGCGGACGACCGGATCGCGTTCGTCCACTACAATTCGCTGGTGTACCAGTCGAACGGCACCGTTTCGTCCTACAGCGCCCTCAATCTCGGGGGTTGCTCCGCCGTCCGGTACTCGCCCGATGGTGCACAGGTCGCCTGCCTTGGGGATGGCGGCGGGACGTCGGTCGTGTCGGTCGCAGACGCCGATGGGTCGAACATTGTCGAGGTGAGCGGCACCGCCGCCGTTGACCCCGATGGTATCGCCTGGTCCGCGGACGGAACGTGGATTGCCAGCCTCCGGAAAGACCTGAAGGTCGAGGCGGAACCGGCGGATGGTTCTTCATCTCCGGTGACAATCGCGCTGTCGCCGTGCGTGAACCCGGTTTGGTTCGATGAAGATCGGGTCGCGGTGTACTGCTCAGGTGACGCGTATCTCGCCCAGATCGACGGTAGCGGAACGACGCCGTGGCTCGCGGATGCGGCGTTGGACGAGCAGATCCGTGACGTCGGCACGGCCGGCCGCGTCGTATACACCCTCGACAATGAACTGCACACCTCGGAGCCGAACGGCACGGACGACGCGATTCTGTACATCGGCAGTCCGGGCACCACTTACGGCCGGGTCCGATACGACAGCGACGGACACTGGGTTCTGGCGAACGTGAACGATCCGGCAGCCGGGATGGACGTGATCGCCGTTCGTGACGCGGTGCCCTACACGTTCGTTGCAATTACCAACACGCCCACGGAAGAAGAAAAGGGCGTTGACTGGGTGAAGTAGCGTGAGGCCAGCGGCGCGCTCCGAGCACTCCGGTTGGCTATTCCCACTCTCGCATGCCGAAACGCTCCCACAACGAGCGCTCCTGCTCATCGGCAGAGGCCACGAAGTTCACCTGCACATAGTCGCGCGTATCAAGCGTTAGATCCTTGCGTTGCGGCACGTTTTCCAACACGTCACGGAAGCTCGGATCGTCGGGATAGCAATAGAGCACGCCCAGCTCGTCGAGCACGACCTGTTCCCTGAAATGGCCGCGCGCCCACAGCTGGTGCCGCCCATCGTGCCAAACCAGTGCGTGGCGCGCTTCCAACTCTGCGACGACCAACTCGGTCGGCAACTCGACGGCCACCCGCCGCTCCGGCTTCGGTAATTGTGTTCCCGTCGCACGATCGGTGAGCCGAACGTACAGGAGTCCGACTTTTTCTCCCATTGCGCGAATCAACGCCAGATGCATCCTTGGTAGTTCTTCCGTCGGCACGCTGACCACGAGTCGGGTCTGGCCGTCGCCCGTCACCTCGGCACGAAAGCAGCGAGGCGGCAACCAGCCGTCAGGTTCTCCGCCTTTGAGAACGGAAATCGCCTTCGGCGGTAGGTCAATCGGCGGGGGGGTCGCGGCGTCGGAAGGCGCAGGAATGGTCGTCACGGCCGGCGCCTAACGCGGACTTACGTTGCTCGGGAATTTGACGATCGGCCCGGGCGGTAGCAATTGTGCGCCGTGCTTCCCACCTCGTACAAGATTCGCCACCTCCGCATCGAGCCGAACCTTGTGCTCGCGCCCATGGAGGGAGTGACGGACCTGACATTCCGTCGGCTGGTCCGCTCGATCGGCGGCGTTGGGCTGACGTGTACGGAATTCGTGGCGAGTGAGGGTCTTCGTCGCGGCGCATCCAAGATGGAGGACATGGCGCGCATCGACCCCGACGAACATCCCGTCGCCATTCAGCTCTATGGGCGTGACCCGGAAGCCATGGCGGAGGGCGCGCGCATCGTGCAGGACCTAGGGGCGGACATTTGCGACCTCAACTTCGGCTGCCCCTCGAAAAAGGTCTGCGCGCACTCGGGGGGGTCCGCCCTGCTCAACAACTCCTACCTCGCGCAGGAAATCGTCATCGCCGTCCGCGCCGCCATCAAGATCCCGCTCACCGTGAAGATGCGGAGCGGTTTTGACGCGAAAAAGCGAAACGCGCCGGACATCGCGTGGATGTGTCAGGAAGAGGGCGTCGAGGCCGTCACGATCCATTGGCGCACGCGCACCGATCTGTACGGCGGCGTCCGAGCGGTCGATAAGATTGCGGAAACGAAATCTCGCCTGTCCATCCCGGTCATCGGAAACGGAGATGTGCTGGATTACGCAAGCGCGGTCGCGATGTTCCGCGACACCGGTTGCGACGGCGTGATGATCGGGCGGGGCGCCATCAAGAACCCGTGGATCTTCCAGCAGGTGCGCGCACAGCTCGCGGGTCAGGCGCCGATGGTCGCCGACGCAGCGGAAAAGAAACGTGTGCTCCTTGGCTATTTCGAGCGACTCCGCGCCGAATTCTACACGGAATACGCCGCGCTGGGCCGGATGAAAAAGATTGCCAACTACTTCACCCACGGCCTGCCGCACGGCAGCACGCTGCGCGTCGCGTTCCTGCACAGCCGCACCGTCGACGAAGCAATCGAACACACAAACCGCTATTTCGACCAGCTGGAGCGCTTCGAACGTGGAGAAGGCTGGTTTTTACAGGAACGATCGGCGCTAGCAGGGTAGAATCGCGCGATGCTGCTTCTGGCGCTGACCCTCGCATGCACTTCGGGCGATCCCGGGGACTCCAAATCCGACGGCGGCGGCGGCGGAGACACGGACACCGATTCCGGTGGCGGCCCGCTGACCCCAACCGACGGAGATGCGGATGGGTACTACTCCGTCGCCTCGGGCGGTGACGATTGTGACGACGCCAACGTGCTCGTCAACCCCGCTGCGGTCGAGGATTGCAACGGCTACGACGATGATTGCGACGGCACGACAGACGAATCCGGCACCACCACGATTGTTTTCTACGGCGATGGAGATGCGGACGGATACGGTGACCTCTACAAAAAGGCGGCCGCCTGTGCGCCACCCGCCGGGTACGTGGCCGACAGCACGGACTGTGACGATGAGGACGCGACGATCCACCCCGACGGTCAGGAAGTCTGTGACGACGGAAACGTCGATGAAGATTGCGACGATTTGGTGAACAGCGGGGACGACTCGGCCACCGGCACGATCACGGTGTACCCCGACCTGGATCTCGACGGGTACGGCGACGCCGCGCGCCCAACCGAACGCTGCTCCGCCGGCGGCGCGTACATCGATGACGATCAAGACTGTGATGACGCCGATGTACTCGTGCATCCCGGCGCCAAGGAGGAATGCAACGGTATCGATGACGACTGTAACGGGGCCCTGGACGACGGCGGCGATACCTCCACGTTCTACGCCGATGATGATGGAGATGGCTATGGAGATGCCGCCTCGACTGCCGACGCCTGCACGGCTCCGCCGGGCTACGTTTCAAACGCGACCGACTGTGACGACGCACTGTCCGCCACGCATCCCGGCGGCATCGAGGTGTGTGACGCAGCGGATGTCGACGAAGATTGTGACGGAAAGGTCGATGATGACGATACTTCGACCACCTCCAAATCAACATGGTATCACGACGCAGACGCCGACGGCTACGGCAGTGGCAGCGCATCGACCACCGCGTGCGACGCGCCTGCCGGGTACGGCACGGACACGACCGACTGCGACGACGCCGACCCCGCCATCAGTCCAGCCGCGACCGAGGTCTGCGGAGGTGGAGATGAGAACTGCAATGCCCTTGAGGACGAGGCCGATCCCGGTTTGGTCGGCGCAACCTTGTACTATCTGGACGCGGATGACGACGGCTATGGCACGAGCGCAACCACCGCCATGGCCTGCGCGCTCCCCGCTGGCTACGTAACGAACGCGGACGACTGTGACGACGGTCGCCTCACCGTAAACCCAGGTGCCGTAGAAGAATGCGGGGACACGGTGGACAATGATTGTGACGGCACGGAAGCCGTATGCGGGCTCATTTCCGGCACCGTCGTGCTGGAAAGCCTCGCCGATGCGACGTTCGATGGGGAAGCCGCAGGTGACGCCGCCGCGTACAGCATCGATTTCCTCGGGGATGCGAACCGTGACGGCAACGACGACGTAATCGGCGGCGCTCCCGGCAACGATGAAGGGGGCGCCGACGCCGGAAAAGCCTACATTTCCTATGGTGAGGTCACCGGGGCGAATCCGTTTGCCTCGGTGAGCGTCGAATTGGTCGGCAGCGGCGCTGGCGAGGCCGCCGGATGGAGCGTGGCCGGCGCGGGAGATACCGATGGAGATGGCCGGGACGACGCGATCATCGGTGCGCCGAAGTGGTCGGCGTCCACGGGCGTGGCCTACATCGTGACTTCGTTGTATTCGACGACGCTCGGTCGCACGAGTGTGGACGTCACCGGAGAAGCGAGCGGAGACGTCGCCGGCTGGAGCGTCGCGGGCGCGGGAGACGTCAACGATGACGGCAGTGACGACGTCCTCGTGGGTGCGCCATACAACGACGACGGCGGAATCACGGCCGGCAAGGCGTACCTGCTCTACGGTAGCCTGGCATCGGCCGCACTCTCCGCCGCTGACGCCGACTTCACCGGAGAAAACGCGGGTGACCTCGCGGGCGCGGTTGTGGCCTCCGCCGGTGACATCGACGGAGACGGCACGGATGACGTCGTCATTGCAGCGCCGTGGAGTGACGGTGGCGGCAGCTACTCAGGGCGGGTCTACCTTTTTACCGGTTCGCCGACCGGCGCGCTCGCGCTCTCCGCGGCCGACGCCATACTGACGGGGGATTCGGCGGGAGACCTGGCCGGCGGCAGTGTCTGTGGGCAGGGTGACCTCAACGACGATGGCAACGACGACCTCCTCGTCGGTGCGGACAGCAATGACTCTGGCGGCACCAATGCCGGCGCCGCGTACATTGCCTACGGCCCGTTTTCCGGCAGCGTGGATCTCGGCAGTGCCGACGTCATCCTGTCCGGAGAAACCGCGGCGGACCACGCCGGCTTCTCCGTTGCCATGGCAGGTGACGTCGATGACGACGGAGAAGAAGACGTGCTCGTCGGCGCCTATGGCAATGACCGGGGCGCGTCCAACAGCGGAACGGCCTACCTCGTGTACGGGCCGTTCACCGCCGGCACGCTGGACCTCTCCCTTGCCGATGCCTTCCTGGTCAGTGAGGAAGCAAGTGCGGAGGCGGCATACTCGCTGGCGGGGAATGCCGACGCGGATGCCAACGGCCAGCCGGACATCCTCATCGGCGCGCCGTATCTGGACGGCGGTGGCGCCGACGCCGGCGCTGCGTTCCTGGTCTACGCAGGTCGTTGAACCGGTTAGACGCGCGCGTTTGCGGAGCCCGCGTTGGCCATCGAAGTTCGCCCCATCTCTCTGCCCGGTGACAGCGGAAAATTCATCGACGTCTGGTGGACGGTCTACAAGGGTGACGCCCATTGGGTGCCGCCGCTGAAGTTCGAGCGGAAGGAGTTTCTGGACCCGGCGCAGAACCCCTATTTCACCGTTGCGCGCGTCCAGTGCTTCATCGCCTACAAGGACGGCGTGGCGGCCGGAACGATTTCCGCACAGGTCGACCACGGGTATCAGAGCGTCGACAAGGGTATGGGCTTCTTCGGCTTCTTCGAATTCATCGACGACAAGGCGGTTTCTCGCGCGCTCATGGACGCGGCATTGGAGTGGCTCCGCGGTCAGGGCATGCACAAGGTCATGGGGCCGTTCAGCTTCAATACGAACCATGAATGCGCCGCGCTGGTCGATGGCTTCGACAGTGACCCGCTCGTTCTGATGATGTGGAATCCTGCCTACTACATCGCCCATTACGACGCGCTCGGCCTGCGCACCGAGAAGAATCTACTCGCGTACTGGCTCGAAAATAACGGCCCGATTCCGGAGCGGGTCGGCAAATTGGCCGACCGGTTCCTTGAGCGCCACCCGGAGATCACGATCCGCCCCGTGAACCTGAAGGAATACGAAGCGGAGGTTGCGCTCGTCTATGAGATCTACAACGACGCGTGGGCCGAGAATTGGGGGTTCGTGCGGCTGACCGATGCCGAATTTGCCAAAATGGCGAAGGGTTTGAAGCCGATGGTGGACCCGCGGTATGCCTACGTTGCCTATGTGAACGGGGAACCTGCGGCCTTCTCCCTGACGCTTCCTGATTTCAATCAGGTGGTTAAACCGATGAACGGGGCGATTTTTCCGTTTGGCTGGTACCACTGGCTGACGCGCCCCTCGAAGGTCAACCAGATCCGCGTTTTTGCGCTCGGCGTGAAGAAAAAGCACCAGCACCTGGCGCTCGGCGCACCCCTTTACAAGCGGACGTGGGAAGCCGGTGTTGCCGCCAACGTGAAGGGCGCCGAGTGCAGTTGGGTGCTCGAAGACAATCACCGCATGCGCGGCGCCATCGAGAAGATGGGCGGCAAGGTCTACAAAACCTACCGCATCTACGGCTGTGATTTGAACGTTTCGTCGTAGTCGGCCATGGCCGCGGCCAGCACACCCCGCGCGCGTTCCGCGCCGTAGGTGGCGTCGATGCGGACGGGTTGCCCGCCGCCAGGCTCCAGCTTGTAGGTCATGAAATAGTGGCGCAGTCGGTCCACGAGCGCGGTCGGCAGCCCCGCCAACTCCCGCACCTCTCCCCACACAGGGTCCTGATCGAGCACGGCAACCAGCTTGTCATCGGCCTCTCCCTTGTCGATCATGAGCAAGCCGCCGACGATCCGGACACGCAAAAGGATGTCCGCGCGATTGATCGGGCGTTCGGACAGGACGCAGATGTCCAACGGATCTCCATCCCCCCTTGTGGTGCCGGCGAGGCTGGCAATGCGCGTTCCGCAGTAGGTCCGGGGCACAAATCCGTACAGCATCGGCGGCAGCGAGTTGCTGCGTTGCGGACGGTCCACCTTGAGGAAGCCGGATTCCTTGTCAACCTCGTACTTCACGCTGTCAAACGGCGTGATTTCAATGTACGCGTTCACGAGATCGGGGACATCGGGCCCCACGGGCAGACCGTGCCACGGGTGCGGGCGATACTGATGAAACGGGGGCGGGGCGGGTGTCATGGCCGTGCCTATCCCGGCGTCACGGGTGCGCGCAGGATCAGTTCGCGACAGTCACCGACACCGAATCTTCTGAAGTTGTACCTGTGTTTGTCTCGTATCCCGTCACCGAGAGGGTGTGCGCTCCGTTCGCCACCGTGGTCGAATCCCATGCCATCGTCCAGGGTGCAGCAGCGTCCGTCGTCGCGAGCGTACCATCGACAAAGAATTCCGCATGATCCGCACCCTCCCCGCCGCCAATCGACGCTTTGATCGTCACCGCGCTACCGGAAACGGTCTTGCCCTCCGGAGGCCCCGTGATCGTAACGGTGAACTCGCCGGCGGTTGGGCTGACGTGGACCGTGATGCCGTCCGAGCCCGTGTCCCCGCTGCCGGTCGTGCAGGTGACGCTGAGTGCCGCGTCCTCTCCCAGCGAACCCGTGCTGTCCCACAGATAGCCCCAAGGAACCTCGTTATCGACAAAGACGGACGTGGCGTTCACGAAGAATTCCATAGACGCAATGCCGTCATCCGACGTGCCCGCACCGGAGATCTGCACGTCACCCGACACATGATCCCCGTCGTCAGGGTGGGTAAGCGTGCAATCCACGCCGCCACCCTCGGCGACGGTCAAATTAACCTCCGTCTGCCCCTCATTCCCTGCGCCGTCGGAGGCTACGCCCCGCAACGTCCACGGCCCCGGCGCCGCGTACCATGCAATGGTGTACGGACCCTCGGGCGGCAAGCTTGCGATGAGCGCGTCGTTGCCGTACACATCGACAGCCGCGATGGCTACATCGTCGGTGACCGTGAGCGCAACGTAGATGCTGTCTCCACTGTTCATCGCCGCGCCCTCCGCAGGGTCGGTAAACGCAATCACCGGTGCCGTCGTGTCCGTGGAACCCTGGAGCACGGTGACCGTCCGCACCGCTTCCACCGGTGCTTCTTCCCCGGTGAAGCCGATTGCTTTGAGCAGATGATCCCCGTCCGCGACGGTCGTCGTGTCCCAAACCGTCGTGAGCGCAGGACCATCTCCACCCGAGAGAGCGACGTCATCCACGAGGAGAGCGAGCTGATCGAACTTTCCTGTCGCGCTGATGCGGACGGGGCCCGAGAGCGTGCCTTCCTGGACGCCGAGGCTGAGGGTCGGCGTTTTTTCGGGCGTGCAAGCGAGGAGCGTGAGCAGGGTGAGTGGGAACACGGGGACGTTGTAGCCGACCCGCGATGCGATTGACAATGGCGGCCTGCGCCTCTATCGTCCGCCCATGCTGCGGTCTGGCGCGCGATTCGCTCCTCGCGTTGGTGTCGTGACGGCCATCCTGCTCGGAACGGCGTGCAAGCACGACCCCAACGGGGAGAGCGGCACCTCGCACGACTCGACGACGGGCTCGGACTCGAACCCCGACTCGGGTCCGGATGCGTCCGGGTGGATCCGGCAAGTGAGCAGCGATACGGCCACCTACTTCGATCTCGGCGCGGAGATCCTGACGTTTGCGGTCACGGCAGACAGTCCGACCGGGTACCGCGATCCCGACGGCGCGGACCCCCTGTTCTACGTCGTCCGGTCGGTGACGCTTGCCGATGCGGATACGCCCCATCCGACGCTTTTGTGGCTCCACGGGGATGCGCAGGGCATTGAGGACGACGACACCCGAAATCGCGCATGCGGCGTCGAAGGCATCGCCGCAACCGTGGAGAATGCTGTCCGCGGGCACCCGTTCATCGCTGCGGAGGTCGTCGCCCGGCAATGGATGTGGCTCGTTCCTGTCAACTCGTGGTGCGACCTCTGGAGCGGCCTCGGCGAGCAGGATCCGGTCGACCACACCCACCACGGAGAGGAGCACGCGCTCACCGTACTCGCGGCGGCGCGACTTGGTTTTGGTGGGATGCAGGCCGACAGCGAGCAAATCTACGGGTGGGGGACGTCGATCGGTGCTGCGGGCATCCTGACGGTTTCCAACGAGGACGGGCAATTCGCGGGGGTCGTCGCGGACAGCGGCCCGGTGAACGCAACGTCCTGGTACGAGCTTCCCGCTGAAACGGCCTACCTCGACCACATCCTGGGCGGGTCGCCCGCGGACATGCCGGACGTCTACGCCCGCGTCGATGCCACGATTACCGTGGCGGAAGGCGGGTACCGCGTCCCCCTGTTTGCGGTGTACAACACGTTTGACGGGCTCGTTCCGATTCGGCAGAACGAGGCGCTCGCGGCCGCGGTCGATGCTGCCTACCCCGCTGCCGGCGTGCGCTACCTGCATCACGACGTTTCTCACCATGCGCCGGGCGTGCGCTACCACGTGCAGACCGGCTACGACCATACGCCGATGAGCTACACCAACCGCGCCGCGTTTGAATTTCTGCTGGGGTCGACGGTTTCCTGGATGGAGGCGGAGACGACCTGTGTGGACGCCGCTTGTCTCACGGTAGCGGAAACAGGGGTCGATTCTGTGGAACCCTCCTCCGCGTACTCTGGCGGCGGCGCGGTGGTTGGGGCGCCGGAGACCGGAGCCGGGATGATGTACGCCGGCGATCTTCCTGCGTCGCTCGCGGGGAAATCGGTGACGCTGCTTCCGGTGATCGCAGCGGCGGACCTGTCGGGTGTGGACGCTTCAGCAGTCGTACTCACGCTCCGGCTGAGGAGCGGAGACACGACGCTCGCCAGCCGGACCGTGGCCGCGAGTGAGTTTGCCGCAGAGAACGACGAAACGGTTGCTTACGTTCGCCAAATCGACGCAACCACGTGGCCGCTCGACACCTCCGGAGATGGAGTTCGGGACGCGCTACCCGCCGGTCCCTTGCGCGTGGAGGTGGAGTACAGCGGGGTCGGATCGGTCGGACTCGACGGCTTCTGGATCGTACAGTGAGTGAGCGGTGAGCGCCTTGGGTTTCATCCTCTCGCTCGCCGGGTGCACCAGCGATGCTGGCCCCGATACGGGGGGGCCGCGGGAGTCGGCCGAACCGGAGCCCTACTCCCCTCCCCCTGTCGTCTGGGGAGACCTCCACAGCCACACGAATCTCTCGCACGATGGCTGTGAAAATAGTGGAAATGCCTGCCTTCCGGACCAAACCCTGCCGGGCGAGGACGCGCTCGCGCACGCGGCCGCCAACGGACTTGGGTTCGCCGCATTTACGGACCACGCCGAGTTTACCGGGTACGCCCGAGACCAGGAGGGCCTCCAACTCGACGTTTGGGAGCGCACGCGAGAGTTGGTCGCAGCCGCCGAAGGTTCCGCCGCGTTTGGGGTGATGGGGTATGAGTGGACATCGTCGTGCACCGGCCAGCCCGAGGGATACGCGCCGATGCATCGAACCGTCCTGATCGAGGACACCGAAGCGTGCGCCGCGTGGCGGATCCCCTCCTGTCACAATGAGGGATTCGCGAAGTTCGGGGCTGAGTCCTACGTCTGGTCCGACCTCGAACCCGCGGTCAATCCGTCGGAATTGCTCGCCCGCCTGAACGCCGTCCCGTCGATCACGGGGTGCGCGGACAGTCGGTGGGTTGCGATGTTCCATCACACGGCGCAGGTCCGGCCCGCGCCCGTGGATTGGGCGGCCGCGGAGAGCTTCGTTGCCGGCGACACGCTGGTCGAGCTCGCTTCGGAGCACGGCAGCTCTGAGTGTGACACCACGCTCGGCGTGGCGGATGGCTGTGAGTGGAACCTGAACCCCGCGCTACACGTCAACGCTGGCTCCATCCAATACATGCTGCAACAAGGTCACAAACTTGGGTTCGTCGGCGGCACCGACAACCACGAGGCGGACCCCGGAAGCCTCGCGAATGGCAGCGGCAAAGTCCGCGATCTCGACGCCCCTGGGGGCCCAAATCCATGGCACGATCAGTACGCCGCAGGCACGGTGACGGGCGTGTTCGAACCCGCGGACGCGTACAACCGCAGCGCCCTGTTCGATGCATTGGAAGCCCGCCATACCGTTGTGGCGTCGTGGCCGGCGACCGGCCTGATCGTCTACGCGACGGGTGCCGACGGTACCATCTACCTTCCGGGGGACGACATTCCCGCAGCCGCGGAGCCGCTCACGGTGGTTGTGGACCTCGACGATTCGCGTGTGGCCGACTGGTCTGCGGAGGTCGTGGACGCGTGGGGGGGGGGGCAGCCCGTGGGGGAGATCACCCTGCCCGACGGTGGCGCGGCGTATGTCCGAATCCGCGCGACGATTGCGGGGGGAGAACACCGGGTGTGGGCGTCGCCGTTTTTTGGGGAGTGAGGGACGCCCGACGTCACACTACCGACAGGGAGCTTCCCAGGCAACGTACTGCGCCGCCATCTCCGTGGTCGTTGTGTAGGTCACCGTTCCTGCGTCGCGGAGGGGGTCCGCCGTGTTGGTCAGGAACGCGTCGATGTCCACGAGATCGGCGTCGAAGCCGCCGTCCACCATATACGCAGTAAAGCCTTCCGGTGAGCCGGGCCCGAATCCGTCTACATGCTCGATGAAGTACCAGGTGTTGACAAAATCCGGGCGGGCGCGCGCCAATGCCTGTGAAAGACGGCGCTCCGCGAAATTCGCGAACCGCGCGTGGTCATTCTCGCGAACGGCGGTGCCCGGCAAATACACCACCGGGCCCTCGGGTGTTGGCACCTCAAACGCCCCCTCGTCCGCATCTCCTGTACCGTCGGCCGGGCGCCAGGGTTGCGTGGTTGCCAAGGCCAACTCCGCCTGCGTCACTGAATTCTTGAATGCACTCAGACTGATCACGCCATCGTTTGCCACGGTTTCCCACACGCCTTCGGCGAAGCCGCCATTCATGTCGGTCAGCGTGATCCCGGCCTGCCCAGCTACAGCCGACGCCGCCCGGACGGCGTTGTCCACGCCCGCATCTCCTCCCGACGCGTGAAAATGGAACGACCATCCCATTCCCTCGTCTGCTCGTGCCGCAAACCATTCCGGGTCCCACTTGGTCGTCGCGGCGATGAACGTCGCATCCGGCTGAAGCGTGAGCCGCGCGCCGTGGGTGGCGAGCATGCCGGACAGGCCCGCAACAACCTGCGCACGCGATTCCCACTGCTCCACGCTGGCCATCAAGCTCGGCTGTTCCTCGATGTGGAGGAGGAATCCGAGGGCGAGCGGCGCTGCGGCCGGGGCGGGGTCACGCACCCACTGCGTCCCGGAGATGCGCACCCCGGAAAGCGTGGCCATGCCTGCATCGTCTACCTCCACCACCGCCGTCACGCGTTCGGTGTTGGACATCATCGAAAATACATCGGCGAGCGCGACGGTTTGCCCGGAGTGGAGGACGACTTTCGCAACGATGCTGGGCTCTCCTCCGGAGGTGACGTCGAGAATGAGGAGGCGCGCCTCTGACGTCGAAGTGATCGAGCCCGAAAGCGAGTATTCGGACTTGTTGAGCACGAAATCGGATCGCGCGCTGCCCGGGCCGGTGACCGTGATCGTATCGACAGGCATCGTAGCATCGTGGGCGGGAGTGAGCACTACGGCGTCGTCTACGGCCGCCCACGAGGCCGACGCGGCGGCAAAGCGCTCTTCTGCCTCCAGGGTTGGCGCCCACTGCGGCCACGCCTCCTGCGTGCAGGCAGGGGCCGGCTCGGCGCTGTCCGCTGGGGGATCGACGGGCGCACCATCACATCCCACGAGGAGCAAACCAACAACGCTGATCCCCAAGCCCCCGGATCGCCGCGCGCGCTGCCTTTGCCGTTCATGCCGCCTTTCGCTCAACCCATGCCTCGTTCCGCCGCGGGCACCATAGCACCGCGCGGGGCGCGGCCGCCGAACTACGCCGCCGCCACCAGCGGTGCAATCAGCAGCGAAACCACGCTCATGACCTTGATGAGGATCGCAACGCCCGGCCCGCTGGTGTCCTTGAACGGGTCACCGACGGTATCCCCGATGACAGCGGCCTTGTGGGTGTCGGAGCGCTTCTTGTGACCTTCGCCCAGGCCGCCCTTTTCGATGTACTTCTTCGCGTTGTCCCACGCACCGCCGGCGTTCGCCATGAACAACGACATCGACGCACCAACCGCCAGCGCGCCCGCCAACGTTCCGGCCAGCGCAGCCGGACCGAGCACGAAACCGATGACCACCGGGCCAAGCACCGCGACCAATCCGGGAAGAATCATCTCGGACAACGCCGCCGCGGTGGCAATGTCCACGATCGCCTTGGGCTGTGGCTCCGCCTTGCCTTCCCGCAGGCCGGGGATGGTGTCGAATTGGCGTTTGATCTCCAGCACGATCGCGCCCGCAGCCTTCCCGACGGCGAGCATGGTGGAAGCGGCGACGACGAACGGAAGAACCGCGCCGACAAGCACGCCGATCAGGATCTCCGGGTTGTCCAGCGCCAGATTCATCGGATCCAACCCGGCCGCATGCCGCACGTGATTGACCTCCAGGCTGTACGCCGAAAATAGCGCGACGACGGTCAGCGTTGCTGAGCCGATGGCGAAACCCTTGCCAATGGCGGCGGTCGTATTCCCGACCGCGTCCAACTCGTCCGTGATCTCCCGCACGCCGGGCTCGAGCGCCGCCATCTCCGCGATTCCTCCTGCGTTGTCGGAAATCGGCCCGTACGCGTCCACCGTCATGACGATGGCCGTTCCGCCGAGCATACCCACCGCGGCCAGCGCGATGCCGTACAACCCAAGTTCGCCCATGAAACTGTTCGCGACGATCGCGACACCGGCAACGAGGAGCAAGCAAACGCCTACGCTTTCCATGCCGACCGCCATCCCGCGGATGACGTTCGTGCCGGCGCCGGTCTTCGATGCCTCGGCGACGGCTTTCACCGGTCCGTAGGAGCCCGTGTAGTACTCGGTGATGAGCCCAATCGCGGCGCCGCCGATGGCGCCGGCGGCCAGCGCAACCGTCACGTTCTGCGAGACGCCGAACATCGGCAGGAGGAAAGCAGTGACCGCGACCATGACCACCGGCGGCAGCACCATGGCCGCGCGCAGGACCGTGGACGGCGCCGAATTGCGCATGGCCCGGGCGACAAAGATGCCGGCAATGCTGACGAGCAACCCGATGCCCGACAGGATCAACGGCAACGCGACAGCAATCTCCCGCGCGCCCGTACCCGTCGCATCTGGCGCGAGCGTCTGGATCTTGGCGGCGTCCGCTGTAAGCGCGATGGCCATCGTTGCGACGACGGCGGCCACAAGCGACTCGTAGATGTCCGCGCCCATGCCTGCGACGTCACCGACGTTGTCTCCAACGTTGTCCGCAATGACGCCGGGGTTGCGGGGGTCGTCTTCCGGGATGTTCTCGATGACCTTTCCGGCGATATCGGCGCCGACGTCCGCGGCTTTGGTGTAGATGCCGCCGCCGATGCGCGCAAACAACGCGATCGACGAGGCACCGACGGCGAAGGCATGCAGGTTGGAGCCGAGCTCCGGCGTGCCGACGTTCATCGCAAACACCGCAAACAACCCGATCAGCGCGAGACCGGCAACGCAGAGCCCCATGACGGCGCCGCCGTCGAGCGCCGTGAGCAGCGCGTTCGGCTTGGAGCCGCCCGCCGCCGCCGCCGCCGTCCGCACGTTCGCAAATGTTGCCGCTTTCATGCCGATGTACCCTGCGAGCAGCGAAAGGAACGCGCCCGCAAGGAACCATGCACCCGCAGTCGGCGAGATCGCAAGGGAGAGCGCCGCAAAGACGACGACCGCGTACACGGCGAGCACCTTGTACTCGCGCGTCAGGAACGCCATCGACCCTTCGCGGATGTAGCCCGCGATGCGCGTCATGCTCGCGTTCATCTCGGCGGTGTTGTTGGCGTGGTGTTCGGGAAGCGCCCGCACACGGAAGTAGAAAAAGGCGGCGATGGCCAAGGCAAGCGCCCCCGCGACGGGGGGCATCTTCGTCCAGAGTTCCAGGTTCTGCATTTCAGCGTTCCAGCGGGCTTGAGCGGGGGGCTAGTTCGAGCCGAAAGGGCCCGTTCCGGAGGCGCCCCCCTTTGCCACGTTGGCAGGCGCAATGCAACCCGGAGCGGCCAGTTCCGGGGTCACTCGACCGTCACGCTCTTTGCGAGGTTGCGGGGCCGATCGATGTCGCGACCGAGCGCAAGGCCCGCCCGGTAGGCCAGCAGTTGCAGCGGGAGCACCGTCAAGAGCGGGGAGAGGAGCGCCGCGGTGCGGGGGACGGGAATGGACACGTCGGCCATGCGCGCCGCGTCCGTGTCACCGTCGGCATGGACAATGATCATGCGCGCGCCGCGCGCACGAACTTCCGCGACGTTCGAGAGCGTCTTGTCGCGCATCACATCGTCGGGGACGATTGCGACGACCGGGGTTTGCTTGTCGATGAGGGCAATCGGCCCGTGTTTCATCTCCGCCGCCGGGTAGGACATGCACGGAACGTACGCGACTTCCTTCAGCTTCAATGCGCCTTCCATCGCCACGGCATGCGACACACCGCGCCCGAAAAAGAAAACGTACTTTCCGCTTGTGACCAGTTCTACGGCCTGCTGGAGGTTCGGCTCTCGCGTCAGCCACTCGCCCACGAGATCGGGAATGCGAAGCAGCTCCTCTCCAAACGCCTTTCCCTCGTGCTGCCCGAGAACTCTCGTGCGCCCAAAGCTCAATGCGGCAACAAGCATCGCCGCCACTTGCGACGTAAACGCCTTCGTGCTTGCGACGGCAATCTCCGGGCCGCTGTGGACATACACGCCGCGCCCGCACGCCCTGGCGATGCTGCTGCCGACGACGTTCACGATGCCGAGGGCGCGCCCGCCCTTCACCTGCACCTCTTTCACGGCGCCCAGCGTGTCCGCCGTTTCCCCCGACTGCGACACCGCGAAGAAGAGATCGTCCGGTCCAATCACGGGGTTGCGATAGCGGAATTCGCTAGCGATCTCCGCGAACGCCGGGATGCGGGCGAGCTGCTCCATCGCCATTGCGCCGACGGTGCCTGCGTGAAACGAGGTGCCGCAGCCGAGGACGCCGATGCGCGAAATCGACGCGATGTCGCGCGGCGTGAGGTCGAAGCCGCCGAGTCGTGCGCCGCCCGTCTCCCCAACGACGCGTCCGCTCAGACAGCGGCGAAGACTCTCCGGCTGTTCGTGGATCTCCTTGAGCATGTGGTGCTTGAATGGGCCCTTGTCGTCCGCGCCCCAGTCCTCTGCAAGGTGTTCGATGACGCGAGAGATAGAACCGCCGTCGATGCGCGAAATTTCCCATCCGGTGCGATCGATGCGCACCATGTCACGGTCCTCCAAGTAGACGACCTCACGCGTGTAGGCGGCGAGCGCGTGTGGGTCGGAGGCCAAAAACGTCTCGCCTTTTCCCTTCCCAACCACCAGCGGCGAACCATTCCGCGCTGCGACGATGACGCCGGGATGATCGGCAAACGCGACGGCAATTCCGTACGTTCCCTGAATCAGACCGAGGGCGGCGCGCACGGCCTCCACCGGATCGCCGGTATAGAACTTTCGGATTAGATGGGGAATTACCTCAGTATCCGTATCACTGTGAAAGACGACGCCTTCGGCCTCCAGGCGCGCGCGCAGGATCGTATGGTTTTCGATGATGCCATTGTGGGCAACGGCGATGCGATTCGTAGAATCGACGTGGGGATGGGCGTTCGCCTCGGTAACCGCACCGTGGGTCGCCCAACGGGTGTGACCTATGCCGGTCGAACCCTGTATTTTCGGATCGACCGCGCCCACCAGCTCGGCCACGAAGCCGATCCGACGAACAACCGCCATGCCCCCGTTGACGATCGCGATTCCGGCGCTGTCATACCCGCGATATTCAAGCCGGCGCAGCCCGTCGAGCAAGAGCGGCGCCGCCTGACGCTCGCCAACGTAGCCAACAATTCCGCACATCCACGCTCCCTCGCCGCACGGGTCTATCCGCGCGTGAACTGAAGGGACAGCACGCCGTGTGCCAGCCCGTGCGCTCGTTCGAAGACCACGCCGGCGCCGATCAGCCGGGCGGCCACGCGAACGCGAGCCCCCGCCAACCCATCGCCGCCGCGGGCAAACCATTCCTCGACCGCCCTGACGCTCCACGCCGGGGAGCCTTCGACGGCAGGCACGCCATGCGCCGCGAGGAGTACACCGGCGTTGACACGCAGCTCCAGCCCCGCTCGCGGAAGGGTTCGGAGGGCGGCGATCAGCAGATCTGGCGGCGCACGAAAGGTCGCGATGCACGAGCCGGGAAGGTGGAGGAGCGCGGCGATATCGACGGCGCATGGCGCGTACGCCGGCATGGGAGGGTCGCGCACGAGGGCGGCGAGACGCTGCCACGGCGGCACGAGATCGGGCGCTTGATCGTCGACGGCGCTCAACGCCGTGAGCGGGCTGCGCAAGTCATGCAGGAGCGCGGAGAAGGCGAGTTCCCGGTCCAACCATGCGCGCGCGGCATCCATGGGCGGAATATATGCAGACCATGCCACGCTTCCGAATCGAGGGTCCCGCCGCCGTCGCCGGCGTATTCGATGCCGACAACTGGATGACCGCGCTGGGAGACGCGCTGGCGCGCATGGGTGTCGGCGCTGACATGCCGGGCCTCGAATGTGAGGTACTTGACGATGGTGACATCCGAGTCGCGACGCCAGGCTGGCAGTTCACCATCCACGAACAGCAAGACACGGTGGCCCGCGTCGCCATCGACGTGCCCGAGCCCGTGCGCGCCGTCATGGCGGCAATGATTGCGGTCCCAACACGATCTCCAGTCGAAACGGCGCCACGATCCCCCATCGAGGACACCTGCGACGAAATCAGCGATTTCGATGCGCCGGAGCCAAGCTCATCGCGCGCGTTTCGCGCGATGGAGGAGCGGGCGGACGACGTGCTCGCGGAGATCGAGTCGCGCGCAACCGCGATTACCACCGCGGAGACGGCCGACGACGCCTGCAACCACGCCCTGGACTTGTTGATGCAATTCGTTCCGGCGGAGTCGGGCGCCGTGCTCCTGATGGATGCTGCGACCCACGAATTGCGTTTCACCACCGCGCGGGGTCCACGTTCCCGTGCGCTGCGCGGCCTCGCCATCCCGAAAGGAAAGGGTATCGCAGGGCTGGTTGCTGGGCGAAACGTGGCCGTGACCGTGCGAGAAGCGCGAACGGATGCGCGGCACTACGCGGAGGTCGATCGCACGGTCGGGTACACGACGCGCGCGCTCCTGTGCGTTCCGGTACGTGGCTCGGCAGGCACGCTCGGCGTGCTGCAATTGCTGAACCCGTTCGCCGGCGCAGAGTTCCTGGGTTGGCACCAGACCGCGGCCCAACTGGTGGCGGCGCACCTTGCTGCTTCCCTAGGATCCCGCCCCTGACAACGCGGCTCGCAGGGCGTCGAATGCGCCGGTCGTCAACCATGGCCGCACGTCTCCGCCGGCCAACATGATCTCCTTGATCAACGAGCTGGACACAAAGGATAGCGCAGGATCGGAAAGGATCAAAAGCGTTTCGACCTGCGGCACCATCGCCCGATTGGCCTGGCCGATCTGCGCCTCGAAAGCGAAATCGGCGGTGTCGCGGATGCCGCGGAGGATGACGTCGGCGGCGGCGCCACGCGCGTGCGCGACCGTCAGCCCTTCGATGGTTTCAACGCGCACGTTCGGAACCTCGCGCACGGCGTCGCGGATCAAAGCGAGCCGAACGTCCAACGCCAACGTGCGCCGCTTGTTCGGGTTGTGGGCCACCCCGACGACGACCTCGTCAAACAATGCCGCACCGCGACGAATGATGTCGATGTGCCCGGCGTGGATAGGATCGAAACTACCCGCATAGACAGCGCGCTTCATGGCAGTATTCCCGGCAGCGTCCACCACCCGCCCGGTCGGTCGCCGTAGTACCGGAGCAGCAACTTGCGAAAGCGATCCTGCTTTCGCATTTCTTCAAATGCTGGGTCCACGCGGATGTCCTGCTGGTATTCGATGTTGTGGAGGGTATCGAGCTTTCGCATATCGGCCAGCGAATTCCGCAGGTGTCGATACGCCTCTTCCTCCTTCCCCATCATCGCATAGATTTGGGCTCGGTACAGCTCGGCATATGGATCGTCGGGCGAGAGCGTTTCCAGTTGCTCCATGATCGCCAACGCTTCTTCGTAACGGCCCTGATGCGCGACGCAGACGGCAAGATTGTTCAGGGTGTTCGGCTCCTCCGGGCCGTACAGCAAGGAGATTCTGTAGTCCTCCTCCTCCGTCTTGTAGTCACCGTCGCGTTTGTAGGTCAGCGCGACGTTGTTCCACGCCGCCGAATCTTCAGGGTACAACTTGAGGATGTGCTGGTAGGTCTTTCGCGCTGCCGTTTGATCCATCGCAAGATATTCGTAGTAGGCGCGAATGGAGAGCGCGTACGGATCGTCAGGATCGATACGAAGCACCTGCCTCGATCGGTCCAGCTGTTTCTGGATCTCTCCCGCGTCCTTGCGCGCGTCCTCCGTGTCGTACCAGTCGTTCAGGCCCCAACCTTCGTTGACCTCGACCGCCTTGTCCTCCGTTTCCTCGTCCAGTCCAGGGTCCTGCGCCTCCGCAACCACGTCGTCTTGCGGATCATCGGGCCGGTCTGTCGCTCCAAGTTCCTCCAACGGCTCCGAATACGACGCATTTTCCTTCGCGTTGGGATCACCGTCCTGGTGCCGTGCGCCGACGGTTTTCGCGCCACCGATGCGGTCGGTGGGGCCGGCGCTGCCTGGCTGAAGGTAGAAGCTCTTGATCTCAGCGCCACCCTGTGGCCGGTCGGAATGTTCAGCGATGACACCCCGATCCGCGCCCTGATAGTCGCCCTCCAGCAAGCGCGCGATGTACTCGGGAGAGGGCTCTGGGACGGCCCCCCCCCCGCCGCCTCCGCCGGCGAGCAACTGCATGAACAGGTTGATCTGTAAAGCGAGCAGCGAACTGGCGAGGATGAGCACGGGGAAGACAATGTCACTCTGCGCAAAAATCCAGCGAGGAAGCCGAAAGCGTTTCACCACCCCCACGCGCAGCGCGATGGCGCCGTGGACGATGTCCGCGGAGGTACCGCGCGACACCGAGATCGGACCGTTGGGCCCCTCCACCTGGAACCCGCCCGGAACGCGCCGCGCCGCCAAGGTGACGGGCACATCCGGCAGCATGTCCGCACCCACGGGCGCCACCCGATTGTCAATCGGTTGCTCACCATACCGGACGGTGACTTCGAGGTCTTCGCGATCGCTCACTCCCCTAAGGTAGCCACCTCCAGGCGCGTTAGGCGAGCGAATGCCCACCGCGGCCGTCGTCATCATTGGCAACGAAATTTTATCGGGGAAGTTTCCCGACGAAAATGGGCCGTACCTCATCCGCCGGTTGCGTGAGCTTGGCGTCGATCTCATGCGGATCGTCGTGGTGCCAGACGTGATCGACGTCATCGCAGATGAGGTGTGCGAGTGCGCGGCCCGCTTCGACCACGTGCTCACGACCGGCGGCGTTGGTCCGACCCACGACGATCAGACGTTCCCGGCGCTGGCGCACGCCTTCGACATGCCGCTTCAACGCCATCCGGTGCTTGAACAGGTGCTTTCTGATAAGCTAGGCGAGCGGGCCAACGAAGCCGCAATGCGGATGGCCGAGATCCCGGAGGGCGCGCAGCTGTGGTGGGATGGAAACGTCATCTACCCGCTCGTCGTCGTTCGGAACGTGCTGGTGTTTCCGGGCGTGCCCTCGTTGGTGAAGCTGAAGTTCGAGGCGATCGCGCATCGATTTGCGGGAGTGCCGGTGGAATGCCGGAAGATCGTGACGCGGCTGAGCGAACCCGAGATCGCAGACGCGTTGAGTGAGGCGGCCGGTACGTGGCCCGACGTCGCGATCGGCAGCTACCCGAGGTTCGACGAGCGGCCCGCCGTCGTCATCGTCACGATGGAGGGGCGCGATGTCGCGGCGATTGCCGCGTGCGAGGCGTTTCTGCAGCATCACCTGCCAGTTTGAGCGTTTTTCGGGCGAGCGTGGACAGCGCCATGCCGTCGATTTCGGCTACAGGTACGAACCGGGCGTCGGCGTAGTCGATGGCGACCGGGGCGCCGGTGATGGTGGCGCGGTGTACGGTCGTCGTGAGGTGAAGATGACTGAACTGGTGGATGACGTCCCCAAGGGGAACGGAGGCAATCAGGTCGATGTCGAGTCGTGCGTGGAGAATGGCGCGCAAATCCGCCCCGTCGCCCCCCGGTAATTCCCACAGTCCGGCGAGCAGTCCCGACTCCGGTCGACGCGCGAGCAGGACGCAGCCGCGTTCATGTATAAGCGCTGCCACCGCAACGGCACGGGGAACGTTCTTTTTCGCGGTCGGCGCTGGATAGCGCTCGGGAGCGTCTGCGCCACGGCAGGAACGGCGGACGGGGCACAGCAAACACTTCGGCGCACGCGGCGTACAGATCGTAGCGCCAAGCTCCATGATTGCCTGATTGAAGTCAGCCGCCTCCCCAGAGGGCACGAGCGCACTCGCGGCCGCCCAAAGCGCCTTCACGCCCGGAGATGGATCGGCGAGCTGCCGGCATAGAACACGCTCTACATTCCCATCGACCACGGGAAGATCGAGCCCGAGCGCAATGGAGCCGATGGCGCCGGCCGTGTACGGCCCGACGCCCGGCAGCGCCAGCAGGCCGGCCAGATCGTCAGGGAATCCGCCGCGCGCCGCGATGACGCGCGCCGCCGCGTGCAGGTTTCGCGCCCGCGAGTAGTACCCGAGTCCGCTCCAGTTTTCGAGCACGCGTTCCAATTCCGCCGATGCCAGTGCCTCCACCGTCGGAAAAACCCTCATGAAGCGTTCGAAGTACGGGATCACCGTATCGACACGTGTCTGCTGCAGCATCAGTTCGCTGACCAGCGTGCGGTAGGGCGTCACGACGCTTCGCCACGGCATCTGCCGCGCATTTGCGCGATACCAGGCGAGCAGCGCCGCAACGTCCATCCGCGACGGGGTAACTTCCCCGTGCGTGTACGGCCCGCCGCCCGATCCCCGCGAAATCATCGCGCCCACCGGGCCGGGTGACGCGCCCATCGCCTGGCTCGCCTGCGTTCTCGTCGGGATTGCGTTCATGCTCGCGGCTCAACCGCGCCGGCCCTTCCTGTTTATCGTGGGGGCTGTCATCGCGCTTACGACGCCGGCGGCCTGGTTCGCCCCCGAGTACGTCTGGGGGGCTTTTCCGACGATAGACAAGGCTGGAAGCCTGTTATTCTACGCGCAGGGTGTGCACTGGCGCATAACCGACGCCGCAGACCCGGCGGTGCGCCTGATCGGCGTCCACCTTGGGCATCTGTGGGTAACCGCTGCCTTTGACCTCATCGTCGAGCCCTTCGCGGCGATGAACCTGCATGCGCTGCTGAACCTGTGCCTGGGATGGTACTGCACATTCCTGTTTCTGCGGGCGGTTTCCGGCGACGCGGGGGGGGCGCTGCTGCTGGCCTTCCCTTTCGCGATGGGCTTGCATGTATTTCGAGATATAAACTGGTATACGATTGAAAAGAGTGGAGTTTACTGGCTTCCGCTGTATGCGTGGGCGCTGTGGCGCGCACGGTCGGGAGGACGCCGCTGGGCGGGCATCGCCGCCGTCGTCTACGCGGGAATGTTCGTCTACAACGCCTATTGGGGCGTGCTGGGCGCCGCGATGGGCGCCGTGGCGCTCTTGTCGAGGGAAAGGCGCGTCGTGACGGCGGTGCTCGCGTCGGCGCTCGCGGGCTTGCCGGTGGTTGCTCAACAGGTGCGCCTGATGGCCGGGCCCGAAATCGCGACACCGGCGGCGTTTGCCGAGCGCGCTTCGTTGGATACGATCACGCTTTGGCTGCCGATGTGGAACCGCCTTGAGGGCTGGCGCGCGCTGGACATGCTCGCGCTGGCGCTGGCAGTCGCCGGGTGGCGTGCTGGCTGGCGGGCGTGGGCGGTTGCGCTTGTCTTCGGGGCACTCGCGCTCGGACCCGCGTTCCCGCCGTTTGCGTGGCTGGCCGCGCTGGCTCCCGGACTCTGGCGCTTCGCGAAGCCGGAGGTGTTTTTTCAGGTCAGTTGGCTTGCCATTCTTGCCGCGGCCAGCCTGACGCTCGCGCGCCTTGACCTCTCCCGAAAGGTGCTTGCCACCATCATGGTCGCGAGTTGGATCCTGTCCGTGCGCACCCATCCCGTGTATCCGAGCTTTACGATGCCGTTGGACGTCAAGCTCGCGCCGACGTGGCAGCAGGGGCTGCCGGGACACGCTACCCTTCCCCGATGATCTACTATCGGCCCCATGGAAACGAGGTCACCGTCTTTCAGACGGCGGCTCGGAGGAAATTGCCTGTGCTTCTGAAAGGGCCCACGGGTTGCGGGAAAACCCGATTCGTCCGATACATGGCCGAGCAACTGGGTCGACCGCTCATCACCATCGCGTGCCAGGAGGACCTTGCGGCCGCGGACTTGACCGGTCGGTTTCTCCTTGAGGGCGGAGCCACCGTGTGGCGTGACGGCCCGCTCACCCGATCCGTCCGCGAAGGCGCCATCTGCTATCTCGACGAGGTTGTGGAGGCCCGAAGTGACGTCATGACCGTCATCCATCCGCTGACCGACGACCGTCGCATGCTGCCGTTGGACCGACTCGGTGTGGAGTTGGCCGCGCCCGAGAGCTTCCTCATCGTGATCAGCTACAACCCCGGGTATCAGTCCGTCACCAAGGAGCTGAAGGAGTCGACGCGCCAGCGCTTCGTGTCGTTGACCTTTGATTATCCGGCGGCCGACGTCGAGGCCGAGATCGTCGCGCAGGAGGCCGGGTGTGACGCGGAAACGGCGGTAACTCTGGTGAAACTGGGTCAGGGCACACGCAACCTGCGGGCCCACGGACTCGGCGAAGGCGCGTCCACGAGATTGCTGGTGTATGCCGGGCAGTTGGTCGTCGCCGGGCTGTCGATGAACGACGCGGCAGAGGCGACGCTCGTCGGCTCGCTGACCGACGACGCGGAGATGACGAAGGCGCTCCGGGAGTTGTGCCGGTCCGTGCTCGGGTAAAGCGGTGGCCGCGCCTACCATCCGGCCGGAGGATCTCCTCAAACAGACGATGGAGGAGTACGGCGTTGACGCGGTCGATCTCGGCCTCGCGGAAGCGAGCGACGAGGAAGCCGAGCGCGCGCTCTTACGACGATTCTTGTTCGCACCGCCCGCCCGCCAACTCGTAACAGGAGAGCGGAACGGCCTTGCGCTCGACCGGGTCAGTAAGCAACTTCAGGCCCTGTTCACCATGCTCGCCGGCCGCCGCATCGACATCGCATACAGCGACCCGGCGACCACCGACAATGTCCGCCTCTATCTCCCCAAGGCGGTTCCCGCTCCGCAAGAAGACACGGACACTCTCCTGTTTCGAATGATGGGCCTGATCCAGCTCGGCTTCACGCGGTGGGGAGCGTTATCCGACCGTGCGCTGCTCGCGGAGGTGCATCGTGACTGGGTGTTGCGCAGCGTGTACCACCTCCTCACGACGCGATTCGTCCTTCGGCAGTGGGGGTTGGAGTATCCGGGTCTGCGTCAGGACATCGAGCGCATCGCGCTGCTCGACAAGGCAGGTACGCTTCGCGTGAACGTGATGACGGTTCCGCGGGAGGGGCTGCCCGGTGCGTTCCTTCCGCTCTACGACGGGCTGGTGACGTGCCTGAACTGGAAGCCGCCGGGTGCGGACGGTGAGCCCGCGCGCGCGGCGATCCGGGCCATTGATCGCCTCGATTCCATCGGAGGGATCGCCGAGCTCGCGCGCGGCGTGCGCGACCATTTCCGCCGCCTCCGTCTGGGCCCCCCGCCCCTGCCCTACTTCGTCGGCATCATCCGCCCCGAGTGGATCCTCGCGGATCTCTCTCGCGACATCGCCTACGAAAACGAATGGAAGAAAGGCAATAAACCGCTGCGGCAACTCTTGGAGGCGATGGCTCGAAAGGGAATCGCTGCCGAAGTCGCCGCACCCGTCGGCCCCGGCCCGCGAGTTGGCTTTCGACAACGAATGTTCGCGAAGTTGACCGGGCCCGACATGTCCGCGTCACCGGCGTACGGCGCGCTTCGCGACGCGCATGTGCAGCGGGCGCGCGCCCCGCGCGAGGACGAGGCCGGGCTCCCGGACAAGCCGGG
The DNA here is from genome assembly GCA_945861635.1 of Klebsiella pneumoniae. Taxonomy (GTDB): domain Bacteria; phylum Myxococcota_A; class UBA796; order UBA796; family SXON01; genus CAMAWH01. The sequence continues at coordinate 2,102 of CAMAWH010000045.1, read as the reverse complement.
CGAGGATGGCGGCCGCTGGTGGGATGAATGGAACGACGCCACCGGCAGCTATATCTTCGATGCCGTCAAGGTTTTCGAGCCCGAGGCGCCCACCGGACCGCTCGGCGGCTACGAACGGATCGTGGCCGCAAATCGGCGGCAAATCCAGCAGATACGTCGGCGGTTCGAGGAGTTGCGCGTCGAGGAACGGTGGCTGCACGGCCAGCGTGACGGCTCCGATCTCGACCTGAACCGTGCGGTGCTCGCGTTCACGGACCTGCATGCGGGGCAGGACCCCGACGAACGCATCTATAAACGCTTCGTTCGCGCGCGGCAGGGCGTCGCTATCCTCACGATGGTCGATACCTCCGGCTCGACGCAGGGCCACGTGATCCACTTGGAGCAGGAGGCGATGGTGCTGTTCGCCGAGGGCTTGCGCACGCTCGACTATCCGCATGCATTCTACGGTTTCGGCAACACCCACCCCACCGAATGCCAACTGTGGCGCATCAAGGGCTTCGATGAAGCGTACGGGGAGCCGGTGTTCAAGCGCCTCGGCAACCTCCGCCCGAACGGCGCGACACGCATGGGAGCTTTCATCCGCCACGCCGGCGCCCTCTTGGCCGCGCGGCCCCAGTCACGACGCATCCTGCTGCTCGTGAGTGACGGAAAACCGGAGGATCGCGGCGAGTATCGCGGGAAGTACGGCATTCGAGATGCAGCCATGGCGGTGGCCGAAGTCGGAAGGCACGGCGTACACGTTCACTGCATCAGCCTGGACGCCGCGGACGACGCCGATCGCTACCTCACCGAGATCTTCGGGAAGGGAAAATTCCTCAAGATCGATCACCCGGACTCACTCCCCATGCGGCTGCCGGAGCTCTTCCGCGGGCTGATCCGGTAAGGCGCATCTACTCCTCGACGTCGGCAGGGTCGCCTTCTTCCTCGTCGTCGTCCTCCTCATCCTCTCCCCATTCCTCGTCGTCGTCATCCCACGGGTCCTCGTCATCGTCCTCGTCGGACTCTTCGTCGTCCCCGGGGGGCGCCTCGTCGTCATCCTCATCCCAATCGTCTTCATCATCCTCCCATTCCTCGTCCTCATCATCAAAATCGTCGTCGTCGAGATCGTCCGGTTCGTCGGGAGCATCCGGCGCGCAGATCGCCGGAACGAACGGGTGCGGCGGGCCGTCAGCGCGGTCGTCAGCGGCAGGGGCGATCGGATTCGGCACAGCAGGCTCCGCAGAAAGAAAGAGATTAACCGTGCGCGGCCACAGCGAGGTGGTCCAGGAACGTCAACGCCCTGTCCCATGCGAGTTCGGCGTCGTCAGCGTGCCAGTTCTGGCGGGTGGGATTCATGAATGCATGCCCGCGCCCCGGGTACCGGAACACCTGCGTCAGACATGGAGATTTCGCGAGCCGACCCACGAGATCATCGACATGGTGGGGCGGCGAAAGGGCGTCGTCGTCACCAAAGTGGCACTGCAAGGGGCAAGCCAAACCGGGCAAAAGGTCGAGCGGCTGTGTCGGTTTTTTCGCGGAGAGTGCCGCGTAGTGCACGCGCCCGTAGAATTCAACGGCACCGGCCAATCTGGGGATCGTGCACGCCGCCATCCGCGCGTACAACCCCCCCATGCAAAACCCGACGACGAAGACCGGCACATCCCCACCCAACGCCGTGCGTGCTGCGCCGACATCCGCAAGCATTTCTCCGTCGTCAACCTCCGCTACCGCCGCCACCACGGCGTCCGGCGAATCGAGCGCGGGGCGCGGTTTCCGTGCCCACGGGTCTGGCATCGCAACCGAAAACTGCTCGGCCACCAGCTTGGAGGCGTAGGTGCGCAGGGCGTCATCGATGCCCCAGATCTCCGACAGCAGGACCACTCCGCCGCGGGCTCCTGCGACAAGCGCACGCTCGATTCGCGCCCCCCTGATCCCCGTCACATGCTCGAAAACCATGGGGAAGGCTAACGCGGCGAAAAACGAAAAGGGCCCCCCAACCGCGAACGGTTGGGAGACCCTTTTGTAACACCGAGGACACGCCCGAGGGCGACTCCCCTTCAGAGGGTTGAGCATCGCGCGCCGCATCCGAAGATGCTTCGCAGCGAGTAGTACCGATCACCGCA
>CAMAWH010000044.1 GCA_945861635.1 Klebsiella pneumoniae | reverse complement strand
GTCATCCACCCCGTCCCCATCGAGATCACCCGCCGCGATGGCGTTCGCCGCGTATCCGGCGTCAATTGCACCATCCCAGGCGTACAGGGCCGCGGTTTCGGCCGACACCTCCCCCACCATCTGCGCGCCGCTCAGCAGCCACGCCGCCCCGTATTGGGTGGACCCGTACGCCAGTTCGCTGACAAGTAGATCGTCAAACCCGTCGGCGTTCACATCGTGGACACGCGCAAGGCGGAAGCCGAACCCACCGTCGGCCGTCGCCTCGGTAACGTGACCCCGCGCCACATCGGCAGCAACATCCCCGGAAACCATCGCCGCGGAAACGTCGAGCATCGCATAGACGCCACCGCCGCGGTCTGCCGACGTGGAATCGGTGTACGCGGTGATGAACGCGTCGGTCAAACCATCGCCGTCGAAATCACCCCAGACCGACGTGTAGCCAAATTCCTCGTCAGCGCTCCCATAGAGGTGAAAGCTTGCGATCGAGTCAATTTCATCCCCGTCGATGACCTCCGTCGGGAGCACGCTACCGCGCCCGGGGTACTGCGTCGCGGGGGCGCCAGTATCCGTAGCCGTGTCGGTAGCAGTATCCGTGGCCGTGGCCGTGTCGGTAGCGGTGTCGACGCCCCCATCGGCCGCGGTCCACCCAGGTTGCCCGCCCCAAAAATCGTCCGCGCCATCCCCGTCGATGTCGGGAACGACATGCGGATCGTAGATGACGTCGATCTCGTCCTGCCCCGATACACGGATGACGGGTTGGGATGACAACAACCCGGACCGACTGTACCGGTCGCCGGGAAGTATCCATAGATTGCCGTCGGGCGTCGACAGATCGCTCGCCGTGTCGTTGACGATGAGCACCTCGGAAGCACCGTCCGCATCGAGGTCCTCGGTGTGCAGGTCGCGCGCGTATACGGAAGACAAACCGTCCGTGAGGCCGAGCGGCATCGAGAGTTCGGACTCCGCGTCTGAATCCGACATCGCCCCGGGCCATCGACCCCCGCTGCCGTACCAGAAGATCAGTTCGAAGTCGGTATAATAGGTTCCCCTGGACGCATGGTACTCTCCGCGACCCGTCACCAGATCGAGGTACCCATCGCCGTCGATATCGGCGCACTCCACCTCCAAGCCCATGAAGTAGGAGGTGCTGGTGATTAGCGTTCCGGCGTCCGACATGCCCATTCCCTTGCCCCAGGTCGCGACGTCCGATCCGTAAAAAACGCCGAGCTGTCCGGCGTACCCATCGCCAAACGGCGCTGCGATCACGAGGTCGATGAGCCCGTCCTCATCGAGATCGCAGAGGGCAACGTCCTGCCCCACGAGGTCCTGTGAACCGGCGACACCCTCGATCGTAATTCCCACGTCATCCAGCGCCGCGCGCGACGTGTCATGCCCATCGCAATCGGTATCGGTACCGTTCGACCACCAGTCGTAAGCGCCAGGGTGCACGGTGGCGTCCGTATCCTCGCAATCGTCCCCGCCGTAGGCCTCGTCATCGTATCCGTCCCCGTCCCCATCTATCGAGTCACCATCTATACAATCATCGTCCTTACCGTTTTTGGCGACCTCCACCGCGTCGGGATGCACGTCGGTGTCGGCGTCGTCACAGTCGAAGCCACCGACGACCTCGGCGTCGTACCGGTCACCATCGGCATCGGTCACGTCACCGTTCAGGCAATCCTGATCGATACCGTCGTAAGGAACGTCTGCCGCGCCGGGATACGAAGCGCCATCGGTATCGTCGCAATCCGTGCCGGATTCGCACGCGTTGAGGTCAAAAGCGCCGTCGCCGTCCCCGTCAAAATCCTCGTCAATCGCGTCGTCACAATCGTTGTCCAGCCCGTCACAAAGTTCCGGAGCACCTGGATAAACTTGATAATTGTGATCGTCACAGTCCGTGGCCGACCCGAACGTGTCCTTGTCGTCATCCGCGCCGGGATCGCCTGCGCTGTCCGTGTCCGTGTCGGCGTCCGCGTCGCCATCTGCGTCTTCCGATGCCTTGTCCCCCGGCGGTTTCGTTCCGGAGCACGCGAGAAGGAAAACGAAGGGCAGGAGGCGCATCCGATGATCGTAGCCGATCAGGAGATAGACGAGCGAGGATGAACCGCGGCCGCATCGCCCTCGTGACCGTCGCCGTGGTGGCTTTCCTTGCGCACTGTGCGTGGTGGTGGTCGAGTGTGATCGACGACGCGTACATCACGTTTCGGTACGCGAGAAATTTTGCCACGGGCCGCGGAATGGTGTTCAATCCAGGAGAAAACCTCGAAGGCATTACAAATCTCGGGTGGGCTCTGGTGATGGCGCCGTTCTCCGGCGCGGACATGCTGCTCGCCGCGAAGGGAATCGGAGTCGCGTGCGGCGTCGTCACCGTCGCACTGCTGGCGTCGTGGTGCCGGTCAGAGGGGTTGTCGATGGTCGCAAGCGGTGTTTCACTTGCGACGTTGACGCTGGTGCCGTGGGCACCAGCGCTGGCGATGCAGGGGATGGAAACGCCGGCCGCGATGATGCTGGTGACGATGGGGTGGACGATGTACCGCCGCGAGCGCGAGGTGGGTGGCGTGGCGGCGAGCGTCGGCATGGCGCTCGCGCCTTGGATGCGTCCGGATGCCGCACTGGTCGCGATCACAATCGGGATGTTTCACCTGCTACGCCCTCAGTTTGACCGGAAGGTCGCGCGTGCGCTTGCCACCGTCATCGTGAGCGGCGCCGCGTTGGTCACTCTGAAACTGTATTGGTACGGCGAAATCCTTCCAAACACGTTCCACGTCAAGACGAACTGGCCCCCGGAGCGAGGAATTCTCTACCTCGGCTACTGGCTTCGCCACCCGTCCCCGCTGTTGTCGGCGGGGATCATCGCGGGGGTGGCGTGGGCGTTTCGGGATGTCTGCCGTCGTGATGCACGTGGGCTCCCCGGATTGATTTTCGCCGTGTGGATAGGAGCGGTTGTCCTGCAAGATGGCGATTTCATGATGAATTATCGCCTCCTTGTGCCGGCGTGGCCGGCTGCCGCCGCCGCGCTCGGGGTGTTGGCCGACGCCGCGCTCTCGCGCATTCCGCGCTTGGCCATCGTTTCGGTTGCGGCGGTGGCCATCGCGCCGGCTGCGCGCGTCCTCACCATCGACCGCCTCACCTCCCCGACGTACGAAGGCGCAACGTGGAAGTCCGGCTGGCTACCTGACCTGGACGCCGGCCGCCGCGCGCGCATGGCCTTTCCCATCGCATGGATCATCGTAAATGGAGGTCGCGACGCGGTTTCATTCACCGACGTCGGCCTCTTCGGCTACCTTCACGACGGACCCGTGATCGATCCGCTCGGCCTGACGGATCGGGTGATCGCCGGGCGCGAACCAGGAATAAATCCATGGTCGTACCTGAAATCCAGGCTGGGCTATCTCATCGTGCAGCCGAAAAGCGGCGCGTGGGGGCGGTATCGCGACACGCTCGCGGAAGCCGGGTGGCCGGTGGTCGCCGGGTGCACCGAGACGTGGGTGTTTGCGAATCCGGATAAACCGCAGGAACAACCAAGTGAGGAGGTATTGCGAGCGCGCCTCGGCGCCGTGCGCTCCCGTGCGCCGAACGAACGCTGGCTGCACCGCGCCATCGCAAGGGAGTTGGTGTACGCGCACGCGCCGACCTCGATCGTGACTGCCTGGACGGTGGACGTCGACGCCGAAACGCGGTGCCTGGTCGGGCTCGATGGATGCGCGCCCGCCCTCCCCACATGCGAGGACGGCAAGCGCTTGGAGTTCGAGGATGTCGCGGACCCGGCGCGGTGGCCCGCCGCAGTCGGCAATTCCGTCCCGATTTCGGTGCCGCCGAGCCGGCCGAAAGCAGGCATGAAATGTAAGGAAGCGCTTGATGCAGCCCAAAATGCGTGGCTTGATGTTTCGCGAGACTGGCCCCCCGAGGCGAAAGACAAGGCGCGCCGCGCCGCGAGCGCCGTTTACGCGCCGCCGACCACGAGCGACGCGTTCATCGCCGCCGCGCTTCGCGCAGCACCCGAACGGCAGCAGGCCGAAGCGGCCGTCCGTGCGACGGCAACGGCTCGGGCACTATGCAAACGATGAGCATCAAGGGCCGGATTCATCGACCGGCAGGACACTCCCTGACCACCCTTCCGCGGTCACCGTCATCGCCCCATCGTCGATCCACAGGCCGCCTGCCGCACGCGTATCTCCGCCGACGCGCCATGCAAGCGTCGCATCCGGTTTCCGTCCGTTCCCCTTCACCGGCTGATCCGCGCGTCCCATCGCCACGACCACGTTTTGGACTCGCCCGACGTTCCAGCCCTCTTCCGCGAACATCGCCGGGACGGGGAAGTCGATCGGCATCATTCCAACGTTTTGCCCAACGAAATCCGGGGCCGCGCCGACCTCGATGATCACGTCGTTCGTCGTCACGGAAGCGACGCCAGATGAAACGACAAACGGGCCGATGGTCCCGACGCAAGCCTCCGCCCCGACGAATCGCAGCGTGAGTTCCCGAACGCCGTCGGCGCCGTCGTTCTGCACGATCGCGGAAAGGCGTAGACAACTCGGCGCCACGCCCTTGCGCTGAACCGTGAGGCGCGCCCCGGGGAGTGCAACGATCCGCAAGCGAATATCCACGTCCCCGCCGACGAATACCGCTCCCGGCGGGCCCGACGCATCCGCAAGGATGGGCTGGGGAGGCAGGAGGGTCACGAACGCCGGGTGAGCGAGCGCAGACGCGAAATCCGGGTCAGACGCCGCCTCCAGCTGCGTGCGAACACCTAATCGAAGTGCCTCCTTCAAATCGGACGCCGCCGCATCCATCTCTCCCGTCCGAGCGCGGTACGCGGCGCGATTATACCATGCCTCCCCCACGGCAGAATTAGCGCGCAACACGACGCCAAGCGCCGAAATCGCCTCACCGGTGCGCCCAGCGTCTGCCAGGGCTTTCGCCTCCGCTAGCGCGAGCGGAACACTATCCGGGTCCGCCATGCGCGCTTCGGCCATCGCGACGACGGCCGTCGCCGCATCCCCCCTTTGGGTAGCCAGTTGCGCATCCTCCCACGCACGCAGCGCCTTGCCGTAGCGGTCGAGCGCAGGATCGCCGCGGTTGCACGCTACCAGCGCCAGTACGCACGACGGCAAAAACGAGCGGATCAAGCGCGGATCGCTCCAACCTGCCGACCCGCGAGCGCCCCATCTCGACGGTGCGACCAGAACCGCGCGTCACAGCGGGTGCAGAGGTCGAGAGCCTCCACGCGCGCGCCCTCCCCCCGAAGAATCTCCGCGTTTGCGGCGCCGAGATCCACGTTCATCGCGGACCGCCAGGCGATTCCCGGTGTGACCCGACCGACCGCCTCGACGACCTCCGATCCTACCTCGTAGCAGCAGCGCCCAATGCACGGACCGATCGCGACGCGGACTTGCGCGGGCGTGCAGGACGCCGCGTCACAAAGCGCGCGCAAGCCGATGCGCGCGATGTCGGCTGCCGTGCCGCGCCACCCCGCGTGAACGGCAGCTACGGCCCCGGGCGCAGCCATCACGATCGGCACGCAGTCGGCAACGCGTACCGCAATCACGAGGCCAGGGCGGGTCGAAACAATTGCATCCGCCTCTTCCGTCAGCGTGGCAGATCCACCATCGACAACCCTTACTCCATGCACCTGCGTCACGACGCAAAGCCGGCCCCCTCCCCCCAAAAGATTGACCAAATCGGCCGCCTCGCCCTCCCTCCCGGCGCGAAGATCGCCTTCGGCGCGGGAGGTGAAGCCGTGCGCGACGTCGTCGAGGAGGCGGGAACGCAGCATCCACCCGCTCCTAACCGTGCTACCTTGCCGGGCGATGGTCCTCTCACTGCTGGTGGCCTGCACGGATGGCAAGAGCGGCGGTGGCGGCGGAGATTCCGGCCCCATGGCCGACTACACGCTGCGACTGACGCCCGTAGTTGCGCAGAACCAGAGCCCGTTCGACGGGCTTGATCGCCTCGACCTCTACTTTCAACCGGCCGTGGGCGATCCGGAGCGCGTTTCGCTCGGCGCGCCCGAAGCGGAGCAGACCCTGCCCGCCGAGGGCCTACCGGTACTCGCCGACACGGTCATCGATGTCGAAGGATACGCAGGGGGGAAACTGGTGAGTTGGGGCCGAACGGCGCCGCTCAACGCAACCACCGGAACCGTCGACGCGCGCGTCTACGTTGCGACGACCGGCGCCGTCGGATGGTTGCCGCCGTTGGCCGAAGGCATCACGGCGGGCATTCTGGGGGCGCTCGGCGGTGGGCGATTCATCGTCGGCGGCGGAATATCCAGTCCAAACAACAAGAAGAAACTGACGAAGGCGCAGGATTCCCTTTTCATTCTGGACCTCGCCAACCCGACGAATGACGCCGACCTGGAGGAAGGTGGCAGCCTGCCGCCGTACACGGACCCGACGGGGGGTGAGGAGCTGATCACCGCGCGAATGGGCGCCACATTTACGGAGCTGACCACCGGAGATCACGACGGACACTGGCTACTCGCCGGCGGAAGCGCAAAGGCCGGGTACGACGATGGCACGACCGTCACGCCGGACGCGCAGTATTACGACCCGGATTCCGGAGAGTGGGCGGCGGTCGCGAGCGGGGACAAACTGACAACAGCGCGCACAGAACACATCGCGATGAAAAACGACCAGGGCTCGGTCGTCGTATGGGGGGGCTGGGCGTCGGTGCCGGCCGGCTCGGTGGGCGCCGTGAATAGCGCCGAAATCTTCCGAGCCAGCGACTACGCGTTTGTCAGCGTCAGCACGTTCGACGACGTAGGCGCCATCGATGCCGCGATGGCCTACCTCGGGGAGGCCGGCACTCTCTTGTGCGGTGGCGCCGCCGTCGGTGACCTGAGCGGGGATGGATTCGCCGATTGGCGCAGCGAATCCGGCTGCCACATCATCACCCTCACGGGAGAGGTCGGCCGCACCGACATCACGGGCCTGCCCGCCCTCGCGGGCCTCGCGATGACGACGCTCGCCGACGGCACGGTCGTCGCGACGGGCGGAGCCACGAGCCCCGCTGTTCTGGACCTCGGCGACACGGCCAACGCCGAGCGCGGCATCTGGACCCTGGCACCTGGCTCCACGACGTGGCAGGGGGCCGGATTGCTCGTTTTAGCCCGTGCGCAGCACCGCATGTTCGCGCTGGACGATCACCGGGCGGTCGTTTTCGGCGGCGGACCGACCTATGGACCCTCGCGGTTTCCGACGTCCGCGTATTCCTGCGTCGAAATCATCGACATCACCGGTAGTTCCACAATGCTCGACGGCTGTGACGCCGACTCGGACGCCTCCGGGCTGCCTTACCGAATGTCAGCGCCCATGGCGGCCATCGACGATGAATTTGGGATCCTCGTCGTTGGCGGGGTGACAAAGGGCGGCGCCACGTCAACGTCTGGAGAAGCGCAGCCGGGAGTCGCCCTGTTCGTCCCCTCCGACGAGTAGGTTCGCCTAACGACGGATCACCGCCCGGCGACCATCGCCAGGATCCAGCCAAGTCCGTCGGCCAAATCGCGCACCTGTAGATCAGGTTGTTTCCGCTCCAACGCGCCGCGCTCCGCGAAGCCCGTTTCCACGGCGATTACGCGCGCGCCGCCGGCCCGCGCGCAGTCCACGTCGGCGGGCGTATCCCCAATCACGACGATGTCGCGGAACGAAATCCCAATCGACGCCGCCCGTTTCCGCGCAATCGGCACCAAGCCGTTCCGACTCGACGCATCTTCGCTGTAGACGCCCCACGGAAAGGCATCGCCGAGGCCGGCGGCCGTCAGTTTAATGGCGGCTCCCTCCCGCCAATTTCCGGTGAGAAGCGCGACGTGCGCGCGGCCGTGGAGGATCGTGAGCAACTCGCGTACGCCGGGGCACTGGCGCGCGCGTCCCGGTTCGTTGCAACGCCACCGTAACTCGTGCAGATAGCTCGCCTTAAGCAGGGCCGTGTCCGCTTCGCGCCACGCCACGCCCTGCCGTGAAGCGACGTCCGCCACGATGACGTCATCAATACTCCCGGCAATATGCACGCCCTCCGTGGCATCACCCCACCCGTGGCGAGCGAGAAAGGCACTATCCAGCGCCTCTCTCCCCGCACCGCCGGTCTTGAGCAGAGTCCCATCGATGTCGAAGAGAATCAGATCCACACCAATTCCACGCGGCTGCAGGAAACCACGGCGGCCCGCCGGTGTCGAGGTACAGTAATGACAATGGCCAGCCGATTGCGCATCTACCACCCTGAGTACCGGGCTTCCTGGCTGGAGCGGGCGCTCGATCTCTTCAGCGGAATCGTCGTGGTGCCGAGGCCGGAGGGCGCGGACTACTCGTTGGTCGCCCGGCGGGAGCGGGAAATTGCGCGGGCTTTTCTGGAAGGAACGTTTGCGCTGGGCTTGGTCGGACGCGAGATCGTTCGCGCGGATTCGCATTGGCAAATGCCAGATTTTGACGATGCGCGGCGCGCCGCAGGTGAGGCGTTGGTCACGCGCTTGCGTTTTGGTCAGGAACAAGCAAGCGGACTGCGGTTGGCGCTCGCGGCGCGCTGGATCGAACTGGTCGACGTCCCCCACGGCACCCGCCTGCTGATTCGCCTTCTCGATCCGCCAAATCAGGGCCTCCGCAGCTACTTGGCGGGAAATCTCGCGGAAGGGCGCGATGGCTGGACGGAGTTCTCCGTCGTCGCCGACTGAACCCGGTCCGCTACCGCCACGCGTCACCAACGGCCGCCAAAACGGCGGCGGGCACCAGATGATCGACGGGCTCCCCGGCCGCGATGCGACGGCGAACCTCCGTGCTCGACACCTCCGGAAAGGTCGGCGCGCCATCCACCGCAACCGCGCCGCGACCGACGACGATGGGAGCATACTGCTCTGCAACGCGCGCCCACTCCCGCCATTGCGGCAGTTGCGGAAGGACATCCGCGCCAACGACGAACCGAAACCGATGCTCCGGGTGGCGGGCCGCAAGCGCATCCAGCGTCCGCACGGTGTAAGACGGCGTCGGGAGCGTAGATTCAATCGTCTCCACGCGGAAGCCGACGCCCAATACGGTAGAAAGCGCTTCACAGGCACGCACGCGCACGTCGAACGGCGCAAGTGATTTATCAAACGCGTGCCGAAACGCGGGCAACAGCCAAACCTCGTCGACCCGGTCGGCCCAGCGCAGCCACGCCGCCACCATCGCGTGGCCGACGTGGGGGGGATTGAAGCTGCCACCGAAGACTGCGACTCTCACCGAGCCCTCCTGCCAGCATCGCCGTGCGCGCATCGTGTGGGTTGTTGGGTGGGCCGCCGCGTGGCTTCGCCGCGCCCCGTGATAACGTAGCGTCCCCGTGATCCGCCTCTACCACGTCGGCAAGACCTACGGCGATCGGGACGCCCTGCAGGACGTGTCGCTCCACATCGAAAAGGGCGAATTCGTCTATGTCACGGGGCCGTCCGGCGCCGGAAAGTCCACGCTGCTCAAGCTGCTCTATGGTGCCGAATGGCCGTCGAGCGGAAAAATGCTCATCGGCGGCGCCGACGTGTCCAAGCTCCCGCGCGCCCGCTTGCCGGCGTTGCGGCGGAACATCGGCATAATCTTTCAGGACTTCAAGCTACTCCCCCAGCGAACCGTCGGTGAGAATGTCGCCCTGGCGCTCGAAGTCATCGATGCCCCGCGCGATCAGGTGCGGAGGCGCGTTCCCGCTGTGCTGAACATCGTGGGCCTGAAGGGGAGAGAGGACGCCCTTGCCGGCGTGCTTTCCGGGGGAGAGAAACAGCGCGTCGCCATCGCTCGCGCCATCGTCAACGACCCTGCCATGCTCCTCGCCGACGAACCGACGGGAAACCTGGATGGCGCAATGGCGGTCGAGGTCATCGAGATTCTGCAGGCGATCAACCTGCGCGGCACCACCGTGCTCGTCGCAACCCATGACGTCGGCCTCATGGACAGGTTTCCGTACCGGCGCATCCGGTTTGAGGGGGGTCGGCTCACCCGCGGCGCGTCCGCTTCGGCGAGGGCACGTTGAGCACTGTTTCGACGCTGTCGCGGGCCTGGCGTGGCGCGCGCGAACACACCTACCTTGCGATTGTCAGCACCGGCGTGATTGCTGCGGCCGTCTTGCTCGCAGGGCTTTATGCGCTGGTGGTTTTTAATCTGCGCGCCGCAGTGGACGGCTGGGAGAAGGACGTCAACGTTTCCGCGTACTTCGTGCCTACGATTTCGGCGGAAACACGGATAGCCGCGCAGGCAGCCCTCACGACGCGGCCCGACGTCGCGGCGGTGCGGTACGTCAGCGAGGCGGAGGCGCAGGCGTGGATGACGGCGCGTATGCCGGAATTGGCGCCGGTTTTCGCCGAACTTGGCGCCGATGCCTTGCCCGCCTCGCTGGAGGTGACACTGAGGCGGGGTCACAGCACCGCGGGGCAACTATCCGCATTCGCGGCGGATCTGAAGACGACAGGTCTGTATGACGACATCGACTACGGGCAAGAATGGGTTGCGCGCATCCATACGGGCATCGAGATTTTCAGCATCCTCGGCATTGGGCTTGGAGTTCTGATCGCCATGTCCGCGCTCTTTCTCGTCGGCAATACCATCCATCTCGTCGTTTTTGCGCGTCGCGACGAGTTGGAGATCATGCGGCTGGTCGGCGCCACAGATCGATACATTCTTTCCCCCTTTCTCGTCGAGGGCGCCGCACAGGGTGCGCTCGGAGCAACCATTGCGCTCGGGCTCTTGTACTTGAGCCACGCCGTCTTGGCCGCGAAGGTGGGGATGCTGCTCCCCGTAGCGTTCGGCTCGGCCGCCTTCCCGTTCCTGTCCGCGTCATGGCTGCTGATGCTATTCACGGCCGGCGTCGCCGTCGGATGTGCCGCGGCGTGGGGCGCGGTCAAAAGATTTTTGGGACAGGTGCCGTGAGCGCGTCGACCGTCCTGCTTCTTTGGGTCACCATCGCGCGCGCGCTGGCGCCAGAGGAGCGCCAGATTCTCGGCGAGATCGAGGCGTACGACACGCAAATCGCCGCGATCACCGTGCAGTTGGACGGGATGGTCGCCGAAACGGCCGCCGCCGTAGCCACCCACGAGGTCGAGTCGGCCCGCGTTTCCAAAGCAACGGCCGCGATCGCCGCGCGGAAAGAGCGGACGACGACGCTGGTACGCGCCCTCTACAAAATCAAACGACATGGCATCCTCCGGCTGCTGTTTGGCGCGGAGGATGCCGCAGAGCTGCGCCGGCGCGCGCACTACGTGATCGCGGTCATCGCACGTCAGGAGGCGCAAGCACGGGAATTTGCGGACCTCGCGATCGCGCGACTGGAATCCGTGAAAAAAGCGGACGCCGCGGCCCAAAACGCGGCAAGCCTGCGCGCCGGGCTGGAGGCGCGCCGGAGCACGCTGGAAACAGAACGCATGCGGCGCATCGCTCTCCTGCGCGACATTCAACGCAAGCCGCCACTCGCAGCGCGCGCCCTGCACGAAAGGACGGACGCGCAGTCGGCCGTCTCCTCCGCACTCACGTTGAGATACACGGAATCAACACCCGTTTCCCCGGCAGGGGACGCAGCAAGCTTTCGCACGCAGAAGGGTCGGCTGCCGCGGCCGGTCGCTGGAAAGTTATTGCGCGGTTTCGGTCCCTATCTGGACCCGGCGTCTGCCGAGCGCACGCAGAATCTCGGCATCGACATCGCGGCGTCGTTCGGCACGCCGTTTCGCGCCGTTGCCGATGGCACGGTGAATCGGTCCGGGTATGTACGGGGATACGGACAGGTCGTGATGATCCAACACGGGTCGTACACGACGCTGTACGCGCATGCCAACGGGCTTCGCGTCGCGCAGGGCCAGAACGTCCGGGCGGGGGACGTGCTCGGGCTTGTCGGAAACACAGGACTCACGGAAAGCGACGCCTATCGCCTACACTTCGAGGTTCGATACAACGGCACGCCCCAGGACCCCGCGGAGTGGCTCGCGCCGTGAGCTCGAGGGCGTGGGTACGAGCGGGCCTTTGGTTCATCGGAGGTGTGGCGTTTGGTGTGGTCGGATCGGCCCGCGCAAACAATCCCTACGCCGGGCTGGACCTCTTCGCGCGGGTCCTGACCCAAATTCGGAACAGCTACGTCGATCCGGTTTCCCAGGAGGCGCTCGTCTACCGCGCGCTCGACGGCATGGACGCAGCGCTCGACCCCCACTCCAGCTTCATGGACCCCGGTGTGTGGAAACGAATACGTGCGCACTCATCTGGTGAATACGTCGGCATTGGCGCCAACACGGTATCGGATTCATGCGGACTCCGCATTACGACGACCGCTCGCGGCGGACCGAGCGATCGCGCCGGAATCCTGCCGGAAGATTGCATCGTAGCTGTGGACGGCATCGCTGTTGCCGGGCTGTCCACGGACGACGCATCGGCGAGAGTACAGGGGAAGGAGGGCGAAGCCGTTTTGTTGACGATTGCCCGTGCAGGAACGGAACGCCGCGTGGCCGTTCTCCGCGCGCGCGTCGTCGAGGCCGCCGTGGAGTCAGTATTGATGCCGTCCGGGCTCGCGTATTTGCGCGTCGCGTCCTTCCGCGAGCGCGTTTCCGAAGAACTGGTCGTGGGCGTGCGCGGGTTGGGCGCCGTTCGCGGCGCCGTTCTGGACCTGCGAGGCAATCCGGGCGGGCGCATCGATCAGGCGATCGCCGTGGTCGACCTGTTTGTGTCCAGTGGACGCATCGTCTCGACGCGCGGGCGCTCGGACGGGGAGCATACCTATGAAGCACATGCCGATCCGACCGACTGGACCTGGCCGTTGGTGGTGGTCATCGACGGGTCGAGCGCGAGCGCCGCCGAAATCGTTGCGGGCGCCCTGCGCGATGCAGGCCGAGCAACGATCGTCGGCGCGCGCTCGTACGGAAAGGGCTCCGTGCAAAGCGTGTTCGAGTACGAGGACGGCTCGGCCCTCAAACTCACCATCGCGAGGTACTATCTACCGAAAGGCGAACCTATAGGTGATCGTACTGGCATCACGCCGGACATCGAGGTCGCCTTGGCCAACCCGCCGAGCGTCGCCGGCTCGCTGCCGGAGCGGATCGCCGCGGACGCGCAGCTCGCCGCTGCGATCAACGAACTTCGACGGATCGTCGTGAAATAAGCGGCGCCGCTGCTGCGCGCTGCTGAGCACGAAGGTCCGCGTGCATTCTCACCAGTTCCACACACGCCCGGCCGATCACGCGCGGGTTGGCCCCGGACGCGACACCGGCTCGCCGGGGGTAGTGCGACACCGGAACCTCCTTGATGCGAAACCCTGCAGCGCGGGCACGCACCAGGATTTCGCTGTTCACGAAGGCGCCGACGCTCTGGATCTCCACGATGTCGAAAACACGGCGATGAAACACCTTGAACGCGCAATCGATGTCTCGAACGCCCAGATCGAACAGCCCATCCACCAGATGATTCCACGCCCAGGCGTTCAACCGACGCACCCAGGGATCACGGCGCTCCGCGCGATACCCGACGATGATGTCGTAGCCCCCGGCCCATCCTTCCAGCCTGCCAAGTTCGTCGAGATCAAACTGTAGATCGGCGTCGGTGAAGAAGACATGCTCCATGCGGGCTGCAAAAATGCCCGTCTTGAGCGCCGCACCGTAGCCGATGTTCCGTGGGTGCCTGAGAATCCGGACACGGGAGTCTCCCGCCGCGGCCGCGACTGCGGGCGTGTCGTCCCACGAACCGTCATCCACCACGATGACCTCACCCTCAAGACCGCGCCCGTCGAGCACACCGAGCGCGAGACGGACGGAGCGGCCGATATTTTTCGACTCGTTGAACGCCGGAAGAACGACCGAAAGCGAACGCACGCTACCCCGAGAGGCGCACGTGGTAGCTCGTCGTCGAACCGCTCGGCAGGACCGCGTCGTTCTGGGAGGTGTCCACCGCCTCCAGATAATAGTAGAGGCCGGCTGACCTCAATTCCTCCGCCGGAATCTTGGAGGTCCACTCGTTCTCCCCGTCTCCGGGGCGAAAGGCGAGGGTGCTCCAATCCTTGGATCCCGAGGTTTCCTGCCGGTAGTGGAGCTCCACCACCAAGAGCGCACTGGCATCCGTGATGGTTGCCGAGAACGCCATATCGACATCCGCCGGCTGCGCGTCGGAAAACGGCTCAAAAACGATCACAGGGGGATCGGCATCCGCCACATTCCCGGTGTCGTTCCCTTCTTTTTTCGTATTCTGACCCGCAACGCCACCGTTCCCGCACGCGATCAACAGCATCAGGGCGGGCAGCACCTTCATTCCCATCATCATCCTCCGCGCCATACAGTGTAGCCGGTGATCGCCGAATGAACGCTACTTGCGGCGGACGATCAGGCGGTACGATGTGAACTGCGCCTTTCCGGCCTGATAAAGCACGCTGCTGACAATGTCGTACGGCGTATCTTCGTCGGCGATGACCATGAGATTCCCGTCAAATGGCGCGCCGCCGCGTTTGTTGACCGCGTTGATCAAATCGACGCGCTGCGTCAGCGCCGCTGCGAGCGGCTGGTAGGCCTTGGTGGGGTCATCCGCCACAATGGCCGCGTCCTTCACCTTCAACACGAGCTTGTTGTCCACGATGATCGAGGTCTTCGAAATGACCACGCTGACGGCCGGCACGAGGTTGTCCGGGGCCGACGAAGGCGGTGGGCGCAGGTCGTCGTTCAACGTGATATTTTCCGGTGCCGACGCGTACTGCTTGAGCAGAAACACCAGCAGAATCGTCATGACGTCCATCATGGCCGTCAGGTTGAGCCCGGTAATCAACTCCCCGCTGCTCCGATGTTTGGCGCGGCGAAGCAGAAGTTCGTCGTCTGTGGCGTTCGACGACTCCGCTTGTTCCGTTGGGTTCGGCTGGGACATTTTCTACTTCCCGCCCACCGCGATCGAAAGCGTGATGCCGGGGAACAACGGGCGCTTCGCGTCGCCGCGGGCAGCGTCCATCGTCGACACGATGGCCTTATACGGCACTTTGGCGGCGCCGAAAACCACCAGATTCTCCGACAGGTCCGGATACGTGTCCTTGTACGTGCGGAGCGCCGAGGTCAGGTCCTTATAAGGATACTCGCCCTTCGCATTTTTCGGAAATTCCTGACCCGCGAGACCTCCGCCGCTCGCCAAGATCGCAAGACTATCCGTAGCCACGGAGACCGACAAAAACACCTTCTGAACGCCACCGCCGCCGCCACCGCCATACGCTGGAGCAAGCACCGGGGCCTCCTTCAGCTCGACAAGGTAGGCCGTCACGGTGAGCATGAACATGATCAGGTTGATCATGATGTCCAAGTAAGGGACAAGATTCAGTTCCTGCTCCCCTCCGCCGCCTGACATGTGCTACCGCGCTCCTGCCGACGGCTGGCTCTTGTCCCCGCCACCGCTTCCGCCTTCCGGAGGGCGATAGCCCTTGCGCCACTGCGCGTGCACGTTCACAAAGTGAAACAGGGCGTGCTCGGCGCGTTCGACGATCTTCGAGGCCTGATTGTTGAGAATCAGGTGCATGAAGATGCAGAACACGGCGATGGAGAGGCCGAAGAACGTATTATTCATGGCTTCTGAGATGCCGTTGGCAAGCGCAGCCGCCTTCTGGTCCGCCGCAACGACCGCGACTGCGCGGAACGAGTTGATCAGGCCGGAGATCGTGCCGATGAGGCCGACGAGCGTCGCGATGTTGGCTATCGACCAGAGCCACGGCACACGCGCCATGACCATCGGACGAACCTCCATCAGCGATTCTTCAACCGCCATGACTGGACTCTCGTAGCCGTTGCGCATCAGCTTCAACATGTTCCGGGTAGCGCGCGACAACGCCGGTGCAGGCGACGTGGCGCACACCTTTGCGGCGGCCTCGATGTTGCCAGCCTGAAGGTAGCGATCCACGGCCGCAATGAACGGCTTTTCACTCATTCCGTAGCGCAGAAAAAGTGAGTAGAAGCGCTCGACGACGACGGCTAGTGACAGCACGACGAAGAGCAGATTGACGAGCATGTAAGGCCCGCCCTGTTGGAAGAACTCAACCAAGCCGTCCATGAACTCTCCAGCCGAGGGCCCTTGCTTGCGCGCGGACCGGGTGTCGGGGGAATAGACTCCCGGTGGGGAGCCTTGTCAAGTCAACTACAACGCGACGCGATGAAGAATGCACCGGACCAGCCGGCGCGATGCGGCAGTCTACCACGGCACCCCACGGCGGGGCCCCCCTGGGACCGCGTTTGGCGAAAATCTCTCGTAAACGCGGCGTCCGACGGTACACACTCTCACCTGTAAAGGAGTTGTGCGCGACGCCGATTGCCCACCCGTGGCGCGGCGCATTCGGCCGCCAGCATCAATCGAGGACGTCCGCGACGAGATCGTGCGCGGTGGCGCGCGAAATTCGAACCGTGCGGAACTGACCGGCGCGGATGTCCTCGGGTGCCTCATTCAGGTACACCTGCCCGTCAACGTCGGGGGCCTGCGTCGGAAGCCGTCCCACAAAAAGAAGCTCACTTTCTTTACTTGGTCCGTCAACCAGAACAACTGCTTCTCTGCCGACAAGAGCACGATTCTTCTCGCGCGAGATGCGCGCCTGGGCCTGCATCAGCGCCTTCTGGCGGGACACCTTGATCGACTCGTCCACCTGATCTGGGAGCGTGGCAGCGGGGGTGCCATCTTCCTGACAATAGGTGAATACACCGACCCGATCGAAGCGTTCGGCCTTCACAAAATCGAGCAATTCGGCGAAATCCGCATCGGTTTCGCCGGGGAAGCCGACGATGAACGTGGTGCGCACGACGATGCCTGGCACAAGAGAACGCACACGGTGGAGAATCTTTTCCTGCCCATCGCGACTCACGCCGCGCCGCATGGCCTTCAACATGCGCCCGCTCGCGTGCTGAAGCGGCATGTCGAGGTACTTGACCACCTTTTCCTCTTCGGCGATGGCGCGCAACGCGCCCTCCGGAACGCCGAGCGGGTACACGTAGTGCAGGCGAATCCACCGCAATCCGTCAACCCGGCCGAGTGCCCGTAGCAGCGTCCCGAGGTCGGAGCCATCGCCAAGGTCGCGACCGTACGCCGTGGAATCCTGCGCCACCAGATTCAGCTCCACGACACCCTGTTCGGCAAGGTGCCGCGCCTCCGTGACGAGGGACGCCACCGTACGCGAGCGCATCTTGCCGCGCAGCTGCGGAATGATGCAGAAGGCACAGCGGTGATCGCAGCCCTCCGACAGCTTGAGGTAGGCGGAGTGCGCCGACCAGGAGTGGATGCGCGGCGAGAGTTCATCGTGGATGTAGAGCGGCGTATCCACGTAGGACCGCGCGGCCGCACCCTCTCTCGCGTTCAATACCTCATCGATCCTATGATATTCCCCCGTGCCGAGGAAGTGGTCGACTTCTGGAAACTCTGTCTCCAGGGAGGCACCGTAGCGCTGGACCATGCACCCCGTGACAACCAGCTTTTTACACGTACCCGCCTTCTTGAACTCGGCCATTTCCAGCACCGTCTCGATCGACTCTTCCGTTGCCGGCCGAATGAAGGAGCAGGTGTTCACAACGATGACGTCCGCGGCCTCGGGGCTGTCCACCAACTCGAACGGTCCTGACCGCAGTTTTCCCACCATTACCTCAGAATCCACCCGGTTTTTCGGACAGCCCAGACTGACAAGGTGGACACGCTCCATCAGTTCCCGCCCATGTTCACGACCGTGACACCGGGCGGCGGCTTGAACGTGAACTCGGAATCCGGCACGTCACCGTTGAGGAATACGAGGCTGAAGGTCATATCCGTTACCGTGTCCGCCTGATCCGTGAGCTTCAGGCCTTGAAGGACGTACTTTTGCGGGGTTACCGTAAGTTCGGCGGTCTTGAACGGGCCCGCCTGCTTCGGCCGGAGCAGGATGGTAATCGTCGGTTTTGGCGGCTGAGTCTCCGGCAACAACTGCACATCGAAAACCTCGGATGCGCGCCCAAGATCGTTGATCAGCAGGTCGAGCGGGCCGCCGGCGCCGATTTCCTTCTGAATAATGACCTGCTTCTGCGCAGCGCTGTAGATCCACTGCGTGGCGCCGTCGGACACCACGGCGGCGTTGAACGGCAAGCCCAGCGGACCGTAGTCCATGCGATATTTACGAGGGCGCTCCACTGCAATGTGACCGTGGGACTTTTCCTGTAAACCTGTCATCGGGTTCTTGCTCGTTTGCACGTAGTCGGCGCGAACGGACTGCACGCCAGCGTACGTCCGCTGAACGCCGGCAACGACCTCGCCAACGGTAGGAACGGACGGCGGAGCGGCGAAACTCGGCACGGACGCAAACGCCGCCACACCCGTCGCGACGATTGCGACCCACCGACTTTTGCGCACGCCGACCTCCGGGGACCGCCGTTTAGCCTAGCCGGAGCGGCATCGCAAGCGCGGTTCCCAGCGGCAATGACGTGCCGGCGCCGATTCCCATTCGCGCGCCGACAAATCGTTACCGCTCGGCGAGCACCTTTCGCGGCTTGGCCCCTTCACCCTTCGCTACGATGCCCTCCTTTTCAAGATGATCCATCAATAGACTGGCGCGGTTGTACCCGATCTTCAGCTTGCGTTGAATCATCGACGTGCTGATTTTGCCCTCATCCAGCGCGAACTCGACGATCTGGTCGTAGAACTTGGCCATTTGCTCGCTCAGCTGGTCCTCCGCCACGGCATCGAACTCGCCCTCTTCGTCTTCGTCCTCGACACGGATGGCGGGCGCGTAATCCGGCTTGCCCTGCCCGCGCAAAAAATCAGCCACGCGACGCACTTCTTCGTCACCGAGGAACGGACCGTGGATGCGCGTGAGCCCCCCCACGCCGGGGGGGAGAAAGAGGAGATCCCCCTTTCCCAGGAGCGTTTCCGCTCCACCCGAGTCGAGGATGATGCGGGACTCCATGCCCGTGCGTACCTGATACGCCACCTTCGACGGCATGTTTCCCTTGATGAGGCCCGTCACGACCTGCGCCCGTGGGCTCTGCGTCGCGACGACGAGGTGGATGCCGCAGGCGCGGGCCTTCTGGGCGAGGCGGCAGATGGAGGTCTCCACGTCCTTCGACGCCACCATCATCAGATCGGCGAGTTCATCGATGACGACGACGATGAAAGGGAGCTTCCTGGGACGCGGCATCAATTGCCCCTCCGGCCAGTCCGGGAAGTACTCCCGAGCTTTCGCCACGGTCCAGTCGACTTCCTCATGCTCTACCTTCGCGTTGTAGCTGTCGATGTTGCGAACCTTCCAGTCGGCGAGGAGGCCATAGCGCTGATCCATTTCCACACACGCCCACGCGAGCACCTTGGACGCGAGGCGGGCGTCGGTCACGACGGGATGCAGCAGGTGGGGGATGTCCTTGTACAGCTCGAATTCGAGTTGTTTCGGATCGATGAGGATCATTCGCAGCTCATCGGGGCCGCGCGTGAACAGCAGGCTGACCAACATCGCGTTGATGCCGACGCTCTTCCCCGCGCCCGTCGTGCCGCCGACAAGGAGATGGGGCATGCGAGCAAGATCCGCCACATACGGGCGTCCTTCGGTGTCCTTTCCGAGAACGAGAGGGAGCGTGTGGCGCGCGTCACGAAACTCGTTTGACGCAAAAACATCCCGCGCCCATACCGTCTGCCGAACGTCATTCGGGACTTCGACGCCAACGACCCCACGTCCGGGGATCGGGGCCACGACGCGGACGGATTGTGCCCGCAGCGCCATCGCAATGTCATTCTCGAGGTTTTCGATCTTGCTGATGCGGATGCCCGCCGCAGGTTCAAACTCGAACATCGTGATGACCGGACCCGGCCGTATGGCAACGACCTTGCCATCTACGCCAAAATCATGGAGTTTCGCCACCAATTTGCGCGATAGGTCGTGGAGCCGCCCCTCATCCGCCGCGCCCACGATGGCGGGGTGGTCGTCAAGGAGGGACAGCGGCGGCAACTGGTAGGGGGATTTGGTTTCGCGGACGGCGAGTCCATCGTCACCCGATCCCCCGCTCCGCAAGTCACCTGGAACTACCTGGACTCCGCCGGACCGGCGCTTCAGCAGTCGTGGCGGCTCCGGAGCATCGTTGGCGTCTATCGGCCTCGGGCTGACGGGTGAGGGCGGAGCCATGGGCGCGCCGACGTCTGCGGAAACTACCTCCTCCGTCTCCGAAATGGGCTCGAAAACGCGAGAAGACCGTTCCAAAATCGGCACGCGCGCGGCAGGGAGGATGTCGTATTCGGGCACCTCGGCGGACGTCGGGACCGACGACACGCTGCCTGGTCGTGCGATCGGCGCCGGTGCCAACAACGCCGCGAAGGGCAGATCAGCCGCCGATCCACTTGTCGTCGGCTCGTACTCGACTTCGACAAGAGCCTTGCCCCCGATCTGTGTGTCCCGATCGCGGTCAACGGGCGCCGGCAGCGCAAGGCGCGGGGCGGGAGGCGGCCGGGCCGACCAGACGCTGACCGGCGGCGCGATGGCATCGACGGGATCGATCTCATGGGCGCTGCCGCCCTCCGCCACATCGCTCTCTTCATCGTCCGGAGCGTGCTGTGCCCGAGCAACTCGGTGGGCTCGCCACCGATCGACCATTGCCCCGCCAGCACCCACGCCCGCGCGGGCGAAGCCCGCACCCGCTGCTCCGACCACGCGCGCGGCCGCCGGCGTGCCAGTCACAACGCGGTCCACCGCGCCAGCCGCGATCGGCTGCCAGTTGATGCCAAACAGAATCGTCGCCGATGCGAGCACACCCGTGAAGACAACCAGCAACGCGCCGAAGCGACCAATCTGTCCGACCAACGCATCCGCCGTCACGATTCCAACGAATCCTCCCGCCGGAAAGGCCCGCTCCCCTCCCCCCCCGAGGACGAGTTCGAGGCCCGCCGAGAGCATCCAGACACCCCCGGCCGCGACGATACCGGCCAGCCAACCGCCGACGGTTCGGCCCGCGAGGCGCAGCGCCAGATAGGCACCGACGGCAATTACGGACCACGCCGAATAACCCGCCGATTGATATAGCAAATCGGCAACGCCTGCCCCGATCGGGCCGCCTCGATTCCGAATAACGCCTCCGCCTGCGACGCTGAGCGAAGGATCGTCCGGATTCCACGATGCCAGGGCAACCGCCACGAAGGCACAGATCGCGATTCCCACGATCACGCCGATTTGACGCCACGCCACGCTACCCGCGGACGGGGTTGCCTCGATGCGCCGCGGCTTGGCCTTTCCAGAACGGGCACGCGGCGGCTGCTGATCGGCGGTGGGCGTCCCGACCGAAGTGGGAACAATTGTAGGCGGATGGACGGTACGCACGCGAGCCAAGCGGACTCCTCGACGTCGTCATCCTACCGCTTTTCTCTTGACGCGTCACCTGCAAACCTCGATCAGAATACAGACTCGGGCACATAGATCTGATCGCCGGGCCTCAACATGAAGTCCGCCTCCGCTCCACGCATGACGCGCTTGACATTCACGACCTGCTGTTCCGAGCCGCGGCGAATCTGCACAGCGGTAAGGCGTGCCGTGCCCGTGGCCCCGCCAGCGTTCGCTATCGCCTGGGTCAATGTCATTCCCTCACGGTAGGAATACCCAGCCGGCTTCTCGA
This sequence comes from Klebsiella pneumoniae, assembly GCA_945861635.1. GTDB lineage: Bacteria > Myxococcota_A > UBA796 > UBA796 > SXON01 > CAMAWH01. Next base: position 19,987 of record CAMAWH010000044.1, on the reverse strand, counting down.
CCTGGCCATCGACGAAAACCTGTTGTGCCTGTGGAACCTCAAAGTGATCGCCCGGCAGGATCTCCACGTCTGCAGCCAAGCCACCGCGACCGATGGCCTCGAGGTCAATCGGAATAATGATCCTCCCATTTTCTGTGTCCCGCCAAATCTCCGCGCGCGAAGTGCTTGGGTCCGCCAGACCGCCCGCCAGGACAATCAGGTCGCTCACGGTCGTTCTGCCTCGTTCGAGCGTGATCATCCCGGGCTTTGTCACCCCGCCGGAGACCTCCACCCGCTTGGAAACGGCCATTTTCAGGTTCACGAGCACCTGCGGATTCACAAGTACCTTCTCGGCGAGGCGGGCGGTGAGCAGCTTTGTGGCGACGTCCAGCGTGAGGCCACCAACCACTACTTTTCCAGCGTAGGGCAGCTCAATCGAGCCGTCCGCACCCACGCGCTTGTCGCCGCTCATGTCCGGCTCACCGACGACTTCCACCGCAATGACGTCACCTGGGCCCAGCACGTACGTCAAGACGTCGACGGCGACCGTACCCATATCGTCCGCCGCCGCCGCCGAGATCATAGCGACCACGATGCACGCCGCCGCCAAAAACTTCAACAAAAGGCGCGGCATCGACATCGCGGCCACCATAGCACCGGAATCGGACCCTCACGCTGGGCGATTTGCCCTCGTTCCTTCAATACGTGAAGGTCGCGCCGCCGAAAAGCACGACGTCGTCGTACTGGGTCGAGTAGAAGTTGTCGTTGTGGCAGTCGACTTCAAGGCATGCCCGACGGTTCCACGTCACGCTCAGATTCGTCGAAAGAAAGTCGGTAATGCGGTACGAGGAATTTCCCTTGAGCACGAGATTTTGATCGTTGCGAACGATTTCGCCGTGGTACGCATCAACGCGATATCCGGCTTCCGCCCCGAGCCCAAGGCGACTGAAGTACAACCCCTCATATCGAAGGTAGAGGTAGTTATAAAGCACGTAGTTCGTGAATACGGCGTCCTGAAAATCCTTGCGGTACCCGGCAGTGATGGACTGCCCCTTGATCGGCGCGTAGCCGAGCTGCGCGTTCACGAGAAATCCCTCGGAGAACAGGGTTAGATCCTGATCATACCCCTCCTCTCCCTGCGGGTCACCGCTCGCCGGCACCGTGGACTCGTCGTACACCATCTGCCCGTACCCGAGGAGCACCTCAGCCGCGAGCTTCTCGGTGAATTGACCGCGAAGACCCCACTGGGTCCGCCACACGATGGAGTCGGGCTTGCCAAGAAAAAGGCCGACGTTCGAACCTTCGATTTCGGCGCCAATCGCGTTGACGAGGTTCTTGTCCCACTGCACCCAGTTGTACGAGAACATGCCGTTGAGCGAGGTCTTCGGCAAGAACCGCCACGCGGCCGAAACCAGCGGTCCGTAGCCCAAGCGGTTGTTGTACCCGACGTCTCCGGACTTATCCGCCTGAAGCACCAAGGGAACGTCGTACGCATCCACACCTAGTGTGCCGAACACGTTCACGTCGATTGCGCTGCCGGGGCGAACCTGAATGCCCCCGCGAAGGTCGTTCGACGTGTGGGTAATGTTGGCGGTGCCGGCACCCGGATTCGACTGCAACTCGACGGGCGTCGGGACAACGACGAAGTTATCTTCCAGCTTGAACCCGGCGATTCCGCTCGGAAACAAGGTCAGCGACGTGCTCGCATCGACGGCATTGTACTGGTCCAGGTTATCGGTCGTCGCGAAGTCGTTTGGATCGAGGTCGATAAACTTCTTCAGCTGATACCCGGCGCCGAGGTCCCAAAGCACCTGACGCCCCTTGAAATTCACCGAGACGCGAGGCCGGAGCGTCCACGCCGCCGCGGGGATTTCTGGCTGCCCCTGCCCACCGTCGGCCAGGTACGCGTTCGTATGGTATTCAAAGCCCGTGCCGATTGAGGGAGTGATGAGCGCATCACCGATGTGGACGTGATCGCCCGGCCCAGCCAACGCGGGACGTACGGAAAACGCAACAAGAACCACTACGCTAGTGATCTCTCGTGCTCGTTTGCCCAGCATCCAACAGCCTCGTGCGTACAGCGTTCGCGAATGTATCCGATTCCGTGCTTTCGCGCCTCTCCCTTTCGGGCGTCGGCGCAATGCGGCGAGCGGAAGCCTAGTTCGGACTCCCCGGGTCCACGATTTCGACGTCCGTTCCAACATCACTGACATCGATGAGGTCGTCACTGGTTGCGGTCACGGAACTCGCCGTCTTTCCGGGCTGCCCGCCGCTGGCCGCGACGCATTGCTGCGCTTCGGCAAGGAACGAACGGGCCTTTGATACGGCAACCGCGATTTTTCGGAATTCCATTTCGGCATGCACGGTGTCGTTCGACGCCAGAAACTGCTGCATGTTGTTGCTCGTCAAGGTCGCCACGTCACGAATCGCCCGCATCGGCGTGAGTTTGCGGTTGAGGCACTCGATGGCTTCTTTATCGTTTTCCTTCTTGGCCTGTTCAAGCAGCTTTTCGACCGTCTTGACCGCGGAGTCAATCTCTTCTCCGGACTTCGTCGCGAAGTCGAGCTTTTCCTTCGGCGTGGTAGTTGCCGACTGCTCCAACTCGCCCACCACACCGTTGGTTGCGGCGAACGCCACGGGGGTGGCGATGGCGAGGAGCAGCAGGAACGAGCGGGCAAAGCGCATGACAACTCCGAAACAGGGAGACTAGCAACATAGCCGAACCACGTCGAATCCGCCGCTGCCAATCTCACCGAGCGAGCAAATGCTATTGGCCGGAAACAGCCCATGCGTACGAGCTCACCGATGTGCTCAAGCCCGGATCAAACCGGAAGCTTCGGACCTTCTTTGAGATGCACTGCCCCAGGCCGTCGTCACCCGTCGTGTTGGAAACGAGGTGGGATTCCGTCACCTTGCCGCCCTGAATGGTCCATCCTACGCTGACACGACCGTTGATTTCCGGGTTGATTTTCAGCGATTGCTCGAGACACGATTCGATGAGGCCTCGGCTTTTCTTCACGACCGTCGCGATGCCAGTCGTGTCACTCGGATCGTCATTTTCCATTTCTCCGCCACCTAGAACGGGTTTCTTGACTTTGACGGCCCCGCCTTCACCCGTCGCCGAGGTGCCCCCGGCCCCGGACTTGTCGATTCCGACAACGGCATCCCCACGCCCGCCTTTGCCACCGTTCTGGAGGCCGACGTTGTCCGCCGTCGCGCTTTGCACGCCGCTGACCCCGTTCAGCGCCTGATCCAGACCTGCCATGGCCGCTCCGTCATCACCGAGGATGTCGGTGGCGGCGCCGCCAGCGTCACCCGTGGTACCGATCATTTGCAAAAGCAGCGACTTTTTTGCGACCGAATCGGCGGTTGGCGCCGCCTCCGGCGCCTTCTCCACGGGTGCCTTGTCGGCTGGCTTGTCCACCGGCTTCTCGACAGGTTTCTCGACCGGAGCTTCGGGAATGACGTTCGGATCCACGATCTCGATCACGTCGAGTTTCTTCTCAACGACCAGATCGGCCGCATCCTCAATGGCGTCCATGTCGAGCCGCTCGACCACCGGAGTGATGTAGACGTACAGCATGAACGCAGCAGCCACCACCGTGAAGACACCGAGCAAACCCAGGAAAAGCGGATCATCCTCGTCCAGAATGTGCGACCGAAAGTCGGCGGCCGTGACGGGGCGCACAGGCTCCGGCGGCGCGGGAACAAATTGGAACAACACCGTGGTCGTTCCGAGGGAAACCTTGCCCCGAATGTTCTCACCGAGCGGAAGCTGCCATGCCTCGCCCTTTTTCTGCATTTCCGTGCGGGTGCGGAGTTCGTCGAGGCCACGAATCCCATCTTTCCACTGGATCTTTCCCTCGACCCATTCGGGCACGTTCAGGGAGTAGCTTCCGCCCACGAACACGAACAGGTCATGGCGGGCGCCCAGCTTCGTTCCGGTTACGACGAACGTGTTCCGCGGCGATTCCCCAACGGTGACGACCTCTCCATGGCGAATGAGGCGTTCCTGCGCGATCTTCCCATCCTGCACAATGCCGATGCGCAGGACCTTCGGGAGGATTTTCCGGACCGGTTGCGGCGTTGCTGCGGATGCGCTCATTGCGAAACCCCTACGGGTGGAGTGGTGTACATCAAGGACATCGCAGCGCGCCCGCGGTTCACGTGAACGTAGAGTCTACTGCGAATCGTTCACAACGACGAACCGGAACTGGGTCCAACCGGCCGCGCCGGCGGTAAAAAGTACGTCACCAACAAGGGAGTACGGGACGGACTTGTCACACTCGACGAGCAGCGGACGATCGCCGAGTCGGTGCGCGGCCGTCAGGGCGTCGTGGAGCGGAACGATCTTCCTCCCATCTCGAGCAACGGCGGCCGAGAGAACGCCGTTCTCTATCGACGCCACGCGCTCCCGCTCCACGAACAGCGCGGACCGGCTCACGCGCACGCGGCCCCCCGGCAGCACCTCCGCCTTCGCACGCGAATTCGGAAGCGTAAGTTCCGATTCGTTTGCCATGGACGGGTCGAAGAACGTGAGCAGAAAAACCAAAATGATGACGAACATGTCCATCATCGATGTGATGGAGATCTCCGTCGAAACCTCAATCCGCTTTCGGCGCTTTCTCAGGGACCACCGCCGGTAACGAGCCGGGGTTGCGGGAACAACTCCGTTCCATCGGGCCGAATCGCACTCGCGTCCATCGTGCGCACAAGGACGTCGTACGGAATCGTTGCGTGGGGCACGATGATGACGCTCATTTCCGCCGGATGTCGGTCCTTCGCGACCACCAATTGCGCGGTCAGCCCGTCGTAATCGTACGTCTCCGTCGCGCAGACGCCCCGACAGTTGAGCTCCCCTACATTCCCCCCCGTTACGACGAAACCGATCGGAGTGATCCGCACGACAACGCGCTGCTCCGACTGCTGATCATACGCGACCCGGCTGGGCGCCTTCGACGCGGTGATCGGGGGAGCGTCCACTGGTTTCTGCGCGAGCGTCGTGAAGCGAACGGCGAGCAGCAGCATCGGAATGATGTGCACAACCAGAGATAGGACCGGGATCAGGTCGATCGAGGAGTCGACATGTAGACGTCGGCGCACGCGTCAGCCCGGGAAGGGCAAGACCGGCGACCCGCCGCCATGGGGTACGCTGCGACGCGTCGCGTTCAGTAGATTCATCACCTTCAACCCGTATTGATCGACCTCGTCGAGGAGTGCGTTGGCACGCGCGGCTACGATGCCGTGGGTGACAATCACGGGAATGGCAACGAACAGGCCGAAAAACGTCGTGTACATCGCTACGGCGATGCCGTCCGACAGGGCGAGCGATCGCGCCTCAGCAGATGCCTCCCCCACCGCCTTGAACGCCTGAATCAGCCCCTGGATCGTGCCCAACAAGCCAAGGAGAGTGGACACGTTGGCGATCATGGGCAGGAAGGACAAGCGCCGATTGATCTCCGGGTACACCTCAAGCGACAGTTCCTCGACGGCGTCACGCATCTCCGCTTCGGGTCTGGCGTCCCGCACCAACGCTGCCTTGATGACCCGCGGGAGCGCCGCGCTCGGCTCCGCGTTGCACAACCGCACCGCGCCGTCCACATCCTCGTCCAGAACGAGGCGTTGCACCTGCGCCATGAACGCGGCCGCATTGATGCTCGCGCGGAAGAAAATGAAAAAGATGCGTTCGAGCCCGATCGACACGCCGAATACAGCGCACACCAAGATCGGCCACATGAAGAAGCCGCCCTGCTCCATACCCTTCGCGAGAACGTCCATCGAACCCCTAGAACGGCTTGTGCTCGACCGCTTCGAGAATTTTCGGAAGGAAACTTTCCCGGAGTTCGAGGTCGTATTTCGGTGTCAAATTCTGCTTGGTGATCAAAATTTGAATTTCCGGCTTTTGAATCTTGCCGACGAGTTTTTCTTCCTTGAACGTCAGCCCCCTGCCCTGCGCGAAGGCCTGACCGGCGAAAAGCAGAACGATGGCGAGCATTACTGGCCTCCTCCGCCCCAGGGGGAGGCGCCGGGATCGGGTTGCGTCGGTTGTGGAGCGGGTTCCGGTGGGGGCGCAGGTTGCGGTGCGGGATCTGTGGAACCCGGGACCGGCGTCGGACTTTCCGGCGTCGGCGTCGGGACGGCGGTAGGTGCGGGAACGGGCGCCGGCGCGGGAACGGGGGCGTTCAGCTTGTCCTCCTCCTCCCTCGCTTTTCTTCGTTGGTCGTCCTCCCGTTTCCGCTTCTTATCCGCCTTCTCCTGATCCTTCCTGATTAACACCGCCCAAGCGTCCAATTCCGCCGCCGGGCCGCCACCGGCGCGCCGGTAGTCCTCGATGGACTGCAACGCAGCGTCGTAAGCCTTCATGTAGTCGCCGTACAGCACGGCCAGATTGCGGTGCGGCTCCGCGTTCGTCGGATCCAAACGGAGGGCTTCTGCGTACACGCGCTTCGCGTCTTCAAATCGACCCTCACCGCGGTACGCGATTCCGAGTGAGATGCGGGGACCCGCTTGCTCTGGCAGGACCAAACACGTGCGCTCCAGAACAGGGATGGCGTCCGACCAGGCACGATTATCGAGGTAGAATCCCGAAAGAAACGAGAGTGCCGCGAGCTGGTTCGCGTCTAGTTCCAGCGCCTTTTTGAACTCCGCCAGCGCGTTGCCAGGGTAGCCCTGACGGAGTTGGACCTGACCCATCAGCGCATGGAGTTGCGCGTTCTGGTCCGCGCCGGAATCCGTCTCCAGCGCTTTCAGCAGCATGAACTTCGCCAGATCGAGCTGACTGGTGTCGAGATACACCATGGCGAGATTGTTGTAGATCGCGATGGCCTTGCTGTTGACGATCAGCGCGGCCTTGCCTTCTCGAATCGCCTCGTCAAACCGCCGGAGTTGGCGAAACGCGGCGACGCTTGCCACCCTCAGGTCGACGCTTGACGGGTTGTACCGAGTTCCCGCCTGAAAATTCGCCAACGCCATGTCGAACTGGTTTGACCGCGCCGAAAGAGCGCCAAGGTTCAACCAGGCTTTCGCAAATGTCGGATCGATTTCCGTGGCGCGAAGCCACGCGCGGCGGGCCGAGGTGTCGTCGCCCAAAATGTGATGAGCAACGCCAATGTTGTAAGCAATGGCCGCGATGTCCGGGTACTGCGCCTGAAGCGGCGTGAGTTGACCGAGCGCGGATTTCGCGCGGCCGGCATCACCGGTGGTGAGCATGGCGACGGCATCATCGAGCTGTTTGGAGACCGGCGCGGGCCCCCCGGCCGGCGCCTCCCACGGGGTCGGCGTCGGCGCCGCGGCCGTTCCCGGGGGAGCCTGCGTTTCCACGGGTTTCGGAGGTGCCGTGGGTACCTCGCCCGCCTCGGGCGCGGTGGCGACGGTTGTGCCCGGCGCTGGTGCAACACCAACCGCCGGCCCCGCCGCTCGCGGTGGCTCGGGTTGGATCGGCGCTTTTGGTGGGCACGCCGCGAGCAAGAGGAGGAGAGCGAACCTCAATTCCCACCCCCGGCTGGTGCCGAAATGCTCTCCGGCCCAGAAATCGGGATCGCAACCGGCGAGAACGAGCCCCTCGATTCAGCGCGTTCGGACGGGAATTCGAGCGGGTACCGGTCGTGCAGCGCAGTCACGGTCTTGCTGTTCCAGTCGTTCCAGCGCTTTTCGGCCCGCGCCTTCTCCAGCGCGGCGGTGAGCCGAGTCTTGCCGCGGTCTTCCGCGGGCAAACGGAACGAATCGAGCTGTTGCTGGTAGATCTCCGTTTCTTCCTCGGTCAGTCCGCCGGGCGGCGGCACGTTGTACACGATGTCCGCGTATGCGAAGTAGGCCATGCCCTGGATGTACAGCGAGGCGGCGGCGGTGTCGTAGTCCTGGTACGTCTGAATCAACCGCACGGCGCTCTCGGCCAGGGACTTCAACTCCTCCGGCTTCTGTTTGATCACAAGCTCAACGTTTGCCTTTTCACTGGTTGAGAACTTGTACTTCTTGAATGACTCGAACTGGGCCAAGACGTCGTTGAGGGCGCCTTCCGCCGCCATGCTCCGGGCCTGTTGGGTCAGCGCGCCCGCCGCATTCGCTGCAAAGGATGATTGCAACTGGGACCATTGCGCCGCGGACTTACGGGCATCGCCCCGCTTCTGCCAGTACTTGGCGAGGCGATACTGCGCCTCGATCAGGTGGTTCGGCTCGGAGGTCGGAAATCGCTTCAAGTACCGACCGTAGAACTCAACGGCGTCGGTCTCGCTGACGAGGAGCCACTGCTCTCCCGCGCGCCAGAAGGCTGCCTCGGCGCCGGCGTCCGTCGGATAGGTCATCGCATACTTCTCGAATTCCAGGGCCGCCCCTCGATGATCGCCGATGCCGACGCGCAAGAACGCCGCGTTGAACATTGCCGCTTTGGAATCCTCGAAATCCGGAAACAATTTCGGGAGCTGTTCGTAGTACTCGACAGCCTTGGCGAGGTCGAGGATCGAGCTGTAGTTTTGAGCGATGCGGAAATAGAGATATTTGGACCGATCATCCGTCGGGTATTTCGTAATGTACTGTTCAAAGAGCCTGATCGATTCGTCCGAACGACCACCCAACTCGTACTGGTTCGCCGCGCTGTACAGCGCCTCCTTCTGAATTTTGGACCGCGGAAAACGCTGAATAAAGTCAAGGAACGCGGCAGCAGCCCCCAGATGATCTTTCCGGTCGATCAACGCCTGAATCAGGTTGTACGCAGTCTGCTCCTCGATGCCGCCGAGCTTGGCCTTCTGCTCATCCGTCAAGCCGCCGGCATCCAGAATCTTCCGGGTGACCTCGGCCACCTTCGCCAGGTCACCCTGATTCTGATAAATCGCGACGATCAATCCGGCGGCGAACGAAGCCTCGGGGGAGCCCTTGTACAGCGCCCGGACCTTTTCGAGGCGCGGCAGGGCCTCGTCGTAGTGACCGTAATTGTATAGGATGAACGCAGGGATGTAGGTGAGCGCCTTCCTGTCGTGTTCGAGCACGGCAATCATGTCGGGATCGCTGAATTCCCGGGATGACAGATCATCACAGGATGCAAGGTAGGCCTTATGCTCATCCGAAAGCATGTACCGCTGGATTTGCTGACCGGAGGCAGACGTATCGATACGCTCGATAATGGCGCCGTCAGGAATCGCTTCCATTTTTCCGTAGGCCGCCAGAACCAGTTGCTCGCGCGACTTCATCAACTGGAACCGCGCCTGATCGCGATAGGGAGTGCGCTCGTTTTTCAGGATCTGCAGGTATTCCCGTTCCGCATCCTTGAACTGATTTGAACTGAACAACGAGTACGCGTAATACCACTCATATTCGTCATAGTCGTCGGCAAACGGAAACTTCTCGAGGAAGTCCTTGTACTTGGCCGCGGCAAGCCGGAAGTCATCCACCTCGCCAGTTTCCTTGGCGTGGATGAGAATTTCCGTGGCGACCGTTGCCAGCGAACCCTGAATGTAGCCACGTGCCTTCGCGATGGCGTCGGGGTTAGTCAAGTTAGCCTTGAACCACGGGGTACCCTCGGTGTACCGCTCGGCGAGGTCGGCGAGCGCCTTTCCACGCGCGGCCTCGTCGGGAATCGGCTGGGTCCGATAGATATTTCCGATTTCGAATTGGTAATCGGGGTTCTTGGGATCGAGCGGCCAGTTGTCTTGGAGGAAGCGATATGTCTCAATCGATGCGTCGAATTTGGCCTGCGTCCTTAGGATTTGCGCAAGATATTCGATGACGTCGTGCTGCCATTTTCGATCACCGACCTTTTTCAGGTGGGTCATCGCGACTTCGACCGGCTTCCGACCCTGACGATCGGCAGTATCAGAGTACGTAATCGCCAAATACTGGACGGCCTCCGGGCGCGTGTTGGACGGCTTTCCGGACTTGAGGAACTGGTCGTCACTGTAATCGAGAAGTTGGACGAGAAACGCCAACGACCGATCGTATTCGTTCAACTTATAGTGCGACCAACCAAGCTTGTAGATGGAATGGTCGAAGTTACGGCCCTCCGGACCATCTGCGAGCACAGCTTCGTAGTACTTGATTGCCGTGCGCACGTTGGCGCCCGGATCTTCACGCGACGTAGGCTGATCGAAGTAGTATTCACCCACGCGCATATTGGCGTCGTTGGCGAAGGGCGACTGGGGATATTTGGAAATGATCGCCAAATACACATCGCGAGCGGCATCCTCGTCGAACTGTGCGGCGTTCGTCGAACTGAGGCACCAGCCGAGCATGTAGTGCGTGTCTGGCAGGTTTTCGTACGTCGGATGATTCGCGATAATGTCCTGATACAACGCCACCGAACGGCGGTAGTCCTTGGCGGGCGGCTCGGGAAGCGTCGCTGCGGCATTGCCCTCAGACTCCTGCTCCAAGCGGGCGTATTCCGCAGAACGGTCAAACCAGTCCGTCTCAGCTTCCTCGTAGTACAGGTCCGCAAGTCGAAATTTCATGTCCGCAACCGGTGGCGCAACCGGATATTTTTGCAGAAACGCCTCGATCTTGGCGATGGCAACACGACGCGTGGTTGCCTCCTGATCCTCCAGGCGCGTGCGCGCGGCACCGTAGGTCTGTGTGATCTTCTGGCGCTCTTCCTGGTAGGTACGCTCAACGAACGCGCGTGTGTCGGCGTTGAACTCAAGCATCCGGTCCGCGTACCGCTCGTTCACCTCGCGAAAGGCCGCGACCTCCGCCGCGTCGGGAACGGCTGCCCGCGCCGGCAACGGGAAAACGAACGCCGCGAGGAGCACGATCGGAAGGGGACGAATCATTCGTTCACGTCCTCTTGAATGACGCGGAACTTCTCATCGAGTTCCTGCAGCAAATGCGCCTGCTCCGCCGTGAGTGTCTCCATTTCGTCGGTCGTTCCCGTCTTGCGCAGCCAGTAGACATCGACAATGCCCTTGTCCGCGTTCAACACATCGTTCGAAAAGTTGTCTTTCAGGTCGCGCAGGCCGGAATTCAAAACGCGCACCGCCAGCGTCTCCGTGTTCGCGCGTTGCGAGTCGATGTCTCGACGCAGCTCGATGACGTGTTGCGACGTGGACGCCAGGCGCTGACGGACCGCACCCAGCTCACGCGCTTCCCCAGCGGCAACGATGTGAATCGCCTCGTTGGAGGATGATTCCAGCGCCTCTACCTGACCCCAAAGTCGATCGATTTGCGCAAAGGTGGCGGCCGCATCGGAGTCCACCGCGTACCGGCGAAACGCACCGGTTCGCTTCCGCAATTCGGCGTAGCGCGTGAGGAGAGCATTCCGCGCCTCCCCATTGTCTTCCACACCGCCCACCTCGACCGATCGCATGATCCGCCTGCGCTCGACTTCAGACTGGATGCGATCGAGTTCGACAACGGCGCCAGCAAGAATGGCCCGCTCGGCGTCGATCTGCTTGCGCACGTCCTCGCGCTGGTCCGCGGGAAGTTTGCTCTGGCCGGCCGCAAGCACTTCCATCGTGCTGCGCGCGCTCGCGATCTGCTCCAGCGCCTGCTGCGAAAGGCGGAAGGCACCCTGCTGCACATCTCGAACTTGTTCGTCGTAGATTTGCAATTTGTCGCTTGAAATCGACGCCGTACCTGCAATGTCCGAGACCTGTGTCTCAAGCTTGCCCCGCTCGACGGCCAGCGCGGCGACCTCGGCCTTGATCGGCGCCGGCACCCGGGACTTCAAATAGGCGGTTTCGGCCTCAAGGAGGCGGCTGTTCATCGCCAGAATCGCGCCGCGCGAGGTGCCCAACTCGGTTTTTGCGTTCACAAACGTCGACAATGCGTCGGATTTTCCCGAAAGGGCCGTCTCAAGTTCACCGCACATTCGTTCGGCGTCGGCCAAGCCCTTGGCCTCCTGCTCCATGGACAGGTACGATTGGGTGGCGCGGCCGACGTCTTCCCGTTCCAACAACATGTCCACGGCGAATTGCGGAAGGCCACTGGTATTTCCGGTGTCGCCCATCCGCTGTAAGAACCGTTGCGACTCGACCGATGTTTGCGAGACCTCATCGAGCCGGACGGCGATCGGCGTGTACTCCTCAACGACGCGCTCGTACGACGCGCGGGCGTTGTCGTAGGCCCTCAACTTCATGTTGAGGTGACCCTGGAGGATCTTGAGGATGGCGGTGTGGCGATGTTCTGGGTAGGCGAGCAGGAAAACGTCTACCTGATGCAGAGCATCGGCCCATTTGTCCTGCTTGATGAACGTCCAAACCGACTCGTACAGCTGGTCGGCGAACTGGGGAGAGTTCTTGTCAATCTGTCCGTAGTACGCGGACGATTTCGCAAAATCACCCACCTCGTAATGGAGCCGCGCCAACGCCATGATGGCGAGATCGTGCACGGTCTTTTGGTCGGCGATTGTAACCGGACTTGCCTCAATCTTGCCGAACTCACCGATCGCCTGCGGAAGGTTCTGCTCCTCGATCATCAGCGAGCCGAGGAAGTATCGGGCGCGCGTGTAGTAGGCACTCGTCGTCGGTAACGCGTCGAACATCGCCTTCGCGCGGGCCTTTTCGCCGCGCCGGAAAAAGGATTTCGCGAGCGTGTAGTTCACCAGATCGGTAGCGGGTACCTTGCCGCTGACGATCCAAAGGTTGTAGACCTCGTTGAAGTGCTCGTCATCTCCGAGTATCCCGTACACTTCGAGAATCCGCCGCACCGAATCTGAAAAATATGGGTGCGTGGGACCTTTTTCCATGATGAATCGGTAGGCTTCTTCCGACGTCCGGAAGTTTCCGAGTTCGAAAAGGCACTCGGCGAGGTACCACTCCGAGTCGCGGGCCAGGTCGGCGTTCCCGAGAGCGCGCGACTGCACGAGAATGTAGAAGCTCGTGGCCGCACTGGCGAAGTCACCGACGAGGTACGCGTACACGGCGTCCTCGTACCGCTCGCGCGCCTCACCCACCCCGATCAACCCACTCCGCTCGGTGAAATTCACGCGAAGCGCCGACACGTCCTGATCGACCGTGCCGATCTCCGTTTCGAGCTCGCGCAAACGCTCCGTCGTCGCCTTGTCTGCCGCAAGGGCAGACGTTGACGTCGTAAGCGCGAAGGCGGCGAGTAGGAGGAGGTTAGGGAGTCGCAGCATCCGAAATCCGCTCGCACTTCAGTTCGAAATCAACCTTGGCGCGCTCTTCAAAGCTACTGGCGGCGCCGCCCTTGTCAGAAATGATGGTGCGCACGGTGCACGCCTTTCCGAGCTCAGCAACAAACGCATAGTTGCTGCGGACGTCAATCTCGTAGTTACGCGCGTACGAGAACAGTCCGAATCCCGTCGGCCGGATCTTGAAGTCCACCGAGAGATTGTGATTGCCTGGAGGCAACGCACCGTCGTGGATCTTGAATTCACGGGTTTGATCGAGGCTGCCCGTGGGGTCGGCTTTGGAAAACTTGGTTTGTCCGTCCAAAAGGTATTGCACGGATTCAAGTTTGTAGCCTGTGCCAAGCTTGTCGACGTGCCAGATTGTGGCGCGCGCGCCGGTGGAGGACCCCTCGATGACGATTTCCTTCAGAAGCTGCAACGTCGCTTTGGAGCGAAAGACGCGCTCTTTGAGCGAATCCACCTGCTCTTCGGTCGTGAGCAGTTCCTTGTTGAAATTTGCCGTTTCATCTGCCGCCGCCGGCGTATCCAGCGCTTCTTCGCGGGCGCCGGGGACAGCAGCGTCTTCACCGGCAAGCGCCGGGGGGAGGACGAATCCGGCGCCGAGCAGTACGGCGAGCCAGCGTGTGCGCAACATTCGAGGACTCCAAATGGCGGCAGGGCGTAACCCGACCTGCGGTCGGTTTCACGCCATGCACGGGAACTCGCGGAAGCTATCACAGCGACCGCGCCGCCTGAAAGTCTCGCCGCGCGTGGTCACGGCACGGGCCCTTCCCCCCCGCCACCGTCGGCAAGGTTCGCGCTGACGCCTGCAAGCGCCAGCACAAGCCGATCGTGGGCCCGTCGAGCGCGCGTGAGCGCGCCGTCGATGTCGTTGACCAGGAAACTGAACGCATAGGTTTCGCCATCGACCGCTCGAACGTATCCGGCCAGACAATGGACGCCGCCGAGAGTTCCCGTCTTTCCGCGCACGCGACCCTGCATGCCGTCCTCGCGAAAACGCGCCCACAACGTCCCGTCCCGCCCCCCAACGGACAGCGCGTTTACGAATTCCGCTCCGACCTCGTGGTTGTTCCACATATCGACCAGCACCTTGTCGATATGGCTTGGTCGAAGCGTAATTTCCCGCGAGAGCCCCGAACCGTTGACGAGGTGGTAGTCCTGGGCAGGGACCCCGAGGGCGCTCAGGTAGTCACCGATGGCGGAGATTCCCTTCGCGGTGGTGCCAGGAAGGCCCCCCGTCTCCGCACCAACGGCGCGAACGATCTGTTCGGCCATGAAATTGTTTGAGTGCTTCTCCATTTCAGCGAGAATGTCCGCGAGCGGTTCCGACTCCGCACGGAGCACAAGCACCGAATCGACGGCGGTCGTGCCTGGCCGGAATTTCCCCTTGACCTTGATGCCCACCTGCTTCGCGAGGGATTCGAACGTGCCGATGTAGTTTCCAAGCGGGTCGGCGAGGGTGCGGTACACGTTGTCCGGCTCGGCGTCGGCCGGAATGTTGCCCGTCAGCTTGTACGTCGCGATCTTGCCTGTTTCAGCATCCACCGTCCGCTCAACCTTTACCCATTTGCGCGAGCGTTCGCGACCGGTGGTGAGCTGATTATCCAAGGCGACGACGGCGGTTGGTGTGTCGAACTCCGCCAACGCGGGCACGCCGGCGGACGCGCCGGGCCTCACCACGATGTTCGCGATGTTGTAGTTGACCGACAACGCGCCGAGTGGCGCAAAATACGTCGGCCCGTCGGCGATATCGTCGTCTTTGTCCCAACCGGGGATCAGCGTCGTGTCTGCAAAATAGCTGTCGTCGAACACGACGTCGCCCTGGATTTCCCGGACGCCATACAGCTTCACATCTTGAAGCATGCGCCACATGCGTTCGACGACCATCGTCGGGTCGCCCTGACCGAGCACGTAGAGATTGCCCGCAAGCACACCGTCCGAAGTCAATTCTCCGTCGTGTTTGATCCACGTAGGAAAGCGGTACGCGGCGCCCAACGTACGCAATGCCGTAGCAGCGGTAAGCAGTTTCATGGTGCTGGCTGGCAAGAGCGCCTTGTCGTCCCCCCAGGCGTACACGGGCAGGCCGGTGCTTGCGTTGACGACCTCCACGCTCACGACCGCGTTGGTGAAGATGGGATCGTCATTCATCGTCGCAAGGGCAGCGAAGATCGCCGATGCCGGATCTCCAGCCAACAGCGGTGTGATCGGCAGCGGCGCAACCGTCGGATTCTCGGTAGCGGGGGGCGCGGCGGGCGGCGGAGAACCATCGTCCGCCGCGAACGCCGGCAGGGTCAGGAGCGTCAAAAGGCCGAAAATCCGAGTCAGACGCATGGGAACCCTCGCTGCCAGGTGTCATTTCGACACCGGTGAATGAAGTACGCTTACTGCCGCCGTTGGATTCTCACAAACAGTTCGATGAAGTGCAAGAGCCCCGTAAAAAAAGATACATGGGTGGCACTGCCTGCAGAGATTTCAAGGGGTACCCCGGCACCGTCAATACCCCGATTTCTCCTCGGCGCTTGGTTTTCGAGCGCCGACGCGACCGCCCGCGCGGTTGACGCCACGCGCGAAGGAGCCGAAGGCGTCGGTTACTTGGAGGCCGCGAGGCCGTCCATGCTGCTCCATTCGCTCCTCACTTCCGCTGCGATGGCGCAATCGGTCGAGCGGCCTGTGCTGCCGTTCCGGAGCGTCGCCGGAGAGGACGGGGCACATGTCCTGTACCAGAACCCGGCGTTGATGAACTTCGATCGCGATGCGATGTACGGAGCGTGGTACGACTCTACCTCGCTGGATCCCGCGCTTGCGCGAAGCAGCGTGACCCTGGCAACCAGCGGAAGCGGGCTGGGCGCAGGACTCGGCTACCGGCAGACGGCAAGCGGCGGAGCATGGTGGACGCTCTCGTCAGGCGTGTCCGTGGACCTCGCCAAGTCATTTGCAATGGGCTCGGCGCTCCACTGGCATTTTCCCGATGGCGCGAACGATAATTTCGTGAGCTGGGACGTCGGACTCGGCTGGCGCCCGGCGCCCTTTCTCGGTTTCGGCGCCTCCGTGCTCAACCTCGGGAATCCGTCGCCCGCGCTCGGGGTGTACACAAAATACGACGCCGGCGTGGCCGTTCGGCCGTTTTCGGACGTCGTGACCCTCGGCATCGACATCCTTGCGGAGTCGCCGCCGGGCGTCGATCCCCTCCCCTCCGTTTCGACCAGTCTGCGGGTGAAGCCAATCCGCGGCATCTGGCTACGCGGGTGGGCGGAGCGCGGATTTTCCGCCTCTGACGCGACGTCCTTCGGCGGCGCCATCGAGTTCCACATCGCCGACGTCGGCGTCGGCGTGGATACCCGGACATCGACGGCCAACCCTGGAGACTTGGCCGTGGGCGGGTACGTCACCAGCGTTTCGGCCGACGACCAACTCGTCCTTCCCGGCCGCCAGATTGCTGAATTCGATTTCGATGGCCAGTATCCTTACCAGCCCGTCGGCGGATTGTTCCAGGTCCCCCCGGAGGGGTACCTGTCACTGCTACGCCGAATCGACGCTGCGGCCGATGATCCGCGAATCCGCGGCTTGCTGCTGAAGTTGAAGCGCACGCCATTTTCCTTCGCGCAGATCGAGGAGATTCGGGGACTGATCGACAGGGCGCGCGCGCACGGCAAGCCCGTGGTTGCCTATCTGGATCAAGAAACCGGGAACGGGGCGTATCTGCTTGCCGCGGCGTGTGACAAAATCTTCCTTCATCCAGCGGGTTCACTGGACGTAGTCGGTCTCAACGCTGAGATTCAGTACTTTCGAGGTACGCTCGATCTTGTCGGCGTCGAGGCACAATATGCCAAGCGCGCCGAATATAAGTCCGGACCGGAACCGTGGACGAACACGACGGCAAGCGATCCTGCCCGAGAGGAGATGAACGCGCTTCTGGACGATTTGTACACGGTGCTGGTTGAGGGGGTGGCGAAGGGGCGCGGCAAGACGCCCGACGAGGTGCGTGCGCTCGTGGATACCGGGCCGTTTACCGCAGGCGAGGCCCAAAAAGCCGGCCTCGTGGATGGCCTTTCCTATCCGGACGCGCTTGAGGAGACGCTCGACGGTGTCTTTCCCGAAGACTTCCATCTCCGCGACGATTACGGCCTCGACCTCGACACAAGCGGCTGGGCACCCCAGCGCGCCGTGGCGGTCGTGATTGTGGACGGCGCCATCAACGATGGCCCCTCCTCCAGCGGAGGATTCCTCTCGGGACCTTCTACGGGGAGTGAAACGGTGGTCAAACAGCTCGAACAGGCAGGCCGAACCAAGGCGATCAAGGCCGTCGTTTTGCGAGTGGACAGCCCGGGCGGTTCGGCGTTCGCCAGCGACGAAATCTGGCGAGCGGTAGAAAAGGTAAAGGAACGTGGAAAGCCGGTTATTGTCTCGATGGGCGGCTATGCGGCCAGCGGCGGATACTACGTGGCGGCGGGCGCGGACGCAATCTATGCCGAGCCGTCCACAATCACGGGCTCGATCGGCGTCTACGGGGGGAAATACTCTGCGGCCGGACTCTTGGAAAAGCTCGGGGTGACGTCGGAGGCGTACGACCGTGGTCGTAACGCGGGCATGTACTCGATGGCGCGGCCGTTCGACGCTGTCGAATTCGCGGCGCTCGATCGCATGATCGGCGAGACCTACGCCCAGTTCAAGGATCGCGTAGAAAAAGGGCGAAGCCTCGACGCGGCCCAGGTGGAGGAATTGGCCCGCGGGAGGGTTTGGTCGGGAACGGACGCGAAGGATCGCCACCTCGTGGACGAATTCGGTGGCTTCTTCGATGCAGTTGATCGCGCTCGCGCGGAGGCGGGAATGGCAGCGAAGGCCCCGTACGATCTGGTGACCTTTGACGCCTACAATGGCACGGACGATACCTTTCCGACCTTGCTCGTGAACCTGCCGCAGCGACTGCAGAAAGCGATGGCTCCGAAAATGGAACTTCCCAAGGAAATCGAGCCCTTCTGGCGGCTCGCGGCATTGAGAGACGAACACATTTTCGCCATGATGCCGTTTCAGGTGGAGGTGCGTTGAGCGCTCCCCGCGCCCGTGTGTTGGTGTGTGACGACGATCGCGCGGTGCGCGCCGCACTGAGCGTCAACCTGTCGAAGGCGGGCTACGACGTGACGCTGGTCGAGAATGCCGAAGCTGCACTGGTCGTTTTGCGCGATAGTCCACACGACGTGCTGCTGACGGATGTGAAGATGCCGGGGATGGGCGGCATCGCGCTTTTGGGGCTGGTGCGCACGCACTGGCCCGACACGCGGGTCGTCGTGATGACCGGGCACGGGTCGGTACCGGATGCCGTGAGTGCGATGAAAGCGGGTGCCGCCGACTACATCATCAAACCCATCGAGCGCGATGAGCTGCTGCTCCTGCTCGACCTCGCCCTCCAGACGCGCGCATTGCAGCGGGAGGTGCTCCAGTTGCGGAGAGAGGTCGATGCAAAATACGGGTACGAAAACCTCGTCGGGGTCACGCCCGCGATGCGCGAGGTGTACGAACAGGTGGAGGCCGTCGCTGACACGGGCGCGCTCGTTCTCGTGCAAGGCGAGACGGGAACCGGGAAGGAGCTGATCGCGCACGCGCTCCACTACCGAAGCGGCAGGCGCCGGGCGCCGTTCGTGGCCGTAAATTGTGGCGCGTTGCCGGAAAACCTTCTGGAGAGCGAACTTTTCGGCCACGAAAAGGGCAGTTTCACTGGAGCGGTTCGCCAACATCAAGGCAAGTTCGAGCAAGCGGATGGAGGGACGCTTTTCCTAGATGAGATCGGCGAAATTCCGGCAACGACGCAGGTAAAGCTGCTCCGGGTTCTGGAAGGCGGCTCGTTCACGCGAATCGGCGGGGAACACCCGGTCAAGGTGGACGTCCGGGTCGTCACAGCGACGAACCGGGATCTCCGAAAGGAGGTGCGGGACGGTGCATTCCGGGCGGACCTTTACTACCGCCTCAATGTCTTCGCGATCCGGCTTCCGCCCCTGCGAGATCGGCGCGACGACATTCCCCTGCTCGCCGAGCACTTCATGCGCCGCTTCGCCGAGCGGAATCACCGCCCCGTACCGCGTTTGTCCGCGGCGGCCGTCGAAGCGCTCAAGGAGTACCGTTGGCCCGGAAACGTTCGGGAGTTGGAGCACTTCATGGAGCGCACGGCGCTGTTGAGCGGCGGCGGCGAAGTCACGGCCCTGCGCATGCCCGACGCAGACGTCGTGAGTGAGGAGGAGGCGACGACCGTCGTCGAGGTAGGCCCTGGAGGCCTTCCGGAGGCGCTCGACCGCTATGAGCGGCGAGTGATCATCGCCGCGCTGGAGGAGGCGGCGGGTGTGCAGGCTCAGGCTGCGCGCAAGCTGGGCGTGAGTCGCTCGAACCTGAACTATCGGATTGGACGGCTCGGAATCTCGCAAACCGGGGTCAGTTTCAAATAGCCCGTCCAATTTTGCAGTACGCTACAGGTAGAGCGCCCGCAATTCGTCGCAATCCGGCGTAGCGAGTTCCGTAGCCGCCGCCGCACATTCGTCTTGCGCCGCCTGCACCTGCCGCGGCTCCAGAGTTGCCTTCTCCGTTTCCCATTCGGTTCGGCAGGAATCGCCCCAATCCTTCTGTTTGGAGGCGCCGAAATACTCCCAGGTCACGCCCCACTCCTCCATGCAGCCGCCGACCGCATTCGCGGTTGTGGCGCACAGGGAGTAGCACTGGTCCGAGGAGCACGCGCTCAACCCGGAAACCAGCAGGAAAAAGAAGGTGGCCGGGGACGGGGTTGAACCGCCGACACGGGGATTTTCAGTCCCCTGCTCTACCAACTGAGCTACCCGGCCATTTGGAGTTGCGCTCCTATCGGCGCCCGCGCGACGCGTCAACGTTTCGCAACGACCACTCAGCACCCCGGCTCCATGATGAGCACGACGTTTCCGACCAAGCGGGCCTGAC
>CAMAWH010000043.1 GCA_945861635.1 Klebsiella pneumoniae | reverse complement strand
CGGGAAGGCGAGCGGCGCCGGGGCCGCCGGTCGAGCCGCCGGCGCGGCAGGACGCGCGCCCGCTGGCGGCCGGGCCACCGGAACGACGCGCCCCGGCTGACGATCCGGCGCGGCGAACGACGGGGCCGCCGGCGCGACGAGCGCGGCCGCCGACTCCGCCCGACCCCCCACCGGCCGCGGAACCGTCGGGATCGGTTTCGCCATCGCTTCCGCGGTACGCATCGGCACCGCGAACAGGTCGTCGAGCGTCAGCGAGTTCGGGTGCCGCTCGTCGACCTGCACGACAACGGCGGTCGGCTCCGCCGCAACCGGCGGGGCGGGCGTGCGCGCCGCAACCGACGCTGCAGCCGGCACACGGGCGGAAGGAACCGGAGCTGCTGGCAGGTTCGGCACCACCGGGCCCGTTTCCGCCATCGCAAATGTCACTGCACCGTCGGGACCCGTTGGCATCGATGGCGCCGTCGGCTCTCCCGAAATTGCCCCTTCGAGCGCCGCGATGAGCTGCGCCACCGGCCACCGATCTGCGGGGCGCGCGAGCATGGTACCGTCGAGCACGGCCTGAATCGCCGCCATCCCGGGGCGGGCGCGATCCGCCGGGGAAAGTTGGAGGGGAATCGCCGCGAGTAGCTCCTCGTAGCAGGTGGCGAGGTCTCCCCGCTGACTGAAGCCGACGGGTATGCGCGCCGTCACAAGGTAGTGGAGCAGGCCGCCGACGGAAAACACGTCCGTGGCCGCAGATGCAGGCTGGCCGAGAAACTGCTCCGGGGCCGCGAATTCGGGCGTGCCGATGAACATGCCGGCCCGGGTATTCCCCCCGCCAATGCCGTCGGCGAGCTTGGCGATGCCGAAGTCCGCAACGCGAATTCGCGGCGCCACTTCCGCCGTGGAATGTCCGCACAACAGCACGTTTTGCGGCTTCAAGTCACGGTGCACGACCCCGCGCCGATGAGCCTGCTCCAAAGCCAGCAGCACCTGTTTGACAATGGCGGCGCCGATTTCCGCGCGCACCGCGCCGACGCGCCGGATGTACTCGTACAGCGTTCCACCCGTCTCAAACGTCGTGATGAGGTAGGGCGGACTGTTGCGCCGCTGCACGAAGCCCTGATACTCCACGATATTGGGATGATCGAGTTCGCGGAGAATCTGCGCCTCATTTGCAAGACGACGAACAAACGAACCGCTGACCCGATGCGCGTACAGCACCTTGATCGCCAGTTCGGGGGGCTGGGGTGCCCCGGACGCATCGATTTCACGCGCAAGGTAGGTCAGGCCCGCGCCGGCGAGCGCGAGCAGGCGGTCGATGCGGTAGTGCCGGTCGAACGTGTCACCCGCGGACAACAATTCTCCCCACCCCTCGGTCGGGCGTTCGATGCCGCACATCATGTTCGGGCACGCCGAACCGTCCGTCTCAAACGTGTTCAGGCATTCGGGGCAATACATCCGGCGCACGCACGCGATCTACCACGCGCCGGCCCCGTTCATCCATTACGAGCGTCCGCGAACGCATCATCGTTGCAAGGAGCGTCGAACGTGGCCGACCTGCCGCCCGCCATCCGGCGGATTGCCATCCTCCACCCTTCGTACGAGGGCTCGGACGCACCGTTCAAGGACCACGACGTTGCCTGCAATCCCGGCCCTCACCTGCGCGGCGTCCCTTACGACGATTTCTCGATCCACAAGGCGACGGCGATGCGCGAGCTTCAGACCATCGCTCGGGCAGGGTACGACGCCGTAATCAACCTTTGCGACGGCGCGTGGGACGACGATCGTGCGGGGATCGAGGTGGTCACGGCGCTGGAGCGGCTGAACGTGGCTTTTACCGGTGGCGGATCGACGTTCTACGACCCGAGTCGCGAGGCGATGAAGATGGCGTGCCACGCTGCTGGCGTCGGCTTTCCCGCGTACATCATCACGCGCGGCAAGCAGCACCTTGATCACGACGTTGCGCGGGCCTTGAAAAACCTGCGCTTCCCGATGATTGTGAAGCACCCGAACAGCTACTCCAGCGTCGGGATGACGGCGCACTCGCGCGTCACGGACGCCATCGGCTTACGACGCGAAGTTGCGCGGAGTACGGCCGACTACGGCAACGCGCTCATCGAAGAGTTCATCGAAGGCCGAGAATTCACCGTGCTTGTGGCTGAACCGCGCCAGGGAGAGGACGAAGCGTGGGCGTTGACGCCCGTGGAATTCACGTTTCCGCCGGGCGAGAGCTTCAAGCATTTCGACATGAAGTGGCAGCGCGCGGGCGAGATGGACGTCCGCGTCGTGACCGATCCCGTACTGGACGCTGCGCTCCGCCATGCCTCACGCGCGTTGTTCACCGCGTTGAACGGGTCAAGCTACGCGCGGTGTGACTTGCGGGTGGACGCCAACGGCACGGTGTACGTGCTCGAAATCAATCCCTATCCGGGCATCTTCTACCCCCCGGGATCGTTCGGGTCGGCGGATTTCATCCTCGCGCACGATCCCAGCGGACATGAGGGCTTTCTCGCGCATCTCCTGACGCGCGCCCTACGACGAAAGGCGGCGAACGAGCGCGTGTTTCGCATCGAGTACACGCGGGAGGGTGGCTTCGGCCTCGTGGCCGCGCGGGCCATCGCAACCGGCGAGCGCATCGAGCGGTACGAGGAGCGTGCGCAGGTGCTCGTGTCCGCCGCGCACGTCGAGAAAACGTGGCGCGGGTTGCGGCGCGAGTGGTTCGACAGGTACGCGTGGCCGGTCGGCCCCGGGGTGTTCGTGACGTGGGACGCAGATCCGGAGGGATGGCGGCCGATCAATCACTCGTGCGATCCGACGGCGTGGCTCGAAGGTCAGGACATCGTGGCGCGGACGGACATCGCCGAAGGGCAGGAAATCACCGTAGACTACGCCACCTTCTGCGGGGCAGGAATGGCGCCGTTCACGTGCACCTGCGGCGCGCCGATGTGCCGAACGACCGTCCGCGGCGAAGACTTCCTCCTGCCGGACCTCCGCGCCCGCTACGGCGACCACGTGTCGGGCTGGGTGCGGGCGCAGCGCGCGGGCGGCGGGGCGGGGTAGCGAACGGCGTCCGCGGACGCGACATCGACAAACGCCCACGAAATCGCTCACGCGCCGCGGACGACCGGAGCTGCCGCCCTTGTTAGGCGCCGCCATGCTTACACTTTTCCTGGCCTGCGCCGCACCCGCATCGTCGAACGCCGACACCGACACCGACACCGACGCCGACACCGACACCGACGCCGACACCGACACCGACACCGACACCGACACCGACACCGACGCCGACACCGACACCGACGCCGACACCGACGGCTGCCGCGCCGACGCCGGCGACGACGATCGCACCCGCACCGTCGTCATCTCCCTCCCCTACGACGCCGATGGTAACAAGGCCAACGTCTGGGCCGCGCTCCCTCTCACTCCCGACGGAACGCTTGGGACCATGACGCCGTTCGCCATGGGCCGCAGCTACTCCGCGGAGATGGCGTTCACGCCCGACGGCAGCATCGGCATCGCGCCGTTGGAGAACGGCCACATCGGCGTCGTCGCCATCGGTGCGGACGGTACGCTCACCGTCCTTGAAAGCAGCTTCGACGCCGGGATGTACGCCGTCCGCGTCGTCGTGGACCCATCCGGCGAGTTCGCGTGGGGCATCGACGGCAACTGGCCGAATAACGGCGGCGGGCTCTGGCGCATCGCCATTGACTGTGCGACAGGGCTCCCGTCTCCCGCCGAACGCGTCGTCAGCGCAAAGCTGCCTGCCGACCTCCTGTACACCGGGGATAGGCTCCTCCTCGTTGGCCGCGACATCCCGGGCGCCAGCAACGGCGACGATCTTGCGTTGCTCGACCGCGCCGACCCCACCGTCACCCTCGCCGGCGCCGATGCCTTCGGCGACGACGAAGCGATCGTCACCGACGCCGCCATCACCGCGGACGGTGAGTGGGTGCTCCTCGCCGACTACTCCGAGTTCTCGGGCGTACCGACGCGGATCGCCCGCGTCCACCGCACGGGAGACACGCTCGTCGCCGTTGGCACCGTCGACATCGGTGACCCCGTCTCCGTCGTGACCGCCCCCAGCGGCACTCTCGCCCTCGTTGCCAGCGGCTACGACAACGCGGTGCACACGATCGACGCCGCCACCGGCACCATCGCCAACATCTCCCTCGTCGGCGCAAGGCCGCAGCTCCCCGGCGTTGCGGTCACGGTCGACCGCGGAACGCTCGCCGGCAGCATCCTCCTCATCGAAAATCAAGGCATCCGGCAGCTCCACTTCACGGGCGACGGTGTCGAGGACGACGGCCTGCACACCCTCGGAGACGGCATCGAGTGGATCCCCGGCGCCATCGGAGTCACGCCGTAGGTTCGCCCGCACCCACGCGATACACCCTTTCCGAGGCCAAGCGTGTCGTCCTTCGACGGCACCGTACCCAGTCCTTGCAGCGTGCGTCCGACGCCGAGGTGGTGATTGCCGCGGTCACGCGCGGTGGCTTGACATCAACGGGCCATCCGGCGCGCGGGCTCGGTCTGAAGCTGATCCGGGACATCGTCGTCCAGCGACGAGGGCGACTGACCGTGGTCAGCCACACCGCCGTGGTGACGTTCGGCCTGGGTGACAAGGTCGTATCCAGGCGTTGCTCGTACCTACGCGGAACGCCATTCTGGAGGCGGTTGCAGCCGCCTCCGATGTCGGGGTCGATTTCGCGAAGCTCCGCATCGCCTCCGCCTCGTTTCTGGATGAAGGAATCGCATCTCTGGCGCTGACCTGGTCGCTGGATGACATCCGCACGCGGTTGCGCGTTGTCAACATCACTGCGCCGGACCGGCGCCTCCTGAACGAACGGTTGGCGAGCCGGTCGCGACAGCGCACCACCACGAACGCTGCGGGGGTCTCGCCTGTGGGAGCGCGGTACCCGTAGGCCACCGATTTCCGGTCTCCGAGGACGACGCCAGCGCCGGCCGCCACTCCCTTGTGATCTTCACGACGTGTTGACGCCGTGGCCGGGTCAGGCCCGCCGCCGGCAAGTACTGTGGCGAGATGAGGATCGGGACACTCGCGCTGTGGATGGCGGCGTGCACGCGCGTTGACGATCCGACGGAGGAAAGCGAGGTTGACACCCGTGACTCCAGCACCGTCGAACCACGAGACATCGACACCAGCGCGGGCGACACGGGCACCGAGCCGCTTGCTGGTCCCCGGGGCATGCTGGTGGCCCAGGACTGGGCACACGCGGACTACCCCACGAGCGTCGGCGCGGGGGCGGGCGAATACCACACGATCTTGCTGCAGGAATCGATGTATTCCATCCTCGGCGACATTCGGGCGGCCAACCCAGACGCACACCTCCTGGCCTATCAGAAGGTGGGCGGGATGCGAGACGACGGGGGCGGCCACCCGTCGACCGGCGTGCAAATCAGCGAGGCACAGGAGTCCTGGTTCCTCCACGACAGCGGCGGCACCCGACTCGAATATTGCGATTACGCCGGTGTCTACGCGGCGAACATCGGCCACCTCGACTACCAGGCCCGCTGGCTCGACAACGTACGAACGCGCGTGGTGGCCGACGGGTTTGATGGGGTGATGATGGACGACGCCAACACCTTCCCCGGACATTGCCTTGGGTCGAAGGGCACGGCAATCGCCGAGTATCCAACGGACGAGGCCTACGGCGACGCGCTGGTGGCGTTCATGGCGGCGGTTGGCCCGAAGCTCATCGCCGATGACTTGCTCGTCGCGCCGAACATCGCGATGAACCCCTGGGACGACACGATGCTCGCGCAGTCCGAAGCGTTACTGCCGTACATCACGCACTGGCTTCGCGAGTACTGGATGCGGTGGGACGACTCGCCAAACTTCCGCGGCGACAACTGGGTCAGCACGCTCGACACCATGCGCATGGCGCAGGACGCTGGTGTCTCCTACCTCGCCCTGACCAAGGGCCCCGGCGACGAAGGCGTGGAGGAAGGCCAGTGGTACGGCCGAGCGAGCTGGCTGCTGATCTGGGACGGGGTGAGCGACTCGGCGTGGGGCTACTTTGGTGCTGAGGGAGCCGATCCCTGGGCCGACGCATGGGGCCCGGACATCGGCCTGCCGGTAGAGGACGCCGTAGCAGTCGGTTCCGTTTG
The DNA here is from genome assembly GCA_945861635.1 of Klebsiella pneumoniae. Taxonomy (GTDB): domain Bacteria; phylum Myxococcota_A; class UBA796; order UBA796; family SXON01; genus CAMAWH01. The sequence goes on along the minus strand of CAMAWH010000043.1, from coordinate 35,892 downwards.
GGTGCGCCGCTACAACGCGGGCATCGTTGTGGTGAACCCCAGCGAGGAAGACGGCGTGGTCGTGGCGCTTGGCGACGTGTACGTGGACCCGGTGCTTGGCGAGGTCGATTCCATCCGGCTCGACAAGGGCTACGCGCGTGTGCTTTCGACGCCGTGAGGGGGGGGATCGCGGCAAAGTGAATTGTCGCGCGCGGCGAACCGAATCGATGTCCTGTCTCCGAGTAGAATCCGGGCGTGCCGTTCCTGCCGCTCCTGCTCTCCCTCGCGTGCGTGGGCGGGCCCGATCCGTCGGGCGCCGGCACCGGTGTCGAAGGCGCCGCCACATGCCCACCGCTTGCCACCGCTGACGTGTGGGTCGACGCACGCGCCGAGGCCGATGGGGATGGCACCGCGGCACACCCCTTCGTGAGCGTTCAGGTGGGTGCGGACTCGGCCGCGAAACGTGGCGGCGGCACCGTTGCCATCGCAGCGGGTCGGTATCGCGAGACGCTCTCGCTCACCGACGATCACGACGGCGTGAACCTCGCTGGCGCCTGCCGCGCGGAGGTGATCCTCGACGGGGAAGGATCCGCGCCGGACCAACCGCTCGTCCGGATCGACGCGCCCCGCACCCAACTCATGATGCGCGGATTGACCCTCACCGGGGGCGGCGCCGGCGGGGTCGCCCTGTTCAGTGGCGCCCTCGAGATCGACGACGTCGATCTTGTCGCCAATCACCAGTACGCCATCGCCGCCTGGACGGCAAAGGCGTCTCTCCACCTGTCGGACACAGTCGTGCGCGCCTCGCTTCCCGCCCTTCCCGGTGCCGAAAGTGCACCCCAAGGGGATGGCGTGATCGTCTACGACGGAGCGGTGGCGATGCTTTCCGCGGTGGACATGGCCGCGAACGCTGGGCGCGGGCTCGTCGTAGGTGGCACGCACACCGCCGCCGACGTCGTCGGATCGCGCATCCGCGACCACCTCGGCTCCGGAGCGTATGCCTACGGGGCGCTGATCGCGGCGGGCGGAACCGCGCGGTTCACCGATGTGGATGTCGCCGGGAACCATCTGGTTGGCGTCGCCGTGCGCGACGGCACCACGCACCTGACGATGGAGGGGGGCTCCATCACGGACACGTCATCCGAAGAAGGGTTCTTTGGCGCCGGCTTGTACGCCCGAGCCGGCGGCACGGCATCCCTCACCGACATGCGCATCGCCGGCAATCGCGACGCTGGCGTGCAGTTGGACACGGCGAGCGTGGTGGAGCTGGACGGCGCGATCCTCGAACAGAACGGCAACGTCGCGCTGATGGCCGTGGGAGAAGGGTGCCACGCGACGCTGCGGGGATGCAGGATCGGCCACTCGCTGCCGGTCCAGAAGGACGTGGCCCACGGTGTCGTGGCGAAAGACGGCGCCACGATCGATGTCTCGGCGTCCGTGATGGAGGACATGGATGGGACAGGCATCGCCGCGCTTTCGGGAGCGGTGGTCTCCATCGAAGGGAGCGTGATTCGCGACATCCGGGACCCGACGGGCGATGGATGGGGGGTGTGCGCGCTGGCGGTGACGGGGGGGCAGCTGCGGCTGTACCGTTCGCGTCTGGAACGCTGCAGGGGCTCCGGACTGGCCACCACGGACGCCGGCTCGCACGCGCTCGTCGTGGACTCCTCCATCGACCTGCCCACGCTGGACGCCAATTCCGGCGGCTATCGGCCGGTGCAGGTCGTGGCCGGCGCATCCGCAGACCTGCTACGGACCCGGATCACGGGCGGCTCGATGAGTGGAATCTTCCTTGAAAATGTCGGATCCTCCGTCTCGGCCACGGACGTAGAGATCAGCGGCGTCCGACGTGCAACGGACATCAGCATCGCCGCGGGCCTGATCGTGCAGCACGGAGCCGCGTTCTTCGGCAGCGGATTGCGGATTGACGCGATCGAAGGGCCGGGAATGGTGGCCGTGGACGCAACGTTGGCGTGCGACGGGTGCGTCGTGCGCGGCGTGTCCTTCGCTGGAGCGATCAGCGTCGATGACGCCGAGCTTTCGTTGACGCGCTTCGCCGCGGAGGGGATCATCCCGGATGCCTCGCTTGGCGGAGGGGTCGACTTGTACGCCGGCTTCGGAGGGGCAGTCACGCTGCTGGGGTCGAATCTCGGCGTCGCGCCGCTCGCCGCAGTTTGGCTCGACGACTGCGGCCCGACGTTCGTTGAGGGCAGTGCTTTGGCCTCCGGGAGTGGCGTCGCGCTTCGGCCCGACCTCATCCTGAACGGAAACGCGGTCGTGGCGGTGGCGGGATCGATCCCGACCCTCACCGGCAACCGATTCGGGAGCGGGGTGGGACCCACGGTGCTCATCGACAACGCTTCCGCCATCCTTTCAGAAAACGACTTCACGGACGGAGGTTCCCTGGCGCAGCAGAATTGCTCCGCGGAGAGCATCTCGCCCGTGGGCATCGGGGGTTTGCATACCGCGACCCTTTGTCCGCGTGACGCACTGCTCCTCGCCCCGATGGTCTACGACGTCTCGATGTCGGTTCCGGAGGTCACGTTTGAGTGAGGCCCCTCACACCCCCGAGTCGCCGCTATCCCCGGCCTCGGGCTCCAGTTGCACCGTGATCTGCTGCTGATCGACGTGGCAGGTGCCCTGCGTGATGTGGACGACTTCCTCTGCTGCCAAAAATCCCTCCGCCTCGACGCGCACGGTGAGCGTGCCGGCGACCTCCCACCCGCATGCCCAGGTGTCGCCGAGGCCATCACACGCGGCGAACTCGCCACCGTCGGCCGACCACGTCACAGCCTCTCCCGAAACGGCGGCGCCATCTGCGTCCACGACGGTGACCGTGACCGACGCGGATGCCGAGGTGTCACAGACGACCTCTCCCTCCTCGCACGCCGCAAACACCAAAACCAGCAAGGGAGAGAGCGCACGGGTACGACGGGTGAGCATGGATTGCCTCCACCAACTGCACAAGCACGATCCATACCACACGCGGTCGGGTAGGCTTCCCCGATGCTCCTGCTCCTTGCCTGCGCGCCCCCGCCCGACGCGTCCGACTCCGCCGATGACATCGACCTCCTCACGCTCGTCACGTCGCCCGGCCCCCACCACGTCGGGTATCGCGAGTCGTTCCTGACCTACCCCGACCCCGCCGCAACGCAAGATCGCACGCTGCGCGTGGCCGCATGGTACCCGACCGACGACGAGACCGGCCCCGAAGCCAGCTACTTCCGTGGCAGCATCGCGGCGCCCGGCGTGTTCGACGGCGCCACGGTGACGACGGGTACGCACCCGCTCGCGGTGTTCAGCCACGGCCACCAGGGCTACGCCGAAAGCACGGCGTTCTTGATGGAGCACCTCGCGACACACGGCTGGGTCGTCCTCGCCCCCGATCACACGGGCAACACGACGCTCGACGGCTCCGACCGCGCCACGTCCATCTACCTCCAGCGCCCCCACGACATTTCCGCCGTGATCGACGCGGCGCCCGACCTTGCGCTGAACGTCACCTCCGACAACGTGTTTGCCATGGGCCACAGCTTCGGCGGATACACGATGTTCGCGCTCGCGGGCGGTCGGTACGACACGGCCCAGTGCCCGGCCACGGCGTCGTCGTTCTGCTCGACGTGGACCGACGGTCAGGCCGCGATGTTCGACGCCGGCTTTCTCGACGACCGGATCGCCGCGTTCACCGCCATGGCCCCGGGTGACAGCGACCTCTTCTTCGACGACGGCTTGGCAGGAATCGGCCCGTTCCTGCACATGACCGCCACCGAGGATCAGGGCCCGGGCTCCGAGGCGGACGTCATCTGGTTCGAATTGTCCGGGGGAGAGAACCGCCGCGTGACGCTCGACGGCGCCGGGCATCTGAGCTTCACGGCCTTCGCGGATCAAATGGAAAACGTCACCATGGATCGCGACGAGGGCTTCCGCATCATCGATGGAACCGTGCTCGCGTGGGCATGGGCGTCGCAAGGCGATGACCGCGGGCGACCCATCCTCGACGGCGAGTTGACGATTTCGGAGAGCGCCTCGGTGACACGCTGAACTACACTCTGCGCGGTCGCATGATTCCCCGAACCAGACGTTGGGCGCCACACGCGGTCAATGCTTCGTGGGGCGGTCGGCGGCGCCCGGGCCGCGAGCGGCCCGGTACACGGATCCGCGGTGCGGGGCGGCGGGTCACGGAAACGCACCGCCGTAGAAAATCCCTACGGACAGGTGATATCCGCTCAGCTCGCGGAGATTGCCAGTGCCTTGACCCACTGGGCTTCAAGGTCGAACCGCGTCACGAGCGCGGAGATCAGCGCACGATCCAGAGCGGTGCCCCTCACGCGGAGGATGCCCGCGACATCGTTGAGCTGTCGGTCGGACTCGGCCAGCTTCGACCAGCGCATCTTGGAGATCACCGTGTCCTCCGCGGTCGCCACGTACACCGTCACTCCGGCCAGCTGAACCCGCTGCCGACGCGCCAGTTGCTCGCTGGCGTAGGGCTCGCTAGGGAGGATGATGTCGGCTTTCCACATCGTTCGGAGGTCGATGATGTTGAAGGGCTGACGGGACCGGATGCTGTCCAGGACCATGTCGCGGTCGAAGTAGAAGTCCTCCTCGGGAAACTGCCTGGCCAGGTTCGCGACGTCGCATAGCAGGATTCGCGCGACGATGTCGATGTCCTGCGTTCCTCGCGGCTCGCCGTGGAAGCTGCTCGCGACCGAGCCGACCACGGCGTACTCCACCCCGGCGGCCTCGAGGGCGTGGGCGAGGTGCCCGAGGAAGGGTTCGATGCCTACCGGCTGCGTCACGTCTGCTCGGGCCCGAACACGCGGTCGGCGAGTTCCCGCCCCAGATACATCCGCGCCAGCTCGCGCCGCACCTCGGCTTCGGTTGCGTCGGGTCGCCGGAAACGAATCCCGGACGCGGCGATGGCGCGGTAGTCCTCGGACATCTGCAGCGCCATCCGCAAGCACCGCTCGGGCCCTGCCTTCCGGTAAAGACCCGTGAGGACGGCTCGGGCGCCGGGGCTGGTGTCGGTGATCATCGCTGTGATTGTATCCCCGCGATGACGTCCAGCGTGACTGGGTGCGACAAACGCCCCCTCACGGAAACGCACCGCCGTAGAAGATGCCGACGGACAGGGGCTCGTCGTCGTAGGTGGCCATGGCAGTCAGCACGAGATCCTCGAACCCGTCAGCATCGAGATCGCCGGAGTGTCGGGCCGGGACGACGTAGTCGTCGTCGTCGGCGAGGACGATGGGGAACGCGGGATCGTCGCCGGCGTGGACGCCGCGCAGGCCTCCCGCGACGCCGGGAATGATGGTTGCCCAGGCGGCTCTACCGAAGGACTCGGCCATCATCCCGCCGATGACCACGTCGTCAATCGCATTCGCGTCGAGGTCGATTCGCGCGATCTGATCGAACGCGGGCGTCCGCACGTTCGTGGACGCGGGCACGACCGGAAATTCGATGCGGTCAGGGTTGCCAGCCAGGTTGCCGCCCGCCGACAGCCAGGGTTCGCCGCCGTACAGGAACCAGAGCACCGGTTGCCCCGTGTCGTCCGCAGCCACCGAGCCGACGACGACGACATCGTCGAGGCCATCCCCGTTGAGGTCGCCGGCGCGCGAAATCGCGAACTTCTCAGCCTTGTTGGCAAGGGGAAGATCGTTGGGCGTAGCGTCGGGAACCGCGAGCGAGCTGCCAATGACATCGGCGACGACATAGGTACACGCGGCCAAGCCGTCGAGCGATGCCGTCCCGAAGCGCCATCCACGGCCGCCGACCGGCCAAGACCTCGGCGCGTCGAGCATCCCCAGTTCATCAGCGCCGTCGCCATCCAGATCACCGGCCGCGCGGCCCACCACCTCCACCGCCGGGGCGTCGGCGGCCCACCGTTCGGAAAACCGCCAGCTCGCGGCGTCCCATGCCGAGCCTGTGGGCACCAGGTCGGGGCCGCCGGCCAAAACATAGGTATGCGCCTGCGTCAGGTGCGTATCCTCGGCGCGTTCGGAAAACACCAAGTCGCCAACGCCGTCGCCCGTTAAGTCGCCCGCGTCGACCATCGCCAGACCCGCCGGACCCAGACCGAGCGTAACCAGACGGCGCTCGTCCTCGACGGTCCAGTATTCGGCGGGCTGTGGCCAATCCAGCCCGCCGCCATCCTCTCTGGACCGTCCCGACATGAGGCCAAATCCGAAAATTGGCGATTCGCCTGCGATAAAGACCGCGCGGAGGATGTCGTCGAGTCCGCCGCCATCGACATCTCCCGCGGCCGTCACCGGGACGAGGTCCAACACTCCCACCGCATCCGCCTGCGATTCCAGGTCACCCGCGCTGAGACGCCGGCCACCATAAATGAGCGCAGCGCTCAGTGAGTCGTCGACCAACCAATAAGCAGTGAGTCGTTGGAACGAGAGATCCGCGAGCCCGTCGTTGTCGAGGTCTCCGAGCCAATCGGCGCCGTACGCCCAAATTCCCGCCGTGCCTCCTGACAGGTAAGGCCACACAAGTAGCGCATCCGCACAGGCAAAGTGGCGATCGCCATACGCCGTCGTGGGGCTCACCGCACAGTCGACCGAGGCGCTTCTATCGAACCGCGCGTTTTCCGCTGCCGCGGGCGCCCACGGGATTGGTTCATCGCATGGCCGCACCGCGGTCGTGGCCGGACAACCGTCGCACACGCCCGTGTCGGGAACACACGGGTCGGCCTGGGACGGGACGCACGCGGCCGAGTCCAGCCCACTGTCCTCGATGTCGTTGGAGTCGAACTCCCCGTCTGAGTTGTGGCCGCCCCTCCGCAGCCAAGGAGCAGCAACGCGAGGGGCGGCGAAGGCGTGGTCACTTGAAGGGGCCACGAGTGGGAACGCGCCTGGTCGAACGAATCGCCGGGACCTGCGTGGCGTACATCAGGCCCTGGCCGATGTTTGCACCGTCCGCTTCCGAGGAGGCGCCGGCGAACGAGATGCGGAGGGTTCCGTCGCTGTGCCCCACGCCCTTCACGGGAATGCTCCGCCGTAGAAAATCCCCACCGACAGGGGATCGTCGTCGTAGACGCTAATTGCGGTGAGCACAAGGTCCTCGAAACCGTCGTCGTCGAGATCGCCGGAGTGCCGGGCAGGGACGACGTAATAGTCATCGTCGGCGAGGATGACAGGGAACGCGGGATCGTCGCAGGCATGGACTCCGCGAAGGCCACCGGAGAGGCCGGGAATGATCGTCGCCCAAGCCGCCCGCCCGAAGCCTTCGGTGAGCATTCCACCAACGACGATGTCGTCGATCCCGTTCGCGTCGAGGTCGATCCGTGCAATCTGCTCAAACGTCGGCGCGCGAAGCGTCGTGTCGGCAGGCACGAATGGAAACTCGATGCGATCAGCGTTGCCAGAAAGGTTTCCGCCGGCGGCCAGCCAAGTCTCGCCGCCATACAAGATCCAGAGCACCGGTTGTCCGCCGTCACCGTCCGCCACCGAACCGCCGACCACCACATCGTCAGCGCCATCTCCGTTGACGTCCCCGCCGCGGGCCAGAGCGAACGCTTGTCCGTCATCGGGCCGAAACCCCAGGTTCGTGCCCGTCGGCGCGGCGTCGGGAACGGCGAGGGCCGTGCCGATCACATCCGAAACCGCGTAGTCGCACGGCGGCAGGACGCTCAGGGATGCGGTACCGAACCGCCACCCTCGGCCCCCGGCCGGCCAGTCTTCCGGCGCGTCGATCAAACCGATCTCGTCCACGCCGTCGCCGTCCAGATCGCCAACCACACGGGCCAGCACGCCAACGTCCGGTGCTCCCTCGGGCCAATGTTCCAAAAAACGCCAAGCCGCCGCGTCCCAGGCCGACCCGCCACGTAGGAGCTCAGGCCCGCCCGCCAGAAGGTACACCTGGGAAAGGGCAGTGTCCCGGTTCCAGTCCGAAAACAGGAGGTCCGCCGTCCTATCACCCGTTACATCGCCGGTGTCAGCCATCCCGACGTGGAACGGACCGAGACCTAGCGTTCCAGCGCCACGGTACTCCTCAAAGGTCCAGTAGACGTCGGGCTCAGCCCACCGGAGTTCGGCGCCCTCGTCCCGGGATCTTCCGGAAGTAAGTCCAATTCCGCGGATGTCGTTATCCCCGAGCCCGAGCAGCAGGAGGAAATCGTCCAAACCGTCTCCATCGACGTCTCCTGCGCCCGTTGCCGGCACGAGGTCCAGCATGCCAACTGCGTCGGTTTCCGATGCCAAATCACCGGAGCGCAGCCGGCGGCCCGCGTAGACAAGCGCCGTGCTCAATGAATTGTCCGCCTTCCAATAGGCCGTGCTTCGCTGAAAGGATAGATCGGTCAAACCGTCGTTGTCGAGATCCCCGAGCCAATCGGCACCAAACACGAGCGCTCCCTCCTCGCCTCCCAGCAGATAAGGCCAGGCCAGAAATGCGTCCGCGCAATCGAAGTGCCGGTCCCCACGCGCGGTCGTGGCGCTCACCGCACAATCGACGACGTTGCTACGGTCGAATCGTTCGTTTCCATCCACGGGTGGCGCCCATGGAATCGGTTCGTCACACGCTCGTGCGGTTCCCCCCGCCGGGCATCCATCGCACACGCCCGTGTCGGGGATGCATGGTTCGGGTTGTGACGGGATGCAGGCGGCTGAATCTGCGGCACTGTCGTCGATCGGGCCGGAGTCGCCGGTATCATCGATCGGGCCGGGGTCGAGGGTCCGCCCCGTATCGATGCCACCGCCCGTGCCCGGTGCCGCCTCGTATTTGCCGGCAGGCAAGGACCCAGTACAGCCGAGGAGCGCCAGAGCCAAAGCCGGCGCATGGGCGATCACTTCAAAAGTCCGCCGCCGAAGTATGGTTTGCCAACCTGAATAGCCGGGGCATGGCTGGCGAACATGAGCCCCTGGCCGATGTTCGCGCCCGCTTCCGCCGACGATGCGCCGGCAAAGGAGATGCGAATGGTGCCGTCGTCCAATTCGGCGACGTCCGGGTCACGGGTGAGCCCAAAGCCGACGGCGCCGATGAGCGCGTTCATGTCCAGCAGCTTGAAGCAGCGGTCCGGGCTCCGGAAAAGCGCGAAGGGGGTTTGCGGCGAGATCATCCGACCATCGTTCAGCAGATCGCACGCGTCGTCCGAAAACCCCTGCGGTGCCGTCGTAGTCGGCGTGACGGTGATCGCACGCGCACGACGCACCTGATGTACCTCGCGAGCACAATCGTTTCCCACAGGTGGATCCGCGTCCGGGCACTCCGCAGAGTCGGTTGCAACGAAGTGCGCCCACACCTGACCGCCAATCAGGGTGAACTGGGGATCGAGGTTTTGGAGTTGATGGAACTTTGCGCCGGGGGCGTCCAACTCGCCCGTCGAGAGGACGACCTCGCCCTGATAGCTGGCGTCGACGACGGCGGTGATCGTGCTGCGCGCCTCCTCCGCGAATTGCTCCACGCCAACCGCTTCCCAATACTCAATGTTGCCCAGCGCGTACATCAGGTTGGACAAGGAAATCGCGAAACCTGAAAGACCAGTCCCCAGCGGTGGCGGCCTGGGGCCGTACCGCGCGGCGATCCGAGACGGCGCCCACAAGGGATCGCTGGTGTCGGGCGGACCAATCCCCGCATACAACAATAAATAGTTCCCATCTGGACTGAGCGTCACGCTCGGCACACCGTAGTTCTCATCGGGAATGGTTCCTGCGACGGGATCGCCGCCCCCGTCCAGGAGCACGACGGCGCGCGTCCAGTTCTTCGGATCCGGCCACGTTCCGTCCAGGGCGGTCACCTCCGGAAAGTCAGGCGACGTCGAGGCAAACAAGACTATCCGGGTGTATGCGTACGTGTCGCAGCCGTCGGTGCTGCTGTGGATGCACGGATGACACGTGGTGACTTCCTCTGGTGTGGCCGCCGTCGACCGACACTCCACGACGATCATCAGATAGAGTCCGTACGAGGCGAAGAGGTCAATCACGCTGGGGTCGCGGTAGATCGTGTACAACCCATCGACGGCCACGTCCGTGGCCTCGTTCCGACTCGGAATTGCCGTCGGGGTCCACCCGGCCTTGGTCCAGATCGCATACTCCGTAGCGAACTCCGCGGCGCATCCGGCGGTATCCAGGGCCTTGACCGGCACGATCGGGGCGTAGACGGGAAAGGTCAGGCTCCCGTCCGGCGAATCCACAAATGAAATGTAGTTCGCCGAAAACCGGGGGGAGCTGTCCGACCAGTCGTCGGGGTAACGCTCAACCGGCGTCGCCGTGGTCGCGTCGGGGAGAGAGCGCGGCCACGGAAGCCATGCGGTTGCCTCGGACGGTTCATCCGCGGCAACCCGCGGCTCCGGAATGTACATCCGCCAGCGCCCGGCTACCTTCACCGTGTGCGTGCTTGCCGTATTGACGTGGTAGCCGAGCGCCGACGCCGACGAGCAGTGCGCCGCGTCGAACATGCGATTCTCGAAGGGGTCGTGTAGCGGCAGTGCGTAGCCTTGGAACACGTAGCCGCAATCCTCGGGATCGGTGAACGCCTGCCCGGCCCATGCGTTGGCACCCATGCGCAGCACGTCGGCGTCGGGCGGGTCGGTGGCAATTTTCGCCCCGTCCGCCATATACGGCGAAACACCGCCGAACGCGTCCGACACGACAGCGTCGAACTGCGCACCGACAAGGCGTGGGTCTATGCGCGGCAGCCACCACTCTGGGGCCGCGGCGCACCGTGTTGCAGCGCGCCTTGCCGAGCGCCCAACGGAACGCGACGCGCGGCGTGGCTCTGCGGGTTCAGCCCGCCGGCTCCGTGCATTCGAGACGTGTCCGTCCGGAACGCTCCGGCGCGCGCCTGCGCGCACGCCAGACATTCGCAATCCGTGGCGCCGCCCCCCGACGCATTCGCGACCGCGCACGAGACGCCTCGGAAGGCATCACTCGCCTCCGCTGGCGCCGTGATCCGCACGGCCCGCTAATGCCCGAACAATTGGACGTACAGCGCGGCGCTGGCCAAACAGCTCTTTATCGCGGTGTTTCCATTCTTTCCGATGGCATAGGCCCGCAAGCGTGCATGCGGCAGGAATGCCGCCGAAGCGACGACCAACGCGCTGCGCAACGGACCGTTGGCGTTGATGTCGGTGGCCGTGACGTCCATGCGGAACTCCGCTGCTTCGTTGTCGCGATCATAGCCGGGAACGACGACAAGGTTCCACTGGACATCGTTCGTACCCGGCATCTGCTCCGTCAGCGACGCGAGCCACATCTGCTCGGCTTCGGGGAGGATGTTCGCGAATCCGGGCACGTTCAGGTCCACGTAGACCTTCGTCGAGTCGTTCGCGGCCGTCCAGAGTCGGACCTTGTGAAACAAGTGGAATACGCGAATACGGGGTTGTGACATCGAGACCTCGGTGGGGCAAATGGATTCGATCAGCAACATCACCGCGTGCGGCGCTCGTACCGATACATTGAGGCTAACGGGGGGGGGGAGTTGTCAATAAAATAGTTTTATCTTCGACGATTCAGCGTAATCGCCGCGCATCGTCGTGATGTGATAACGTTCTCACCCGCTGTCATCGAGCACCGGGCCAATCGCGACCGAAGCCAGCTGACGAACGTGGTCGGGCCCTCCTCAACGACGAGCCGACGATTTCTGGGAGCGCCTCGGTGACACGCTGAACTACACTCTGCGCGGTCGCATAATTCCCCGAACCAGACGTTGGGCGCCACACGCGGTCAATGCTTCGTGGGGCGGTCGGCGGCGCCCGGGCCGCGAGCGGCCCGGTGGAGGGATCGGCGGTGCGGGGCCGGTCGGCGGGTCACGGGAAAGCGCCCCCGTAGAAGATGCCGGCGGACAGAGGATCGTCTTGGTAGTCACCGACGGCCGTGAGCACGAGATCCTCGAAGCCGTCGCCGTCGAGATCGCCGGAGTGCCGGGCCGGGGCGACGTAGTAGTCAGCGCCCGCAAGGATGACGGGGAACGCCGGATCATCGCCGGCGTGGACGCCGCGCAGACCGCCGGCGACACCGGGAATGATCGTGGCCCAAGCTGCCACACCAGATGCGCTGTTGACCACCTGCCCACCGATCACGACATCGTCGATCGCATTCCCGTCGAGATCGATCCGGCCGACCTGCTCAAATGCCGGCGCTCGAGATGCTGTTTTCGCCGGGGCGACCCAAAATTCGATGCGATCGGCGTTGCCCGCCAGATTGCCGCCGCCCTCCAGCCACGGCTCCCCACCATACAGGAACCAAAGCACCGGCTGGCCGGCGTCATCCTCCGCGACGGAGCCGCCGACAACGACATCGTCGCGCCCGTCGCCGTTCACGTCCCCCGCTCCGGACAGCGCGAACGCCTTGCCGGCGCCGGGGAGGTACGCGAGTTCGTCGCCATTCGGAGCCGTGCCAGGCACGGCAAGGGCACCACCGATCACATCGGAAACCGCGTAGTCGCACGCAGGCAATTCACTGAGGGACGCGGCGCCGAATCGCCAACCCGAACCGCCCGTCGGCCAAGTGTCGGGCGCATCGACGATTCCGATCTCGTCGATACCATCGCCGTTCAGGTCCCCCACCGAGTGGGCCAACGCCACGACCTCGGGGCCGCCGGCAGCCCAATGCTCTCGAAAGCGCCAGTTCGCCACGTCCCAAGCCGAACCAGCCCGGACGAGATCGGGGCCGCCTGCCAGCACAAACACGCGCGAAAGCAGTGCGGCGGTATCGGCCTCGGAAAAGATGAGGTCACTGATACCGTCGCCCGTCAAATCCGCCGCATCCACCATTCCCACGCCGCTCGGGCCGAGGCCGAGCGAGCTTAGCCCACGATTCTGCTCAACGGTCCAATACTCGTCGGGCTCTGGCCATTCCAGGGTTGGACCCGCGGCCCGCGGCCTTCCTGACATCAGGCCAAAACCGTAGATCGACTGCTCGCCGCCGGCGTAGACCCAGCGGAGGACGTCATCGACCCCGTCCCCATCCACGTCTCCAGCCGCGGTCACCGCCACGAGGTCCAGCATGCCTGTGGCATCCGCCTGGGCTTCCAACTCACCGTCATCGAGCCGGCGCCCGCCGTAGACAAGTGCAGTGCTGAGGGAGTCGTCCACCTTCCACGCGGCAGTGAAACGTTGAAAAACTATATCCGTCAAACCGTCGTTGTCGAGGTCACCGAGCCAATCGGCGCCGAACGCCTGGGCACCCTCGTCACCGCCCGGCAGGTAGGGCCACGCCACGAACGCGTCGGCGCATTCGAAGCGGCGATCGCCATAAACCGTGGTCGCGCTCTCGGCACAATCCACGGGATCATGCCCATCGAATCGTGCATTCCCGTACGCGGGCGGCGCCCACGGAATTGGCTCGTCGCACGCCCGCGCCGCCGTTGTCGTCGGGCAGCCGTCGCACACGCCGGTGTCGGGGATGCACGATTCGGGCTCGGAGGGGACACAAGGGCCCGTATCCGCCGCGCTGTCGTCGATTTCCCCGGAGTCCGCCGCAGCGCCGGAATCCAGAGATGCGCCGGTGTCGATGCCATCGGCCGCGTCGGGATTGTCGGTCTGTGTGGCTGGAACCGCCACCACCCGGCAGCCGAGCAGCACCAAGGCCACGACGTGCGCGTTGGAAATCACCTGAAGGGTCGTCGGATGAATTCCGGCTGTCCCACTCGAATCGCCGGGACATGCGTGGCGAACATCAGGCCCTGACCGATGTTCGCGCCTTCTGCCTCTGACGAAGATCCGGCAAAGGAGATCCGGATCGTGCCGTCGTCCAACTCGGCCACGTCGGGATCGCGAGTGAGCCCGAAGCCCGCGGTCCCTGTGATGGCCTTCATGTCGAGCAACTTGAAGCACCGTTCCGGACGTAAGAACAGTGCGAAAGGCGTCTGCGGTGTGGCAAAAAATTCAGGATCGGCCAGCTTATTGTACGCGGCCGGCGAAAACCCGCGGGGGGAGGTCGCGGTCGGGGCGACGGTGACCGCGCGCGCGCGCCGGATCTGATGCACTTCGCTCGAACAATCGTTGCCCGGCTCTGGACTTGCATCCGGACATTCTGGGGAGTCCACGGCGACGAAGTGCGCCCATACCTCGCCGGCGATCAGCGTGAACTGTGGATCGAGGTTCTGGAGTTGTTCGAAGTTGTTGCGAAGGTCGAGTTCGCCCGTCGAGAGAATGACCTCCCCCTCGTAGCCATTCTCCGTTAGCGTCTCCAGCCTGCTGCGCGCATCGGCGGCAAATGCGTCGCTGCCGAGCCGGTCCCAGTACCGAATCTCGGTAAGCGTGTATGCAAAATTGGAAATGGATATCGCGAAACACGACAGCCCCCTGGACAATGCAGGCGGCCTTTCGATGTAGTGATAGGCGATTCGACGCTGAACCCAGGTTTCGTTCGTCGTATCCGGGTTTCCAATCCCGACGTACACGAGCAAGTTGGCGCCATCGGAGCTGAGCGTGACGCTCGGCACACCGTAGTGCTCGTCGGGAATCGTGCCCGTAACCGGATCGCCGCCTCCGTCGAGGAGCACCGCCGCCCGCGTCCAGTTCTTCGGATCCGGCCAGGTTCCGTCCGGCGCGCTCACGTTCGGAAAGTCCGGAGACGCAGATGTAAACACCACAATCCGCGTGTACGCGTACGTGTCACAGTTTTCGCCCGCACTGTGGATACAGGGATGACATGTGATGACCTCCGCCAGCGTTGCCGTGGTGGACCGACACTCAACCACGATCATCAGATAGATTCCATGTGAGGCCGACAGGTCGATCACACTTGGGTCACGGTAGATCGTGTAGATGCCATCGACGGCCCCATCCGTTGCCTCATTCCGACTTGGAATCGCCGTGGGCGTCCAGCCTGCCTGCGACCAACTTGCGAGTTCAGTCGCGAACTCCGAAATGCATCCTGTGGCGTCGAACGCACGAGGAGGCACGACGGGTGCATAGACTGGAAACGTCAGCCCGCCGTCAGGCGAATCCACGAACGAGATGTAGTTCGGCGAAAATCGCTCCGACCGTTCAGACCACGTGTCTGGATAGCGCTCGATCTCGGGCGCGGTGGCATCGAGGGAGGGGAGATAGCGTGGCCAAGGGTAGACGTCGGTTGTGGCTGACGGCGCGTCCGCTTTCACGCGCGGCTCCGGAATGTACATGCGCCAGCGCCCATCCACTTTCACTGTATGCGTGCTGGCGGTATTGACGTGGTATCCGAGCGCCGAAGACGGCGAGCAGTACGACCGCTCCAGCGCCCGGTTCGCTGGCGGGTCGTGCAGCGGGAGCGCGTATCCCTGGAAGACGTAGCCACAGTCTTCTGGATCGGTGAACGCCTGCCCTGCCCATGCGTTGGCGCCAAGGCGCACCGTGTCGGAAAGCGCGGAGTCGCCAAGAGGCCCGACCCCGTCCGCCCCAAGCGTGGCGTAGGCCGCCTCCACGCCCTCTCCGGCATCCCCGAACTGGGCGCCAGCAAGGTTGGCGTCAATCGCCGCCAACCACCACTCCGGCGGGCGAAGGTCTCCCGGCCCCAACGGAGGCTCCACGTGACGTCGTCCGGCGCTCCGCCGCCCGACGGCGCCAACGCCCGATGCCCCTGCTGGCGCCCGCCGGACACTCGTCCGGGCCGATTCCCGCGATGCGACCCGGTACATCGTCTGCGCCCGTTCCTGCGCGCAGGCGACGCAATTGCACTCCTGAGCGCCACACGCGGCACCGACGCTACACGCGCAGGACATGCTTCGCCTCCCCGCACCGGCAAGCCCGAAACGGCCGGGCGGCGCGCCGTCGGGAGATGGTGTGCATTTCCGCTAATGCCCGAACAACTGGACGTAGAGCGCCGCGCTGGCCAGGCAGCTCTTGATCGCGTTGTTTCCGGCCTTTCCGATGGCATACGCCTTCACGCGGGCGTGCGGTTGGTAAGGCAATCGACGCGACCACCAGCGCGCTCCGCAGCGGGCCGTTGGTGTTGATGTCGGTTGCCGTCACGTCCAGCTTGAACTCCGTCGCTTCATGCTCGCGATCATACCCCGGAACGATCACGACGTTCCACTGGACGTCGTTCGTTCCCGGCATCTGTTCGGTGAGCGACGCGAGCCACACCTGCTCGGCCTGTGGCAGGATGTCCGAGATCCCCGGCACGTTCAGGTCGACATACACCTTCGTCGAGTCATCCGCCGCGGTGAACAGCCGGAGCTTGTGGAACAGCGGGAAGATGCGGATACGGGGATGGGCCATGCGGACTCGGGGAGGAGCGCGCAGGGTACAGGAGGGAGAGGGAGAGGGAGAGGGAGAGGGAGAGGGAGAGGGAGAGGGAGAGGGAGAGGGAGAGGGAGAGCCTCTGTCACGTCGATGGTGGGTGGGTTTGCGGGCGGTTGTCATGAATTGTCACACCGCGGGCGACCCATCCTCGACGGCGAGTTGACGATTTCGGAGAGCGCCTCGGTGACACGCTGAACTACACTCTGCGCGTCATGTGGCTCCTTCCCCTCCTCGCGTGTGACCCGGCTGCCCCCGCACCTGCGGCCGACACGCTCGCCCCGCGCGGAGACATGCCGGCGATCGAGCCCGAGCCCCCCGGCCTCCGACGGCTGACGGCCGCGCAATATACCAACGCGATCCACGATATTTTCGGGGAGGAGGTGCGGGTCACCGCCTCGTTGGAGCCCGACGAACGGGTAGACGGATTGCAGGCGCTCGGGTCGGCCGTCGTAACGGTATCCCCGTTCGGCGTGGGGCAGTACGAAGACAGCGCCTATGAGATCGCGGCAAAGGTGGTCGCCGATGCGGATCTGCGCGATCGCTGGTTCGCCTGCCCAAACGTCGGGCGCATCGACTACGCCTGTTTGAGCGCGACTCTCCCGGCCTACCTCACAACCGCATGGCGCCGCGCGCCGACCGACACGGAGCTGAGTCGAATGTACTGGCTCGCCGGTCAGGCCGCAGGAACGCTTGGAAGCCACTGGGATGGCGTTACCTACGTGATCGCAGCATCCTTGCAGTCGCCCAACTTTCTGTATCGCGCGGAACTCGGAGAGGACGTTCTGGACGGATCCGGCACCCGCCGCTTTTCCAATGACGACCTCGCCTCGCGCCTTGCGTTCTTTCTGTGGAACACCACGCCGGACGACGAATTGCTCCGCGCTGCCAGCGCCGGAGAGCTCACGACGGACGGGGGGCTCGCCACGCAGGTCGACCGCATGCTGGCCGACCCGCGCGCGCGGCAAGGCACACGCGCATTCTTTTCCGATATGTTCGCGCTCGACGAGCTGGATGACGTGTCGAAAGACACGACGATTTTCCTCCACATGGACGAAACCGTCGGCCCGTCGGCGCGGGAAGAAACCCTCTCCACCCTCGACTGGATCGTGTGGCAGAACGATGGGGACTGGCGCGATGCGCTGACGACGCGCACCACCTTTCTCAACCGGAAGCTCGCCGCAATCTACAACGTCGCCGCCCCCGCACGGGAGGGGTTTGGGCAGACCGAGTACCCCGACGACAGCGGCCGCGTCGGCCTTCTGGGGCAAGCGAGTGTGCTCGCGCTGCACGCCCACCCGACCTCCTCCAGCGTCACGCGCCGCGGATTGTTCGTTCGGGGAGTGTTGCTCTGTCAGGATCTTCCGCCGCCGCCGGCAAACGTGGACACCTCAATTCCCGCGTCCACGGCGGACGCGCCGACGATGCGGGATCGCGTGGCGCGCCACCTCGCCGACCCCGCTTGCGCCAGTTGCCACACCCTGACGGACCCGATCGGCCTCGCCATGGAGAATTTCGACGGCCTCGGCGGCTGGCGGGACGTGGATGGCGGCGCCCCCATCGACGCCAGCGGCGAACTGGACGGCGTGGACTACGACGACGCCGTCGGCCTGGCCCAGGCCGTCCACGACCACGAAGCGCTGGGCCCCTGCCTCGCCAGCACGGTCTACGAATACGCGACGGCCCACACGCCTGCATACGGAGAGGGTGAGCTGCTCGCGTGGCACGCACAGGGGCTCGCCGAGAGCGGCTACCGCGTCCAGTTCCTGCTCCGCGACATTGTGATGGCGCCGGGCTTCCGTCAGGTTGGAGCGGTGGAATGAAGCCCCTCTCTCGCCGCGTGCTGCTCCGGGGAATGTTGCGCGGAGCGGCCATCAGCCTCGCCCTCCCGCCACTGGAAGCCATGCTCGATCGCACCGGTCGGGCGTATGCGTGCGGTGGGGCCATCCCGCGCCGATTCGGGCTTTTCTACTGGGGAAACGGCAATATCCCCGACCGCTGGACACCCGTAAAGGTCGGGGCGGAGTGGGAGCTTTCCGAGCAACTCTCCCCGCTGCTTGCCGTGAAGGATCTCGTCACCGTCGTAAGCGGCCTGTCGGTGAAGTTTGTGAACGACAAGCCCCACACCAGCGGCGCAACCGGCATCCTCACCGGCTCGCCCCTCGTTCCCGTCGGGAGTGATGTGACGTTCTCCACGCCGACGATCGATCAGGTGATCGCAGACTATATCGGCAACGACACGGTCTGGAAATCCATCCAGACGGCCGCCGCCCCGTGCAACGGCACCTCCTACAACGGCCCTTCCTCTCGCAACCCACCGGAAGCCGACCCGTACGCGCTGTTCGAGCGATTGTTCGGCTCGTCGTTCCGCGAACCGGGATCCACCGGGCCGATCGACCCGACGCTTGGCCTCCGTCAGAGCGTTCTGGATGCGGTGATGGAGGACACGGCGCGCCTGCGGGGGCGGGTCGGCGCGGCGGACAAGCTCCGGTTGGACCAGCACCTCGACGGCATCCGCGAGTTGGAAACCCGACTTGCCAAGTTACAGGAGGACCCGCCCGCGCTCGACGCCTGCGTCCGTCCTCCTGAACTGACGGCGGACTACGCCGATGTGGAGGGTCGTCCTCAGATCACCGCCCGCAGCCGCGCCATGTGCGACATGCTTGCCATGGCCATGGCCTGCGATCAGACCCGCGTGTTCGCCCATTTCATGGACGATCAGGTCGGCGACACGCTTTTCCCGGGCGCAACGGCGGGGCACCACCAGCTCACCCACGACGAAGCGGTGCCTCAGAACCAGGTCAACTCCATCGTGATGCAGTGCGTCGAAGAGTTCGCCTACCTCGTGGGCAAGCTCGCGAGTGTGGAGGAGGGAGAGGGAACGTTGCTCGACAACTGCGCGATCATGGCGTGCTCTGAGGTGAGTGAGGGGCGCACACACAGCGTCGATGAAATGCCCCTGCTCATCGCGGGGAGTGCGTGCGGGGCGCTCAAAACGGGCCTCCACTATCGCTCGTACTCGCAGGAAAACGTGTCCAAGGCGCTGCTCACCCTCATCCGAGCGATGGATGTGCCGGTCACCGAGTTTGGCGTGGACGAGGGCCATACGGACGAAACGCTGACGGAGATCGAAACATGATGCTGGTTCTTCTTGCATTCCTTGCCTGTACGGAGCCAGCGGAAGCACCGAAGGCGGACGCGGGAACGTGCGGGCCTGAGGGTCCGCGGCAGGTTGCGGTGATGACGTCCATGCTGTTCGCTCGCGCCTCCGAGGACGGTGTGAGTGAGGGGTTCGACCTCGACGGCGAGACGACCGTGGCCGGCGGTCCCACCGGCTGTGGAATCGCCGACTACGTCGATCCGCGCGGCAACCCCGGCATCGATCATGGGTTCGCACGCATCATTCCCGCGCTGATGGCGACAGAAGCGGCGGCCGTGGAAGGATTGGTGCAATCGGCCATCAACGACGGCGAACTCCTGTTGATGTTCGACCTTCAGGGGCTCGACGACACCACGACCGACTCGTGTGTGAGTCTCGACGTGACGCGAGGCATGGGGGAGACGGCGCTTGGCACGGATGGCACGCTGGAGTGGTCGCAGACCTTCGACCGCAACGAAGCGGAGGGCTCCGATCACGTCCCTGACGCCTATGTGGAGGATGGAGCGCTGATCGCTCGTCCGCTGGACATCGACCTCCCCATCCAAATCCTCAACGCAGACCTGGTGTTCCACCTCCACGACGGCGGCATCCGAATCCAGTTCGAGGCGGATGGATCCCTCTCCGGGTTCTTCGGGGGCGCCGTCAACAATGCGGAAATCAAGGAGGTCGCCGGAACGGAGAATGTAGACGCGGCGCTGGCCGGCTTGATGTCCGACATGCTCGACTACAACGCGGATCTCTCCCCGGATGCCGAGGGGGTTTGCCAACAGATCGCCATGAACTTTGAGTTCACGGCGGCCCCGGCGTTCTTCTTCGAGGGTGAGGAATGATCGCCGTATGGGGAGTCGTCGCCACGGCGCTCGCGGGGGAGGGGCAGCCAAGCGCGGCCCTGCACCCGTCCGCGATCGTGGCGGACTTGGGGCTGCACGTCCTCGGACTTGGGTACCAGCGGGCGGTGTCGGAGCGGGTTGTGGCCCAAGGCACGGTATCGCTCTACGTGCCGTGGACAGCCAGTCAGGAGCTGCTTTCCGGGGGCGGGGGCACGGGGGACGCATCCGGATTCATCGTTCGCGGAAGGGCGTTCTACCACCCGCTTGCGGCAGCGCCGTGTGGGCTGTGGGTGTCACCGTTTGCCCAGGCTGGCGTTGCCAAGGGCACGCGCGCGGGGAGTGAATCGCTTGGGCCGACCATGGCCGCGGGCGCGAGTATTGGGTACACGGCGCCGATTGGGAAGCGCGTCCTGTTGATGTTCGGCGGCGGCGGCCAGTGGCACGTCACCACCATTCCGGGCGGCACGGGCTCGCCCAGCCTGTCGGGATTCTGGCCGCAGATCGACCTGAATGTGGATTGGGCGTTTTGACATGGCCGTGCCGGCATCGACGTAGGTCGAGCGCGTCCTCCCGTCCACGACCCGAGATCCCGTCCACGACCCGAGATCGTGAGACCTCCGGACCGTGGCGCGCGCTGCCGTCGATATGGCAGACGCATGGAGACTTTTCGCAATTCACGTAGCGCTCCGAAACAGCGCTGCGGCGAGCCGATCCGCCATCGGCCGGGATTGAAAGAAGGGCGGTGACACCGGGCGAGGGGAGATGTTCGCGCATGCGTGTCGTAGGAGGGACGTACACCCTCGGGTGAGGTGCGCTTTCGAGCGCATTGGGCATTCGAGCGCATTGGGCATTCGAGCGCGCTGGGCATTCGAGCGCGCTGGGCATTCGAGCGCGCTGGGCATTCGCTCCGCGAATGCGCTTTTTCGGCCAAACCGACGCGCCGCACGCCGCAAGCGCCGCGCCGGACAGCGATCGAGCGAACCGGTGCGCCGAAGCCAGCCGAACCTGCAAGATGACACATCATGTCCGGAGTTCAGCTGGAAAAGCCGGCCGAAGTCACGAGATGATTGAGCATCTACCGAGTTCGGCCGGCTGGACGCGGCTCCGCCGGGGTGCACGCCGCAGACGACCGGCGGGCTGGGGCTGGCAGCCCGCCGGTCCGCATGACGGCCCACCACCCGCCACGCCCCGCGAGAATGGCAGCCCGCCGCCGCAAGCAACGCAATCTCTGAAATGATGTCATAACAGAGCCGTTCCATCACGCGTTGAGCAGCGCTTCCAACCGATTTCCCGCCGCCTTATGGGTGAGAATCTGCCCGACCCGCTCCACGAGCACCGCCGCCGCCTCCACAGGCGGTAGCCCCCCCTCATAGATATTGGACAGTACGGAATACTCGAATCTCCCGTCCGCAACGCGGTACGCCAGATACGCGGACAT
Source organism: Klebsiella pneumoniae (assembly GCA_945861635.1). Lineage (GTDB taxonomy): Bacteria > Myxococcota_A > UBA796 > UBA796 > SXON01 > CAMAWH01. The sequence goes on along the minus strand of CAMAWH010000043.1, from coordinate 14,320 downwards.
GCTGCGTGAGGCCCGGGCATCTCCGCCGGGACGCTCGCCGATGAGCACGACCACCAGTTCGGCAGTCAACGCGGCGGCCACCGGCTCGGCCAACTTCACACGTCCGAAGCGCGCGAGTAGCGGTTCACCGACGCTGTAGCCGCGCGCACGCACGCCTTCCAGCAGCAGTGGAAGGAGGTCCGGCACGTTCGCATTGACGGCCTCCGAGGACAGGCCATCGGTGGCCAGGATCTGAATCCGGTGCCGTTCCGGCCTCAGGCTCGCCCGACTCGCCTCAGAGAGCATTGCGCCCGCGGAAGGGGAAGAAAGATGCGCCGCGCGGTCCGACGCGCAGGTTCGCACCCTCCGGAAGGCGGCCGCCAGGGAGAGTCGAGCGATGTCCAACTCTGCATGGATCGCGCGCCGCGCCCAGGCCTGATGGAGCCGCACGGTCCGACTCACCGAATTGGGTGGGCGCGCGCCCGCGTGCCGAGCGCCGAAGTAGGTTGGGGTTGCGAGGCGCAGCTCCGCGAGTTGCGCCGCCGAGGCAAAGAGCGTCGGATCGCCCCATCGCGCCCCCCTCACGATCTTTCCATCGACGCGAGCAAAGATGCCGCGATCCACGGCCCACGCCGCGTACTCGGGCGCCGGTTCGCGCCTGTGCGTCTCCCGCAGCGTCTGATCGTCGTGACCCGAGGTATCGAAGTACGCGAGCATGCGGTCGGCGTTCAGATGCACGTCCATGTAGAAGTTGGCGCCCGCCGCCGTGAGCAATTCCGTTGCCGTCTGCTGGCCGTCAAGCGTTATGTTGGCGTGGAGCGTGTAGCAGGGCGCCATGCCCATGGGCAGGCCGAGCAACTTCCCCATGAAGTGATCCTGGAGGTTTGAGAGGATCATTTCATGATCGTCAAGGTGCGTCTCCGGTCCAATGAATCCGGTCACGTTGTTGACCATGAACGGGTCATACCGCCGCGCCAGAGTGTAGCAGAGCGCCTCGGCCGTCGTCATGTCGAGGCCTTCGTGTTTGCCATAGGTCAGCTCGCTCCCCTGTCCTGTCTCAAAATAGCAGAATTGGGGGGCAGCCGATCCTCCGCAATTGTTCGTTCCCAGCACACCGCGTTCCCGCATGATCGACCAGGCGCGATCGAGCAGGGCAACGTCGATGTCGAACTCTTCTCGATTGGTGCGCTCCGTGCCGGCAAGGCTTTGGAACAGGATTTCGACCGGCGCGCCTGCGTCGAGGCACGCCAACTGGGTACGGATGTGGCCCAGCACGCAAATTTGGGTGGGCGCGCCGGTTTCGCGGCGAAGTGCATCCAACTGGCGGAGGAGGGTGCCGATGCTCTCCACGGTGTCGGCGGCGGGGTTCAGGCCGATCATCGCATCCCCGGTGCCCATCGAAAGGCCCGTATACACGAGGAGCGCGACACCGCGCGGATCGTCGGTAGGGTGGTTGGGTTGGAGCCGGGAAGAGAGCGTGCCAGGGAGACCGAGGGTGGTCCGCGCGCGGGTCGGACGCGGGATGGCACGGGCGATCGCGATCAACTCATGGGTGTCACACAGTTTGGCGAGCGCCGCCGCCATGACGGCCGTCAACGCCCGGCCGATGTCCGCGGCCTCGATGGGGTGTGCCAGAAGGTGGTCCTTGAGCTGCCCGACCGTCCACGCGGCGATGGCGAAGAATCGCACCCGGTCGATGTCGTAGCTGACCCGGACCACTTCATCGACCCCGCCAGCCAATGTAGTCAGCGGGTGATCGTAGAGGTGCTGCAGGGTGAGATCGGAGAGGATCTGGCGCGCGACCTCTCTCTCCACCTCATCGCGGGCGGCCAGCCCGGCGTGCCGATCTCCGGCTTTGCTGTGATCGGCGGCGCCGAGGAGCGCCTTCAGGCCGGCGAAGGCGAACGATTCTCCGAGGAAGGCGCCGGTGTACACCTGATCTGGAGCCACCGGCGGGACCAGAATCTGATCGAGGGGAGTGAGCAGGGTCGGGCCTCAGACGAAACCGAAGTATCGCACGTTGACGTTTCCGCGGGCATCGCGGCGCAGGCGCACGATGCGGGCGGGCCGGGGGGCGAGCAGGTCGAGCACGACCAACGGGCAGGAACGTGATCCCCAGTGGGTGACCAGCGTTCCCAGAATCAAGCCGATGTCGGCGTCGACCAAAAGCACCAGCGCTCGATGAGTCATCGCCGCAGCGATCCGCTCGGCGAGCCGACGCACGCCGGCGGCATCGGTGGGGCAATCCACGAGTTGGATCGCGCCACCGAGGCCAGCCATGCGAAATGCGTCGGGATCGGCCGCACGCACGCGGGCCAGAATCGGCTGGTCGTCCGCCGGAAGTACGGGTGCGTACACGGTGGCGCCGGCGTGCTCCGTCGAGAACAGTGCCAACCCAAGCACCGTTGCCGCACCGATCTGGGCGGGGGCGTGCGTCGCCAGATGTCGCCCAAGTACCGGGGAGGCGCGGACGCCGCGAGCCAGGCGCGGGCCAAGGTCGTCGAAGGTCTCCATCGCAACGTCCTCGCGATAGGCCAGGTCTCCCACGCCCCCGGAGAGCGTGATGATCACGCCGGGTCCGACGGGGCCAAACGGCAGCTCGATCAGGTCGGGGTACGGCAGTGGTCGTCCGAGCACCATCGCCTCCAGGCACGCCACCGAAAACGAAACCACGGCCTCGCGATCGCGCTCGGACAGGTGATGCGCCGAAAGGCCGAGATGAGCCAGAGTGGACCGCCCGATCTCCGAGAGCCGGGTGACCACGCCGTTTCCGGCGCAATCCCCGCTCCCCACCAATTCTCCGTCAGCGAGTGGATCGCTGGCAGATCGAGATGGTCCCCCGCAAACGGCGTCAACACCGGCGGCGGCGAGTGCACGACGCGGGAGTCCGCCACCTCCAGCCGCCCACCGATTCCGCGGACAAGCGTGGCGTCGACGGTGATGGCGCGCGTCGTGGTCGACCCGATGTCGAGGGCGGCGAGGATCATGGCGGCGGCGTAACGCTGTGACCAGAACCCGGCGGATCCAACCGCTTGGGTAGGTCGATGAGGCCCTGCGCACGACGTATTTCGCGGATGCCGACGCTGACGGCTGGGGATTGCGACGACGCGAAGCCCGCAGCGGCTCACCCCGCCACGGTCGGCCCCCAGAGTTGGCCGCGCAACATCTTTCCGTACATCCGGAAATCGCCGCGCAGGGACCACAAGGGGTGGCGAAAGGTCGCCGGGCGGTTCTTCTCCACCAGAAAATGGCCCGCCCACGCAAACCCGTACCCCGCGATCGGGGCAAAAAGGAGCACCCGAGGATTCAGCGTCAGCGCGGCTGCGAGCACAAGGACGCACACCAGCGTGGTCCCGATGAAGTGCAACCGGCGGTTGAGGCCGTTTTTGTGCTCCGACAGGTAGTAGGGCCAGAAGGCTTCGAACGTCGCGAAGTTTTCAGTTTTCATCCCGTCATCGTACCTGAATCGGTGCCGCCGGCTCGCTGCTGGCTGAAAAAATTCGCCGTGCGATGGTCGATTCTGTGGCCTCCGGGGATTCCCCGTCTCTGTCCCCGGCCAGCCCCTCCAAGCGGCGCCAGATAAGCCGCACCGCGGCGATGCTCTTCCCCACCTTCGACTACTTCGTCTTCCTCCCCGCTGTGGCGGCGGTGCACTGGGCGTTGGGGTCGCGCGGGGGCCGGACGGCGTGGCTGTTCCTCGCGAGCCTTGTGTTCTACGCGGCATGGAACCCCGTGGACACGGCGCTCCTCGGCGTCATCATCGGCATGTCGTATACGTTCGGGCGCGTGATTTCATCGCAAGGAGAGGATCGTCGATCCACGACCCTTCTCTTCGCTGCCATCTGTCTCCTTGCGCCCCTGTTCTTCTACAAGTATTTTGCGTTTCTCGGCGAGAACCTGCACGCCCTCTGGCCGGCGATTCAGGCCCCACCGCGCCACCACCTGCCGATTGGCATCTCGTTCTACTCGTTTCAGGCGCTCGCCTATGTCATCGACATCCGGCGAGGACAGCCCGCGGAGCGCAACGGACTGCGCTTCGCAACGTTTCTCCTCTTCTTTCCGCACCTCGTGGCCGGTCCGATCCTCCGCGCGTCGAACCTGCTCGGGCAGCTCGACCGTGACCGCACGCTCTCCCGCGCCGACGTGGGTCACGGAATTGCCAGGTTGTCGGCTGGGTTGGTAAAAAAAGTGATGGCGGCGGACGTCCTGCGAATTGGGATGGTGGACTCGGTTTTCACCGACCCCGGCGCCTTCACGGGGCCGGAGGTGATGGTCGCATTGTACGCCTACACCCTGCAAATCTACTGCGACTTCTCCGGGTATACGGACTTTGCCATCGGTTCGGCGCGCCTGTTCGGCTTCCACATTCCCGAAAACTTCGACCGCCCGTACCAGGCGCTCTCCGTCGCGAACTACTGGCGTCGCTGGCACATGACCTTGTCCGACTGGGTGCGCGACTATGTCTACTACCCGATCGGCGGCTCCCGCGGCGGGGGCTGGCTGCCCTATAGAAATACCATGATCACCTTGGTGATCCTTGGGATCTGGCACGGTGCGAACTGGACGTTCGTCGTGTATGGCTGCCTGCATGGCCTTGCCGTGAGTGTGAACCGCTACGTGCGGAAGGGCTGGACGGACGGCGCACCACCGGGAATGTTCGGAACCGCGTGGCGTTGGTTGCTCACCTTCCACTTCATCGTCCTCGCGCGCATCCTTTTCCGCTCGGACAGCCTCACGCACGCCGGTCAGGTGGCTACGGCGTTGACGCGGGTGGAGTGGTCACTGCCCCGGTTTTCGATGCACGCGTGGATCGTGCTTGCGGTGGGGTACGGGATTCACCTCACGCCGCGCGCGTGGCTGCACCGGGCGCGGGATCTGTTCGCCGCGCAATCTGCCCCCGTTCAAGGAGTATTTCTCGCCGCTGTTGCCGCCGCCGTCGTCCGATGGGGCGCCGGGGATAGCCTCAGCTTCATCTACTACGATTTCTGACCGGATACGTCGCCCCGCCATGCCGCCCAACCTGCCGCCCACATTCCCGCCCCATCTGCCCGCCGACCCGCCTCCCGACGCGGCCGGCCCCCGTGCGCTGATCGTCGCGTTCGGATGCGCGCTCGCCGTCGTGTCGCTGGCGTACACGACTCCGCACCTTGAGAAGTATCGGCCGTGGTCAACGGGGGATCCGGTCCCGGTGCTCGCAGCGCTGATTCCGCGCTCGGAGGCGCGGGTGGTGGAGGGAGATGCGGGGGAGCTGATCGTCGCAAGTCCGGTCGAGGCGCCGGAGGGCATGGCGACCACCCCGTTCGTTGATCTCAAAGGCGGGGCCGTGACCCCCGCGCCTTCCGGCTCCCTCCCCGCTCGCTCTCCAGGCATTCCCACACCCCTGGTCGACGCCGATCATCGCGGCATGGACCACTTTTATCGGGCGTTGACTGCCACGAAGACCGGGCAAACGATCGCGCGAGCCGCACACTATGGGGACAGTACGATTGCGGCGGACGGCATCAGCGGAACGGTGCGGCGCCGCTTGCAGGCGCGCTTCGGAAACGGCGGTCCTGGCTACCTTTCCGCCGGCATGGACCCGCGGTGGAACTCGCGGCCCGATGTAACGGTTGGGCGGCACGGGGAGTGGACGACCGTCAGCCTCCTTCTCGGCGGGGGCGGCGGACGCTATGGGTACGGCGGAATCGTCGCAACGGCGGCTCCAGAAAGCTACGTCACCTTTACGCCTGCTGTCGATGCCAGCGGTGCACGGCCAAGGCTCTCCCGCTTCGAAGTGTGGAGCCAACGCGGGCCAGGATTTGGATCGTGGTGGGCCAGCGCGGACGGCAAGGGTGTGTTCAGCGGCAGCGCCCTCGGGGAAGGTACGAGTGACGACTATCGCGTAGCGGATGTGGCGGATGGCTATGGGAAAGTCGCGGTTGGCGCCACAGCCGGGGCGGTACCCTTTTACGGGGTGGTGATGGAAACGGCGGGGCCGGGTGTCGTATGGGATGCGCTCGGAGTCGTCGGCGTGGGAACCAAGAGCTTCACCCAGTACAACAAAAAACATCTGGCCGCCCAGATCACCGCGCGCAAGTCGGACTTGATTGTCGTGATGTTGGGGGGGAATGAACTTGGGTACCCGGTGCTCTCCCAGGGAAATGGGAGCGGGTATGCGCCTTATTTTACCGGGGCCATTCGCATGATTCGGGCGGGGGCCCCGTCCAGCAGTTGTCTGGTGGTCACCCCGCTCGACCAGGGAACGCGAGAGGGCGCCAAACCCGGCACCAAACCGGCACTGTTGACGGCGGTGAAGACGCAGCGCGCGCTCGCCGCGGCGGAGGGGTGCGCCTTCTGGGATGCGTTTGCGGCAATGGGCGGTCCGGGCGCGATTGTGCGATGGAGCGGTACACGACCGCCGCTGGCGTGGTCGGACCTTTTGCATCTGAGCGCGGCGGGTCAGGACATCATCGGACAGATGCTTGCGGACGCGATCGAAGGGGGGTTTGACGCGTGGAGCGTCGGGGGTGGAGCTGCGCGCGCAGTGCCGACGCCGCCGGGGCCGCCGGCCGTCCCCGCTCCGGTGGCACCGGCCGCCCCATGATGATCATTGGACGGGTCGTTGCCGCCGCGTTGGCGATGGAACCCGCCTGGGTGCAGACCGTCCAGATCGCGGCCAGCAACGGCCCGCCCGAGGATGCGTGTGAGAGCAAGTCCACGGTCGCTTCGCCGGGAACGCCGAGCGTCACGCCGCCGCCCTCCGCAAGTGAGGTCACGGAGTCGGAGTCCGTGGCCATGGTGCGCATGGACACTGCCGCCGGCGCCGCCAACGCGAACCTGCCGGAGGGGTGGGCCAAGCGATTGCAGGTGGGCGAAGCGTACAATGTCGCGGGCGTTCCCTTGGAGTCGCTGCGCGGCCGGGACGTAGACATTGATCGCATCCACGCCGTGATCGCCGGCGCCGCGCGCCGTGATCACGTGGTTCGGCTCGCGTTCTGGGGCGCCTCACACGTGGCCGGGGAATACATGACCGGCGAGCTGCGGCGCTTGCTTCAGGACCGCTATGGGGATGCCGGGCACGGCTTCGTCATGCCCGCCGCGCCGTGGACTGGCTATCGCGCGAGTGATGTGAATCTGTGCAGCGGCGGGGAGTGGGTCAGCGATTTCGTGGACCGTCGCGGGGGCCGCGCGGACGGGTTGCTTGGGTTTGCCGGCGTCAGCATCGAAGGCCTGGCGCAAAGCGCGACCGGTTGGGTGCAGACGACCAGGACCAACCCGCACGGGCAGCGGGTGTCTCAGTTCGAAATCCACTATCTCCGTCAGCCGGGGGGTGGCGTGCTGGAAGCGGTGGTCGATGACGCACCGCCGATCTCGATCCCCACGGCCGGGGCCACGGGGCCGGGCACGCTGATCGTGAAGGTTCCCGACGGCCCACACCGCCTGACCGTGCATCCCGCGGGAGATGGTCCCGTGCGCATCTTCGGCGTCGTCATGGAGCGGGAAACACCGGGTGTCGTCGTGGACGCGATGGGTGTGAGTGGACGGACGGCATCGTCGTGGAATCATTGGGACGAGCCGCTGATGCGCGCGTTTCTTGACCGGAGACGCCCGGAGCTCGCGGTGTTGGCGTATGGAACGAATGAGGCAAACGATCGCTCCCTTACGCCGGAGGAGTACCGCGGTAACCTCCGAGGTATGCTGACCAAATTCCGGCGACTGTTGCCGGACACGGCGTGCTTGCTGATCGGCCCGAGTGATCGCGCAAAGAGGGTGAAGGGCACGACGTACGCCGTGTGGGGGCCCACGGAGTGGGTGGCGGGCGTGCAGCGTGAGGTTGGGCCGGAGTTTGGGTGCGCCACGTGGGACTTGCAGGCGGTGATGGGGGGGCCGGGTTCGATGGTGCGGTGGCGGGCGGCGGAACCCGCGTTGGCGGCTGGGGATTACATCCACCTGTCGGCGGCCGGCTATCAGGAAGTCGCGCGGAGATTGTTGGCGGTTTTGTGATGTGGGGGAGGCGCGGTCGCGAACATACCGGAGACGTCGACAGCGGTGGGTCTGGAGTGAGGAGCCGTCCAAAAATACCTGGCAGCACCGAGGGCGGCGGCACACCGCGAGCGGAAGGCGAGAAGAGCGAGCATACGCCAGTATGTGAGCGATGAGCAACGCAGCGATCGTGGATTTGACGGCGGCCGAATGCGTCAGTTTTTTTGGACGGCGACTTACCCCATCGACCTCTCCCGGCGGTATGGGCGGCCGGGATCTGGGCGGCAGGTAACGGTTCAGCCCCGTCTGTTGCCCGCCGTGAACCAAATTATTCGGAAAGGCCTGGTCAGCCGTTGACCCATTCTCGTCCTGATCGGTAGGTTTGTGGCGATTGGTTCTGATCGGATGGGAACGGGGATGCTGGGACGCTGGGGCCCGGGACGCTGGGGGACGGGCGCTGGAGTCCGGGCGCTCGAGATCTGGGCACTGGATCGGTGGAACCACGGGTGACGCCCGTCTGCTGCCGATTCTTCCTCGGGTCACCTCCGCCGGTCCGTCGGTCTTGTTGCGCGCGGCCCCCGCCCGGCGAGGGGCGCGCGCGCAACTTCGCCCGCCGGCCCTCCGGAGGCTCGCATGGAACACTACTTCGACCACGAACGACTTATCGCCTACCAGCTCGCCGCGGAGGTGGCGCGCTGGGTGCTACTGGAAGCACGCTTTCCCACCGGAGCGTCCTCGCTGAAAGATCAGGCGGTACGGGCCTCACAGTCGGTCGCGCTCAACATTGCGGAAGGTCGCGCTCGCACGGGTGACGCCGGTCGGAACCACTACAGGATCGCGCTCGGAAGTGCGGCCGAGGTCTGCGCCGCGCTGGACTTGGTGAAGGTTGTCGGTGGCGCCGACCAGCAAGTGAAGCTGCGTCGGATCGGCGCCATGCTCAAGGGGCTGGGCGCGTAGGTTTCGCGCCACTTGTCGTCGTGGGCCTCAAGGATGTCGTTGCAACACAACCAACCAGGAGGCCCTGAGTCATGCGACTCCTTACTCTCGTAACCGCGCTCCGCACCTACCTCAACCCACTTTTCCGCGAGGTCGCTCATCCGTCTTCGGGATGGAATGAACCTCGCCGACGTTTCGTCGTTGCGCGGGTGCTGGCCATCGTCTCCGCTGGAACGACGGTGCTCAGTGATGTTGTCCGTGCAATGCCCGGGGGTACCGCCATCCGTCATCGGTACGAGGCCGTCGATCGGATGCTCGCGCGCGTCGACCTGGTGGAGCTGGCGGCCGCACAGACGGCGCGACTCGCCGACGGGGTCGGCGCAGGATGGGCCGTCCCGATCGATATGACCGACATTCGAAAGTTGTACGCCAAGAAGATGGAGGCGCTGGCCGGCATTCACGACGGTTCCACCGGGCAGCTCGGTCGTGGGTACTCGGTGGTGACCGCCTGCGCGTTTCACCTCGCCGGACGCGCGAAAGCCCAGCCGCTTCCGCTGTTGTTCGAGGTGTTCTCCTCCGCAGAGGAGGACTTCAAGAGCCAGAACACGTCCTGGCTTGACGCCATTGACCGCATCCAAGCGGTGGCCCCGCGCGCGACCGTCGCCATGGATCGGGAAGGCGACAACGGCAAACTCCTGCGGCGACACCTCGATCACCATCAACCGTTCGTCACGCGACTCAACACGCATGAACACAGCCGGCATCTACTCTTCGGCGCGACGTCGCGTGCGCGGGTCATGGACGTCTGGAAGGAAGCTACGTTGCATCGTCCGCGGCCTTCGCGCTGTGTTTGCCGACGGTCGGCGCGCGCTGCACCTGTTCGAGGCGATGCGTCCGCCGAAACCCGACCGGCAACTCGGCCGGCCCGGCTTCGGTGCCTGACCGACACGCCCGCGCCGACACCGGACCGCACACGCGGGAGGCCGCGCTCACCGTATGTGAGTCGGGACGCCGCACGCCCGGGCCGCACACCCCAGTCCCCGGCCATCCAGAACCCGGCGTCCAGCCCCCGCGTCCCAGCGTCCCAGAGCCCGCATTCCCGCAGCCCAGCTCCCGGCCGCCCAGACCGCCGGGAGAGGTCGATGGGGTAACTCCAGTGCGTGCCACTTGACACCGCGCCGTCCACACTGTGGTAGTATCCCGCCCTCCCTGGGGACTTCATGCTCGCTCTGCTCCTCGCTACGATCCCATCTGCCAGCGCGTCGACGCTCAACATCCCCCCTTCGGCGTTCACATTCGATCCCACGGCGTACTCGTGTAATCGCGACAGTGGTGACCGACTCCAGCTGGATGGAGGAGACTGCTACGCCGCGGCGCCGCTCCTGCTTCCGGCCGGCACCGTTGTGAGTTCGGTCAGGGTCTACTATTACGACAATTCCGCCTCGTGCAGCATGCGCTGGTACTTCTACAGGGAGACATCTTCTGGCTCCGGAGGGTCGATCGACAACGGATCGTCCTCGGCCTCCTCCGCCTCGACCCAGTCTGATTCGCTCACGGGCACCACACTGTCGAGCTCGTATTGGTACTCGGTCCGCGTCGAAATGGACTATACGTCGAGCGATAGTTGCAGGCTAGTGGGCGTCAAAGTCACGTACTGACGCCGACGACGCCTCAGCCGCCCAGAAACAGCCAGGTCACACCGCCCGCCGGCGCCGAGTAGTCGTCGGCGGCGTCGCTGATGAGCAGGTCGTCGATGCCATCCCCATTGGTGTCCCCGGCAAATGCCGCCGCGCCCTGGATGGCGGTGCCAAAACTCGTCACGCTGTCGTAGAGCACGCAGTCGGCGTCCGTTTCGTCATACGCGCCGGCGAGGGGGCCGAAGTACAGGAGCGCCGCCCCGTTGCCCGCGCCTGTGCGCTCGTCGCCAGTGGAGAGCAGCAGCAGGTCATTCCGGCCGTCGCCGTTTGCGTCACCGGCGCCGTCAGCGGTGCCGCCGAGGTAGGTCGAAACACCAAGGTTTTCCACCGATGCGTCGGCATCCACGAGGCTGGATATTCCGGTCGGCAGCGTCGTGAACATGAAAACCGCGCCATCTCCGACGTTCCACCACGAACTCGCCACCCCGAGGTCGTCGCGTCCGTCGCCGTCGATATCCCCAGCCGCGAAGCCGTGTTCGGCGCGATGCGTGGAATCGGGCCCATGCACCACAGCGTCCGCCGCGCTCGTCCCGACGAGGCCCGTGGTGCCCCCCGCGACGACGTAGACGGCCCCGTCGCGGGGGGTGACCACAGTCGCGGCATCGTGACCCAGGGCTAGTTCATTCGCGCCATCGCCGTCGAGGTCCCCGACGAACTTCACGAAGTAGCCGAACGGTGCGAGCGTGACGTCGTTCTCCACCACGAGAGCGGCCGTTTCGGCGGCCGACACTACCTCGGTGATCGGACCGGCCGTCACGGTCGCGGACCCGTACACCGTGACGGCCGAGAACTCGTCGTACCGGAAGTGCCCCAACTGGGTGGTGATCAGGTCGTCGGCACCGTCTCCGGTGAAATCCGCGCCCGCATCGACGGCGGCGCCGAGGTAGTCGCCCACTTCGCCGTAGACGTGGCGTGTGGAGCCGCATAGCGACGCGGGACCGTCCCCCAGGAGGTACGCGACCCCGTCGTACTCGTCGAGTCCCCAGACGTCCATCCCCTGCGCGCCCGCGACCCAGTCGTCGAGGCCATCTCCGTCGAGGTCCCCGCCGCGGGCGAGCGCCCGGCCCGCCACGTCGGACCCCGAACACCCGCGGACAAGGTCGCCGTCGTCGTTCCACGAATGGTCACCCGTGAGGGGCCCGTGAAAAATGGATATCGTTCCGGCAAAATCATCGGCAACATAGGAGCCGATGACGAGGTCGTCGTACCCGTCTGCGTTGAGGTCACCTACCCCGTCCGCCGCCGTGCCGGCGTAGTCCTGAGGCTGTCGCCCCGAGATCGTGGCGTCGGCCGTGTCCATGGAGAGTTCCCCGGTCAGCCGGCAGTCTCCGGCCTTCACGCCGTCGCAGTCGTTGTCGACATCGTCCCCGCAGGCCTCGATCATGAGCGGACTGACGAAGCGATTGGCGTCGTCGCAGTCCTCGTCGCGCGGCGATCCGTCCAGGTCGCAGTCGTCGTCGTTCGCGGCGTCGCAATTCTGGTCCACGCCGTCGTAGCAGACTTCGGTGGCGCTCGGGCTCACGTCCGCGCGGGTGTCGTCGCAGTCGTCGTCGAGCCAACTGTAGCCGCTGGCCAACTCGCAAGCGGCCGGCACGGAGGCGGCGGGGTTGCCGTGGCCGTCGCCATCGTCGTCGATGTAGGCGGGCCGGGCGCCCTCGGCGTCCTCGTCCGCGTCATCGGCGAGCCCATCACACTCCTCGTCGATGTCGGCCGGATCGCATCGTTCGGTCGCACCCGGATGGACGGAGGGGTCGCCATCATCGCAGTCCCCGCTGGTGTCGGCACGCCCATTCACCGGGTCGCATGCCACGACTTCGTCGTCCGACCGTCCGTATCCGTCCGCGTCGGCATCCAGCCACCAGCGGGGATCGTCCGCAACGCCCGAGCAGTCCTCGTCGCGACCGTCGCACACCTCACGGACGCCCGGGTTCGCTGTGGCGTCGGCATCGTCACAATCGCCGGCGACCGCGGCGTACCCGACCGGCTGAGTGCACGACTCGATCGGCGCCTCTGCTGCCCCATACAGGTCGCCGTCCGCGTCGAGGTACCAGGTGGGCACGGTGGCGCCCCCATTCTCATCCACCGACCCGTCGCAGTCGTTGTCCACGCCATCGCAGAACTCTTCGGCCTCCGGGTAGACGTCGGAGCGGGTGTCGTCGCAGTCACCGGCCGCGCGCACAAAACCCGTTGACGACTGGCACGCGGCCGCGCTGGCGTCGCTCCCGATGCCGTCTCCGTCGGCGTCCGCAAACAGCGGCACCTCCGCACCCACGGAGGCGTCCGCGTCGTCGCAATCGCCCGGACGCGGCATTCCGTCTCCGTCGAGGTCGAGACGCGCGGCAAGGTCTGCATCGGACACCAGCGCACACCCGAGCATCGCGTGAGACAGGACGACAGCAAACATCGTCGTCTGCTATCACAAACCGCGTGGGTGACGCGCCGAGCGTGCGTCACCGATGGCCCACCGTTGCCCCCTGCGACGAGCAGTTCCGCCGACCAAGGAGCCGGGGGAACGGGAAGGAACGCGAGGGGAGCGCGTGCGAGGAGGATGGATGTTTTCGGAGTTGGGCATCGGGTTGCATCGGAATGGGAGTGGGCGGCGGGCGATCAGGACCCACATTCCTCCGGTTCAAATCGTGCGAACGACGATTTTCCGCGATGGCGGCGTCCAAAACACGTGATCAGGGACGCGCAAGTAGGCAAGGATCTGCTTTCCGATCACCTTGATCTCGCGCGGAATCCGCTTCCAACGCCCATCGTCGCGGCGTAGCTGCACCGCGTGCATGGCGCCGAAGTGTTCCATCGCCATCTCCGCGGTGAGGTTCCCGACGGGTCGTCTGGTGAACGGGTGGATGATCTTTTCCTCAGCGTCGCGCGCGGCACCGCGCATCCGGTACTGCCACAGGTTGCGAACCATCAGGGCGAGCACCATGACCAATCCAAGTGCGCGCATCCGTGTCGGTGTTTTCAGAAACATCGGCGCAATCGCAGCAGGCCCTTTCAACCATTGAAAGCCGGCATTTCCTTCCACCACGCCCTGATGGCGATACTCGGCGCGGATGCGCGCGTCCTCCCAGCCGGGCCGATTCGTAGGGTCGGTGATGAGAGGAAGGCGCGACGCATGACGACGCTCGGCGGCGACGGCGTCCGCATCCAACGCGACGGCCGCGTCGATGATCCACACCGTTTCCGTGGGTGGAACGGCATCCTTCAGCGGCCGCCCGCGGCCTGCCCGTTTGACCGCGCGCACTTCCTCTCGGACTTCCATTTGGGCGCGATGGAAGCGCAGTGTTGGCAGCGCCTTCTGTGCGATCTTCACGGCGTCCTTCTCGCATGACGCCGGTTTCTTGTTGACCTTCGCCAGCGCCTTGACCACGGCCGCACGCTCGGCATCGAGGCGGCCGTCCAACTGGGCGTCAAACAGGGCAGCGAGCGCGTCCGAATGGACGACCAGAAAGCGTATCGTTTCGACGCTCTGAACCGCCGGGAGCGGCCCTGGCGTGGACGCCGACGGCGCCTTGTGCAGCAGGACGGGAAAGGGTCGTTCCACGCTCCAGCCCCGGTAAAAGATTACGGGATCGTTTGGCCATCGACGTTCTTGCAATCGGCCACAATCGTGACATCGTCCTCCTTGGGAAGCAGCGCGGCCAACTGTGCGAGATGATTCTGGTTCCCGCGCGTGTCGGACGTGTTGCCGTGGAGGGTCGAGCACACCAACGGAATGCCGGCACTTCCATGAATCGAGA
>CAMAWH010000042.1 GCA_945861635.1 Klebsiella pneumoniae | reverse complement strand
AGCCGGCTTTGTCTGGCTTGCGACGGATGAGGGCATCCTGACGCGCTCCGAGCACGCCGATGGGGACCATCATTCGCCGTGGACGTTTGCGGACAACGACATCCGCGTCCTCTTTCGCGACCGCGCACTATCGGACCGGATCGGCTTCCAATATGCAAGCTGGGAGGGCCGCGCGGCCGCAGCGGATCTCGTTGCCCGCACCGGGACTCGCCCTGTCCTGCTTGCGCTCGATGGAGAAAATCCGTGGGAGGCGTTTCGCGATGCCGGCCGCGACTTCCTGCGGGCGCTCTTCTCACATCCGACTCGGACATGCAGCGATTTTGCGAAGGATGAACCTGCACGAATCACTCACCTGCACACGGGCAGCTGGATCAACGCGGACTTCAACATCTGGATTGGAGATGCGGAGGACCACGCCGCGTGGCAGGCTCTCGCGGACGCGCGTCGCGAGTGGAACCTGCGGGGTCGGCCCGTCGAGGCGCATGAATCGCTGCTGAAGGCGGAGGGGAGCGATTGGTTCTGGTGGTACGGCCCCGAGTTTGACACGCCCTTTGCCGCCGACTTTGACGTGCTTTTTCGCGCCCACGTCACGGCTGCATACCGCGCGATGGGCGCGCCGGTGCCGGGGTCGCTGGCCCACCCCATCAAACACTCCCTTCCAACGATTTCACCGCCATCCGCTCCGCTCCCTCAGGACTCTCCCGCAGGGCCGGACGATTGGTTCACGTGGGCGGCCGCGGGTCACGTCGAGCTTCGCCTCGGCGCCATGGCGACGTCCATCCCTAGCGGCGTGGACTTCGGCGAGCGCGCAGGGGTCTGGGTCGCGCGCGTCGTCCCTCCGATGGACGGATGGCGTGCGGAACTCTCGCAGCCACCCGCAGCCACGCCGGCCACCGGCCCTCGGCTCGTCGTCCACGGTCCCGGCTCCATCCGGTTCCCGCCCGAGGGTCACTTCGACCTGCCCGGTACGCGGTTGAAAACTCGTACAAGCGGCGTTTGACCGATGGTTCGGGCGCACGGCAAGATGCTGCTGTTGCTCTCGTTGTACCTTTCGCAGGGGCTGCCGTTCGGTCTCTTCACGCAAGCCATGCCAGTGTGGATGCGACAAGGCGGGCATTCGCTTGGCGCCATCGGGTTGACAAATCTACTTGCGCTGCCATGGGCGCTAAAATTCCTATGGTCTCCCATGGTGGATCGCTCTCCGCTCCCCCGGCGCGCGTTCATCCTTCCGTTGCAGTGCGGCGCGATCGTGTTGCTCGTTGCGATTGCGTTCATGCCCCCCGGCGCCCTGTCGATCGTGCTGATCGCCATCGTATGCACAAATCTATTCGCCGCCACTCAGGACATAGCGACGGACGCGCTTGCGGTAGACATGCTGGAGCCTTCCGAGCGGGGTTGGGGCAACGGGATTCAGGTCGCCGGCTACCGCGCCGGAATGATGATCGGGGGCGGCGCGCTGCTCATCGCGTTCGATCGGCTCGGTTGGTCGCGCACCTTTCTCACGGCGGCCGCCATTCTTGCTGTCGCGACGATCCCGGTGCTGCTCACCGCAAGCGCTCCACGTCGTCCGGCGCCGCCGAATACGAAGGTGGCGTCGGCCCATCTCCATGTTTGGTTCGCCCGCCCGGGCGCGCGCGCGTGGCTGCTCCTGCTCGTCGTCTACAAGGTGGGCGATGCACTTGGAACGGGCATGGTACGCCCCTTCCTCGTTGATGCCGGACTCACGCTTGCGGATATCGGCTGGTTGATCGGGACCGTGGGCTCGGCGATGGGCTTGATCGGCGCAATCCTCGGCGGCATGCTCGTGATCCACCTCGGCCGCAGGACCGCGCTCGTCACGTTTGCTGCCCTCCAAACCGGCACGATGATCCTGTACGCCGTCGCAAGTGTGCGCGGATTGGATTGGGCCTACGTTGCGGTGGTCACCGAGCACCTCTCTTCCGGCATGGCCACTGCCGCGCTGTTCACTGCGATGATGGACGTGTGTCGCGTCGGAAGTGAGGGCGTCGATTACACCGTCCAGGCCAGCGTCGTCGTCATTGCACAGGGGTTGGCAGCCATCGCGAGTGGGTTCGTGGCGGATGCGTTGGGGTATCCGCTCTACTTCACCGCCTCAGTGGTGCTCTGTGCGCTCGCCGCCGCGGTGGCGTTTCGCCACTCCGCTCCCGAGCCATTCGCCTTGCTGCGATGAGTTTTGGACCCCCTGGGCACCCCGTCGATCCTAACGCCTGGGCCTCCGATGGCGCGGTCGGTCGTTCGTCGGCACCGCCACCAACGCGTCTACGATCGGCGCGATGGTGTCCACGATCAGCCGGTGCCCGTCCGCGTTCGGGTGGTCCGGGTCCGCCCCCATCGACAGGCACCAGAAGGGCGCTCGCCCCTGCCAAACCGGGTCGATGTCCACGTACAGGACCCCGCGGGCGCGGAGCAGCGCCGTCATCTCCGGATACCACTCCTTCATGGAAAGGCAGGGTTCAACATCGCACGTGCCGTACGTCGCGTGCGGCGGTATCGCGATGACCAGGACGGGAACGCCCGTAGACTCCGACCATGCCATGATGCGATCGACGGCGGCGCCAAACCGCTCGGGGTCACGCGGCGGCACCTTCATCGACGCAAGTGCGCGCTCGTATGCCCCCGCCTGAAAGTGCCGGAACAGCGCGCTCCTGGGTAGCAGCCATTCGCCCCAGCCCCGTGGAAGCACCCTCGCCCCCTCCGGAACGACGTTGCCCACAAAGATCGACGTCCCGCTGGAACTGGCGTGAATCACCTCGGTCGGAAACAGGTCGTTGGCATACGCGCCCCAAAGAATTCCGTCGGGGACCCACGCCATCGCCCGCGTTTCCAAAAACGTCGCCACCTGCTCGGCATCCCAACCCGCCACGCCGAAGTTGTAGACCTGCGTGTGCCGCGCACCGAGCCGTTCCCGCAGCGCCCCCGGCCAGGCGTCCAGAGGCCCGACTCCCACGCCGAACGTGACGCTATCCCCCACCGCAAGAAAATTGCGGACGTCGCCGCCTTTCGGCTGCGGCGTCAACTTGTCGCTGTAGCCGCGACGGCCCATCTCGGGCTCCAGAAGCGCGTAGCGCAGGTCCGGTATGCGCATGAAACTTCCGGTTTCCCGCTTCCGCTGTTGCATCTCGCCCGCGTACACGAGTGCGACCGCCACGCTGATTCCAAGAGCGAGCGCTGCAAGCCTGCGCATGCGGGAGGGGATAGCATGCCGCCGTGCAACAGATCGGGCTCACCCTCCACATTCCCAACACCCAGCCGCCGGGTACCAGCGGGGATGATGTGCGTCGTGCCGCCACTCGCGCCTACTTTCCGCTCCTGGAGCTGATCGAGGAGTTCCCGGCCATCCGTGTGTCGATGCACTGGAGCGGGCAATTGCTGGAGTGGATGGAGGCGCACGCGTCGGTTCATCTCGACCGTTTGGTGTCGCTTGCCCAGTCCGGTCGTGTCGAAATCGTCGGTGGCTTGCACGGCGGTGGCGTGCTTCCGGCGTTGCCGGAACGTGATGCTGTCGGGCAGATTCAGCAAACGCTCCGCTGGTGGAAACAGCACGGAGATCCGCGCATCCGCGGCGCGTGGCTCCCGTACTGCGCATGGGACCCAGGCGCAGCCCGTGTGCTTGGCAGGATGGGGCTCCACTATACGCTTCTGGAGGAATCACAGTTCTCGCCCCCGGTCGCGGGGGACGGCTACTACCTCACGGAGAGAGAAGGCACGGCGCTCGCCCTCTTCTGCGTGGCCGGCCGGATCTCGCGCATGGTCCCCGACGCGCCTCCGAAGCGCATCCTTGAACAGCTTGCGATTCGCGCGCGGAAGGGCCACCGCTCGGTCACGTTGAGCGTGCCCGGTGAAGCGTTCGGCGCGGCATTGGAAAGCAGCGCCACGCGATGTTTTGACGGCAAGCGGAGTTGGGTGCGGCGCTTCTTTACGGAGCTCACGGAAAATCAGCACTGGCTCAAGCTCGTCTCCTTTTCCACGGTCGTCGATCGCCTTCGTCCAACGGCCGTTTCGTACCCGCAGGCGTCTGCCTCGCTGCCCGTCGCCGCCGCCTCTCTCGGGGGCCTGGGCTCGGCCTACACTCGGCTCGTATTCGACATTCGCCGTGGAGAAGATCCGGGCATCGAGCGTGCCGCGCCTTTCGTTCGGCCCGCCTCGTGGGAGCAGATCCTCGGCTCCTTCCCGGAGATCAATCGCTTGCACAAGCGCATGTTGCGCGCGTCGCGTGAGGTGTTGCGGCTGCGCAACATGCTGCGCGAAGAGGTGCGGCGCGGACAGGACGGCGCTGGAGAGGGCGAGCGCCTGTCGGAGGCCCTGGAGGAGGCGACGGCCGCGCTCTACCGCGGACAGAACGGCGCGGCCTACGTCCTCGGCACGGACGTCGGCGCGCAGGATGGCGACATTCGGGCGCAGGCGTGGGCCAACCTCCTTCGCGCGGAGTACACGATCGCAGCGGCACTCGGAGAGGCGGGCCGTCTTTCCGTGGAGCAGGCGGACTATGATTGTGATGGTAGACCGGAGGTTTTGGTGCGCACGCCGTCATGGTGCGGCATCGTTGCACCCGCGCTCGGCGGTGCGCTGGTCGAGTTGGACTCGTGGTCGCTGCCCGGAAACGTGCTGAACGTCCGCACCCGCCTGCCTGAATCGCATCACGACGTCATTCAGCGTGGCGAAAACCTCCCCTACCTCCTGCCCGACGCTCCCGATCCGGCAACCATCGAGATTGAGGATGAGGAGGCCACGGACGAAAACACGGCCGATGAGGTGGAGCGTCCGGTGAAGCTCGCCGAGCCGAATCTGCACAGCAAGCTCCATATCGATCGTTCCGTCCGCGCCTCGTTCGTGGACCATTTTTTGGGACCGGAGGCGAGCCTTGACAACGTGCGGAAGGGGCGCTTCCCGGAGACCGGTGATTTCGTCGGCGCGGAGTACCAGCAGCTCTCCGTTGAGGACGACGAGAATAGCGCAACGATCACGCTCGCGAGAGATGGAAATGTCACGGAGGGGGCTGCGCTCCGGCTGGTGCGGGTGGTCAAGCGCTATGTGTACTCGCGGGATTTGCCGGTGGTGGATGTGCGCTACGAGGTGTCCAATCGATACCACGAACCGATTCGTACCCGGTTCGCCGTCGAACTGAACCTGAACCTCGATTCCGCGCGGCATGCCGAAACCTTTCTCGAGACGGCGGGTGGTCGCCGTGTTCCACCGACGGAAGCGGGAGAAATCGACGATTTGACGGAGATCTCCCTCGTCGATATCAATCGCGGTTGGCGCCTTACGGTCTCGCTTCAGCAGAGCGGGCGGCTTTGGCACTTCCCCATTGAAACCGTTTCCCGCACACCCGCCGGGTTGGCCGCACTCTACCAGGGTACGGCGCTTTACTTTTGGTGGCCGATGGAGCTCTGGGGGACGGAACGACGCAGGATCGACCTCTCCCTCTCTCTGGAAGCGTAGTGCCGGTCGGGTCGTTTTGCCTGGTACTCCACGGGCATTTGCCGTGGGTGCTGCACCATGGAAAGTGGCCCCACGGAGAGGTCTGGCTCTACGAGGCGGCGGCACAGACCTACCTGCCGCTGCTCTCTATTTTGTCCGACGGCGGCTGCCCCCTCACGCTCGGACTCACGCCCATTCTCCTTGAACAGTTGGCAAACATCCACTTCAAGAAAGGTTTTGTGCGCTGGCTTGGGGAACAGGAAGGGCGCGCGAAGCGTGACGAGGCCGAGTTTTCCACCCGAGGAGACGGCCACTTGGCTTTTCTGGCGGTGTGTTGGCAAGAGCGGTACGCCGCGCTCACGGCGCAGTTCGAGGCGATCGGGCGCGACCTCCCCGCTGCGTTTGCGCGGCTGGATCGCGCCGGCGCCGTGGAAATCCTCACCTCGAATGCCACCCATGGCTACATGCCGCTCCTACGCCATGACGCGTCGTCTCGGGCTCAGGTCCGCGCGGGCGTGCACACGAGCATGCGCATCCTCGGGTTCCGACCGCGCGGCGCCTGGCTCCCGGAATGTGCCTATCGTCCGGCGGGTCCATGGACGCCGCCGGTCTTGGATCGCACGCCGGTATGGCGTGCGGGGGTCGAGGAGATCTTCGCCCACGAAGGGGTTGGGTTCTTCGTCGTGGACGCCCATCTTGTGGCTGGGGCTCGTAGTGAGGGCGTGATGGAGGACGGATCCTTTCGCAAGGTGGATTGGGCGCAGGCAGAATGGGACGGCCCGCGCGGGTGGCGTAATGTGCTGACGCCGCACGGAATTTCCTCCGATGGCGGTCCGGCGCGCCTGGTTGCACTCGCCCGCCATCCCGAGGTGAGTGAGCAGGTCTGGTCGGGAGAGGTTGGGTACCCCGGTGACGGTCGGTACCTTGAGTTTCACAAGCGGCACGGCAACGACGGCTTGCACTATTGGAAAGTAACCGCCCCACGCACCGGTCTGGGAGAGAAGCAGGCGTACGTCCCCGATGACGTCCCGGCCGCACTCTACTCACACGCCCAACACTTTGCTGCTACTGTGCGCTCCCTCCTGATTCGCCATCGCGAGAAAGTGGGCCATGCGGGTGTGGTTATCGCGCCCTTCGACGCCGAACTGTTTGGGCACTGGTGGCACGAGGGTCCGGGCTTCATTCGCGAGGTGATGGCCGCGCTGAAGGGGGCGGATGTGGACGCATGCACGGTTTCGGCCCACCTCGCCGCGTACCCGCCTCACACGGTCGTGACACTGCCGGAAGGCAGTTGGGGTGCCGGTGGCGACCATCGCGTGTGGCTGAATGACGAGATGACGTGGGTATGGGAGGCTTCGCATCGTGCGGAGGATCGTTTCCTCGACATGCTTCACCGTTTGCCGTGGCGTACGGACGACTCGGTTGCGGTCGCCTTGCGTGCGTCGGCCCGCGAACTGCTGCTGCTTCAGGCGAGTGATTGGGCATTCGTCATTCACACGCGCGGCGCGGTAGACTATGGGTATCGGCGCTTCTGTGAGCACCTCGCGCGCTTCGATCGTGCGGGGAACATCGCCGAGTCTCGCGCGGCTGGCGTTCCGGACGATGAGATTATGTTTGCAGAATTGAACGACATGGCTTTGCATGATTCGTGCTTCGCCGACCTGTCCTTGGAGTGGTGGCTTTGAATTGGTGTGTTTTGGGCGTTTGCTTTGCAAACGCGCCTTTTCGGCGAGACCATCGTCCATGAGGCGGGAGTTGCGGACGTGCCCGATCTCGGGAGTGACGGTGCTGCTGAACAGCGCATGGGTTGGCGATCCGCCGGTGGCCGAGCCGCCGCCCGCTAATTGTTGGTTCTGCGCCGAGGCCGCGGGCCGCGGCAATGCACCGGTGATCGCCGATGGTGACGGCGTCCGCGCCATACCCCACCCGACTCCAGCGCTTGGCATCGAGG
Source organism: Klebsiella pneumoniae (assembly GCA_945861635.1). GTDB lineage: Bacteria > Myxococcota_A > UBA796 > UBA796 > SXON01 > CAMAWH01. The sequence continues at coordinate 35,221 of CAMAWH010000042.1, read as the reverse complement.
GAGATGCGCGCATCCGGAGGGAGGGTGTCCGCATTTGGCGGGATGCCGTAGGCGCGCATGAGTTGGTTTTTGGCGAGCACGCGGGCGAGACGTCCAAGGCGCTCTCGCTGGGCGCATCACGGGTGGCGGACCTGCGCAACGACTCCCGAATGCGTGGCTTTCGTGTGTTTCGTCGTGCGATTGTTGGACATCACGCGGTGTGGCAGATCGTCGCGCTCCCGTTCGATGTGGCGCCGAGCGCGTGCGCGTCGTGGCGGGAGGACGAAATCCGCGCCGGGGTGCGCGTGGCCGGAAGGGCAGGGGATGCAGACGGCGGTGCCGGCGCGATTGCGCTGGCTGCGTACGCACCGCGCTCGCCGTTTGAGGTGTGGGTGATGCCGGCTGTTGGACGCGGGGATTTCCGCACGGGCGCCGAGTATCTTGCGGTTTCGTCGTTGGCCGATTCGATGGTCGCACGGATTTCGACGGCCCTGCGTGGCGCGGCGGTCGACATGATCGTGGAAGACGGAGAGCCTTGGCGTATCGTTCTGCTGCCGCGCGTGTCCCATTCCTCGGCTATAGAACAGGCCACGGGTATCGCGACGCACGGCGCGTTTCCGGAGGATACGGCGAGTTGGCTGCGGTAGCGCCGCGGATGCGCGCTCGCTTGTCCCCCAAAACTGCATGCACGGGCGGTTTCGGCGAATCCGGCTTAGGATCATCTCTCCCCGGATTCGCGATGTCGTACTCCTTTCGGTCCTCGCCACTGCTCGCAATTACCGTCGGACTTTTCGGCCTGCTGACGACGCCCGCGTTCGCGTCCACGTTGACGACGACCACTGCAGGTGGCAACGGCCAGAATGGGAACATGTTCGAGATGGTTTCGGCCACCGCGATCCAGATCGATGGGTTCGACGTCTATCTTTACTCGTCGGGAACATACAACTGGGAAGTGTACACCAGCTCCAGCGCGGTTACCTCCATCACCACGACCGCGTCGGCGTGGACGTTGGTTTCCTCAGGAACCATCACGGGGGGCACCGCCGGCACCGCGCAGCACATCACGCTCTCGTCGGCCGTTGCGATGCCGGCGGGCACGACGACGAGTTGGTACATCACGCTCACCAACGGCATCGTGCAGTACACAAACGGTACCGCTGTGGGGCGCACCTACGCGTCGAACGCCGATCTTGCCATCCGTGAGGGCTACGGCAAGTCCTATCCATTCGCCAGCAGCTTCTCCCCGCGCGTGTGGAATGGCACGGTCTACTACTCCGCCAGCTGCACTTCCAGCACGTGGTACGCCGACAGTGACGCCGACGGCTATGGGGCCTCGGCCTCCGGTACGACGAGCGCGTGCACCGCGCCGTCCGGGTACGTCGCCGTGAACACCGACTGTGACGATGGGGACGCGGATACCTTTCCCGGCGCTGCCTCGAATGACTCCGCGACCTCGTGCATGAATGACGATGACGGGGATAATTATGGAGACGATACCGTGTCGGGCTCCGTGGTCGCGGGCAGTGATTGTGATGATTCTGCCTCTACGGTTCGGCCGGGGGTCGATGAATACTGCGATGGGATTGACAACGACTGTGACGCTACGATCGACGAAGCGGAGGCCGTCGACGCCGCTGACTTCTACTATGACGACGACGGGGACACGTTTGGAGACGCCTCTGTTGGAGTGACGGAGTGCTACGTATCGGCGGGCTTTGTCTCCGACGCAACGGACTGTGATGACACGGACGCCGACACGTTCCCGGGGGTCGCTTTGATTGACAGCGCCACCGCCTGCATGAACGATGATGACGGGGACAACTACGGAGACACAAGTGTCACTGGCTCGGTCGTCGCGGGGTCGGATTGTGATGACGTCGTCGCGGCAATCAACCCGGCCGCGGCTGAGATTTGCGACGTTGGCAGCACCGACGAAGACTGCGATGGAACGGCAGATGACGCGGACTTTTCTGCGTTTGGGGAAACCACCTGGTACATCGATTACGATTCCGACGGCTACGGTGACACGCGCTACACGCGTGCGCTCTGCGATCAACCCTCTGGCTACGTTGCAGACGCCACCGATTGTGCCGACACCATCGCTGCGATCAACCCTGCCGCCACCGAGATCTGTGACAGCGCGGACACCGATGAGGATTGTGACGGTGACGCGGACGACGCCGATGCCAGCGCGGACGCGTCCACCAAGTCCACATTCTATCTTGATGACGACGCGGACGCGTTCGGCTCGACGACGGCCGGCGCGTACTGCGATCTTCCTGGCGGGTACGTGACGAATGCCACCGATTGTGACGACACTGCGGGCGCCATCAACCCCGCGGCCACAGAGGTTTGTGACGCCTCGGATACGGACGAAGACTGTGATGGAGACGCGGACAACGACGATTCGAGCGCGGCTCGTTCCACCAAAACCACCTACTATTTGGACGAGGACACCGACGGATTTGGTTCGTCGAGCACTGGGGAATACTGTGATGTGCCGTCTGGCTTTGTCACCAACGCCAGCGATTGTGACGATGAATCCGACGCCGTCTATCCACTCGCCGCAGAAATTCTCGCGGATGGCATCGACAATGATTGTGACGGCACAGAGACCTGCTACGCAGACGGCGATGACGACGGCTACCGAACGGCGTCGACCGTCTCCTCCTCGGACGGTGACTGCGGGGATTCGGGAGAAGCGCTCGGCACGACGCCGGCGGAAGACTGTGATGATTCAACGGCTGCAATCCACCCAGCCCACGCGGAGGGGACCGGTGACGGAGTGGACAGCAATTGTGACGGTGTGGAAACCTGCTTTGTCGATGCCGACGACGATGGGTATCGCCCGGATGCTACCTCGGCCATCGCGTCCGCGGACACAGATTGCACCGACGACGGAGAGGCGCTGTCCGTCCAACCGACCGGTGACTGTGAAGACACGACCGACTCCATCCATCCCGGCGCCACCGATGTTGCGGGAGACACGATCGACAGTGATTGCGATGGCACCGAGAGCTGCTACGTCGATGCCGACTATGATGGCGCGCGGACCGAGTTCGTGGTCGTCTCCACCAACATCTCCTGCTCGGACCTTGGGGAAGCGCTGGGCTCCGCGGATCTGGACTGCGATGATCTGGACCCCACATCCTCGCCCGACGCTACGGAGTTGCTTGGCACCGGCGTCGACGAAGACTGTGACGGCTCTGAGATCTGCTACCTGGATGCCGACGATGACGGGTATCGGCCCGACGCGGTCAGCGCGGTGGTTTCCGACGACTCAGACTGCGCCGATGCCGCCGAGGCGCTCGCCAGCGACCCGACGGGGGATTGTGACGACACGACGACGCGGTACAACCCCGCCGCCTCGGAGACCGATTGTTCGGACCCGGCCGATTACAATTGCGATGGTTCGACGGGGTACGCCGACGGGGATCTCGACGGATGGGCGGCATGCGAGGAGTGCGATGACGCGGTCGCCGAAATCAACCCGGACGCGAGGGAGATCGCGGGAGACGGTGTGGACGGGGACTGTGACGGCGTGGACGTTTGCTATGTGGACGCGGACGACGATGGATATCGCCCCGACCTCACGAGCATGATCGCGGGGACGACGATCGCGTGTGATGGCACAGGGGAAGCTGGCGTTTCGGAGCCGGACGGCGATTGTGACGACACGGACGCCTGGGTGAGCCCGGCCGCCGTCGAGGTCGCAGGAGACGACTTTGATCAGGACTGCGACGGAGAGGAGATCTGCTACGTAGACGCCGACGGCGACACGTTCCGTACCGAGGAGACGGTTGTTTCCGTTGATGATTTCTGTGACGCCTCGGGAGAGGCCTCCGGCAGCGCTGGAGAGGACTGCGACGATGCGGACAGCGCAATCAACCCGGACGCCGTGGAAGCGCCCGGTGACGAGGTGGACGCCGACTGCGACAACGAGGAAGTCTGCTACGCCGACGCTGACGACGATGCATTCCGACCCGACGCCACCAGCACCGTCGTCAGCGCCGATTCATCCTGCGCGGACAGCGGAGAGGCGATCGCTACCGACGCGATCGACGACTGTAACGACGCCGACGCCAGCGTGAATCCCGACGGCATCGAAGTCTCTGGGGACGAGGTCGATAGTGACTGCGACGGGTTGGAGACCTGCTACACCGACGCAGACGACGACGAGTATCGCCCCGACGATACCAGCACCGTGGGCTCTGTCGATGACGACTGCAGCGACGCTGGCGAAGCGCTCGCTAGCGACCTTGTGGACGATTGTGACGACGGGAATGCCGCCTTCCATCCCGGCGCAACGGAAGACGACTGTGACGACCCCAACGACTACAATTGTGACGGGTCGGTGGGATACGTGGACGCGGACGCGGACGGGTTTGCCGCCTGTGAAGAGTGCAACGACGGGGACGCCGCTATCTACCCAGGCGCGGTGGACACGGTTGGCGATGCGATCGATGGGGACTGTGATGGGTTGGAAACCTGCTTCGCGGACGCGGACGATGACGGGCACCGACCCGATGAAACCAGCACGGTCAGCACGGCGAATGTCGCGTGTGACGGCGTTGGAGAGGCGCTCGCTACGGACCCGTTTGACGATTGTGATGACGATAACGCGGCGGTAAACTCGGAAGCAACGGAGGTCGCCGGAGATGAGGTCGATGGGGACTGTGACGGCACAGAATACTGCTATCTGGACGGGGACGCGGACGGCTATCGACCCGACGGCGGCGGGGTCGTCGCCAGCACAGACGTTCTCTGTGAAGGTGCTGCCGGAGAGGCCACAGACGACGCTCAGGAGGGCGATTGCGATGACACCAAACCGGCGTTCTACCCGGGAGCATCCGAGACCGACTGCGAGGATCCTGCGGACTACAATTGTGACGGTTCGTCGGGCTATGCCGACGTCGATCGGGACACGTTCGCGGCGTGTGAGGAGTGTGATGATGCCGTGGGTACGGTCAATCCGGACGCCACGGAGGTGTGCAATGACATCGACGATGACTGTGATGGCACGATCGACGGCGCAACCTCAGCGGACGCGCACACCTGGTACGTCGATGCGGACTCCGATGGGTACACCGACGCCGAGCGGTCGGTGACGGATTGCGCGCAACCGGAATTCTACGTGGATCCAAGTGACGAGTCCGACTGTGATGACGTGAACAACACCGTTCACCCGGATGCAACGGAGGTGATGGATGACGGTATTGATCAGGATTGTGATGGGTCGGATCTGCAAAGCGACATTACGGGGAACGGAGATGGCGACGTGGTGGACGACGGCGACAAGGAGGCCACAGCGGGCGCTTGCGGGTGCGGTTCGTCCGGGGAGCCCGGCTCGCTGCTGGGGTTGCTCGTGCCGGCGCTTCTATTGATTCGACGCCGCCGCCGCGGGTAGGGCGCAGGGCGGCGCAGATGCGATACACTCCCGGCATGCTCCTCCTCGCCCTAGCCGCACCAACGCTCTCCTTCGCTGCTGATTTCCTCCAGACGGACGCCGCCGGCGCCGGGATGCACGCGCAGGTGAACATCCTCCGTGAGGCTGGCGGATTCGTCGGAACCGAGGTCGTGACCACCGATTGCGCGGACGTCGTGGTGACGGTCGTAGGCGCGCTCGACCGCAACGCCGACCCCGCCACACCGATCCTGGGGGCGGCGCTCTCCACGGTATTCTTTGTGCGGACTGGCGCTGCCAACGCGGATTGCGAGGTTTTGATCGATGGCATCCCCCTCGATCCGTTGTCGGCGGGAATCGATAATCAGTTCCACATCGTGTCTCCGGAGGCCTCGCCCGTGGACGGTGGCACGAACGACATGGACGGAACGGTCGATGGCGTGATCACGTTGTCTGCCTCCCTGAGAAGCCCGGGTGGAACACTCGTACTTGCCGGCCTCGATGTCCCGGTCGGGACGTCGCTGGTCTTCGACACGTCGGACCCGAATTCAGGGACGGAGGGCAATGAGGCCTTTCTTCCCGTCATCCTGCTGGTGGATGGCGCGGCCTCGATTGACGGCACGATCGATCTTTCGGGTTTGGACGGTGATAATGCCCCGGCAGGACTCGCAGCGGACGGCGGCGATGGGGGCCCGGGCGGCGGCGGCGGCGGCGTCGGCTCGAACTGCATGGGGGCTGCGGTTTTTGAGCCAGGAAATGGCTTTACCGGTGGCGGTGGCACCGCGTTCGGAACCTGCATTGAGTTTACGCCGGGCGGGTACGGCGCGGTCGAAGGGCCCGACTTCGAGGATGGCGGGGAGGGCATTTTCACGGACGTGGCGAACGGAGCGCTCGGATACGCCGGCGGCGTGGGCGGCGGCACTGGCATGGTCTGGGGAACGGGCGGCGGCGGCGGCTATTGTTGTGGGACGTCGGGCGCGGGCGGATACGGCGGCGGGGGCGGAAACGGCCACTCCGATAGCAGTGGCTGGGGCGGGGGCGGGGGCGGATTTGGCACCAGCGGGGAAAATGGTGTGGGCACAGTCGGCGGCGCCAAGTCCGGCTACAACATCGGTGGGGCTGGGCTCGCCAACGGGAGCGATTCCATGGTGCCGTTCGCCGGTGGGTCCGGCGGCGCAGGCGGCGACTCCGGATCGGGGACGGCCGATGGTGCCGGTGGTGGCGGCGGGGGTGGCGCGCTGCTCCTCTCCGCGACCTCACTGAGTATCGGCAGCGGGGCCACATTTGCGCTGTACGGGGGCGATGGTGGGGATACCGTGGGGGTCAACCCAGGCAGTTCAACGGGTGGTTCCGGTGGCTCGGGCGGGGGGCTGCACCTCGCTGCGAATGTCGTCAACGGGATTGGTGGTGCCGTGCTTGACCTGACGGGAGGCTACGGCGGCCGTGAAGCGAACGGCTACTATTCAGGGGACGGGGGAGAAGGACGCGTGCGCGTGGACGGCGCCGAACCCCCTTCGTTCGGGGTCGGCCCAACCGCAGCGGCCGCGAGCCGGTTCGAAGGACCGTCGATCGTGGCGATCACGGACACCGACCTGACCATCTCTTCGGACGGCGCGTGCACCCTCTGGATCTACGACGATACCGGAGCCTATGTTGACGCTGTGTCGGTGGCAGCCGACGGCACGGTCACGCTTTTCGCGAATCTTGCGGAAGGGACCAACCACCTCGTGCTTGTTGATGATGACACCGAAGTTTCGGGTCCGGCGGGCGCTGCTACGCTTGTCTACACGCCGGATTCCGACGGGGATGGCTTCGACGCCGAACGCTATGCAGGTGACGACTGCGATGACGCCGCCGCCGCGGTGAACCCCGACGGCATCGAGGTCTGCAATGGCATCGACGACGACTGTGACGACGTGATCGATCCGGATGACGCAACCGACGCCGACACCTGGTACGCCGACATCGACACGGATGGGTACGGGGACGCTGCGACGTCACTTCGGGACTGTGAGCAGCCCGTTGGATATGTGGCCGATAACACCGATTGTGATGACACATCGACCCTGTATCATCCCGGTGCGGACGAGTCCGACTGCACGGATCCGGCCGACTACAACTGTGATGGTAGCGTCGTGTACGCGGACGCCGACGACGACGGTTTTGCGGCCTGTGAAGAGTGCGATGACACTACGGCAAGCGCCTACCCCGGCGCCACCGAGGTCTGCGATGGCATCGACAACGACTGTGACCTCGTCGTCGATCCGGACACGAGCGTCGGAGCGTCCACCTGGTACGCGGACGTCGATGCGGATCTCTACGGTGACGTGAGTTCGACGACCGTCGCGTGTGCGGCACCCGCCGGCTACGTCGCCGACGCGACAGACTGTGATGATACATCGGACTTGTATCACCCCGGTGCGAGTGAGGCGGATTGCACAGATCCGAACGACTATAACTGCGATGGGTCTGTCGGCTATGCGGATACGGACGCGGACAAATGGGCGGCCTGCGTGGAGTGTGACGACCTCAACAGCGCTGTGAATCCAGAAGCCGTCGAGGTCTGCAACCTGATCGATGACAACTGCGATGGCGTAATCGACGAGGCCGTAACGACGACCTACTACACGGACGCCGATGGGGACACGTACGGCGACCTCCTGGCGCCCGTCGAGGTGTGTGAGCCGGCGGATGGCCAGGTGGAGGATGCGACCGATTGTGCGGATGCGGACGCCACCATCTACCCCGGCGCGACGGACGTTCCCGACGACGGCATCGATCAGGACTGTGATGGAATCGACGCCCATGAAGAGCCCGTTGACACCGGGGATACCGGCGACACGGGCGATACGGCCGCCGAAGATACCGCCGTCGTCGATTCAGGCGACTCGGCAGAGGGCGACTCGGCGGTGGTGGACACGGGTGGACCGGATGACAACGCCGATGATCTCGGTGTTGACGAGGGCCAGATCAAGGGAGGCGGTGGCTGCGGGTGCGCGTCGGGCGGTGGTGCGGAGACCGGGGTGGGTCTGCTGGGCCTGGCAGCGCTCGCCTTGCGCCGTCGGTTGCGCAGGAACCCGTAACCTTGCTGTTCGCTCTGGCCTGCGCTCCCGTGGCGCCGCGCGCATCCGAGGACGTTCAGTGTGTGGCCGATACGCCTACGTTGGATGTGAACGATGCGGTGACGGGGTACCGCTACGAGGCCCACGGCTACGCGCTCCCGTGGGATGGTATCGCACGCACGATCGGCATCAACGTTTGGTATCCGACGGATGACCCGAGTGACGAAGCGGCCCTCTACATCGACATCTGGCCCGACGCGGACGCACGGACGCACTCCCCGGTTTCAGGGGCGGATTGTGTCCGGCCGCTCGTCGTGTATTCCCATGGGTCGCAGGCGTGGGGCGGCAACGGCTCGCCACTGCTTCGTCAGTTCGTCCGGAATGGCTGGATCGCTGCTGCGCCGGACCATACCGACAACCTGCTGAGTCAGGACATCGATCCAAAGCCGGTGAATTTTCCCGCCATTCGAGCGGCCGATGTCATCGAGACGCTGGATTGGCTGGAGACGTTGCCCGACGACGATCCATTGGCTGGCAAGGTGGACACCTCGCGTGTGGTCGTTCTGGGCCACAGCTTTGGTGGGCAGACGAGCTGGTTGCTGTCGGGCGTTGGGTTGGTGGAATCGACGGAGCCGGCACTCGCGGAGCCCTTGGGAGACGCGCGCATTGTTGGCGTCGGCCCGATGGCCGGCACGGCGGCGAGCGATCTGGTGGACGACACAACCTGGGGAAGTGTGGGGGTGCCGATTCTCTACATGACCGGCACCGCCGATAATGACGGGAGCGAAGCCTACATCCGAGCGTCGGCAGCGGACGTGCGCTGGATTGAAATCGAGGGCGCGTGCCACGAGTCGTTCACCGCAACGGAACTTCCCTGTTCTACGCTTCCAAAGGACCAAGCAGCGGCGATCACGGCCGCCTATGCGACGGCGTTCGGCTGGGCCACGGTGCTAGAGGGCGATGACGCTGCGATGACGGAAATTCTCGATGGAACGACGGTTGTGTCGGAGGCGGTGAGGTTTCAGCACAGTCGCTGAAGACAGAGCCGCGCCGGCACGTCGATCCGCCCGTGCCCCACCGTCCTCGGGGACAGGATGCTACGCTCGCACGATGATCTTGTTGCTGCCTTTGCTAGCCGGCTGTCCTGCACCGAACGACACCGGCAGCGCGGACTCGGGCGGACGTGACGCCTTCTGTCAGGACGTCCCCCTGGTGGACTACAACAACTTTGGCGAGGGCTTCGTCCTCGCGAATTGTCAGGGGTGCCACGCGACGACGACCGTGAATCGATACGATGCTCCGGAGAATGTAACGTTTGATACAGTCGATCAAGTCTGGACATGGTCGCCGAACATTCTTGCGATCGCTACGGGTGACACGCCGGCCATGCCCCCCCGCGGGGGCATCGAGCCCGATGATCGGACGCGTCTGGAATGGTGGTTGCGTTGCGCACCGCCGGGCACTTGACCCCACGGAGTATGCGCCGTATGCTTCGCACACGCGCCCCCGCGGAGTCGATGCTCCTCCTCGCCCTCGCCTGCTCCCCCGAATCCACCCTCGCTTCGCGGGCCCCTGAGGCTGCGGCGGATGAGGCGGATGCGGGGTCATCCCCGTATCTGGTGGACGATAGTGGCAGTGACGCCGTGCCGGCGCTCACGACGGATCAGGTCGCTTCAGGCATCGAAGCGGCGATTGCCGTGGCGTTCACCATTGACCCGGCGCTGCTGTTTCAGGCCACAGAGTCCATCTGGTCCGGCAGAGATGACGACTGTCCCTATTATTACCCCGAGTATCTCGAACTCTACAATCAGTACATCTGGACAGATTCGTGTACTGCCGCGTCGGGAAACGGGTTTTCGGGCTCCGCGTACTACTATTTCTGGGATGGTCGATATTCGTACTACTACGGTACGTACCTCAGCTACGACTATTTCTACGGCGATGCGACGTTTCTGCGCGCCGACGGACAGGCACTCTATTCGTCCGGATCCGCGTACTATTACGACTTCGATGGTCTCGCATATTCCGGCTACCGGCAGCCGTACGCGCTGATTCAAGGGGCATTTGAGTGGACGGGCCCAGAATACGCAGCGACGTGGCTCACGGCCGGGTACACCTTGGATCTGTATACCATCGGCTTGGAATATTCGGCTGGAGGCAGGTCGATTTCTCTCGATGGAAGCCTTGGCGGCCTGGCAGGTGAAGTCAATGCGGTCACGTTCGGCAACGTCTACAGCGAGAACCTGATGCTCGGCACGACGTGTGTGTCGGAGCCCGGCGGTACAATCAGTGTTCGTGACGGGGAGGGTGGCTGGTACGACGTGCACTTCGACGGGCCCGCATTCCACGGGGCCAGTGTCTTTCCGGCTGCATGTGACGGGTGTGGCGATGCGTGGTGGCGTGGGCAATCGCTTGGACAGGTGTGCCCCGATTTTTCGGCGCTGCTCGGATGGGAGGGGCGGCCATGGTGACGCTTTGGGTACTGATGGGCTGTGCCACCGACGCGCCGGAATCGCCGTACACCAATTCGGCAGCGTCGGAGCAGGGGGGCGCCCACCTCGGCGCGCTCGCGATTCTGGAGCGCGCAAGCCTTGACCTTCGCGGGGTTCGCCCCACCCTCGCGGAGATAGCGGTGCTGGACGCCGATCCGGCTACGCTGGACGCTACCCTCGACGGGTACCTGCACGACCCGCGCTTTGGGGCGCGCGTACGGGACTTGTTCGCGAATATCTACCTCACACGTCAGGACTACTGGTACGTGAGTGCGGCCGAATACGGACTTGGGGATGAGCCGGCGTTCGCCCGCTCTGTAGGAGAGGAGCCGCTGCGCATCCTGTCCACCATCGCGGAGGACGACCTTCCGTATACGGATATTGTTCGCGCCGCCTGGTCCATGGGGGATGAAAATCTGGGTGCCGCGTGGCCCACCGACTATCCCGACGGCGCCTCCGGTTGGCAGAAGGTCCACTATACTGACAATCGGCCGACGGCAGGGGTGCTGACGACGAACGGCCTGTGGTGGCGGTACATGACCAACACGTCAAACGCCAACCGAGGCCGAGCCAACGCCATCTCCCGCATCCTCCTGTGTGAGGACTACCTGTCCAAGCCCATCGAGTTCGACCGCAATATCAATCTTCTGGATAGCAACGCCGTGAACTCGGCCTTGCAGACCAACCCCGGGTGCCTCGCCTGTCACGCCACCTTGGACCCGATTGCCAGCTATCTGTGGGGATTCTATTACTACGATTATTCCAGCCGCACCGATACCACATACTACCACCCGGAGCGGGAAGAGTACTGGCAGACGATGACCGGCGCGCAGCCCGCGTGGTACGGATCTCCGGGCTATTCGATCGACGATCTTGGGCGGCAGATCGCGGCGGATCCGCGCTTGGCGGAGTGCATGACCCGGCAAGTCTACGAGCAACTCCTCCAGCGTGAATCCACACTGGCGGACACGCAGGCGCTGGCCGTCCAAAGGGAGGCCTTTGTGCAACATGGCATGAGGCTTCGCCCGCTGTTTGCGAGTGTCATCGCCAGTGATGCCTACCGGGCGGCGCCGTCCGCCGTTGCGACACACGCCAACCGCAAGCTGATGTCGGCGGACCAACTCGCGTCGGCGGTAGAGGATATCACGGGCTTTCGCTTCGTCTACGCCGGCTATGACATGCTGCAGACCGATACCTACGGGCTTCGGACGCTGGCCGGTGGGGTGGATGGCGTGTATTCTACCCGGGCTGCGGACCAGTCCACGGCAACGATGGTGTTGGTGCAGGAACGCCTCGCGGAAGCGGCAGCGCGCGCGGTGGTGGCTTCCGACCAGGCGGATCCTTCGCATTGGCGGCTATTTGCTGCCGGCACACTCGCGACGACGCCGTCCTCGGACCCTGCCGCGTTCGCGGGTCAGATCGCCGCCCTTCACCTTCGCATCTTTGGCAACCACATCGCGGTAGACGGACCAGAGGTCGCGGCCAACGCGGCCGTTTGGCAGTCCTTGTACGAGGCGGAAGCCACGACGGAAGGGGCATGGGCGGATGTGGTGGCCCTGTTACTGCGCGACCCCGCGTTCATCTTTTACTAGCGGAGGCTGCCGATGCAACGCCGAACGTTCCTGCACAGCAGTCTCACGATGGGAGGCCTGATCGCCGTGGCAACCCTGCCGTTGCGTCGGGCATTGGCGGCCGATGCGCCGGTGGGTAACCGTCGAAAGTTCATCTTTGTCATGAACTATGGCGGCTGGGACCCGACACGCGTGTTTGCCCCCGAGTTCGACAATCTCAGCGTGGACATGGAGCGTGCCGCCCAATCGGCCAGCATGGGAAACGTCACCTTCGTTGACCATGAAATGCGCCCATCGGTCAGGGCCTTCATGGAGAGGTACTACGGCGACACGCTGATTGTGAAGGGGATTCTCGTGCCGAGTGTCGCGCACGAAAACTGCCTGCGTCTTGCGATGACGGGCACGACCCGTCAGGACGCCAGTGATTGGCCGGCGATCATGGCCGGAGTTCAGGGCGCGCAGTTCGCGCTGCCCCACGTTGTCGCCGCCGGACCTTCCTTTCCGGGGGAGTTCGGTGCGTTCGTGACCCGCACCGGGACAAGTGGGCAACTTCCGGCGTTGCTCGATGGTTCCATCATCGGCTGGAGCGACACTCCGACGGCCGCACCCGCGGAAGCGGCAGAGGCCGTCATGGACGAGTATCTGAGTCAGCGCCTGGCCGCGTTGGCCCAGCTTGCCGTGCCGGGGAGGGAAGCGACCTTGGCGGCGGCTTATGCAACATCGCTGCAGCGGGCGCGGAGCCTGAAGGGGCTGGCTGACATCGTCGATTGGAGTCAAGGTTCGACGTTCGTGGAGCAGGCCAAATTCGGTGTGGACGTACTGGCTCTGGGCGTATCGCGCTGTGTGACGCTCTCGTTCTCGTACAACGGATGGGACACGCACGTCGCGAACGACATCTACCAGAGCCAGAATTTCGAGATGCTCTTCAAAGGGCTTGGCGGGTTGATGGACCTGTTGGCGTCCGTTCCCGGGGAATACTCGGCGACGCTGGCGGAAGAGACGGTCGTAATCGTGCTCTCGGAGATGGGCAGGACACCGCAGCTCAACGCAGGGCAGGGAAAGGATCACTGGCCCTACACCTCGGCAATGTTGGTCGGGGCGGGCGTCACGGGGAACCGCGTGGTCGGCGCGTATGATGCGCTTTATTATGGAAAGAAGCTGGATCTGGCGTCGGCGGAGGTCGATGACGACGCCGGTCAGAGTCTCAGCTCGGATGTCCTTGGGGCCACGTTGTTGGCGCTCGCCGACGTGGACAGTGAGGACTACTTGCCGGGCGTGGCCCGCGTGGACGGTTTGCTGGCGTAGCGCCGGCGCAGCAGTGAAAGGGCGAACAGGAGGTACGCCGAGGAGCCCGGCGCCGTTGTTTGGCAGCCGCAGTCGGCGCCAGCGACGCCGCCGGATTCGCCTGCCGGAACTTCGTCGGGCGTGCTGCAGTCGGCCGTGCGGCTGGCATCGGTGTCATCACAATCGTTGGCCAGAACGACGCCATCCGCGTCCTGATCGTCGTCGGCCGCGCCGTCGCAATTGGTGTCCACACCGTCATACCAAACGTCTGCCGCGCCAGGATACACGGAGGCGTCATCGTCATCACAGTCGGCGTTGGAGTCGAAGCCGTCGAGGTCGGTGTCGGTGACGACGCGGCGGGAGCCGCCCGTGGCACCGATATCGCTGCGGGTGCCATCCAAATCATCCATTCCCGGGTCACCGGCGTCGATCATCGGGCTTTCCGCTCCCAGAAGGAAGCTGTCATCCTCGATCCCGTTCGCCGAGTATCGTAGAAATTCCGGATCGACGAAGAGGTTCGTGCCGGCGATTGCGGGGGCCATTCCGCCCCCATCGCCGCCTGCGTTCTCTGCCCAGTCGTTGTAGCCGAAGACGAGCGCGTCAACGCTTTCCGCGTCGTAGAGATGGAGCGCCGCGCCGCTCCGGGTGTAGGCGAAAATGTTGTTTCGCAGGTCGAGTCCGTTTTCACTGGCGCACAGTCCACCGGCTGCCTCCGAGGCGGCATTCTCTACGACGGTGTTGTTGACGAAGGTCGTTTGGACGTCGTAGACGAAACATGCGCCACCGCCGATCCGGGCCTGATTGCTGGCAATGATGTTGTTCGACCACAGGTCGTCGATGTCCCGCCCGGGAAAGGACTCGGCGTAGATGCCGCCGCCATATCCGCCTGCGTTGGAGGTGACGCGATTGTTCGTGAAGGTGACACTGCCGGGTTGGCGGAGGTGCACGCCGCCGCCAAAACTCGTGGCGCCAGCGACGTTGTGGCTCACCGTCGTGTCACTGATCGTGATTGCGACAGGTACGTTGGCAAAAATCCCTCCCCCCTGGGCGCCCGCGACGTTTCGATGAAAGGTGGAGTCTGTGATACTCAGGTCGGCGCTCGCAGCCAGCATGGCGTCGAAGGCCAGGCCTCCGCCGTTGAGCAGCGTTGTACGGTTGTCACTCACATCCGTTCGCTCGATGATCGCGCGCGTTGCGTAGCTGAGATACAGGCCGCCACCCGACGCATAGGCCTGATTGTCCACGATCGCTGAGTCGCGGATGCGCACGTCGGAGTAGTAGTAGACCTCCATCCCGCCGCCGCTTGAGTATTGTGCGACGCCGTCTCGCACGGTCACCCTGTCGAACGTGGACTCCTGATCGAGGTAGCTCAGATAGACATTTCCGCCGTCGTAGTAGCTCAATCCGCCGGTAAAGGTCACGTCGGTCGCTCGGAGATAACCGCGGTAGTACAGGTGGATGTTGCCGCCATACCCGTACAGTGCGGTGCCATCGGAGTACGTCGTGTCCGCCACGTCGATCCGGGCGCCGTCGTAGCCATAGATGGAACCGCCGTTCGCGTAGGCGGTGTTGTCTGCATAGCTGCCGTGGTCTTCTGTCAGGTGGCTTTGGGCGCCGATGTAGACGGCACCGCCGCTCCCCGTGGAGGAATAGTTCGCGTCATAGGTGGTGTTCGATGCGGAAACGGCGACGTTGCCGGACACGTGGAGCGCGCCCCCATCGTGCGACGACGCGTTTCCGGAAAATGCACACTGTGTGAGGCTCAGCGTGCTGCCGGTGTCGACTGCAAGCGCCCCCCCCGCGTATGCCGCGTTGTGGTTGAACGTGCAGTTGGACAGGGTGACCGCACTGTTGCTGATATGCATGCCGCCGGCCACCAACGTGACATCTCCGGAGTCGCGGACGACGACGTCCTCCATGACAACGGTGCTATTTTCGATGACAACCGCGGTTGCGCCGACGTTCTCGAAGGTGAGGCCGGTCACCGTGGCGTCGGCGAAGATCTGGGCCGCGCCCATGCCTTCGCCGATAACGCTGGTTGCCGCTGCCCCATCCACGCCAATCACCGCCATCTCCTGCATGATCGCAAACGGACCATACGTTCCGGCCCTCACCTCGATGGTATCGCCGGCCAAGGCGACCGCCATTGCGGAGGCGATGTCGGTAAAGTCGGCCCCACCACTGTCGTCCACGCTCCATGTCGCTGCTGCGGCCGCGTGGGTGTGGAACGCCGCGAGGACCAGAAGGACGGTGAGGCGAGCGAGCGGACAGCGCACCCACCGAGTGTACACGATCTTGGCAGGAAGACCGCTCCTCACTCGCTCGCAGCAACGGGCTCGACCAGCCCTGGGTCGTAGTACAGGTTGAGCGTTGGCAGGTCGCTCTCGGGACAGCCGAGCGTCGTCGGAGCGCTCGCGCCCGTGGGCAGAGCTACCCCCTCACACCGCTGCTGGACGAGATCGACGGTGTTCTCCAGCCAGACCATGTCGGAAAAGCTGGCCGTTCCGCCATCCAGGAGCGCGGCGACGGCGCTGCCAGAAAGGGTCGTGCGCGCGAGCACAACCGCGTCGGAAGGCGTGTCGCGGGCATACAAGGCGTTGCCGTGGAGGAGCAGGCCCTCCCGCAAGGCCCAGCCCGGCCCGCCGTTGAGTGCGCTGTCGGCAATAAGCGCGCGCACGTCACCTTCCAGCCAAACCGCCGCCACCGGGCTACCCGAAACCTCACAGTCGCTCAGGCTCAGCGCCGTCCGCCCTCCCCACCCATTCGCGTACACGCCGAGCCCGCCGCCCTTGCTGACGTCCGCGGCGGTGTTCGCGATCCGGCAGCCCCGCAGGTCGATCGAACCACCGAAGGCAACGACTCCAGCGAAGGCGGCGTGTTCGATCGAGCATCCGGTGCACACGATGCTGCCGCCCTCGGTCGCGCTGAGTCCGGGGCCGCTCACGTCGGTCATCGTCAGGTCAGAAATTTCGATGTGAGCGTCGCGTTGCGCAATGACGGCGATGACGTCGGCGTACCGCGCACTTGGGCGCATCGCCTGCACTCTGAGCGCGTCGATGGCCACGCTAGCGCCGAGATCCGCGAAAACCGCGTGCCCCTGTTGGTCGGTGACGTGGACGCGAGCAAGAGTGGCGGTGGCACGATCGCCGATCTCGATGGCGCCGCCGGAGCCGATCGCCGCCGCCCGAGCATGGCCCACATTCAGGTCGGTTGCGGTGAGCGCGGTGTCGGCACCGCTGACGACGACGCCCGCGCCGTTCGCGCCTTCGATACGGACGCGCGATGCCAAAACACGTCCGCCGTCGCCGATGGCTAAGCCGTGGCCCTGCGCCACCGTCACGCTGGGCAGGATGCCCGTGATGGCGAGATCGGTCAGGAACGCCGTGCTGCCGACACCGCTGACACCGACTCCGAGCGCTTCGGTGTTTCCAATGGTGCATCGTTCCAGGCGAAGATTGGATCCAAGGATGGCAACCACGCCACCCCCGGTCACGGTCCCCGCTTCAGCGCTGAGATCGTCGTGTCGCACGCCGGAAATCGCGCAGTCTCGCAGCAGGACCGACCCACCCCTCGCGGCGGCCACTCCATACTGGATGGAGTCTCGCACCCACGCGCCGGTGAGGTCCAAGGTGCCGCCGTCGTCGGCAAGGAGGCCAAGTCCACCTTCGCCGTTTTCCATGGACTGCGTACTTGTGACGGTGACGTTTGCGCCCTGGATGATGCTTCCGGTTCCGGTCACCACGACCGCGGCGCGATGATTTTGGGAAAGTCGCACGGACGCCAATGTGGCAACCGCTCCCTGTTGAACGAACAGTCCCTCTCCCGCCACGCCGTCGACGGTCTGGGTCTCTGCGATTGCGACGTCCGTCAGGTGGACGTGCGTGCCGACGTCCGACACGGCGATGCCGGTACCGCGGCCTCCGGTGAACGTGCAGGAGGTGGCGGAAAGCGTCGCCCCGCTTGCGATTTCAGCTCCGCGCCCCCCGTTTTCGACGAGCACGCCGTGCAGCGCGACCGACGTGCCCGCACCAAAGGCGGTCACCCCCGCGCCGTCGTTCCCGCGAATCACGCTCGAGGACACGGAGACCGTGGCCAAACCCTGAGCATCGACGCCGGTTGCCTTCCCGTCGTCGGGGGAGTGGAGGGTTCCCTCGACCAGCGCGTTGCGGATCGCGAGCGTTGCCCCGACGGCTACGGCGCCGTACCCTGTGTTTCCGCGGAGTGTCAGGCCGTCCGCATCGCCCATGGCGTTGTCGAGGAGGAAGAGACCGTAGCCGCCTTGCCGTGCCGCTGCGGGCATGGTGTCCGCAATCTCGACATCGTGGAGTGCGAGCGAACCGCCAGAATCGACCAAAACGCCCACCTCGACGTTGTGATGCACCCTCGCTCGTTCGAGGGAAAGTGAGCCGCCGCTAAGGTAAATGCCGTAGCCGCCGTAGCCGTCGTCTGCTGCGCGTGTGTCGCCAACTTCGACGTCAGTGAGCGTCACGTCGGCGCCGGCGACGTAGATGCCGGTTTCTTGACTCTCCAGGACGACGACGCGTTCCCCCGCAACCGTCGCACCTCCCGAGAACGCCAACCCGATGCCGAACGTGCCGCGCGGCCCCGATCGCGTTTCAGAAACCCGAATGTCGCGCATGTCCACGGTCCCAGCGCCTTCGATGGCGATGCCAAACGTCTGGTTGTTCAGGATCCAAAGACGCTCCAGAGTAGCGTCCGGCGCGCTCCCGCCGATGCCTCCGTCGGTGCCACCCGTCACGGTGAAGTCGCGGAGGGTGAACGCCTGCTGCCGGCGGACATCCAATTCGATGGTCGTCAAGGTGTCCGCAGCGTCGGAACCGTCGATGATCGTCAACGCTGGGCAGCGGCCGGCCAGGGTGAGTCCGTCATGCGCCTCGTCGAAGACCAACGTTTCCTTCCAGGTGCCGGCGCCCAGGACGAGCACGCCGCTGCCGAGGTGATCCGCCGCATCCTGGATCGATTCTCCGGGCGAAACGGTAACGTCACCCTCGGGAATCGCTGCGCCGCACGCCGCGGGCACGCACACCCCGGCATTGTCCCGTAGCTCCGCAGCGGGGCACCCGCCAGCTTCCGTGGCCGCCTCCCCTGGCCCGCAGGCGATGGCGAACAGGATGAACGGTGTCATTGGCGCCGAACATCACCCCGTCGGTCAGGAGAGTTCGAGGCCTTCGTCACGCAGGAACTGGCCGAGCGTCTTCTTCCGCAGCGTCCGAAGCGCGCGCGTCGAGATCTTCAGCGTGATGAAGCGGCTTTCCTCTTCCCACCAGATCTTTTTGACCTGCAGGTTGGGCAGCTGGCGCCGCTTCGTCTTGACGTTGGAGTGGGAAACCTTGTTTCCCACGTTGGGGCGCTTGCCTGTGAGGTCGCAGCGGCGGGCCATGAGCGTACTCCGATCAGAAGACAGCGCGGCTAACGCGTCACGATCCGGCTGGCAAGTCGGTGGCGATTGTGCGCCGATTGCGCGCGGATGTTGCAATGCGGGCGCTCCCGTGGCATGCGGGAGGGAGTGTCTCCCTCGCGACGCCCCCTCGCGCTCGCCCTTGCGCTCTCCTCGGCCGGGTTTCTCGGTCTGGCGGTGTCGGACGTGCTTGAACCCCTTTCGATTGCGGCGGGTATTCCGCCGACCCGCGTCGGCATATTGAATGTATTTGTTGCGGGGATGGCGATCGTTTTGTCGATCTGGGCGGCGGTTCTGGTGCGGCAGACGGCGGCAACGGACTGGTCACCGTGGATTTTTGCACTCCGGGCGTACGCGGCCGAGCATGGGCAGCAGATTCAGGCACGCACGGATGGGCTGCATTTCGACGCATTGCGGGATCACCAGCGGTACCACATCCACGTCGATCCCGACGGGCTCATGGAGGTGTTGTGGGCGCGTCCGGCGCAGCAGGGCTTGGCGATGGTCCGGGTAGATGAGCGGCCGGGGTTTGCCGAGCGCTGGTTCGTGCTTCCCGGCGGAAAAGGATGGGAGTTGCTCGCGGAAGTGCCGGTCGCCGCGCGTGCGATTCAGGAGGACGCGCATCTCGGGCACCTCGTCGATCGTTTTTTCATGCGGGAACAGGCGATGCACGTGCTTCATGATTTGACGGGGTTGCACGTCCTTTCGCGAACTCCAGTAGCGCACGTCGTCGAACAACGGCTCCGGGAGGCCGTCGAGATCGCGCGACTGCTGCGCATCGCGAACGGCTGAGATAGGTCGCGGGTCGCGATGCCGGTCCGCTACCACCACATTCCCGTGCAGGACTCCGGCGGGATGAGCCTGAATCTGCCGATTGTGGACGTTGGAGAGGGGCCGCCCAAATTGGCGGTCATCGCGGGGATTCATGGCGATGAGCCGTCGCCGCTCTTGCTCGTCGATCGCTTCGTCACGGCGTTGGATGGCCGCGAGATGACAGGTGCCGTGCGGATCGTGGCGGCAGCCAATCCTCCCGCGCTCTTGCAACGTGCGCGGTGGAGCAACTGGGATGATGAGGACATGAACCGGGTGGGAGATGGGGATGGCGGTCCGGCGCTGACCCGGCGACTCGCGGCGGCGGTGTGTGACGCAGCGGAAGGCTGTGCATTAGCGGTGAACCTGCATAATTTCGTAATGCGAACGCCGCTCCTCGCGATCCAGCCGCCGGGACAAACACCGGAACGAAAGGAGAGGCATGCGCGAACCATCGCGGCGCTCGATCCGCATGTCGTGTGGGTTTTCGGGCAGTCGCCCGAGGACGAGCGCGCGTTTTCCAGCAGCCTCGACGCGGCGATGGAGAGGCGGGGGATCGACACGCTCGCCGTCGAAATGTCCGATATTCCGGAGCTTGACGAACCGCTGCTGGCGCGCGGCATCGCCGGGCTGATGCGTTTGGCGGCGCTCACGGGCTGCATCGAGGATCGGGAACGCCCCGTGCGTCGCAACACGATATTTGTGACGCGGAAGTTGATTCGTTCCCCCGGAGCAGGGATTTTCGAGCCGATCGCACCGCTGGCGGGGCCGATAGCGGCGGGAGACACGCTGGGGGAGCTGATTCCGATGGAGCGGCCGGGGCACCGCGTCCCGGTGTTCGCGCCTGCGGCGGGTTGGTTGATTCAGCGGTTGGGAAGACGGTTTGTGCGGCCGGGAGACATGATCGCGGCGATAGGAATGCCAACCTAGTCGCCCGCCGTCCTACTCCCGCACCCCTCGACGCCAAATCCCTTCCCCATACGGCGTGACATACGCGACGGCACCATCGCCACTGAATGCCACCCGCGCGAGGGCCGTTCCGCCGGCACCGGGAAGGGAGCCACGCCAGTTCTGCCAGGTGGCGCCTGCATCGTCGGTCCGCCACAGATCGCCGTCCTGTCGGTAGGCCAGGCCGACCTCGCCGTGGAAGGCTATCGCCAGGAAACCGCCGTGGAGACCGTCGGGTTGTGACCAGGTTTGGCCCTCGTCGGAGGAGGTAAAAACACCATCGCCCGTGGCGGCCCACACGGAATCTGTCGTCGCCGTCAGCAGTGCGATATCGTTGGATGGCAGCGACGAGAGCGCCCAGGACTCGCCGCGATCGGTCGAGCGGTAGAGTCCGATGCCCACGCCTTGCACGTGGGAAACGTCGCCACCGCGATAGTATCCGGCGAGCACGACATCCGGCGCGCCAGGCCAGTAGGCCAACGTGTGTGCCGAGGCGGTATTCGCGGGGATGTCGGCGGAGATGTCGTTCCAACTTTCGCCTCCGTCCATGGAGCGCAGGATCCGGCCTTTCGTGTCCGCATAGTCGCCGCTTCCGACCGTGCCGAGGAGGAGGGTTTCCGCGTCGTCCGGATCGATCGCGAATCCGTGAAAGTGGAACGCCTGAAGCACCGTCGTCCACGTGCCGCCGTCATCGTCACTACGGAGGAAGGCGTCGTCACTGACGGCGTACACGCGGCGGGGGTTCACTGCGTCGTATTGCAGGTCCATGACGTAGTGGAAGTAATCGTCGGCGCGATTCCACGTGCCGCCCCAGTCGAGCGAGCGGTACACGCCGCCGCCGCAGCGACTCCCGGCGAGCACGCGGTCGGTACAACCCGGATGCGGCGCGAGAACGCTGATGGAATCATCGTTCACACCGGCTCCGACCTCTCGCCACGTCTCGCCGGAATCGTCGGAAGCGAGGATGCCTTCGTCGTGGGTGACAAGCAGCGTTGTGCCGGCCCACACGAGGTAGTTCGCCGCGACCGGCAGCGCGCGGGCGGCACCGTCCACTTCCATCGAATCAATCGTCGCAAGGGCGATGATGTTTGAAACCGGGGAGAACGCTGCCATCGTCGCGGCAAGGGAGCCGCCGGTGGCGAAGGAATCGCCGTTGTCCGTCGAGATCGACCATCCCCGTGTCGTGCCGACGACCACGGTGTCGTCGCCGCGCGCCAGCGCGAACGCGCCCGTCAAATCCGTCGCAACCGCGCGCCAGCTCTGCATCCCGTCGTCCGATGCGAAAAGCGTGGTGCCGTCTGTGAAAAGCAGGCGAGGGGAGGTCGGCGTCGGGGCCAGGAGTCGCCACTGGGAGGGCGCGTGCCCGCCGTGGGTGCCGTGGCCGGTCATCGTCGCGGGGACGGTTCCGAGCGTAGTCCAGGTTTCACCGGCATCATCGGAGAGATGGCAGATGCCGTCGAGGTCCACCGCGTAGACCGCGTCATGGGTCGCCGCCGTCGCAAGGACGAGGATGCGCGGGTCGTGCTCGTTGGTCGGAATCACCCCGAGCAACGGGCCGGTCCACGTGCCCCCGGCGTCGTCACTTCGCCAAAGCACGCCGCCGTTGCTGCGCCAGATTCGCCGGCTGTTTTCGGGATCGATAGCCATGTCGCCCCATGTATGGGCCTTGTCCACTTGAATGGCGTGCCAGGTCAGGGAAGGGTCGTCCGCCCGCCACATGCCCGTCGCGTTGCCGCCCAGATAGAGCGGAAAGCCGCTGGGAGAGGGGGTCGCCGTCACGATGTCGCCAGCGGGGATGGCAGGGGCTCGGGTCCAATCCCCAGCGGGAAGCGTGGGAGCGGGGTCGATTTCGCCGCACGAGAACGCTTCGGCCGAATCGCTATCGGAGTCGGTGCTGGAGTCGGACGCGGTGTCGGGTGCGCCGATCTTGGCGGGGTCGTCGGGGTCGGGGGCGGTGCACGCGAGGAGGAAGACCATCGCGACGCAGTGTAGCGCCGGGGCCGTGCGGGCGCGGCCTCCATTGGGCAGGCCGGGTCCGCGTCAGCGCGGTTTCAGAGCCTCCACTTGACGCCGAAGCGCATCCAAGTCGGCGCGCATCGCCACGTTCTCGCTCGCCAGCTCCTGATTCGCGGCGACCAGGTACGCCACGGTTTCCGGCAAGCGCACGGCCCGCCCGTCTGCATCCACGATTCCGCGCGGCGCATCCTCTGCAATCAGCCCAACGTGTGGAATCGCGGCTACGTCGTCGCGATAGCGGAAGCGCACCACCTGTATGCCCTGCACCTCGCTGGCCAATTGAGCGCGATCGGAATCCGAAAGCGCCACGATGTCCGTTTTGAGCGTCTTGGAGCTCCAAACCTGGTAGTCTTCCGCATACACGCCGCTTTGGGTGAACGTTGCGACCGGCGTGCCGTTGATGCGCACATCGAACCCGGTCACTCCGTACGCACCATCGCGAGCGTCGATGTAGTTTGGGTTGTAGTATCCGACGTACAGCGGCGTATCCCCTGACATCTCGCGAAGTTGCAGCGTCTGGTTCGGCGGACTTGCGTCCGGCGAGTATTGCGCGTCCACGCGCGCGCCAATGTTGCCACCCGGCGCGTTTGCGGCTGTGAACCAGCCCGCGACGTTCACCCGCGGGGAGGTGCGCGCGGTGGTGGCTGCGCCATACACGGAAACGGACTCGACCGAGTTTGCATCTCCGCTCTCATTCTCGGCGTAGAGCGCGTAATGATCGTTGCCGGTGGCCGTCGAGAACGCGGCACCGGCGCCGTATGGCTGCTTCATCCAGTAGTTGGTTTCCACGCCGAGGCGACCGTCTATGTAGACGTTCGAGCCCCCGACCACATCGCTTGCAATGGGACCGCTGCCAATGCGCGTGCCCGCGTCACTCACCGTGAGGTCCACGTTGCCTCGGTGCGCGAAGACCAACGCCGTTCCGTCGGGTGCGATCGACCAGCCGTCGCCTGGCTCCACCCTGCATGGTTCCTTTTCGCCCGTTGTCGTGTCGTCGGTGGGCGCGCTATCGCCAGTGGCCGCCGTGTCGCCACCAGAAGACGAGTCGCGTGTGCCCCATTGCCGACTCGGCTGTGCGCGTTTTGCCTCCGTCGCGCTTCCGTCTGTCGAGCAGGAGAGGAGCACGGGAAAGAGCAGGTTGAGCATGGGAACCTCCAAGGTCAGATGGGAGTGGAAGGCGGGGTCAACGCGGTCGGTAGACGCGGGCGGTCCCCGGTTGGGGCGTCGGTGCCGCAGGCGGTGGCCCACGCGAGCGTCAGTGCGGCGGGGGTCCAACGTTTCGAGGAGGGTAGTTCGAGAGTGCGGCGCATTTCTGGACGCTCCATCCCGACACCCATGCAAACGCGGTACCATCGTGAAACTCTCCCCGAGCGTCCGATGCGCGCCATCCTCCTTCCCGCACTCCTGCAATTGGTCTTTCTCTCCGCGTGTCGAGCCGATTCTTCGGGCAAGGTCGGCCTCGGTGCAAACGGCGACGCCGAGACGACGGATGCGGATGGAGATGGCGTCACTCCCGCCGACGGCGATTGCGACGATTCGGATGCTGGCGTCAGCCCCACGAGCGCGGAAATCTGCGATGGAATCGATAACAATTGCGATGACGCGGTAGACGAGGGTCTTCTCGTTCCGTTCTACGCGGACGCGGACAACGACGGGTTTGGCGGCGCTCAGGGCGGGGAGGGGTGTGAAATCCCGGCGGACTTCGTGGGTGACGCAACCGACTGTGATGATGCGAACGACGATGCTTTTCCGGGGAACGACGAAGCGTGTGACCGCGTCGACAACAACTGTGACGGGCAGACGGATGAGGGGGTCACGAACACCTATTTCGCCGACGCGGACGGAGATGGCTTCGGCGATCTCGCGGCGATCACCGAGGCGTGCGTCGTGCGTGACGGCTACCTCGCGGATTCAAGTGACTGCGATGACGCGGACGCCGGTGTGAATCCTGCAGAATTGGAGATCTGCGATGAGAAGGACAATGACTGCAACGGCGCGGTCGACGACGGGGTGATCCTCACCTGGTATGTCGATTTGGATGACGACGGATACGGGGATGGCTCCGCGACACAGGAGGCGTGCGCGGAGCCGACCGGGTACGCGGGCGCCTCGGGCGATTGTGATGATGCGGATGCGACGTTCAACCCCGCCGCGGACGAGTCCGATTGCACGGATCCGGCCGATTACAACTGCGATGGATCGGTCGGGTACGCCGACGCCGATGGGGATGGCTTTGCGGCGTGCGAGGATTGTGACGACACGCAATCGTCGGTCAACACGGACGCGGATGAGCGTTGCAACGGTGCCGACGACAATTGTGATGGGGAGGTCGATGAAGAGAGCGCTATCGACGCGACGATGTGGTACCTCGACTACGACACCGACGGATACGGTGCAAGCCGGATTTCCGAGGTTTCGTGCGTGGCGCCGACGTACTACGTTGCGAACGCGGAGGACTGCGACGACACGGAAGCCGCCGTGTCGCCCGCGGCATCCGAGGTTTGCAACGGCGCAGACGACGATTGCGACGGCGCGGTAGACGGCGCCAGCGCAACCGGCGGCGCGACCTGGTACGCCGACGCCGACGCGGACACGTTTGGCGATGCGTCGTCGTCATCGGTGTCGTGTGAGCAGCCCGTGGACACTGTTGCCAACGACGACGATTGCGATGACAGCGACGGCGCGATCTACCCCGGCGCTACGGAGGTCCCTTACGACGGAATTGACAACGACTGCAACGGCGGGACGGCGGACGACGATCTCGATGGAGACGGGTACGACGCCGCCGCGGATTGCGATGACACGGAGGACACCGTCCATCCAGGTGCGCTGGAGGTGGCCTACGACGGCGTCGATAACGATTGTGACGCGGGTACCCCGGACGACGACGTCGACGAAGACGGCTTCGCTACCGCGGACGAGTGCGATGACGCCGACGCCGCCGTTCATCCTGACGCAACCGAAGATTGCGCCAACGCCATCGACGACGATTGCGATGGTGCCATCGATCTCGACGACACCGAGTGCGCGCTCGAGCTCACCATCGCCGTCGACACGAACGATTACGACGTCGCGGAGCAGCTTGGGTACCCGACGGATGCGGTGCGCGTTCGGGTCACGGTTGACGCCGGCGTCACCGTCTCCGGATCGTCGACCAGCACACCTGCGTTCACGACGGGTTCACTCGCCGCCGGGAGCACGGTTGAAATCGTGATTAATGGCACCATCGGTGGTCGGGGGGGGGATGGCGCGTGCGCCTACGGCGGCGCAGGAGACGACGGTGGGGACGCCATTGAGCTGACGGTGGACACGACGATGGACACGTCGGTCGGCGGCGTCTACGGCGGGGGCGGGGGCGGGGGCGCGGGCAACGATCCGGCGGGCGGTGGCGGTGGCGGCGGCGGCGGTCAGGGGTGCGATGGCGGGTCGGACGCCGCGGGCGGCTACGGCGGAGACGGAGGAACGCGATTTGGCAGGATTGCGGGGGGTGATCCGACGCTGTACGACGGGTCGGTCGGTGTCGGCGGTACCTGGGGCAACCCCGGCACGGCTGGCGGCGGGGGCAGCGGGGGGCAGGCATCGTCGGCGGCGGAGGCGAGTTGCTGCACGGGACAAGGGGGCGGCGGCGGCGGCTGGGGCGGCGGTGGCGGCGGCGGCCTCGCCATCGACAGCTCAAGAAGCCCGGGGAACGGCGGCGACGCTGGCTACGCCGTTCGTGAGGTTGGCGGCACGGCCACCTTCACCGGCGGCGACGATACGACGCACGTGAAGGGCGAGGTTGGGCCGTAACGAACCGTTCCCGAGGACCGGCGCGGCGCATCGGCCAACGCGTTGGGTGGAGAAGCGGAGGGGTACGACGGCGGCTCCGTGGCCCGCTCCACCACCGTGTAAAATTCCCTACGAACTGCTTGCCAGACAGGGCATCGTGTGCCTTTAATGGCGCGTCACATAGAGGGTTCCATGCGCATCCCAGTTTCCAGCGCCTTCATGCTCGTCGCCATGGTGGCGTGCACCGACTACAAGATCAGCAAAACCGGCTCAGATGCGCTGGATGATGTTGAGGAGGGCGTTTGCGAAATCTCGGCAACGCCGGAATCGATCGATTTCGGCCAACTGGCCGTCGGCGTGGACGAGCCGCGGATTGAAACGGTCACCGTTCGCAACGACGGGGATGCTGCGTGCCAGATCGAGAGCCTTGAGTTGGAAGACGCGGACATGCCGTTCGAGATCTCGGCCATCGGGTCCGTGCTCATCGCGCCGGCCACGTCCACTTCCTTCACGGTGACGTATGCGCCGGTGCTCGCCGAGGAAAGCTCCAGCAAGGTCATCATCGGATCGAACGACCCGGATGACGGCTTCGAATTCGTGGACCTGACCGGCGGCGGTGTCGCCCCCCGGATCGTGCTCGATCCGGAGACCTACGACTTCGGCAGCACCTACGTCGGCTGTGACATTGAGGCCCCCATCACGATCCGAAACGAAGGCAACGCGGACCTGATCGTGACGGACATCAGCTACGTCACCGCGTCGAACGACCTGTTGTTCGATGAGAACTACTCCGGGAATACGACAACGAATTCTCCGCTCCCGTGGACGATCAAGCCGGGCGGAAGCATGGTCGTGGGCGCCCTCTACACGCCGCTCGACGAGTACGCCGACACCGGCTTTGTGACCGTGACGTCGAACGACCCCACGCACACGGAAGCAAAGGCTTCCCAGACCGGGAATGCGGGCGTCTTTGGTGAGAACCTCGATATCTTCCAGCAGCCGCTTCGCTCGTCCGCGGATCTGCTGTTTATCGTCGATAATTCGTGTTCGATGGCCGAAGAACAGTCGAACCTTTCGTCCAACTTCACGACGTTCATCAACACGCTTGCGTTCACCGATGCCGATTACCACATCGCCGTCATCACGACGGACAATCCGCAATTCCGTGGGGACATCATCACGCCGGACACCTCGGATCCGGTCAGTGAATTCGTCACCCAGGCCACGCCGGGTATCGGCGGATCCGGTGACGAAAAGCCAACGGAGATGGCGTACCAGTCGGTCCAGCCCGGCGGAGACGCGGGCCCCGGCAGCGAATTCTTACGGGAGGACTCGGTGTTCTCCATGATCTTCGTATCGGACGAGCCGGACAGCAGCCCGAGTTCCGTGGCGACCTATCTGGCGTATTTCGAGTCGCTTCGCACGGACACGGACAACTACGTGGCCCACGCCATTTCCGGTGACTGGCCGGCCGGCTGTGGCACCGCGTCCGCAACGAACATCGTCTACGACTTGACCGTGGCGACGGGCGGCCTGTACCTTTCGGTCTGCGCGACCGATTGGGCGAGCCATCTTGAGTCCATCGCTGAGGTTGCGGCGGCCGACCTGTCGAGCTTTGAGCTCACGGATTACCCCGTACCGACGACGATTGTGGTCAGCATCGACGGCGTGGCCACGACGGCCGGCTGGGTCTACAACGCTCCCGACAACGCGATTGACTTCGACGACGACCACATTCCAGCCGGTGGAAGCACGATCGAGGTCGAATACTCGTTGTACGGGGATTGCTCGGGCTGATGCCGCCTGATCCACGGTCGCCGGCACCTCCGGTCGCCGGCGATCCGTTTGCACCGACGCAGCTGTTCGCGTTCCCGCTCTTCACGTCGGTGTTGGCGGGCTTTGAGGAGCATCGCGAGCCGTTGATGGACGAGATCCTTGCGATGCGGGAGGAGCATCCCGGGGTGCAGCGCAGCAATCGCAACGCGTGGCACTCAGGGGATGAGTTTCTGGCACGTCCGAACCCGCATGTCGCGTGGGTGCTGAACAAGGCAATCCGGTTTGGTCAGCTCACGCTCGGCCGTTACTACCGAAACTGGGCGACGTCGGAGCTGGTGTTAGCGTCGTGTTGGGCCAATGTGCTCGGAGCGGGCGGATGGAACGCTCCACACCACCACTCCCCGTGCGCCTGGTCCGGCGTCTATTATGTCTCCGTCGGCACGATCGGTCAGACGCGAGAGGATCCCGGCGGGATGATTGAATTCGTTAATCCCAGCCCGGGTTTGAGTCTGGTCGGCCAGAGCGGAAATTCGGCACACGCGCCAAAGGACGGTCTGACCTTTCTTTTCCCCGCGAACTTGCAGCACTTCGTGCATCCGCGGTTCACGGACGAGCTGCGCGTGTCCATTGCCTACAACTTCAACGTCACGCCAAAGCGCGTGTGATGGGGATACGGTAGGCTTTGATCTGGAGTTCCCGATGTTCCGTTTCACCCTCGTCGCTGCACTCGGCTGCGGCTGCACCACCACGAAGATCGGCCTCGGCGCGGGGGGTGCGGAGGATGCGCGCTACATCGCCGATGTCTACACGTGGAAGTGCGAGGATCGCGCGGACACGGGCAACGTGGTCACGTACGACGGCGTGCATTCGTACATCATCTCCTTGGAGTACGCGCCGGACAACCTGGCCAAACGCGAACTTCCCGCATCGGGATGCACCAAGGGCCTCGATTTGTTTCCTTCTGACGCCGGCGGTGGAGGGCACGATATTCCCGAGTCGGATCTTCCGGAATGGTCCAATGCCGATCTTTCGGGAACTCTGGAGCGCACGAGCGCGGGCTTCTACTACAAAGACGTGACGGCCAACGTGTCGAATTGCGGGTACGCCGAAGAGCTGTTGGGAGAGGGTACCTCCCTTCAGGGCGCGGGCGTGTTCTCCGGGGCAAAGACGCCGAAGCCAGGCTCTCTCGCGAACACGCTCATCTCCGACTACGACCCTGACGTCGGCATCCAGACGGGCAGCACGCCCACGGCAAGTTGGGATGCCACCGGCTGGGCGGACAGTTGGATCCAGGTGCGTCGTGAGAACGGCGGCGCGCTGAGCGAATCTGTGACCTGCTCGACCGGCGGGGCCGACAGCTACACGATTGGCGATGAGGTGTGGAGCCTGATGAACGAGGTCGCCGAGGCGGAAGTGACCAACCTGTACATCGTCGTCCAGAATGACGATGTGGTAACCGCGGACGACGGCCAGAAGATGAAGGTGCTGACCCGTGAGGTCTACGCGGCCGTCGTTCACTGAGCCAACCCGATGGCGCTAGAAGATCGGTAACGACCCCATGGCGCCGCAGTACTCGGCCTCGCCCCCACCGGACACCGTGCCCGTGGCGGGGACGCTGAGGTGATCGACGCTGTAGAGGTAGCCGCCCTCCCAAACGTTGGCGGATACGGACCATTCGTAGGCCTCTCCCTCTCCCCCGGATGCCGCAACGGACATGGCCGTGGCATGACCCTGCCAGATGAGGCCGTCGTACACCCATCCATCCTTGCGCTCGTTCGTGTCGCCGATGATCCATTCCCCAGCCGCGTCGTTGCAGTGCAAGGAGAGCGTTGCGTCGGTCGTCGTTTCCTCCTCTGCAACGGTGACCGCAAGGCCCTTCGGAACGTACGCCGGTGAGGCGAGGGTCAGCGTGCATTCTCCCGGGATGTCGAACGGCGTCGGGTCCCAGTCTGCGGACCCCGATTGTCCGCCTCCTCCGAGGTGTTTGGCGACGTCCGAGCACTTCGCCTCGGGATCCGACACCACGTAGATCATCATCTGATGCCCGCGTTCACCATTGTCGATGTCGTAGCCAAATGCGGAGCCGTATACGACGTCGGCGATGACCTCCAACGACTCTCCGGAGGTCGTGTCGGTAGCCGAGGCGGACAAGGTACCGAGGACCACCGGCCCGCTTTCCACCGGAACGGGCGTTTCACAAGCGAGGAGTAGCCACAACATCGTACCTCCTGCGCATCGATGAAACGACCGCACTCGTGGGGAGGCTATGCCCTCCGCGCCGGAGGGGCAACTGGCGGCGGCGTCTCGTTGCCGCGTAGCTCCGCGGCGCCGGGATGGACGCCGTGGTCGTTGTCAACCCGTCCGTTGGCACGCGGCACCTCGCTACGTCGGCCGACGACGCCACCGCCCGTCCTGTGATAACGATAGTGCAATGCTCGCCATCCTCCTGTCCGCCTGCGTGCTCATTTCCGACGCCGAGGTGACGTTGAAGGTTGGCGTCGGCGCGGACGACGAGGGGGACACGGACACCGCCGTCGTCTCCATTTCCGATGCCGACGGTGATGGCTTCACCGTCGGCCGACGTGATCTTCTTCGGCTCCTCCAGTTCGGGCATCGCTGGCTGTGCTGTCGCTGAAAACGGCGACTTCAACGGCGATGGCCTTGCCGATCTGGTCATCGGCGCGTCCAATGACTCGGGTGCCTACGCCTCGGGAGGCGCCGCCTACCTCATCCTTGGCACGGGCTGGTGAGCGCCGCCCGTCCGCATGCCTGACCTCCACGGCGCCGGTTGCCGTGGACGAGCCCGACGCCTACTCCCGCGCGGGTGGGCGGCCGGACGCCAAGCCATTGGCGTCCGGCCTGCCCAACCGCGCTACACGGGTCGGCACGCCTGGTCTGCGCTCGCTCGCTGCGCTCGCCGCTTGACAACGCGCGCCTCGCGGGCCGCCCGATGATGCGGCGAACATAGGACGATCAGGTTCGCACGCCCGTGATCGCCGCCGTGCGCACGCTGCCCCAGGGGATGCACGTCCAGCCACAGGCGGTTGCGGCAATTCGGCACCTCGCACCGCCAACCGGCGCGATGCATCACCATTCTCCGCGTTCCGGGCGGAATCGTTCGCGTCACATGCCCCTGCGTCGGCCCGGATCATGGATCACATTTTTGATGGCGGTTGCCCGCGGACGTAGGTCACCCCGTCACGGGACTGAGTTCTTCCGACGCACCTCGCGCGCCGGCCCAACCGACTTCCGCCCGTCCGCGTGCTCGACAGCCACACATCCGTCCGGTCGCACCGACACCGACAAAAACCCGTTGTGGATCGCCCGATGATGGGCGCAGCAGACCACCAACAGTTTGGCGAGTTCGTGCGTTCGACACTCGACCCACGGCTCCGTGTGGTGGACATCCAACCACAGTCGATTTCGACAGTCCGGCACCTCGCACTTCCATTTTGCCCGGTGCAACACCTTCCTGCGTAGAACGGGCGGAATCGCGCGGGTGGCGTGACCCTCAGCGGTCCCGGGCTGCATGTCGATGATCTCGGCATCACCGGCCGCCTCGGCGGCGATCGTCTCGGACACCTCCGCGTCGAGAGCGTCGAAACGCTCGCAGGACGGACACTGTTGGAGGACGATGCGGTAGCGCTCGCCGCTGGGGGTCTCGCCGGGGTCGGCGGTCGCGATGATTTGGCGCGCCATGCACGCGAGGAGCGCGCCATCGTCGATCTCCTCGCGTCCGAGATCGCTGCGAGCGCGAAGGACGGCGAGCGCTTGGTACAGAACGTCGGCGTCCGCGGCCTCCATTTCAAAGGCGACGCGCGCCCGCGCGGGACGCAGTTCGGGGTCCGGATCGCCAACGGGTGCGGGATCCCCGATGCGTGCGGCGGCAACCTCTCGCTCAATGACGCGAGCGGACATCGTTTGGGCGCGCTCTGTCCACGAAGCGTCTGTTTCTGCGGTCGCGACGCGAACCACTTCCCTTGCTTTCGTCCAATCCACCTCTCCGGCGGCGAGCGCCGCGTTCAGCCTCGGTAACTCCGGCATGCTCCTTCCGATGCGAAGCAGATCACGTGCTACCCGAGAGGTCAATTCGAGCGCCGCCATCGCGTACTGCTCGATGGATGCATATCCGAGTAGGCGGAATCCGCCCGTATCGGCCACCTCGGCCAGCAAAACCGCCAAACGATGTTCCGCTCCACGCTGCACTTTGCGGGCGGCAACAAGCTGTTCGTCGAGGGACCGGGCGATGTGGAGTTCGGCACTCAGAGATGTGGCGTGCATGTAATCCATGTATTGCGATGATTTTCGGCGTTTTTCGTGGCGTCAGGATCCGCGCGGAGGGGTCTGGAGGACCCCGCGCATCGACGACGCCGCCGATCTCGGCTTCTGGTGGCCGGCAGGGGCCCTCGGCGCGCCGTTGACCCATGGGCACGGACCCGGGTCCAACGGCAGGCGTTTCTGGCCGTGGATGCCGGGAGAAATAAATTTCGAGGCCGCCCACGTGGGTCGAACAGTCGGCGGCTTGCGACTCGTAGAAGCCGGGGAAGGGGAGATGTGATCCATGGTCAGCGGCGGCCGCGGTCACCCGCGTGCACGACGGGCACTGCTCGATCACCCCGCGATGCCGTGCCCCGGCCAGAGCGTCGGCGGTGGTGAGCGCAACCGGACCCGCGCAGGCTGGACCCGATGCCCCGCGCGACCGGGCGGGCGGACCCACGGGGGGCAACTGCCCTCGGAAAGCATCCGCCACCTCCCGCCTCGAACGCCTACTTCTTCACCCGACAAATCTGAAACGCCTCACGGCAATCCAGTGTGACCGTCTGCCGCGCTCGCACAAAAACCGTCACCCCCGGCACCTCCTCCTTGCCGGGAAACTTGACGAGGACGCGGTAGTTGCCGGGCTCAACGTCGCCGGGATAGACGACGTTCCCACTCTCGCCGACCAGCGTGACCCGTGCGGTCGCGCCAGTGACGCGCACCGTGCCAACGGTGGCCTCGGGGCGCGGCGACCGTGCGGCAACCTTGGCTTCGGGAGGGCGACGCGCGGGCACGAGCACGTCCGGATCGGGCTCGACCGCGTCTGCCGGGGGCGCCGGCGGTGTCTCCATCGACTCCGAAGCGAGCGGGGAGGGTGATTTCGCCGAACGGCCAACCGTGGGCTTCACGGCGTCACGGCTCGGAATCTCCGGCGATGACGCGGCCGGCTGTGGAACGGCGGCGACCGCGGGGGCGGCCGGGACTGCGACGTCGGGCCCGGCCGCGGCGATCGGAGGCGCAATCGTCGCAACCGCCTCACTCCCCCCACCCGCACGGCGCCCGCGCTCCATCGACATCGCACCACCAACCACGAGAATCCCGACGACCACCGCGCCCGCGACAAGCGCCAGCGCGAGCGCGAGATTGCGCTACGGCGTCGTCGATACCGGCGCCGCACGTCGCGGCGAGGGTGGCACGCCCAGACCCGGCGTCACCGTCCGCGGCGCCCACGGAGCCGGTGGCGCGACCAGCGTCTCGCCACTGCGCGGCGCGATCGACAATCCCGGATCGCTCGCCGGGCGATGCGGCGCGGCCTGCGAGCGTTCCTGCACCCACGTTCCAGCGGCGGCCCGCGGGGTCAGCATCGGCGTTGTCGCAACCACACTCACTCCCGGCGAGACCGGCGTCGGCGACTCATCCGTCACGTGCTGCGGCACAACGGACTCCCCCGCGAGGATCTGCCGCAACTCTGCAAATCGCCGATCCGCTCGTTGCGATCCAGCTTGAGGCAGCCTTCGATGGCATCGGCGATACGGTCCGGCAGCCCACGCAGGACCCTCTGAGGGGGAGTGTAGGTGCCCGCTGTGATCTCGCGTTGAACACCGCCCAGGTGTCCTCGCCATCGAATGGTTTGCGCGCGCAGGTCAACTCATACAAGATGGACCCAAGTGCAAAAATGTCGGTTCGGTTTGTCGACGTTTTTGGCATCGCGGATCTGTTCTGGAGACATGTACGAGGGCGTGCCCATCGCGGCCCCGCCTCTCCCTTCGCCGCCGTCGTTCGTGCAACGGTCACCGCGTAGTCCGGCAGCGCCTCGTCCGGCCAAACGTATCCGCTTTTCGCAACCGCACCGTCGTCCGTGACGATCTGCACGAGCGCGGGGCGATCCACTGGCCGGGACTTGGTGGCCCGCCCGTCGATCTCCATCCGCCCCGTCGCCGTCGCGGGCACGTCCTGCGTCTTCACCATCCTCGGATCGAGCACTACGTACGTCGCGGCAACCGGATGTCCCGCCGGAACCAAGCTCTCGGGGAAAACGTACGCCGGCTCAATCGCACGAGCTGCTGCAAACGCTTTCGCCGCCCGGTCGGGATCCTGCCCCGCGAAGTAGGCATGGAGGCCCGCGACGCGGTGGAGGTGCGCGATGGTCGAGCGCGCCGGTCGGTCGGCGAGGCAATCCGCGTCCGTGGACGCCGTTGCGACCGCGGTGGCGAAGCGGTCCAGATCCATCGCGGTGTAGCTGGCTTCGGCATCGTCGAGGGCCACGTCGAGGTCGGCGCTCTTTCGGTGTAGCGTCCAAAAACTATGGCGGAAATCGTCCAGAAATTCTGGCGGTTTTGGAATGTGCCGCGGCGTGAACGCGGCGTCAAGAGAGTGAGCTTCGAGAGGAGGGAATTGATGGGTGGGCCGCCGGTGCGCCGAACTGGTCGTGGGGG
>CAMAWH010000041.1 GCA_945861635.1 Klebsiella pneumoniae | reverse complement strand
GCCGATTCGGGCGGCCACCGCCTTCTCGGGTACGCATCCATCGAGCAGTATGCGATGGCGGCGCTCGAATTGACGTCGCGCGTGGCCCGCGATTTGCTGCGCATCGGAAGGAGCATGCCGGAGTTACCCAGACTGAACGCGGCACTCGCCGCCGGCGAAGTGGATTGGACGAAAGCAAGAGAGGTGGTTCGCGTCGCGACCGCAGAAACCGACGCTTCGTGGACCGAGCGCGCCAAAACGATGTCCGCTCGCGTGATCGAGCGCGAGGTTGCCGCCGCCCGAATCGGGGATCCCGCACCGACCGGCGATCCCGGCCCCGAACTGCGCCCTGCGCGTGCTCGCCACTCCTTTGAGATGGAGGCCGCGGACGCCGAAGTTCTGTACCAGGCGCTCGCCCTGCTGCGCGCTCGCAGCGATCTCGGGCGCGAGGAGATCGACGACGGCGCACTCCTCGCGTGCATGGCGCGCCAACTCATCGCTACTGCCGACCCCGCGGAGACTGCCAACGCAACGGCGGAGTCCCCCACGGGCGAACGCTATCGAATCGTCCTTCAACAGTGTCCCGCCTGCCAGCGATTTGACGCTCCCGACGCCGAGGTGTCCGAGACGATTGCCGCGGAGGCGGCCTGCGACGCCGAGATCATCGACATGCGGCCGGGGCCGAACGAAGGTCACGCGACCCGCGCGATTCCGCTGGTTCTCCGCAGGAAGGTGTTGCACCGAGCCGGTTGGACATGCGAGGTACCGGCCTGTCGAAATCGACTGTGGTTGGATGTTCACCACACAGAGCCGTGGATCGAGTGTCGGAGGCACGATTTCGGCAAACTGCTGGTGGTCTGCGGCGCCCATCATCGGGCGATTCACAACGGGTTTTTGTCGGTGTCGGTGCAGCCGGATGGCCGCGTGGCCGTCGAGCACGCGGACGGGCGGACGTGGGTCGGGCCGGCGCGGGATGTGCGGGGAACGATGTCCGTCCGATGACCCAGCGCACCACGTCCACGAACGAGGGTTGTCCGCGGGCGATCCCCGATCAGAACGGGGGGGCGGTGTGCAGCCGTCGACGTCTCCCACATACTTGACGTGTCAAGTATGTTAGCGCCTATGGGGGTAGGGTTGGGGCTTCGGAAGGGCGGGCAGTCGGCAGGGCGTAGGGCGGCCGGCGGGGAGTCGGCGAGGAAGTTCAGAACACTGCGCCCCTGTCGTCGCCAGTTTGCGTGGAACCAACACACTGTCGGGGCGTCCAGCGCCCAGCGTCCCAGATCCCGCCTTCCAGTCCCCGGCTCCCAGCAGCCCAGTTCCCGCCCCCGGGACCGCCGGGCGATGCCGCGGGGTAATTCCAAAGCAGGCGAACGTTGCCGGTGTCGGAAGGAAGTGCCACACTGCGTTTGCGGTCGCACTCCCGCTTCCGCGCTTTTCCCCCCAGATGCGGAGTAGCTAATGCGCTGTAATGATTCAGGAAAAAATAGGGGGGGGCGTAACCTCATTCCCGGTGGCGTCGTCTGGTTCGATGCGATGGTCCGCGAAACGCTCGTTGCGGTTGGCGTCGGAGATTCAACCTGGGATCAGGTGGTGCTCGATCTGCCCGATCTGGAGGAGTGCGATTGCCGCGCGCGTTTTTGATCGGAGGTCCGGGGCATGGGTACCGTGCGTCGAAGATCGACGACCCGTTGCCGTGAACGTTCGCGATCCGGACGAGCGCGTGTGTCGCGCGCCACCCGCGCCGGACCCCTCGTTTACGAGAATGATAGCGAGTCTACGGTCGCTCCGCCTCGGCCCAACCGCCGAGGTGAAGGCGGACGGCGGAGGCTTCGGACTCTACGTGAACGCCCAGCCCGTCGACCTGAGCGCCGGTGATTTCCCGGTGGCTGTGTTGGTGGAGCGGGTTCCGTGATCGGGGGGATGTGGCTTGGGCTGCTCGCATGCGCGGAGCCGGAGGATCCATGTGCAGAGTTACCGTCCGGTCGGAAGATCGAGGGCACGTGGGACGAGTACGCGTCGGCACAGGCGGCGGCGGCGTTTGAGGACGGAACGTGTTCGTTCGAGCCGCCGGCGCGGGCGGTGACCATGGATGGGTGTGAGTACGAACCGGCCGTGGAACGGCACGGTGCGGCCCGCGTCGAGGCGAGGCGATGGCATTCGCTTGATCGCGACGATCCGACACCCGCGAAAGCCGAAGATACATTCAGCGTCTACGCATTCGTATATACCGATTTGGAGTTTCCGATGTTGGATGACTGCGATGTGCTTGAGGATGAGCGGTTGACGGCGGCGCGGGCCAGTGGCGGGTGGACCATCGCGGCGTGGCCCGCGGCGGGCACGGACGATTTCGGCGACGGCGGCGGGTGGCTAACGGGCGACACGCGTCTGGCACCGGGCGGCGGGTTTGCCTACAACGAGGTGGCATACAGCAACCGCTCGGATGGCTACACCTGGCTCTGCCTCGACGCATTCCCGCCGGTACAGGGCCTCGAAGATGGCCCGGCAGAGTGGCGCGGGAGCGTCTTTGGACACGTCGAGTGGAACGGCGGCAGGAAACGGGCCGACGTATTCGTCCACTTCTCGCACGCCGATTGTGTCGCCGCCGAGAACGCCGAACAGTATTTCATGTCGGATGGGGATAACTGCACCACGCTGGACGCCGACGGCATCGACAACGACATGGACGGCAAGATCGATGAGTTCGACGATTTCGCCGGGTACGGCGAACCGAGTTGTGAGGATTGACCCGCACCGCCATCAACCCGCCTGCGTCAAATCTCCCCGATCTGCCGCAGCGAATCTCGCCCAAGTACAATTCTCACATCCTCATGGATGTAGATCATCTCCTCGAATGACGCACTCACATCCCCAAGGACGATCTCCGGGCGGATGGCAAACATGCCGTCCATACGGACAGGATTGAGCCGATGAAGGCGATTTTTTGGTAGCAACACCGCTGCATGCGCGGACAGCGGAAAGCCTGTGGCCAGGACACCCGCGCGTGGCAGGATCCGATGCC
The DNA here is from genome assembly GCA_945861635.1 of Klebsiella pneumoniae. Classification (GTDB taxonomy): domain Bacteria; phylum Myxococcota_A; class UBA796; order UBA796; family SXON01; genus CAMAWH01. The sequence continues at coordinate 40,302 of CAMAWH010000041.1, read as the reverse complement.
CAACCGCGCGCTTGTTCCCAAGTGCCATCCGATTGTTGACCGCCCAAGCCGCGGCGAAAATGTAGATTTCGCCACAGGTCTTCCAGCGTGACGCGTACCCGCAGCACCCCCGCACGCACTCCCGAGCCTGAGCGAGCACCGCCGGCTCCTCTCCCCCGCCAAAATGCACGGTGGTGCCCGCGTCACCATACGCTTCGCCCCCAGCCGGTCCGATGTCGATGCTGATCAAATGCCCGGGAGCGAGCTTCCGCCGCGACGATGGAAACGGCCAGCGGCTCGGCCCCCCGCGGTTGATCGCGACCTCCGGCGGGTGATACCAACCCTCAAACCCATGCTCGCCGAGGCGCGTTTCCGCGAGCTCGTACACGTCACGCTCGCTCATTCCTGCTTCGAGGCGGCGCGTGATGTCGCCCAGCATGGCGATGGCGCGGCGTTGCGCGTCGTCGAACGCGGCGATGTCGGGCGGCAGCGGTGCGGAGGTCATGCAACCCCATTCCTATCCCGGCACGGCATCCACGACGAGCTTGGACCAATCCGGGTACAGCGCCCCCTCTCCATAGAGCAGGCGGTACGTCTGGTACGTCGACAGCACGCGCTTCACGTAGTGCCGCGTCTCCCGAAAGGTGATGGACTCCACGATCTCGTCGGTGGGCGCGTTGGCGCGTTGGGCGGCGAGCCAGCGGTCCGCGTTGCCTTCTCCCGCGTTGTACCCGGCGAGGGCCAGCATCGGGTTCTGGCCGTATCGCGTGTGCAGCGTGTCGAGGTACCACGCGCCGATCTTGAGGTTGGTCGGTATGTCCCAGATGAGCGAGCTGCTGTACGAAACGCCCATGCGCTTCGCACATCCGCTCGCGGTGCCCGGCATGAGCTGGGAGAGTCCGCACGCCCCCGCGTGGGATTTAATCTTTGGATTGAAATTCGATTCCTCCCGTACGAGCGAGTGGAATACGCGCGGATCCCATCGGAATCCGCTGGCGGCGGTCTGGATGTCCGACCAATACTGGTTCGGGTAAGCAACCCGCAACACCTTGTACGCATTCGGCCCGAGCGTTTCGGGTGGATGGGTCTTCAGCCATCCGCGGAGCCGGTCATGGGCGAGGAGGAAGTCCCCGGCGTCCGACGTGAGCAAGGTGATGACCGCCATCTCCGCACCGGTCAGCGTGCTCTGGTCGAGCGCCGCAAGCGAGGTCAATGCCTCTCGTACGAGGCCCACCCGCGCAAGGCCCATCGCATCCTGCACTGCGGGGCTCGCCGCAAAACTGTCCCGCACCTGCCATGGCGCATCCGCCGCGTCCATCGTCGGCCGCGCAATCCCCGCCGCACGCGCCGGGTTCAACGCGCTCAGACGCGCCTGCGCTAACGCACCGTAGAAATGCCAGCCGGCGTCGGCCGCCAGGCGCGCCAGGCGATCTTCGCCCTCCAGACGCACCCGTTCGTCGGGATTCGGGGCGCCGTCCCGGGTTGGATAGGCCCGCCAACGACCGGCCCAATACATCGCCCCCAACACATCGGTCGGTGCCGAAGCAACGGGAATGTTGGCCGCCGCGTGATCCGCCCATTTCACGGCCTCGGAAACATCGTTGGCGAGCCATGCGCCCCACGCCAGACGCCACGCGTTTTCCGCCGCGAGGTCGCCCGTTGGATAGGCAGCTACGCCCAGTGCCCAGAGCGCCCGCGCGCCGGGCAAATCTCCGGAGTCTTGGCGCGCGATTCCGCCCAGCGCGTACCCATCGTCCGCCATGGAGTGTGTGGGATACAGGGTCGGAATCGCGGCGTACATCGTCGAGGCCGTCCCGGATTCCTTCTTCCGCTCATACGACTTTCCGGCCAGGTAAAGCGCCTTTGCGCCGCGGTCGTCGTCCTTGCCCTGGCAGAGCTTCCCCAGCGGCGCCAGCACGCTTGCCGCCGTCGTAATATTGTTGATCTTGTGTTGGGCGCGCCCGTAGGCGTAGCGATAGACGCAGTCGTCCGCGCGGACGTCGGATAGTCTGGTTTCAAGGAGCGTTACCGCGTCCGCGAAGTCGCTATCCTCTTGCATGCGATCTCCGCGGACGCCGATGTCTTCCAACGTGGGCGTGAACCAACCCGCAGCGGCCCGATCCTCTCCCGTGTTCGGGTAGTGACGGTACAGGCGACGGGAGGCGTCCGTAGCTTCTTTCGACCCTTTTCCGCCGCGCTGCGCCAGCACCCACAGCGCCTTTTCCGACCCTGACGACGGATCCGGACGCGCCGCCAGCGACTCGAACACCGCCCGTGCCTCCGAGTTTCGCTGCGCTGCTTCGTACGCGCCGGCCAAGGCAAGCTGCGCCCGCACCGAGATCGGCGCAGCGCCATCGACCAACTTCAACGCATCGATGGCCTCCACCGCGCGCCCGTCGGCGAGCAGGATTTCCCCGATCACCAGTTGCACGTAGGGGCGCGGCGCGACCTGCGCGTTGGCAATCACCTGAAGGAGCTTCACCGCGTCCTTTGCGTGCCCGGTGCGCTGAAGCTCCCACGCATGCAGGAAATTGAAATCGGCGACTTGAGTCCCCGACAGCGTTGACGGGTCAACCTTTGCCAATTCCGCCAGTGCAGCCGTGTGATCCCGCGCCGCCAATGCCGCACCGAGCGCATCGGACAGCGGCAGGGCTGGGCTGAACGCCGTCGGGCCGAGCGTCGTGTAGCCGGGATCGGCGAGGGCGGGCGCAAAGTGAGGAAGGAGGAGAGTCACGAACGGCAGCATGGGTTCCTCGGGCAGAGCGCAACAGCGCCGATCATGTAACAGGGGAGGGGTGGCACGTCGTCCTGACACCAACCGAGAAAAAAGTGGGAGCAACGTCTCCACCGCACTGCTGTTCGTCGCGGCCATGGGCATGGCCTGGGCGTGGCATTCCCCGATTTTATTTCCGCTGAAAATACTCGTCGTCCTGATGCACGAATCCGGGCACGCCCTCGGGGCGATCCTGACCGGCGGTCGGCTCTTGACGATGAGCGTGGCCATGGATGAGGGCGGGGAGTCGCTGACCGCAGGAGGCAGCGCGCTCGTCACACTGAACAGCGGGTACCTCGGGTCACTGGCGTGGGGCGCGGCGCTCTTGACGCTCACCCGGAGCGCGCGTGGCGGACGGGGAGTATCCGCGTGCCTTTCGTTCGCGCTTTTCATCCTCGCGCTCGGTTGGATCCGCCCGGTTTTTTCGTTTGGATTCGTGTACGCCCTGGTGGCGTCGGTGGCGTTCGGCGCCCTCGCGCGGTTCTCCCCAGTCGCAAATCGATGGGCCTTGCGTTCTCTCGGGCTTTTCAGTGTCCTCTATGCGTTCGCAGACATCGTGGACGACGTGCTCTATCGGCCCGGGGCCCCGTCGGATGCCGCTGCGCTCGCCGTGCTGACCGGCATTCCGACGTTGTTCTGGGGGGCCGGCTGGATCGTCGTCTCCGCAGTCGCGCTGGTGGTTTTTCGGCGGTGGTTGGCGTAGGCTTGTTCGTGGAGGTCCGATGCTCCTCCCCGACCACGACACCCTCCTCCTCATTGTGGCGCTCCTGCTCGCGCTCTGGCTCCTCACCCGCGTGCAGGAACAGCAGCGGACGGCGCCGCCGCCGCGTCGGAAGCCGATGACGCCGGACGAATTGGGACGCGTGCTCTTCGAGGTGGCGCGGGCCGCAGATGTCGAGGCCTATCGGGGATTATTCATCGCCGGACATGAGGCGAGGGCGCTTTTCGGCGAGGGTGCGCAGGCCTACCTCGACGCGCGCAACCACAACATGCTGACGGAGAGCCTTGTCGAGATCGGTGCTCGCATCCCCGACGATTCGCGGTACGTCGGGTGCGCGGTGGCGGAATCCGGCGAGCTGTCCCTCACGGTCAGGAGATCCACGGGTCACGAATTTGCGATTGCCGCGGGCACCGCCGTGAGCTGCCAGCGGATCTGGAGGCTCCGGGATGGTCTTGCCTACGGAAGCGCGGGCAACGCCATCGCATAAAGCCTCTTGAAATCGCGCACCTTGTCTTTTGCCCGACCCTGTGCAGACACGACCAACCACACGCTGCCATCCGCGCGCTTTGCAACGTCAAGGTCGCCGTTTCCGACCGTGCCGGTTGCAATGGGAACCGCCTGCGAAGGCTGACGGACAGGCGCCGCATACACCGGATTGAACCGTTGATCATCGTGCTTTACGTACACGAGATGTCGGCCATCTGGCGTCCAGGACGGTCCTTCGTCGTTCATCACCACATCGGTTGCGACGAGAACCGGTGTACCGGACAGCGGCGCCATGTAGAGATCGACCCGATCGATGTCAGAGTGGTTGGAATAAAACGCCACCGTGCCCCCGTCGGGAGAGAAGCTTGGGCGCGTCTGCGTGTGCTCCCACGATGTGAACGCGCGCGGCGCGGGAAATGCGACGTTGTCGATGAGATAGAGGTTGTCACCGGTCGTTGTGTGACCGACGAACGCCACCTTCTGGCCGTCCGGGCTCCACGCCGCAAACAGCTCGGACGCCGTGGCATCCCCCGTGAGTCTCAGCGGCGGCTTCTCAATCGCGGCCAGATCGATCAGGTAGAGGTCGCCCTGCCCCGAGCGCGCCGACGTAAAGACGATGCGTTTTCCATCCGGGCTCCAGGCGGCGGAACCGTCGGCGCCGGAGGCGACCGCAATCGGTCCTGCCCCGTCGATGTAGAGGTCGTAATCCTCACTTGTGCCACTGGCGGAGTAGACGATCTTGCCGATGGAAGGCGGTGACCAGCTCGCTTCGTGGACGACGGCGTCGGCAGCTGCGGTTGCGAATCCAGCCGTGGCTGCGCTGGCGCCGTGACTGACCGGAGTCACCTTTCGCGGTGGGGCGGTTGCCCCGTAGGTCGCGATGAACAACTCGACGGTTTTCTTGTCGTGGTAATTCACCTCCCACGATAGTTTTACGCCGTCGGCGGACCAGCGCGGCGCCTGGCAATTTCCGGCGTAATCCGGGCTTGCGGGTACGGCCTGAGCGTGGGCGAGGCGAAGGGCGAGGCAGACGGCGAGGAGAATCATCAGAATGCGATGCTCACGTTGGCGAGGAGACGGATGCCGACCGCGGACCAGTCCGACGGCTGCGTAGAGTAACCGTAGGAAACGCCGGACGTATCGCCGTGCAGCACGGCGTCGCCATCCGGAATCGAGCCGATCCAGTATTCACCCACGACGCGGACGCCGACGCCCAGCGCGGTCGTTCGGCCGGCCTCCCGGTACTGGAGGTCCAATTCGGCAAAGGGCACAATCGCACGTCCGACGGTGTAGACCCGCAACTCCGGCTCCGTCGTCCCCGGGGTCGTGCATTCCAACTCGGGTCCGTGACAGTCGACCTGTACGCCCGGCACGAGGGCGTACCGCGCTCCCACGCCGGGACGCAGCGCAAGCGGGCCACCAACCACAATCTCCCTTGCGACGCGGAGGCCCCCCGAAATCGCCCACGGCGAAAGCACATCGCCGCCACCGACCGTGCTGTAGCTGCGCGCATCCCAGTCCACCATTCCCGCAAGGAGGATCGGCCCGACCGGTTGCGTGAGCGAAAGTTCGACGGCCCCGCCCGGGTGCAGGTTGGACACCCGGTCACTGAGCAGCGCGGACATCCCTGCGGCAATATCGAATCGTGTCACCTGCAACGCCGCGAGGCCCTCTTCGCCAAGCTGGTTGAGCTGGAGCGTCAGGGTGGCCGACGCTCCGGCCGCGACGTGCACGGCGGCTCCGTTGATCAGGTAATCCCCCGCCGGTAGCGCCGCGCGCACCGGGAGGCGAGTGGGCTCCCGTACCTCCAACGCCTTTTTATTGATGAGCCGCTTGAGATCGACGTCGAAGATCATCGACGTCAACTCCAATTGGAGGCGGGACGAAAGGCCGTCTCGCGGGCCGCGGATCTGCACCCACCCAAACGTTTCGGTGAGGAATGAATGGTAGGCGATTGCCCGATCTTTCCCCTGGCCCTCGGGCGCACTCTCGACGGCTCGCACGGCGCACTCAGCGGCCCGATCAATGTCCAATCGCTCGTAATAGACGTGCGCGCCGAGCCAGTTCAGCTCGAAATCAGTGGCCCCTTCCGGCATCCGGAGGCCGGCCTCGATCTCGGACGCTGCGTCGTCGTACCAACCCTTTTTCACAAACTGACGCGCTTGCGCAACGTGATGCTCCACGCTCACGGCGTACGCTGCGTGCACGGCGACCAGCGTGATCATGCGGCGCCCCCAAGTCCTGCGGCGTCCAGGAGGGCGCGCGAGCGAGGATGCACGCTTGCACCGGCGCTCTGACGATCAAACGTGTCCACGATCCGCCCCTCGTCCATGACAACGACGCGCGTGCAGCAGTAGAGTACGAGCGTCAGGTCGTGCGAGATGATCAGGTAGCCACGGTCGGGACCGCGGCGAGCGAGGAGGAGGTCGAGGAGGTCGGCCTTCCGCGCCGCATCCAGACCGGCCGTGGGCTCGTCGGCAACGGTCAGTTTGGGGTCCGCAATGAACAGTTGGGCGAGTGTAGCGCGGCGCTTCTCTCCCCCACTGAGTTGGGCCGGAACGGCATCGGCGCGTTCGAGGAGGTCAACCCGTTCCAGCGTTTCCGTGATCGTACGCTCACTCCCGCCGTGGACTCGGATGGATTCCCGTAGCGTTTCGCGCACCGTGAGTCCGGGGTTGAGCGCGGCGCCGGCGTCCTGAAAGAGCAATTGCGCGTGGCGGGACGGGCGGCCCAGGGTGGGTTGCCCGAGGATGGATGACGTGCCGGACGTGGCGCGGACGAGGCCGAGCGCGGTGCGAACGAGCGTCGTCTTGCCACACCCGCTCTCCCCGATCAGGCCGACAATTTCACCGGGGTAGACCTCGAGATCCACGCCATCCACGGCGACGTGTGCGCCGTAGTGTTTGGTGAGCCCGCGAACGGAGAGTAATGCCGTCGTCATGCGATCACGCCGGTGAGGCGGGCGGTGGCTTCCACCAGGGATCGTCCAGCGCCGACCATCGACGCGGGCTCGTCGGCCTCCTCGACGATTCGACCTTCCTCCATGACCAGCACGCGGTCGGCAAATCGCGGCAGGATTCGCAGGTCGTGGGTGATGAACAGGACCCCCAGTCCGTCATCGGCGAGACGGCGCAGCAGGGCGAGGATGCCAACCTGGACGGTGGAATCGAGCCCCGTCGTCGGTTCGTCGGCAAGGAGGAAGCGGGGCGATCGAGCAAGTGCAATCGCGATGGCGGCGCGTTGCGCCATGCCACCGCTGAGCTGGTGCGCGTACAGGTGGGCCACGCGTTCGGGCTCGGAAAATCCGGCGACACGGAGGCGGGGGAGAGAATGCGCAACGCGCATCGCCACAAGCGCGCCGGTGGAGCCACCCTCCGTGTGCGCCTCGTTGAATGCGAGCTGCGCCGCGCTTGCGACGTGGTGCCCCACGGTCCACAGCGGATCCAACGATGCGCGCGCGTCCTGCGCGATGAGCCCGAGGTCGCGGCCCCGGCGCGATCGCGCGCCGTCGAGCGTGACGGAACCCGAGACGACGCCCGGTGCGAAGGGCAGTAGGTCGAGCATCGCGCGCGCGGTGACCGATTTGCCCGATCCGGAAGCGCCGACGAGACCGACGATCTCGCCGGGGCGGACACGCAGGGAAACGTCGTGAACGAGGACACGTTTGCCGGCCGCGACGCGCAGACCGTCAACGGTCAAGATCCCGTTACCCGACATCGGCATCCTGTCCGACGATGGTCGTGGCGAGGACGCCGAGGATCGTCGCAACCGCGGGCGCGAGCCACGCGCAGACGTTTCCCGAAGGGTTGCCAAACTCAAAGGCCAGCATGTTTCCCCAGCTCGGCGTCGGCTCCGGAACGCCGAATCCGCCGAGGTAGGACAGCGACGTTTCCACGACCAGGAAGAAACCGAACACCTGGGCGGCGTGTCGTGCGACCAGGCCGCGAGCGTTGACCCAAAGCAGGTGGTAGCCGAGGACGCGTGCGTCGGGAATGCCGTGTGCCCGAGCCGCCAAAACGAATTCCGCCCGTCGTAATCCGTCGAGGCGCGCGTACACGGCCTCGCCCAACGCTGGAGCACACGCAACCGCGCTCGCGACCGCCAGCGTCAGAGCGCCGGCCCCAAATATGCTGCACGCGAGCAGCACCAGCACGAACCGGGGGAGGGAATCGACCACGGTAAATCCGTACCGGATGCCAGCTGCGATGGATCCTCCACACCAGCCGGCCGCCGCCCCCAGCAACGTGCCTGCCAGCGCCGCCAGGATCGCGCTGGCCGCGCCGGGTCCGCAGAACGCGCGCGTTCCCGCCAGCACGCGGTGGGCGACATCGCGTCCGAGGTGGTCCGTGCCGAGCCAATGCTTGGCGGAAATTCCCGCGTTCGCAATCTCCGTGTGCACGTCCGATACAGCGTCATATGGCAGTACAAACGACACGATAAATGCGACGGCGATCCCCGTCAGGAGCACCAGCCCGGCCAACCTCATCGGCGCCTCGGGTCGATGGCGATGCCGACGAGGTCCGCCGTCAATCGGGAGCCGGCGACGACGGCCGCCGCAGCCAGCACGAGGCCGATGGCAAGGGGATAGTCACGGAGCTGGCACGCCTGCCACAGCATGGCGCCCGCGCCGTTGAAGAGCAGCACCTTCTCGACCACCACGAGACTGCCCAGCGTCAACGCCGTTCGCCCGGCCACGATGCCGGCAACGGGCGCGACCATGTTGCGCGCGAAGTACGGGAAAACGACCTCTCCCCGGGCGCGGGCGGACTCGATGAACGGCGCTTGCTGGATGGCGCGCAGTTCGAAGGACACCGCCGCATGCAACTCGGTCAGGGCTCCGGACGCGATCGCGAGCACGGCAATCGCAAGCGCGCTCCGGACGCTGCTCTCCGTATCGGGGAGTGCGAACCAGTCCGGCCGGGAGATCTGGCCCGCCTGGATCATCCGCCAGGTCGCCGCGTTGATGAGCGTGACCGCGCCATACGCAGCCACAAATGCTGGCACCACGGAGAGCATCTGCACTCCGCGGCGCACCGGCAGCATCGCGGCCACGAGCGCCAGCACCGTCGCAAGTGCGATGGCGGGCAGAAGGAGCACGGCGGACCGGCTCGCCGCGGTGCGAACGAGATCCAGCACCGGCACGCCGGGTCGGTAGGTGAGGGAGGTGCCGAGGTCCAACTGGAGGGTCCGGCCGAGCGTGTGCGCGAGCCGAATCGGTAGCGGCTCATCGAGTCCCCACTCCGCCGCGAGCCCGGCACGGACAGCGTCTGCATTGGGGAGGAGGTCGATTGCATCCCCCGGCGCCATCGCAAGGAGAAACTGCACGAGCGCCGTAGCCCCGACGAGGGTGGCAGCCGCGGAGGCGACGCGTACAGCGATAGCGCGGGCGGTGCGGGCGGCGGGCGTGGTCACGGGCGCGCGGATGGTACCGCAGGTGGCCGGCGGGTGCTGTGCGCGATTGGTGAAGGCTCTCCCCAGCCTGGCCACGAGTGCGGCGCCCGGTTCCACGGGTAAGGGGTGAGTCCCCGAGTACGTTGTTTTTGGCGTTCGCTTCACGAACGCGCTGCCGGCGCGAAACCGACGACGGTCAGCCGCCTTGCTTCCGCGAGACGACATCTCCCTTACGAAACGTGTACTCTCCCGCGGCCTGCTCCTTCCCGTCTCGAATCAAGCTCACACCCGAAAATACCGCTTCTACGCCATAGGATGCTTCGAACGCCGGCCCGTCCATGAGCTGAAAGTGGAGGTGCGGCTCACTGCTGTTGCCGGTGTTTCCGGTGAGCCCAAGTACCTGCCCGGACTTGACCGTCTGGCCGACCTTGACCTTGAGAGACCCGGGCTGGAGGTGCGCGACGACGGACCACATCCCGCCGTGGTCGATGATGACGGCATTTCCGATTACAACGTAGGGATTCAGGCGGCCGGGAACGCTCTCCGGTACGCCGTCAATGGCGGTGACGACGACGCCCGGGGCCACGGCACTTACCGGCTTTCCAAAGGCGTAGTAGTCGGTCAACCGGGAACCGTCTCCGGAGTGGGATTTGCCGGCGGCATCGAAAATCAGCAGGTCCGCCGCGCGGCGCTGGCTGGCAAACCCCACATGGTGATTCAGCTCCGGCGTGTCGCCGCCCCAGAACACCGTCCACGCCCCATCCACAGGGAGGCGCAAAGGGATCGTCGAGCGGGCGACTGGCGGCGCGGGCGCTGGCGGCTCCGTGATCGACATTCCCTGCACGACACCGTCCGCGGCGACGTGCAAGTCGAGCTGCCAGACGTGCGTCGCCGCTGTCCATCGGTAGGTGGCGCCGGACGCTGTACCCGCCAGCCGTTCACTGGTCGTGATGCACCCGCCGGCTGCGTGAACACCGGCAACAAGACCCTGTGTGGCGGCGAGCGGAACAGCCGCCTGCATGGCCGGGCTGAATGCGCCGAACAGGGCGGCAGCGTCCTGCGTGTTGATCCAGGTGACGACTTTGTTCTGAGTCGCGTCGACCGGGTCCATTCCCGACGCCACCTGCGCTTGCCCACAGGGTTCACCGGCAAACGCGGAAACGCTGGCCAGGGGAAGGAGGAGCGGAGCGAGGAACATGGCGAATCCTGAGTTGCGGGGAGTCTATCGGATGGCGGTGAGCACGGGGGCGCCGAACTCGTTCGACAGGGCCGTCCGCTCACTCCCGGCCCCGGCCCCAAACATCGTGAAAGTTGTACCACTGACCCGGCCAGCGGCGGACCCACGTCTCCAGGCGCTCGGCGTACGCCTGCGCCCACGCCTGCAACTGTTCCTCCCGTGGACGCGACCGGTCGAATTTGTAGCGACGCGGCGCCTCCCCGACTATTCGGTAGGTGTCGCCTTCCTTGAAGCAACCGGCAACGATGACGGGCACGTCCGCCAGGGCAGCCAACAGGTACGGCCCGACCGGCACCTCCATCGGCGCCCCGAGGAACTGGACGACGGCCTTGCGATCGTCGACCATCCGGTCTCCGTGCATCGCGACGACGGCACCCGCGCGCAGATCGCGCAGGATCGAGAGCGTTGAAAACCCCTCACTCCGATTCACGGCGATGATGCGGGGTTGCCAGTCTGTGGGCAGCGCAAGTAGCAACCCGCGGCCGTGGTCACCTTCCGCCTCCACGCGGACGACCGTCAGCTTGCGCATGCGCTCGGACGCGCCGGGACCCCCGGCGGCGACCTCGGTGTTTCCCATGTGAGCCGTGAGCAGGATGCCGCCGGAGGCGAACAGCTCAATGATGTGCTCGGCGCCCTCACTCACATACGGAAACGCCGGCGGACCCTGCAACAGAAACAGCAGCCGGTCGATGATGGTGACGGCAAAGTTTCGGTAGAGCCCGGCCAGACCTGGGGGCGGCGCGTCCTGTCCGCCGCGCGCCTCCGCGTAACGAGCAAGGTACGCGCGAATGCCGGGAGTTGCGGCCACGAGCGCGTACCACGCGGCCAAGACATTTACGAGCACGTACGCAGGCTTCCGACCCCCCAAGCGGAGCACCGCCAGGACAAATCGCCACCCCGCGGCAAACCCCTTCGAGCGGCCCGACCACCCGTAGTCGCGCTGCACAATACGGGCGAACCAGAACGGCGGCCACAGGAGGCGCCGGACGACGAGGCGGGCGTTCATCCAACTGATGCGAGCGTTGTCGCGGAGCGGATCAAAGCTCGACACGCGCTGATTCGGCGGTGGATAATACACGCGACAGGGGAGATCGCGGACGGGCGTTCCCGCCCAGATGGAGCGGCTGAAGACCTCAACCTCAAGGTCGTAGCGCGTGCCGCCCAACCCAAGGGCAAGGGTCGCCTCAATGGGGTATGCGCGGAAGCCACACTGTGTGTCGGCGAGTCGCCAATCGGTCTCCACCCACACCCAAAAGTTGGAAAATTTGCGCCCAAACTGCGAGCGACCGGGCGCGGAAGACAAGTCTCGCACGCCGGCGATGATCGCGTTTGGAGATTCCGCAATCGCAATGGCAAAAGCCGGAATGTCGCCGGGGTCATGCTGCCCGTCTGCGTCGAGGCAGATGGCGTGTGTGTGTCCCGCGTATTGGGCCGCGCGCATGCCCGTGAGCAGCGCTTGCCCCTTGCCGAGGTTCTCCCGGTGCCGGATCACAGTGGCGGATGGCCCACAACTCGCCGCCGCCGCCCCACTCCCATCCGTAGAGCCATCGTCGATCACGTAGACGGGGAGCCCATGCGCGAGAGAGCGGCGGACAACATCGGCAATCGTGCCGACGTTGTCCTTCACGGGGATGAGGACCGCCGCAGAGACAGCCAGCGGCGCCGCGCGCTCCCCCCGATCACGCGTCGTAAGCAGGTAGACGACAGCGGCGAGAATGCTCCCGGCAACACCCCAGGTCGGTCCGTCGATCCCTCGGGCGAGGACAAGAAACGCAGCAAGCGATGCAGTACCGGCGATCACCGCCTGGTCAGTCCGCATCGACCACCAGAAGGGAGTAAAAGGCGGCGTTCAGGGTGATGCGAGCGCCGACGCGCTCCGCCTTGACAGCCCCATCGCGTCCGCTCCATGTGTGCGTCCATCCGTCGGCACGGATGCGTGTTTGAATCCTCCCGTGAGGCGCACGGCATCCACCTTCCGGAACATCCGTGAACATGACCCGCAGGTCGCGCTCGATGGGCAGGCGCGCGAGCCAGGGCACCCACTCCACAATTCCCGATTCTACCTCTGCGGGCGGGCCGTGGACGTGAAACAGCGCGAGCCCGCCGGGGGAGAGCATCATCAATCCGTAGGCGTCCTGCTGCACCGTGATGAGGCCGGCGCCGCCGATCTTCTTTCCGAACGCCGTCACTGCCAGTTGGACGGGCCGCGCCTCCACCGCCGGGTCGACACACAGGGGCAGGGGATGGAACAAATCCGCCAAAAAAATCACGGGGCCACCTTGGCCAGTATCAACGCCGCCGCTCGCTTCTCTTTCGCTTTGGCCGGTGGTGTCGCCAGCGCGGCCCGGGCGGCTTCGGCGGCCCCAAGCGCGTCTCCTTTTTCGAGCAGCGCCTCGGCCACTGCCAGAAGCGCAACCGGATTTCCGGGGTTCAACCGAAGCGCTTTGCGCGCTGCTTCCTCGCCACCCGCGTGCGTCAGCGCGCGCGCCGCGTGCACCTTGAATGCGACCTCCGGGTTCTCTGGAGTCGCGACGACCTCCCCAACGATGTCTCCATCCATGAGATCGGCCAAACGAAAGCGCGCGTATCCGCCGCTCACATTGGGATACCGGGAGACGGTCACCGTACCCACCGTGGCGTCAATGATGACGCTGTGGGAGGTGTTGTCGCCGTTGAGCGCAGACTCGTGACCGGCGGGAAGCGGTGTGCCACCGACACCATTGCGATCGCGCAGAACTGCGATGGCGCGCGGAAGGTCGATTTCTCCCTCCGCCGTCAGCTCTTGAATGCGTGCAAGCCGCGCAACGGTCGTCCCTTCTTCCATGCGCCACGTATTCTGCCCGTCCAGCGCGTGCGGACCGCGGAGATGGTTGGACACCGCGATCAGCTCGTCGGCATCGATGCGATGGACATCCTCCGGCGTCACTTCCAACACGGCCGCTTTTCCGCGCGCGCCGTCCACGACGAGGACGTTCTCCGTGACGAAGCCGCGGCGCTTGTCCATGATTTTTTCTACATCGCCAATGCTGGTTGCCCGCTCCAGCGCCTCGCGCACGATGAAGGTCATCGGCGTCGTGAAGCGAATGGACGCGTCGGAGCCCGCGGCAAGCACGACAATCGCGATTCCCGCTTCGTTGACGCCGGACACGGCACCCGTCAATCCGGCAATGGCAACGTGCACGAACGGGATCGCTCCCTTCCGCTTCACGGCGATGACGGCCTTGTCTTCATCAAAGAACGTGCCGCCGTCAAAATCCCAATTCCGCGCGGCGATCCAGTGTCCGTCGGTCGTGCGTGAGTCACCTGCGGCAAAGCCGGTGCACCCAAGGATGGGGGAGTCCACCATGGCCTGTCCGAGATCGTGAATGGCGTGGTAGCAGAATTTTCGCGTATAGCGCGGGCCGATCCAGGCATAATCGTCCGGCGCGTCGATGCTGGCTCCGCCGGCGATCTCTTCCAGATACGGCGCCGGTACGTCCGCCGCCATTCTCGACGCAAACAGCGGCGTGCCGCGAATCAGCAGGTATCGCATCAGCGGGGAGGGGACGTGCTTGCGGAACTCCGCGACGAGCGCCTCTTCGTCCGCGCGACGCATGTCCCCTGCGAGCACGGCGGCCGCTCGCCCGATCTCGAACGCAGTGCCTTCCAGCCGCAGGACCCACGTTCCATGTACCCGCGCGAGACGATTCGGGCCGTAGCGGCGGTCGGTAGGCGAACGCGCATCCAGAGCGTAGGTTGTGAACTCCGGAGTGCGCGGCGGACGCAGCCACCCAAACGCGGCCACGGCCGTGTCCAGAGCCACCGCCAACGCCACGACGAATGCGACGCGACTGCCCCACCGTCGGCTCGCTTCCATTCCCGATGCCGTGAGCACGACGGGCACGCACACAAAGGCGCCGACTGCCGTGAAGGCGATGCCGAGCGTCACCACAATCCCGACGCTCCACACGGCGGGGTGGTCGGCGGCGAGCAACCCGGCAAACCCTGCGAGCGCCGTGCACAGCGCAATGACGATGGCCGCACGCGCGGAGAGGAAATGCTCCCTCCCCATGCGATTCGCCTCGACCAAAAAGATGCCCTGATCGAACGCTACTCCGAGGATCAACACGAATGCGGGCCCCGAGACGGGGGTGAGGGGGATGTGAGCGAGGGAGAGTGCGCCGAGCGTACCGCCCGCCGCTGCGAGTGAGGGGAGGGCGGCCGCGAGGACGCGCGGTACATCGCGGTAGCGCAGCACCATGAACACGAGCACACCCAGAAGTGCCAGTCCCGAGCGGGTGACCAACTCGTGTCGAATCCGCTCGGCGCCGTCCGTGGCGACGCCCGCGGGGTGGACGAAGCGCACGTCCGCCCCCGACAGGGCAACCTCGTGTCGCGCGTGCTCCAGCGCCTCCTCCGTCACGCCGCTTACGACGGCGGCGACGGCGGGGTCGTCCACATCGACCGTTCTCCCAATGATGTCCTCCGCTGCCGACCCCTTCCATGTCGTGGTAGTCGGCGCTGCAGTGGCCGCCAGTGTATGGTGCAACCCGACGAGCAGCGGCGCGCTTTCGAAACCGGCGGCGTCCGCCGCCGCGGCAAACCGGGCCGACAGGTCGGGGCTCGCCGCGAGCGCCGCCCGCGCTCGCCGCTGCGAGGGTGGAGGCAGCAACGAGAGTGGCGATTGCACCGTCACTCCCGGCGCGTCGTACAGTGCGCTCACCGCAGGAAGGAGCTTCTCCAGCGCGTCGTCCACGCTCGCACCCTCGGCAACCACCAAGCCCGTCGTGCCGCCGCCGCCATAGCGCTCCGAAAACGCTTCCTCGAACCTTGATGTTTCTGGAATTCGTGCGTCCATCGACCGCGGATCGCCGTCAAATTCAATGCCCGTCGCACACACGGCCAGTACCCCGAGCCCAAGGATCAGCATGCCGCCTACCCATCCGGGAATGCGATCGGGCAGGGGAACGCGCGGCGTTTTATCTCCGGGCCTCGCCAACACCGCGAACACGATCGGGCCGGCGATGACGACGCTGGCAAGCGCTCCGAGTGCAACGGCAATGCCAATCCAACCGAGGTCGCTGACCGAGGGATAGCTCGACGTGGTCAGCATGAAAAACGCTGCGGAGGTGGCTGCGACTGAGATCAGGTAGGCCGGCATCAGGTGCGCCAGAGCTGCCTTTCCTGTCGTAAGGCGCTCCTGAAAGGTGGCGGGTACGCCGTCTCGGATGCCGGTCAGGTAGAGGTGGATCCAATAGTCCACGCCCATCCCCGCGAGTGCGCCACCGAAGGCCAGCGCCATCCCATGGATCGGCGACACCAACGCAGCCGCCGCGCCCGCCGCGGCCGCCCCGACGAGGGTCGGCGGAATCGCGCCGAGCAAGGGGCGAAGCGAGCGGAAGGAGATCAAGAAAACGGCGAGAACGAGGACGATGCCCATCGTGACGGCAAGGTTGACCTCTCCCTTGATCATGTGCTCTGCTTCTGCAGCGAAACGGTGGGAGCCGAGCCAGTTCGCGGGGAGGGGGCAGGCGGCCAGATCCGCCTGGATGTGCGCGACCAGTTGCGATTCCAGCGTCGTACCCAGCGCAGGCGTGTTTGCGCGCGCGAACAGGATGGCGTGCCGGCCGTCTGTCGCGAGCAAATGCCCTTGATCCAGCTTCACGCCGCCGCCTGCGCCCAATGAAAGCGCCTGCTCCGTGAACGCGGACCCCAGATCGAGCGGATCGGCCTCCAACTGGCGGACCACCATCGACCCGGCCGGCGAGAACAAGCGCGCCTGCGCCCGAGCAAGCATCCGCGCCATCCCGTCCGCAGACAGGCGATCGGCCAGCGTGGCCTCGTCTGTCAGGACTGCGAGCGAGGGGTCCGCCGCGGCGCGGATCGCGGCGCCATCCGCCAGTCCGAACCGGTAACGGACGCTGCTGAAGTCGGGGCGTGCCGATAGTTTTTCACCTAGCGCATCGATGGCGGCGTGCAGGGCTTCCGGCGTTGCATTCGTGCCGTCGATCTCGATCCAGAGGGTGTCGAGGAGCGAGAACCGCTCGATGTCGCGGAAGGCAGCGCCCGCCTCACCGGCGGACGGGAGCGCGTCCACGAGGTTCGTCGTCACGCGCATACGCAGCGCCAACCCACCACACGCGACGGTGATCAGCGCAAGCAGTGCCAGCCGCAGCCGCAGACTCATCGGTCGGAACCGGTCATGGCGGGTTCGGAATCAATACGCCGTCGAGCACGACGTCGGAGAACGCGATGGAGATTTCGTCACCATCCGGCTCCATCAGCACGACCGCGCCGACGCGCCATGGCGACGAAACGAACGAGAGCCGAATCTCCGCCAGAATGCCGCCGAGCGTTTTGTCACGCGGCGTCAACCTCGCGGCGTTGGTGCCGTACACCACCGTGAAATCGCGTTCGACTGCCGCCGCGTCGGCCTGCAGCCACACCAGCATCGACGTGGCTATTTGGTTGGCCTCGGGGACCTGCGACAAGTCGATGCTTTCGTTGATGCCCAGGTCCGGGTAGGCCATGCGGGCCACGCCTTTGTCGAGCGCAAACGTCGAAGGCGCCGGGCTCGTAACCGTCCACAGCAAGCTGTTCGGGCGCGTGAAGCGCACGGCCCCCGCGCTCTTCAGCGGGACCTTCAGGATTTTTCGGCGCTGCGTCTGCTCGAACGAGGCCTGTAGCGTCGTAACCTCGCCAAGGTCGGCCCAAATTGACGCATCCGTGGCCCAACCCGGTGCGGCCAGCCCCGCGAGCAGGGTAGACAGCGCCGCGATGCGACGCACGTGGGCCATGCACCTGATTGGTTGGATCGGCATGAGCGTGTTTGCGTTCTGGACGACGGTCACCGTGCTCCTGGGCGGGGCAGCGCAGATCCTGGTGATGCCGTTCGATCCGTTTCGAAAGGTGGCGGCTGGGATTTCACGCGTGACCTGGGGCACGTGCTTGTTCCGCGGTCAGCCATTCTGGCGGCTCACTATCACGGGCCTCGAACGGGTGGGAAGGGGGCCATGGGTCATCGTGGCGAACCATCAGAGCATGCTCGATATTCCGCTGTTGATGCAGCTTTCCGTGCCCGTTCGCATCGTGGCACGGCCCGGCGTTCGCCGGATGCCGGTCTTTGGGCAAATGGCGACGGTGGGCGGCCACGTCATTCTCGATCCCGATCGCGTGGAGGAGGGAATCGCGCACTGCAAGGCGCTGCTCGCCGAAGGCGTCAGCATCGTGCTTTTCCCGGAAGGACAACGCAGTGATGATCGGCAACTGCAACCGTTCAGCCGAGGTGCCTTTGAGCTGGCTTTGCAGACAAAGGTCCCCATCCTGCCGGTTGCGATCACCGACACGGCGGCGGCGCTGCCAAAGGGTCGTCCGTATGGCTTCGACCCCATCTCGCGCATTCACTTACAGGTGTTGGAACCTGTCGTTCTGGATGCCGGCCGCCGGGCGCTTGCCGTGCGCGTGCGTGATCGCATTGCGGAAGCGTTGGCCGGTGCCCACCCGTACACATTGGCACAAACGACGATGCAGCGGTACCGCCAGCAGGGCCGTTTCCGTGCGGGGTTCGCGTACGGAAAGGTCATGTTTGATCCTGTGTTCTGGATGCTGAGGGAGCGGCTTCCGCGTTCGGGAAGCCTGCTGGATCTCGGCTGCGGCGAAGGGTTGCTCGGGGCGTACCTCGCGGCGGGAGGGAGCAGGGTGAGCTATCGCGGCGTCGACATCGATTCCGACAGGGTGAGCGCGGCAACGCGTGCGGGTCTGGCTTGCGACGCTGGGAGCATTTTGGAGGTCGATTTCGGTGATCAGGATGCAGTCACCTGCATCGACGTGCTGCATTATTTTTCGCCGGAAGTACAGGACGCGCTGATCGCGAGGATGTGCGCAGCGTTGCGGCCCGGCGGCGTGCTTTTCATTCGCGACCCTGAACGCGGCCGTGGGCTCTCGTCGTGGTGGACAGCGTTGAGCGAGCGGATTTTCGTCGCGATGGGGCGGCATGTGGGTGCCGGCGTGCGGGTACGCGGAGGGAAGGCGTTGGCGGCCGAGCTCCGCCGGCAATTGAACGACGTGCGCATCGAGGACGGCTCGTTCGGTACACCGTTTGCCAACGTTCTGGTATCGGGGAGAAAGCCGCGCGGTGAGGAATACGGATAGAAGGCGGCATGCGTCTGCACGTCACCCGGTTTGGCGCCTTGACGTCTCTCGGCGGCACAGACGCCGGGTTCGCGGCGTTGCTACGGGGAGAAACGGGCTTCGATTTGGAAAAACGTGCGAGGGTGCCGGCGTGGGTGCCGGTTCCGGCAGCGTGTGTGGGCGAATTGCCCGGTGGCGTTGCGAACGTCCGCGCGACATTCCGGACGCTTTCGCTTGCCGACGCGATCCTGCCCCGCGACATCGATCCCATCGGCCTTGCGGTCGTTTTCGCCACCACCACCTCCGCCATGGCGGAGGGAGAGGACGACATCGAGTCGGTCATGCTCGGCCGCACTCCGGCCCACTCGGACCGTTTCTTCTGGTCGCATCTCTGTCACCAGCCGGCGGTTCAGTTGGCAGCACTGTTGGGGGCGACAGGACCTGTGATGTCCGTGTCCACGGCCTGTACCAGCGGCACGGTTGCCGTGGGAATTGCCGCGGATCTCGTGCGTTCAGGCCGTGCGGCACGCGCGCTCGTCGTGGGTGCTGATGCGTTATGCAAGACGACGGTGTTCGGTTTCCAGTCGCTCGGTGCCTATACGTCCGACTGCCCGCGGCCGTTCGACACGCGGCGGTCGGGCATGGCCCTCGGCGAAGGTGCTGGATGGCTGCTGATCGAAGCCGCGGAGGGGCCATTTGAGCTGCTTGGCGTCGCGACGGCCACGGACGGGCAGCACCTCACGGCGCCGGACCCGAAGGGCAGCGGGCTGGTCCGCGCGATTCGCGGCGCGCTGGCCGCTACGGATCTGGCTGCCGTGGACCACATCAACGCGCACGCCACAGCCACAGAAACAAACGATGCCGCCGAAGCGTTGGGGCTGACAATCGCCTGCCCGGGAGCGATGGTCAGCGCGACCAAGGGCGCAACGGGTCATACGCTCGGCGCCGCTGGCGTTGTCGAGGCGGTGTTCCTGCTGCAATCCATGACGGCGGGTGTCATTCCGCCTGTGGCGGGCATGCGAGACGCGCTGGGGGTCGCCGTCTCTGCGGCGTTGCGACACCGTAAGCAGCGCGTCGGTGTGTCGGTAAACTTGGCGTTCGGCGGTCATAATGCTGCGGTGGCGTTTCGTGCGGTGTAGCGTCCTCGCGGCGGCCTGTTGGTCGGTTGCGGGCGGCGAACCGTGCCGAGCGCAGACGGCGCTCGCCCCCGGTTTTCACCTCGCGCCGGATCCGGCGCGGCCGGAGACGATCAACGCCGGTGCTTGGCGTCGCATGAGCCGCTTGGGCCGGCTCGCCGCGGTCGTAACAGCAGACGTACTTTCGAGCCGTGAGGGCGTTGAATCCATCCCGCTGTTCTGGGGCACGGGCGGCGGCGAATTTTCGTCGACGGCGGCGTTCCTGCGCTCCCTGTTTACGAAGGGGCCCGCGCTTGCGTCGCCGTTGGCGTTTCAGAATTCGGTGCACAACGCGCCCGCCGGACACCTTTCCATCGCGTTCGGGCTTCGGGGCCCCTCAGAGACAATTTGCGCCGGCCCGCTTACGACGCTGCGTACCCTCGAACGGGCCATGGTCTGGGTGCACCTCCGTCGTGAGCCGGTGCTGGTTGTTGTTGCCGACGACCTCGGTCCGGACGTGCAGCTGGGGCTCCAACTCGCCCACCCGGACGGTGACGTGGCCTGGGGGGAAGGAGCGGCGGCGTTTGTTTTGGGGCCGGGGGAGGCCGCGCTGGCCCTGACGTGCTCGGCTGGCGGGGCGTGGACCCGGGCCCAGCGTTATCCGGGTGAGGATCGCCTGTGTCGGACGGCAGCCGGCGTCGTCGCGTACGACCAGATGCTTGGTTTGTTTCCTGCCGCGGACGCCGTGGCGCTGGTGATGGGCGAACGCGTCTCCTTTCCGGGTTGGACGTTGGAAATCGCGTGATTCCCCATCGTCCGCCCATGTTGTTTCCGGTGGACGGGAACACGGTCTGGCTGCCGCTTGAGCATCCGCTCGCGGACGACGGTTTCTACCCCTGTGTCGCGCTCATCGAGTGCGCCGCGCAGCTCGCGGGGCGCGCCGTGACCGCCCCTCTGGGCAACGCGGGAATGCTGGTTGAAGTCGGGGAGTTTATCGCGGAGGTCGATGCCGTTGCCGTGGGCCGCACGCTCACCTACGTCGTCAGCCACGAGCGCACGATGGGTCAGCTCTGGCGGTTCCGCGTGCAACTCGTCGGCGTGTTGAGCGTGGCGGTGACGATTCGCGTGGGGTGAGGGGGTCTGCAACCCCGGGCAGATACGGCATCTGGGCCCAGAATGGCCGCGCGGCACGTCGGTTACGACGCGGCGCCGGCCATGATCTGGCATGCCATCGCCGCAAGGAGCAGGACACGCTCGATTTATTCGCGTGTGAGATCGCTGCGAGCGCGCGACCAACCCAACCACTACGCCGCCGTCGACGGGGACTGCAACGACTACGACGATCTGACCTACCCCGGCGGTTAGGATCCACCCGCCGACGAGGTCGACGCCGACTGCGACGGGAGTGTGTAGGCGCGCGACTACGCTTCGCCTGACTACGCCCCGCTCGCCGCGACGTCTCCGCGAGATAGAAGATCCTGTGCTCCTCACGGCATTCGCATGGATTCAGTTGGCGGCTGCGCAGGAGGTATTGGTCCGCGCAACGCCGGACTATCCGCCCGCCGCCATTCGTGACCGCGTGACGGGTACGGTGATCGTGGCGTTGGACGTGGATATCGAAGGCATGCCGTCCAATGCGCGCGTCGTGACCGGCCTGCGGGACGATGTGGACGCGGCTGCGCTCGACGCCGCCTCAAAGTTGCGGTTTTCGCCGCCGGAACGCCCGGTCGGTCTGCAATACGGATTCACGTTTGCCTTATCCGTCGGCGATCAGGTGGGGCAGGCCGTGGCTGGCAGCGCCACGTTCCACGTGCTTGACACCGCCGATCTCGACGTTCCCGGCGTAAAGATCACCTTGACGTCGCCCAACGGAACGTTCTCGTATACGACGGGCCCGACCGGCGCCACGCGTGCGGATTTCCTCGCCGCAGGCACGTGGACCGTTCTGGTGGAGCATGCCGGGTTCGCCCCGGCGACCTCGGAGCTTGTCATCTCCTCAGGAGAAACCCGGGATGTTCGGCTCTCCCTGACGCCGCGTGGCCCGGATGAAACGGTGATCGTCATCGGCTTGCGCCAGCGCTGGAGAGATGTTGCGCGGGCCGAGCGAAAACCTGACCCCCAGCCGCTCACCGGCGTCTACGAACTGACGCGCCGTGACGTTGAGTCCACGCCCGGCGCGCTGGAGGACCTCACGCGGGCGGTCCACAAACTGCCCGGCGTCGCAAGTGATGGGGACATGCTGGGGGCGTTTGCGGTGCGCGGCGCCACGCCAGCGGAGACGGTGTTCACGCTCGATCGGGTGCCGCTTGACAATCCGTTCCACCTCGCGGGTTTCAATTCGATCTTCAACCCCGATCTCATCGCGGGCGTCACGTTCTTCGCGTCCGCACCGCCGGCAGAGGAAATCGATACGTCGTCGGCTGTCCTCAACGTTCGCAGTTGGGATGGCGCGCCGAAGGACGACCGCGCCGACATCGACGGCAGCGTGGACATCTCGATGTCCAGCGCCCGGGCCATGGTGCAGGGCCCCATTGGCAAGGAGTTCAGCTTCGCCATCGCGGGGCGCCGCAGCTATCTCGAAGCCTACTTCGGGGCGATGAAGGCGCTGAATCTGTTGGACACGGCGGTCGCCGCCCCCGAATACTCAGAGATTGGTGCCCGCGCGTGCTGGCGGCACCGGAATCACAAGCTCCTGCTGACTTTGCTCAACACCGGAGACTCACTTGCCCTGGTGGACAGTGACGATGACAGCACCATCACGATCGATGGCACGTTCAAGCTGAATGATACCTTGTGGCTGGCTGCGCTGGATCACACCGTCGCCCTCGGCCCGCACACGCTGCAATCCACGCTTGCGTTTACCTACGATGAGGCGCATCTGGAGCGAGATTTCGCGGGCGCAGTCACCCGCGATGTGAGTCGGGAGCAGTATTATGGACGCACGGACGCGGATCTGGTGCTGGGCAAGGCGCACGGGCTCGGCATCGGTGCAACGGGCCAGGTCCGCCGGTATGTGGCGGACGGTCCGGTCGAAGACACCCGCGCGGTGCCAACATGGGCGGCCTTGCCGATTGCGGACTTTGGATATGAGTTTGTGACGCTTTCGGCGCCTGAGTTACAGCCGCAGGCGGCGGCCTACGCCGAACACACGTGGAGCGGTCCGGTGCGGACACGACTTGGAGAGCGCACGACGTGGGTGGGGCGTACGAACGAAGTGTTGTTCTCTCCTTCAGGCGGCCTCTCGATTCCGCTGCCCACAGGGACGATTCCGAAGGTGTCGGCAGGCTTGTATCATCACGTGGACGAGGACCCGCTGCACATCGACCCCGCCCTCGGGAACCCTGAGTTGCAGGCCGAACGCAGTTGGCAGGTCGTGGTCGGCGCGGACCAGGCGATTCCGTTGTGGCAGGGTGGAATGATCCGGGTAGAAGGATATTATTCGTATCTTGACCTCCTCGTGGTCAACCCCGACCACGCCACCCTCGGTCGCCCATATACCAATGACGGCACTGGCTTCAACGCTGGCGTGGACATGATGGCCGTGGCGCACTCTGAGCGGCTGATGCTGGCGCTGAACGCGGGGTACCTGCACGCTGAACGCACCAATCCACTCAACAACACCTTTGCGACGACGATCACGCCCGGCCACGCGCAGGCCTGGACGGCGGGCGCCACGGCCGAATACCAAATCACTCCCCACTGGCGAGCGTCCACGCGGTACGACTTTCATTCCGGCCGGCCGATGTCATCGGTCGAAGCCGGTGGAAAGGAAACTGTTGCGCTCTCCGCGTTGAACGACACCGCGCTTGGGAACTTCCATCAGGTCGATCTGAGGGTGGAATGGAGGACGGCCACGGCGCGCCTGCGTTGGTCCGTGTACGTAGAGGTGCTTAACGCCTTGTACTTTCAGAACGACTTCCTGCCGATTGTCAGTGTCAAGGATGGAGAAATCGAGCGATCCATGCTGAAGCATCTCCCCACGCGCCCGTTCATGGGCGTTCGCGCGGACTTCTGAGACATGATCTTCCCTGATTATCCCGGCCATTTTGACGCGGACCCGGTCGTTCCCGGTGCCGCGCTTTTATCCGCCGTCCAAGGTGCGGTCGGCAGCCCGATCGTCCGCCTCGATCGCGTGCGCTTCCTCGACGTTGTGCGCCCGGGTCAGGACGTAGATGTCCGGATCACCCTTGACGATGGACGCCTCCGATTCTCCCTCTGGCGGGGAACGGTCGAGGTGGCGAGGGGCGTGGGCTCCGTTCGCCCCTGACGCCTGCGCCGTCACGACGGCGTCCTCCACTACTGGGCCTGCGCCGCCCCTTGCGTCACCGTCACGCCCTCCAGCAACCCAAAGAACTGGTCCTGCACGCCGGTCGAAAAGCTGTCGCTGTGCGGGTAGACCACCTGCACCTCATTGTCCATGTAGGCCGTGCCGGTGGGCATGCGGCCCGGCGTACCCGAACCGGAAGGGGCGTAGTCGTTGCCGACCACGATAATGTACGGGTTGTAGTTGGACAGTGTCACCAGATAGGCGGGCTCCTGATAATACCCCCACGTCACGCCCCACGTACCGTTGGAGGCGTCGGCGTAGGCATAGCCACTGTCCGTCGTGAACGTGGCGCCGCTGGAGATGGCGTCGCGGCGGGCTTCCCACGGGCGGATGCCACTGGTGTAGTCTCCCGGATGAGAGAGCGTCGAGGCGCTTGTCGTCACTTGATAGACTTTGTTCCACAGCTCGGGTCTGCCAGCAAACATCCAATATGTGTAGGTGTAGTCGTAGCTGGACTGCGAATCCGTGCGTGACCCGGAGGCCCGCATTGCCGCGAACACCGGGCCCGTCTCCAAAACCGTGAGCGTACCCGCACCATCCTGCGGATCGACGCCCCAACTTGCCGAGTAGATGGAGTTCCCACAGCAACTATCGTCCTGACTCTGAAGGTTGGGCGAGGCTCCCCAGAGCATCGAGTCCAACATCCCGCCGGCGCTGGCGTCAAACGTGTTCACGGTGACGTTGTTTTCGAGGGTCGCGGCCGTTGCGGACAGTCCTGTCAGGTATGCGGGGGCCGCCGCGCTCCCGCCAAAGTAGATAGCCACCGACGCGGTGCCACTGGCCGCGAGCGTTTCCAACGCTGCGTAATCGCCGTCTTCGTCGTAGAGGAAAACGACGGTACCAAACCCATCTCCTGTGGCGTCCGCAGATTCCTGCTTCTCAAAGACTCCCACCCAGCTATCCAGGAACTGACTGGGAAGTTCCGGTTGGGCGAGCGCACAATCCTGAAGGACGACGCGCATCGTATCGGAAGAAAATACACCGCCGCCCAACGCCGACATCGCCACGGCAAAGTCAACTTCGATGGCGACGGGCGGCCCGGACACCCCCGTCGAGGCCGCTCCAAGCCGGACGGGAATGCGGTAGGGGAACGCGAGATCCCACCACGCATCCGTCCCGTCTGTCGCTCCATCACAGTTGTCGTCCAGGGTGTTGCAGATCTCGGTGGCGGCGGGGTTTACCGCGGCCCGGGTGTCGTCGCAGTCGGTGATGTCCGCGATGTAGCCGGCAGGTGCGGCACACGCGCTGACGGCCGTTCCCCCGTCTCCATAGCCGTCCGCGTCGGCGTCCGCGTACCAGAGGGTAGGCGCCGCGCTGCCGTCATCCGTCGCGCCATCACAGTTGTCGTCAATGGTGTTGCAGATTTCCGTCGCTGCGGGGTTCACTGCCGCCAACGTATCGTCACAATCGCTGGTGTCGGAAACGTAGCCAGCGGGTTGCGTACACGAATCCGCGGTGCTCCGACCGTCCCCGTAGCCGTCTCCATCCGTATCGGCGTACCACGTCGATGCGTCGGCCGCGCCGTCATCCACTGCGCCATCGCAATCGTCGTCCACGCGATTGCAACCCTCGACGGCGCCGGGGTTGACACCGATGGTGAGGTCGTCACAATCGGTGTTGTCGGCGACGTATCCGGTGGGCGCCGTGCACGACTCCGCCGTGGTTCCCGGATCGCCGTATCCATCGGAGTCACTGTCAACATACCAAGTGGACGCGTCCGCGGCCCCAGCGTCCACGGTGCCATCACAATCGTCGTCGACCCCGTTGCAAATCTCGGTTTGGCCTGGGTTGACGGTGGCGACACCGTCGTCACAGTCGGTGCTGTCGGCGACATAGCCGGCGGGCGCCGAACAGGCGTCCTCACGCGCGGAAGTGCCGCCGTAGGCGTCTCCATCGGCGTCCGCGTACCACGCTGAAACATCGACAGCATCGGCCTCATCGACGATACCATCGCAGTCGTTGTCCGCCAGATCGCAATATTCCGTGGCTCCGGGGAAGTGGGTCGCCGTGGCGTCGTCACACTCCTCACATGCGGCAAACCCGTCTCCATCGGCATCGACGTAGCCAACGGACCCGTCGCAATTGTAGTCGTTGGGGTCGGTGCAGTCCGACTCGTCGGCGCCGGGGTTGTAGGCGGCATCCGCGTCGTCGCAATCGCCACCGAGCGCCGCATACCCCGTGGGTTGCTCGCACCCCGTGGTGGCCACATCCGTGCCATAGCCATCGTTGTCCGCGTCGGCGTACCATGTGAGAACGTCGGACGCCTCGTCATCGATCGCGCCATCACAGTCATCGTCGATGCCGTTGCAGATCTCCGACGCCGCCGGGTTCACGACCGCAACGAGGTCGTCGCAATCACTGGAGTCGGCGACATATCCCTCGGGCGCCGCGCATGCCGCGGTGGCGTCGGATGCGTCGCCGTACGCATCGGTGTCATTATCGGCGTACCAGGTGGACGCATCCATGGCGTCGGCCTCGTCGATGGTGCCGTCACAGTCGTTATCTACGGCGTCGCAAAACTCGGTCGCTCCGGGGAAGTGGGTCGCCGTGGCGTCATCACACTCCTCACAGGCGGCAAAGCCGTCCCCGTCGGCGTCGGCGTACCCGACCGAACCGTCACAATTGTAGTCATTCGGGTCCGCGCAATCCGACTCGTCGGCGCCGGGATTGTAGGCCGCGTCGGCATCGTTGCAATCCCCACCCACGGCAACGTACCCGTCTGGCGCGGAACACCCCGGCGTGACGGTCGCATCCTCCCCATACCCATCCCCGTCCACGTCCGCGTACCAGTCCGAGGAGGTGGCGCCATTATCGACGAGTCCGTCGCAATCGTTGTCGATGCCATCACACAGGTCGTCGGCGGCCGGGTGGATGCCAGCGTCCGCGTCGTCGCAATCATCGGCGGTGGCGGCGCTTCCGTCCGGCTGTTCACAGGCTGCGTCTCCCGTTCCTGTGCCGTACCCGTCGGCATCCGCGTCCGTGTACCAGGTGGTCGGGGCGCCGACGTCCTCGTTTTTGTCATCACAATCGTCGTCGCGCGAAAGGCCGTCCTTATCGGCGTCAATCGTATATTTCGTCGTCCCGTCGGCGCGACAACCGGCGAGCGCGGCGAGGATCGCGAGGGAAAGCGAACAGGGCAGCAAGCGCATGGGGGCTCCGAGAAGGCGAAGGATAGCCTACGAACGCCCCGGAGCGAGGTGGCGCCGGTGTTTTGGAGCCGATGTTTTTGGAGCCGATGTTTTTGGAGCCGGTGATTCAATACAAGGCGATTCGGTACCACTTCAGGTTGCTCCCGGTGCCGACATAGAGCCATCCGTCGGCGGAAACAACGCACGAGCCGTTGTTTCCATGGTCGGTGGGCAACGCCGGCATCGAGGTCCAGAGGTTGGTGACCATGTCGTAGGCGTACATGGTCGTGCCGCTGGTGTTTCCCGCCGCGTAAATGTGACCGGAGCGATCCGAACAGAAGATGTCGTTGAGCTGGGCCGCCGGGATCGAGGTCATCGTCGTCACCGCGCCGGATGCGATGTCCCAACGATACAGATCCGGCTGGGAGTACGCGCCGAAGTAGATGGTGCGGCCATCGGGATCGTAGGCCAGCCGCGTCTCAGATTGGCTGCCCTTTCCGGTCGTGTCATACGAAACGGCGCCTGTGTTGGTGTCGTACTGGACCATGACGCCCGCCGAGGTGTGGCCGTAGATGACCCCATACTCGTCCGATTCCGTCATGTTGTAGGCGTCGCTTCCCGTGTAGGATGTCATCGTCGTCCAGCCGTCGCTCACGGGATCATAACGATAGATGTAGCTGTTGCGAATCATCCAAAGATAGCCATCATAGGGTGCCATCTGGGTCCACGGCGCGGAGTAGGGGGCACTGGCCGCCAGCGTCGTCCAGGTGTCGGTGTCCACGTTGTACTTCTGACCCGTCGAATCGTACATATTGTAGATGTGTTGCATGTCGGACGGGTGGTAGACTTGCACCGAATAGAGCGCTTCCGACGGCGTGGCCATCGTCTGCCAGGTGGTGCCATAGGTACCGTCGAAATCGGTGAACGCGCAGTCGTACGTGCTCGCATCGGTATCATCGCAGTCCGAGTCGTCCGCGATGTACCCTGCGGGTGCGGCGCACGCCGCCGTGGTGGTGTGTGCGTCGCCGTAGCCGTCACGGTCGGCGTCCGCATACCACGTGATCGCATCGGTGGCATCGGCCTCATCGACGGTGCCATCGCAGTCGTCGTCCACGCTGTTGCACGTTTCGAGGTCGTCCGGGCTCACCGCATTCGTCCCGTCATTACAATCACCGGCGTTCACGAGGTACCCCGCAGGCTGACTGCACGCCTCGACGCGATCCGTAGCATCGCCCCAGCCGTCGCCGTCGTCATCCGCGTACCAGGTGGACGCGTCCGCGGCGTCCGCCTCGTCCACCGCGGAATCGCAGTCGTTATCGAGACTATCGCACACCTCCGCGACCGAGGGATTCACGCTGTCATCGAGGTCATCGCAGTCGGTGTCATCCGCGACATATCCGCCCGGCGCCGTGCAATCGGCCCAGAGGCGCGCAGGGTCGCCGAAACCGTCGCCGTCGGCGTCGAGGTACCACGTCGAGCCGACGCCCTCATCCACGTTGCCATCACAGTCCTGATCGACACCATCGCAGCTTTCGATGGCGCCGGGGTACACCGTCGCGTCGGCGTCATCGCAATCGCCGTCGAGTGCGGAGGCGCCGGCGGGAAGGTCACATGCCACAATCACCGCGTCACCTACGGCATCGCCATCGCCATCGGTGTACCAGACCGAGGCGTCCACCGCGTCCTCATCGACATCTCCGTCGCAATCCTCGTCGCGACCGTCACACGTCTCGTAGCCATCCGGACTCACGCTCGCATCGGTGTCGTCGCAGTCCTCGCCCACGGCAACGGCGCCATCACACGCCACCCGAACGCTCGCATCGTCTCCCCATCCGTCGCCGTCGGCATCGTCGTAGGTTGTACCCGCGTCCGTCGCATTCTCGTCCGTCAGGCCGTCGCAGTCGTTGTCGCCGCCGTCACAGACTTCCGAGGCGCCTGGAAACGCCGAGAAGTCGCCATCGTCACAATCGTCGGACGTGGACAAGAAGCCGTCCGGCGCGGCGCAGGCCACCACCGTCAACGGTCCGCCGTGACCATCCCCGTCGGCATCCGCATACCAGACTTCGGCGTCGGTCGCGCCGACGTCGATGCGACCATCGCAATCGTCGTCCAGTTCGTTGCACACCTCCTCTGCGCCGGGATGGATATAGGCACTGGCGTCGTCACATTCCTCGCAAGCTGCGTAGTGGTCACCGTCGGCGTCGGCGTAGCCTACGGAGCCATCACAGTTGTAGTCCGTCGGGTCGCCACAATCTCCCTCCAGCGCGCCCGGATGGATGTCGTCCCGCCGGTCGTTGCAGTCTTCCGCGCCCCCGATGTACCCGGCCGGAGGCTCACAGGCTTCGACGGTTGCTGCGGCGTCACCAAAGCCGTCCTCATCGCGATCCTGGTACCAGGTGGCAAGCAGGCCGTTGTCCACTTCCCCGTCGCAATTGTTGTCCAGGCCGTCGCAGATTTCCTCTGCGTATTGGTGCACGGCCGCATTGCCGTCATCGCAGTCATCGTCCCCCGCGAGGCCGTCCCCGTCGATGTCCTCGGCGGCCTCCGCCTTTCCGGAGTCAGCAGGGGTCGGCGTACAGGCAAACAGGAAAAGGAGGGACATCATTCGCGCATGCTACACCGTTGCCTCGTCACTCCCCATGCCACTCGTGCGAATGGGCCTCCGTCTCGCTCGTCTCCCCGGAAACACCGATACCGCCGCGTTCGGAGAGCAAGTCGAGGCTCACCACGCTGAGCGTGACGTCGTGCGTGTGTCCGTCCACCTCCGTCGTTTCGAGGATGACGCCGCTGTCCGGCGGGTCGGCCAGGTCTTCCCTCGGGATCGTGAAGCTGTGGCGGTGTCCCTCACTCTCCTCCGTCTTGATGGTCTTGCCGCCGCACGCGAGGAGGAGCAGGAGGAGCGGCATGCCCACATGCTCCCACATTTGCTGGCGGTGCGGTGTGGATGTAGGGTGGAGCGTGTTGTTCTTCGCCCTCCTCGCCCCCGCTGTTCCCGGCTGCGTCCCCGTTCCGGAGCGTGAGGATGACTCCGGCACAGACGCTGTCGTAGACGGGCGGATCGACGTACCCGACCCGGAAGGTACAAGCGTCCGTTTGGTCGGCGCCGAGGTCATTCTGGAGCCGCATCAGGATGTCATGTATTGTGAGGTTGGAACGTGGGAGTGGGGCGATGCTGCGGTGTCGCGCTTCGCCTGGTTTCAGAATCCCGAGTACGCCCATCATTTCATGTTCATGGAAACGGACTTCACGCCCGACGAGCACGCCGACGGTGAGGTGGTGGATTGCACACATCCAAAGGTCATTCCCATGGAGCACATGCAGCCCCTTGTGATGGGCACGCGAGTGCTTGCCGACGCGTGGGGAGCGATGGAACTTCCGCCGGGCGTCGCCGTCTCCGTTCCCGCCGATACGAGGTACATCCTGCAGGAACATTGGATCAATGCTACCGATCGTCGTGTCCTCGTGCAGGATCTCGCCAACATCACGTTCGTCGACCCGGCCACGGTCACGGACTGGGCAACGCCGTTCATCCATGACAATTCGACATTCTCCCTCCCTCCTGGGCAGGCTTCCTCGGCCACCATCGATTGTGAGTGGGAGGCGGACTACACGCTCGTTGCGTTGATGGGACACATGCATGAATGGGGCCGGTCGTACAGCATCGACTGGATCCACGGAGACATCACGGAACGCGTGTATGAAGTGGACAATTGGACGCCGGACCTTCGAGATGCGCCTCGTGTTGACGCATTTGAACCCGGCGCATTCGTCGTCTCTGAGGGCGATCGTTTTTTGACCACGTGCAACTGGGTCAATGACACGGACGAGGCGCTCCAATTTCCCACAGAGATGTGTGATTCGGTAGGCTTGGTCTACCCGTCCGCTGCGTCGATCAAATGTGAACCGGCCAAGGATCAGACGCCGAGGTAGGAGTCGAAACGGCGCCTCAGTGGGGGTGTGGCGCCGCGGCCGCGCAAGACGTCGTGCACGCGCTGAACTTTGCGCAGTTCGTTTGGATGCACAGCGTGGTTGGGTCGGGCGGCGTGGCGCTCTCGGTGAAGTTCATCTGGATGGACGACGCCGACGCGCACCCGGCGACACATTCCGTCCAGGCGTGACAGCCGGGATCGCAGGGTGCGCTGCCGGTACTTTGGCCGACGGTGATGGTGGTTGACGCGGAGAGCGGCCCGGATCGCACCGTGACCAGGACGACACCGGGATTCCGCGCCGTTGCCGTGCACATCGTGATGCAGTTCGGCGGGAAACGTAGGATCGAGGCGTCCGACGTGGACCACGATATCGCCGGACCCTCCGTCGGCGTGCCGCCGGAGCTGAGCGTCGCGATGAACTCCCCTTCGCCGCCAGTCGCGATGTCCTTCGCGCTGGCGACCAACATCAATCGGTCGGGAATGTTGACATCCAATACGTAGTGGGCGCGCGCGCTGCCAACCGCCGCCTGCACCGTTGCCGTACCGCTTTCCTTCGGTTTGATCGTCGTTTCGCTGAGCGTTGCAACGCCGGGCGGGGTCACGGTCCAGATCGGTGCTGGCGGGCGCTCGATGACCCTGCCATCCTCGTCGAGCACGCGCACTTCGGGAAGGGGGAGCGGGGCCAGAGACCAGGTGGATACGTTGTCTGCCGGGGTCAGGACCAAGGTGGTCGGGGCCGGGGCGCAGGCGAGCAGCAGGAGGATGAGGTTGAGCATGGTGCGAGCGATGCCTACCGCACCCAAAGCGTCAGTGAAGACACCGCGATCTCCTCGTCGCTCTCCGGCTGATCGGCCATGATGCGGAGTTCGAGGTCGGAGGTGCTTGCCGCACCCACGTCGACGTCCGCTTCGACTGTCGAAAACATGAGCCCCGAGTACCAATAATACGAAAACCAGCTTGCCGTGTTGTTGGTTTCGCAGGTGGTTGCGCTCCCGACGAAGGCCGGCGCTGCCACGCCACCATACGCGGGGCAGTCGTAACTGGAATTGTGCCCTTGGGTCAACCCGATCGCCCAAGTGTACAGGTGCGTCCGAGACGAACCCGAACCGATGGTGAGCGACATGCCATCGACGTAGTAACTGTCGATGCCGGCGGAGCCGCGCCCGCTCACGCCGAACGCATCCGGGCTCGCATAACGATTGGCCGCCAGGGCTGCCCGCACCTCACTCCATTCGATGCCCAGCGTGTCGAACGTCGCCGAGGAAACGGCGGCATCCCGCTCACATCCGTGGGCTCCGGAGTCCGCCCACCCTGTCGGGCAGGTGTCGGCGGTGTAGTCGGCATCGACGATCCGCGTCCAACCTCCGCCGTCCGTCGTCATGTCGCAGTAGACCTCGGCGGCGGTGCCATCCGCCTCCGGGTCGATCCACGCCACCCCATCCCCCGGTGAAACCGTGCGTGTCGTTGCGATGTCGAGGCAATCGACCGCGGCGCAGGCCGCCGCGTCCCCAAGCACCGCGCTATCGTTGTCGACCGTGCCGTCGCAGTCGTCGTCCTCCCCGTCGCACGTTTCGGCGGCGTCGGGGTGGATGTCGTTGCGGGCGTCATCGCAATCCGTGCCGTCGGCGATGGATCCCGCGGGCGCGGCGCAGGCGTTCGCGCTCGCTGCGGCGTCGCCAAAGCCGTCCAAATCGCCGTCGGCATACCACGCCGGCATGCTCGCCAGCGAGCCGTCGTCGGCCGTGCCCGTGCAGTCCTCATCGCGCCCGTCACAGGTTTCCGATCCCCCCGGATGAACGTCGTCGGCGGTGTCATCGCAGTCGGTTGCGTCGGCGACATGGCCCATCGGTGCGTCGCAAGCGGCGGTGTTGACGGCGGCATCGCCAAAGCTGTCCGAATCTGCGTCGGCGTACCAGGTTGTGACATCGACGGCATCGAGGTCATCGACGCTGCCGTCGCAGTCGTGATCCACGCCGTCACAGGCCTCGTCCGCGTCGGGGTAGACGTCGTCGGCCGCGTCGTCGCAATCGGTGTCGTCGGCGATGTAGCCGCCGGGGGCCTCACAGGCGGTTGTCCTCACGCTCGCATCGCCAAAAGTGTCGCCATCGGCATCCGCGTACCAGAACGTGGCGTCACTGGCGTCGTCTTCGTCGATTTCGCCGTCGCAATTGTCGTCCACGTCGTTGCAGGTCTCCGTTGCGTCGGGAGACACCAGACCCGAGCCGTCATCGCAGTCCTCGGAGTTGGCGACGTAGCCGGCGGAAGCGTCGCAAGCCGCCATCGACATCGCGGCGTCTCCGAAACCGTCCCCGTCGGTGTCCGCGTACCCGATGGACATGTCGGTTGCGTCCGCGTCCACGTCGCCATTGCAGTCGTCGTCGATGTCGTTGCACGTCTCGACAGCGTCGGGGTTGATCGCCGCGTTCGTATCGTTACAGTCGGTGTTGTCGGCGACACGGCCCTCCGGCTGCGTGCATGCGTCGGTTGCATCGGCCGCGTCCCCAAATCCGTCGTCGTCTCCGTCGGCATACCACCGTGTCACGTCCGTCGCGTCTTCGTCCTTGGCGCCGTCACAGTCATTGTCCACCTCGTCACACACTTCTTCCCCCCCCGGAAAGGCGCTGGCATCGAGGTCATCGCAGTCATCGGCCGCAGGCGTGTAGCCGACCGGTGCCGCGCATGCCGACGCCGTAAACGCGCTCCCTCCGTGGCCATCGCCATCCGCATCGGCGTACCAGACCGACTCCGCCGCGACGGTAGCATCGGCATCATCGCAATCCTCACACGCGGGCGAGAGGTCCGCGTCGGCGTCGGTGTACCCCACGGAACCGTCACAATTGTAGTCGATGGGGTCCGCACAGTCCGACTCGGCCACCCCGGGGTGGATCGCAGCGTCGGCGTCGTTGCAGTCTGTTCCGACGTCCACGCTCCCCGCGGGAGCGTCACATGCTTCGACGGGCGCGGCAGGGTCACCGTACCGATCCCCGTCGGCGTCCGCGTACCAGGTTTTGACGTCCACGGCGTCCTCGTCGATTGCACCGTCACAGTCATCGTCCTCCCCGTCGCACAGCTCGGGAGCACCGGGATGGATGTCGTTGTTCGCATCGTCACAATCGCCGTCGTCGGCAGCGGAGCCATCCCCGTCGAGGTCGGACGCGGCGGAGTCTTCGGTGTCGCCCGTTTCGCTATCGCCGCTATCTCCAGAATCGCCACTATCTCCCGAGTCGACGTCGGGTTGGGGATCGGCGGAGTCCGCCTTGACGGGGGCTTCCGGTTGACACGCGAGGAGAGCCAGCAGTGCGAGCATCGAAGTTCCGAGGGTGCGGAATCGTAACGCATTCGCCCGTCGAGACGCCCCGGCGCCGGTCGTCGGTTTCGCCAAGCCGCCGGACGCGAAGCGGCCCCGAAAACGATCGGTTTCCCAAGACCATTGGAGCCGGCAGCGCCCTCGTCCGACGGGGCAGGATCGCACGGAACCCCGGCGCACCCGATGTCGCACTCGCCGCGCCCCTACCTTCCGGAACGTAGCTGCCATCGATGTGGCATGATGCTTGCTATCGTCCCCTTCGAGGTTTCCCATGACACGCTTCTCCCTGCTCCATCTCTCCCTCGCTCTCCCCACGCTGGCCAGCGGTTGCTTCGAGGAGGAGCCGCCCTCCGACTCGGGTACTGCGTGTACTGAAATGGCCGCGGCGTCCGTGACACTCACGGTCACCGACGAGGCGGGAGCCGCGTTCGAAGGGGCTTCGGCGGCGTGGAGTCTCGACGGCGAGGACCAAGGTGCTTGCGACGATTTGGGCGGCGGGCTCTTCAACTGCGGATACGAGGCGAACGGTGAAATCACCGTGACCGTGACCGCGGAAGGGTACGAAACCGTGGAACAAAGCGTGGTTGTGGAGTCGGACGGCTGCCACGTCATCGGGCATCCGCTGGCCATAGAAATGATCGCGTCGGAAGCGGTCTGCAATGAGATGGCGGCCGCCAGCATCCAGGCCACGCTCCTCGGTGCCAGTGCGGAGGAATTGGATGGCGCGATCGTGCGTTACCGCGACGCGATGATCGATGACACGCCGTGGATCGACTGCGAACCGATCGACGGCGTGTGGGTCTGCGGGTGGGAGATCGTCGGCACGTTCGACGTGATGGGCACCGCGGGTGGACACACCGAAGACTACGCGTTGGTCGAGGTCGCGCTCGACGCGGACGGCTGCCACCCGGTGACGCAGGACGTGACGTTGCAGGTGGAGTGGTTGCCGGACTAAGTCGCCGTCCGGCGGGGGCCGACAAAGTGCTACGTTGTTCCATGCTCCCCGCCGTCCTCTCGCTTTTCGCGTGCATCGACAACAATGTCAGCGCGCACAACAAGTCCGCCATCGACACCGCCGCCGACGGAGACTCGGCGTTGATTGTCGATACGAGCACGTCCGGGGACTCTGCGCCCGACTCGGGCCAGGACACCGTTGTCGTCCACGAGTGTGAGTGTCCTGACGATTTCTCTCCGACGCCGGATGGAGACGCCTGCGTTCGTCAAGTGTCGGTGGCCGCCACCTACAACGGCGCTACCATCGATGTTTGCAAGGGTACGAAGAACGCTGTCTACGGGAAGTTCGGCGCTCTCTACCCTGGGGGGCGGAACGACAAAAACAACTACTGGGGAGATGACGACGGCGACACCGATGGGCGCCTGAACGAGGTGGGCATCTGGGCGTGTGACGGCGGTTCCAGCACCGCAGGAGAAGCGCCGGTCGGTGAGTGGATCGGCTTTTCAGCCTGCCTTGATGTTGTGACGGCGGGCGACTATATCGTGGGGATTGCGGCAGATAATCAGGTGCGACTCGTGGTCGATGGCGTCGAAATTTTCACGGACACCTCGGGAACCACCCGCGCGTTCAACTATTGGTTTTTGCAGGCTGCGGCGCTGACGTCCGGCACCCACCAGGTCGAGTTGTTCGGCAAAAATGATGGCTCCATTGCTAGCTTTGGCGCGGAGATCGCCGGGCCGTTTCCCGCGGGAAGCCTGGCGGATGACAGCACGATGGCCGCCGCCGACTACGAGGGAAGCGTCGTCTTCACCACGGCCGATCGCATCGGTGGCTTTTTCGAGTTGGGCGATTCCAGCGGTTGGTCCTGTCCGGAGGGGTACGCGCTCGACGAGTGCGGTGCGGAGCCGATGTGCACGGAGACGGAGTATGCGGCGTGTGAGTAGTGTTGGCTCGCACTTTGTCGCCGGGGCAGCGGCAGGCGTCGTGAACGGTTATCGGCGGAAATGCTCTTCCTTCTTGTGGCTTGCAACTTTTCCGCCGCGCCGCCTGCGGGCGCCGGCGGCGGTGAGAAGGACGCCGGCTCGGGTGACACGGGGGAGTGTGACGTGGGCGTGTGGTACGTCGATGCGGACGGAGATGGCGTAGGGGTGGCGGCCGGCGCAGTTCAGGCGTGTACGGCCCCTTCCGGATCGGTTGCCGCCAACGGCGACTGCGATGACGCGAATGCCGCCGCCTACCCGGGCGCGGAGGAGACGTGTGATGGCGCGGACAACAACTGTGACGGACAGGTTGATGAAGTTGGAGCCGTCGACGGCACAATCTGGTACCCGGACGTCGATGGTGACGGATTTGGCGCGGACTCCCCCGCCATCGCGTGCGCAGCACCGACCGGCCACATCGCCGATGGGACGGACTGTGACGACGCTGCGGCGCTCACGTTCCCCGGCGGTGAGGACGTCTGTGGAGATGGCGTCGATCAGAATTGCGACACGATGGCCGACGAGGGGTGCGGCCCGCGAGGCAACGTCGCGCTGGCCGATGCCGACTGGATCCTGACCGGGGACGCGGTCGACGACGGCGTTGGGCGCTCACTCGCGACGGGGGGAGACGTCGACGGGGACGGCATCGACGACCTCGTCATCGCCGCGGGTGGGGACGACGACGGGGGTGACAACGCAGGTGCGGCCTATGTCGTGCGCGGTCCGATCTCGGCGAGCGGCGCGCTTGCTGATGTGGCAACCACGAAGTTTTTGGGCGGGAATGGTCCGCGCACGGGGTTCGGCACCTACGTCGCGTTTGTCGGAGACCTGAACGGAGATGGCCTGGACGACGTTGGCACGCTCTCGACGTATGACTACGAGGTCTGGTGGTTTTTGGCCAACGCCACCGGTAGCGTCGCCGTCACGTACGCCACGGCCGGCGTGTACTGCGGATGCAGTACCGTGGCGTCCAGCATGGCGGGCGCTGGGGACTGGGATGGTGACGGCCTCGCCGACATCGCCGTCGGCAATGCGGACGGCATGCGTATTCTGGATGGCGCCATCATCGGCGCCGCCAGTAGCGACGGTCTCGCGAACTACACCATCGCAGGTGCGGGTTGGACCTACGTAAAGGGCTTGGGGGACGTCACGGGAGATGGTCGGGATGACGTAATCCTCGGGAGCGCTGGGAAGGGATGGATCTTTCCTGGCGGCGTGGGCGGGGCGCTTGGATCCTCCGCGGCCATCGCCACCTTCACGGGAGACGCATCCGAGGGGGAGGGCATTTTCCAACCGGTTGGCGATCTTGATGGTGACGGCAGCGTTGACCTTCTGGCGTCGGCATCCTCCGCGGACGATGCCCTCGTCGATGTTGGGCGGGTCTACGTTCTCGCTGGGCCATTCAGCGGCGCCACCGTGATCTCAAGTTCGTTCACGGAGACCCTCGTGACGATCACCGGCACGACGTACAAGGGCGCCGTTGGGACAGGGAGTGCGATCGACGGTGGACTGCTTCTGGGTGCCTACGGTGCAGATTCCGCCTACCTGTTCTATCCCGGCGAGTATACCGGCGAGATGACGACGGACGACGCGGGCGCGGCGGTGACGGGAAGCGACGGATCGGAGGCCGGCTACGTCGTTGGCGGGCAGTCTGACCTGGACGCGGATGGCCACGCGGATGTCGTCGTGGGCGCGCCGAGCGCCGGCGTGACGGGCACGGTGTACGTCGTGCGCGGTGGGCGATAGTCCAAACGCCGGGGGGGGGCGCGTGTTGTTTTCGTTTTGAGACGCCGACTGAGCGCGCGTTCGGCAACGCAGCAGGGGCCTCACACGTTAGTCGGCGGGGGCGTGACGCCGTTTCGGACCCGACCCGCGCTCATGCGCCCCACTTGGGGGGGGAGTCGGCTGGCCGCGTTGGGGAAAGGGCAGGGGTTGATTGGCGAGAGCTGGGAGGTCTGGAAGGAAAACGCGGTCGTCGGTGCCGACGGGAACACGCTCGCAGATATTGTCGATTTTCCGCTTCTGGTCAAGCTCCTTGACACGAGCGGCGTGCTCTCGGTGCAGGTGCATCCTGACGATGCGTTGGCGGTCGCGGACGGCGCCGCGCACGGAAAGGCGGAAGGCTGGGTGGTGCTGCACTCCGATCCGGGCGCGCGTATCGCCTGCGGGCTGCGGCACCCGATCACGCGCGAGGAATTGCGCAACCGGGCGCTCTCCGGCGAAATTGAAGGGGACCTCGCGTGGTTCGAGCCGCGCGTGGGAGATGTCGTGGATGTCCCGCCCGGCACCATCCACGCGATTGGCGCTGGAATTCTGCTCTACGAAGTTCAGCAGCCGATCGACCTGACGTACCGGTTGTACGACTGGGGGCGCCCGCGCGAGCTGCATCTCGACCGGGCGATGGCGGCGGCCACCCTGACGCCAAACGACCCCCGGGTGGCCCCGCGCTCCGTGGCCGGCGGTGTCGAGCGCCTTCTTGACACCCCGAACTTCCTTCTCGAGCGCGCCACCCTCCCGACGGTCGCGGTGGGGTGGTGCGCCGTCACGCTCATCCAGGGTGCGGCGGAGATCGCCGGCGAATCGCTGCGGCCTGGCGACACCGTGATGGTTCCGCCGGGCGCGTGGACCGTATCCGGGCGGGGCGTTTTGCTCCTCGCCCGTCCGGGGCACTTGCGGAACAGCCCGGAAAGCGAGTAAAGTAGCGCGCTCTCGGAGCCTTCGGTGCTCGCACTCCTTCCGCTTTACTCCCTTGCGCTTGCCGAAGACTGGCCGCCCGGTGCGACCATCGATCCGGCGGCTACCGCGGACATCACGGCGGATGGCTTTGATGCCCTCGCCGGGTTGATCCCGGCGCTCCTGCCCGAGTCGATTCCCGTGGGTGACATTGAGGATAGTCGTGAAGGCTGGACCTGCTTCGACTCGTACGAATACTCGGTCACGAACCTGCAGGTATTGGTCGAGGTCGCCGACGCCAAGATCACGCCGCAAAACGGCGTGCTCGACCTCGACATCACGCTCGACGTCGCCCTCAACAGTGAATCCGACCCATTCTACCTGTATACCTATGCGATCTGTATCGGTGACACCTGCAACGGGCGCGTCGATTCCTTCCCGGTCAACATCCACACGACCATCGCGCTGGAAGTGATCGACGACGGCTCGGGGGGCAAGGTACTCGACGCCACGATCGGCGAGATCGTACCGACGTACCCCGAACTTGGCGATTACATCCACCTCGACGACTGCGCCATTGGCACGCTCAACGACGTGATGGACTTCTTCGGCCTCAACCTCTACGACCTCATCCTCGGGCTCGTCGGTGACCAGCTCACCAGTGCAATCGCAGACTTCGGTCCGACGATCGAAGAGACCATCGAGGATGCGTTCGCATCGGCAAGCATCGAGCAGGACATCGAGGTCAATGGCGCCATGCTGCATGTGCAGTTGCAGCCGTCCGACGTCGAGATCACGCCGGCCGGCGCGCGCGTGTTCATGGCGGGCGCCATGAGTGGAGCGGCCGCCGATTGCGTCGCGGCATACGATCCGGGCGGATCCCCGAAAACACTGTCTGATCCTCCCGCAATCGGAAACGCACCGACCGGAATCGACCCCGACTTCCACATCGATCTGAGCGTGTCGGATGATTTCGCCAACGAGGCGCTGTACGCACTTTGGCGCGGCGGCCTGCTTTGCTACACGCTCGACGAAAATGGCCCGGTGTCCTTGGACACGTCCATTCTGAATTCCCTCTCGGAGGATGCGTTTCTGGATGTCTTCCCGGAAGGCCAGCCGATGACCATCGTGACGCGGCCGATGTCCGCGCCGGTCGTCAACTACTCGGGGAGTCACGATCTCGACATCGACA
>CAMAWH010000040.1 GCA_945861635.1 Klebsiella pneumoniae | reverse complement strand
CACCTCTCTTGCTTTCGTCCAATCCACTTCGCCGGCGGCGAGTGCCGCGTTCAGCCTGGGTAACTCCGGCATGCTCCTTCCGATGCGCAGCAAATCGCGGGCCACGCGCGACGTCAATTCGAGCGCCGCCATGGCATACTGCTCGATGGATGCGTACCCGAGAAGGCGGTGACCGCCCGTATCGGCCAGCTCGGCGAGCAGAATCGCCAAACGATGCTCCGCGCCGCGTTGTGCTTTGCGGGCGGCGACCAGACGTGCATCGAGGGATCGGGCGAGATCGAGTTCAGGACTCAGAGATGTGGCGCGCATGCCGTCCACGTATTGCGCCGATTGTCGGTGTTTTTCGGGGGGTCAGGATGCGCGCGGAGCGACACGAGCAACGCTCGCGTCGGCGACGCACCCGTTCGCCGCGCCTGGTGGCCGGGAGCCCCCTTCCGTGCGACGCCGCCAAACGGGCACGGATGGCGCCCGCGACCGGGCGTTTTTGGCGGTGGAGGCCGGGAAAAATAAAGTTCGCGGTGGCCCACGTGGGTCAAACGATCTGCGGCTTACGACGCACCCGGCCGCCCTCGGACACCTCCGGAAACCAACGGTCGAAACCGAGGAAGGGGAGATGTGACCCTCGAACATCGCCCGGTCGGTGTCCACCCGCCGCCGGACCCCGAATCGTCGCCACGCGCCGGCGCAGAATGGCGGCAGGAGAGCCTGCTTTCGCGCCCCTGCTCGCCGAGTCGCCCGTGCGTTGTTTTCGCGCGCCCGGTCTTGGCGCGTTGGCGGCGCCATCTCGCGGACCGCCAACGCCGGATTCGTCCGCCTGAGGACGCCCCCGCGGACGCGCACGGACTGGCAAAAACACATCGTAGAACCTACACGACGTCGAAAACGTCGGCGGATGCCGGCCGGTACGTGGGCGGCGGAATGTTAGCGCCTATGGGGCTGGCGGCGGAAACTCCGCCCGAGTCGTCTGCGCGTGGCGCCGCATCTTGCCGAGATACCCAACATGCGCATATGCCGAGGCGCAGCGACTCGATTCGGTCCGCGGCGCTCGGCCGCGCGGGGAGTTCCTGCGACGACTGCTCGCGGAGCCGGGGCGGAGGGCGGGATAGCGACGTGCCGGTTCACTGAACCGTCCTCCTGCGTCCCCTCGCACGGGATGGATGGTGTCGCGCGCCTATGTCGCCGTCCAAAATAACGGACGCATTCAGCCGCCGTCGCATCCACGCTCGCTGCGTTGCTCATCGCTCACATACTGGCGTATGCTCGCTCTTCTCGCCTTGCGCTCGCGGCGCGCCGACGCCCTCGGTGCTGCCAGTTATTTTTGGACGGCGCCTACGGCTCCGCCCAACTCCCCGCGCCGGCGTCGTACACGCGGCCGGCGGCGGTTGGCACCGTGCCCAAGAAGGCGCCGTAGTACAGCTTGATGGTGCCACCGTTCGTTGCGCTTGCGCCGCCGCCCAACGCTGAAACATAGGGGGCAACGGCCTCGATGGACAGCGTGTCCCCTTCGATGACGAGGGTGCCGCCCGACCCCACGCCGCCGACAAACGAGGTTGCCGCGCCGCCGTCGTCGCGGGAGCCCCCGCCGCCGCCTGCCCCGTTCGCGAGCAGGCGCGCTGTGGACTCGATGGCGACCGTGTCCCATGCGTAGAGCAGGATCGCGCCGCCGCCGGCACCGCCGCCGCCGCCGCCGGCCTCCTGATTGCCCGCGCCGCCGCCGCCGCCCCCGCTGCCAAGCACCCAAGCGCGGTCCACCGATGCGTCTCCGTTCGAGCCCGCCGCAAGGTAGCCGCCGGCGGCCCCGGCGCTGGCGTTTCCGCCGCCGCCGCCGCCGCCAAACGCTCCAGCGCCTGTCCCGCCGTCGGCGGTATCGCTGCTGCCGACACCGCCCGTGCCGCCGCCGCCACCGCCGCCCGAGTCGTCACTGCCGCCCGTCCATTGGGTACCGCCGCCCGCGCCGGCGCCGAAGCCACCCCCGCCGCCGCCCGTCCAGTTGTCGCACCCGGTGACGCCGTTGCCGCCGCCAGCGGCGAACTCGCCGACGCCGGCGGCTCCAACGGAGCCGGAACTGGCCGTAGCGCCCGTGCCGCCCACCGTTGACACGGCGCCGTCCCCGCCGTCGCGCCCGTTGCTGCCGCCACACTCCGTCGCGCCCGACCCGCCGCCGTACCGGGTGCCGTTGCCGCCGACCTTGCCCCCGGCGCCGCCGACGCCGCTGGGCGACCCGCCGCCGCCCCCGCCGCCGCCGCCGGAATCCCCGCCATCTCCGCCGAGTCCGCCGCTGCCTCCGGCGCCGCGGTAGCCCACCGTACCCGGCCCGCCGCCGCCGCCGCCGCCGCCGCCGTACCCGCGACCGCTGGCCGTAATCGTCCCTGCGATGGCGATGTCATTCGCGTACAACGCCAACCAACCGTCGGCGGGGCTGGTGACCGCGCCATTCGTCGCACTCACACCTTCGGCCACCGCGTCTTCGGCACCAAAGCCTTGCACGAGCAGTTCCACGCTCGCCGCAATGGCGACGGTCTCGAAATAGTGGGCGCCGAACACCGCGTCGAGGCCCGACTCCGGCCAATCGCCCGAGGAGCCGCCCCACGAATCGCCCGCGCGCAGCTCGCTGATGTCACCGGTGAATGTCTCTCCCTCTGCGATCTGCACGCTCGCGGAGATCGCGCTGGTCGGACAGTCGACAGAGCCCGACTCGCCGCGCACGGAGACGTAGTACTCATCGCCCTCCCAGGCACCATTCAGCGTGAGTCCTGTGAGCGTGGCGCTGGCCGCCGTTCCAGCACTCGACCAGGCCCTCACATCGTCATCCCCCGGGCTGGTGCCGATCGCTACCTCCGTCACCTCGCCCGTAGCGCCCCAATTGGCCTCGATGCTCCCTGCGCCGGGGCCCACCAGACTGTAGTGGTAGTGCTGCTCGTCTCCCGAAACGAGCGATCCCGCGTAGACGATGCCAGGACCAAGATCGTCGATGTTGCCATCACAGTCATCGTCGAGGGCATCACAGACCTCGGTGGCGCCGGGGTGGACGGCGCTGGTGGTGTCATCGCAGTCGGTGTCATCGGCAACGAGGCCGGCTGCGCCCTCACAGGCGATGGTGGTCGTCGCGGCGTCGCCGTAGCCGTCCCCATCCGCGTCGACGTGCCATGTGGAGCCGGAGGAGGGATCGAGCGAGCTGTCATCGCCGTCGATGGCGCCATCACAGTCGTCGTCGATGGTGTTGCAGACCTCGACAGCGTCCGGACTCACATCGTCGTCGGTGTCGTCACAGTCACTTGCGTTGTCTACACTGTCGGCGCTCTCCTCACAGCTGTTGATGGTCGCCGTTGCGTCGCCGTAGCCATCGCCATCCCGATCGACGAACCAGGCGGAGGTGGAGGAGAGGTCAAGGGAGTCGTCGTCGTCGTCCAGGAGGCTGTCGCAGTCGTCATCCTCGCCGTTGCAGACCTCGGTTGCGCCGGGGTGAATGTCGAACTCGCCGTCGTCACAGTCGTCGTCATTGGCGACTTCGAACGAGCGCGGGTCGCAGGCTTCACTGGGCTCGTCGGCGTCTCCCCAGCCGTCACTGTCGTCGTCCGCGTACCAGAACGACGTGGACGCTGGATCGAGGGAGCGATCGTCGTCGTCGAGGAGGCCATCGCAGTCGTCATCGACGTCGTTGCAGACCTCGGTGGCAGAGCTGTTCACGGTGGCAGCGGTGTCATCGCAGTCGGCGCATGCTGCGAACCCGTCTCCATCGACGTCGGCGTAGCCAACGGAGCCGTCACAATTGTAGTCGTTCGGGTCGTCACAGACCTCTGTGGCGGAAGGATGAAACGCCGTGTCCGCGTCGTTACAATCGCCGCCGTTTGCGGCGTACCCGGTGGGGAGGGCGCAGGCTTGGGTGGGGGCGTCATCGGCGCCGTAGCCGTCTCCATCGCGATCTTCGTACCAGGTGGTCGTGACGTCTTCGTCGGTTTCGCCATCGCAGTCGTTGTCCAACTCGTCACACAGCTCGCCCAGTCCTGGCGCGGCGCGGTCGGTTGCGTCGTCACAATCGTCGCCAATCTCCACCGCATCGACGGTGGGGGCGCAGGCCAGAAACGCCGAAGCGGGATCGCCGTGCCCGTCACCGTCGGCGTCGATGTACCAGGTGCGGACATCCTCCTCGTCAATCTC
The DNA here is from genome assembly GCA_945861635.1 of Klebsiella pneumoniae. Classification (GTDB taxonomy): domain Bacteria; phylum Myxococcota_A; class UBA796; order UBA796; family SXON01; genus CAMAWH01. Next base: position 41,069 of record CAMAWH010000040.1, on the reverse strand, counting down.
CCCATCGCAATCGTCGTCGATGCCGTTGCACGCTTCGAGGGCGGCGGGGCTTGCGTACAGGTTCGTGTCATCACAGTCTTCGGCGTTGTCCACCTGCCCCGCGTCCTGTTCGCAGGCCTGGGTGGACGTAGCCGCGTCTCCGAAGCCGTCGGCGTCGGCGTCGGCGTAGAACGTGAAGAGCAGGCCCTCGTCCACGTCGCCATCGCAGTTGTTGTCGAGGCCGTCGCAGGTTTCGATTTCGGCGGGGCTGACGGTGTCGTTTGCGTCGTCGCAATCGCCATCGCCGGGCGTGTAGCCATCACGGTCACGATCCTCCGCGTCAGCGTTGGTGCCGTCCTTGGCGGCGCCGTCGTCGAGGGCGACCGGGGAACATGCCGCGACCAACGCGAGGATGAGGGGGAGGAAGGCGGGGAGGGAGCGCATGCCGGATAGTACATGAAATTGAGGGGGGGAGGGGGAGTGCGTGTGTGTCGTTCGCCTTCGATGTGTCCGTGGCCTCGGCCGAGGGTCGGAGCGGGTCGAGTTCGCGCGGATCGAGAAGCACTCCGCCCGCAGTTTCGACAGACGTCCACATGCACCGGCGCGCGCCCGCTCACCCGCCGAGCCTCCAGCGTACCTGCACAACTGGGACAGCACTCATCGCACCGAAGGCTTCTCAAGGCTGGGTATTCGCGCGTTCAACAGTTTCGGGTCGCCGCACGGGCAAGCATTTGCTTTCTGCGGCGGCGCCGCGCGGCCAATAGTGGCACCAGATACGGTATCTCCCCCCGGCTGTGGCCGCGGCGAATCCGGCCGGCGTCGCACCGCGGCCCCCCCCCCGCACAGGTTCCATGCGCCAAACGGACGCACGGAGTGCGGCCCCACGAACCCAAGTCGCCGTCCAAAATAACGGACGCATTCAGCCGCCGTCGCATCCACGATCGCTGCGTTGCTCATCGCTCACATACTGGCGTATGCTCGCTCTTCTCGCCTTGCGCTCGCGGCGCGCCGACGCCCTCGGTGCTGCCAGTTATTTTTGGACGGCTCCTACGGCCCCTCGACAATATAGACCGCACCCCCGCCGCTGGCGCCAAGGTCGGCCTTCTGCGCGCCAATCGCCAGGTCCGAATAGCCATCTCCCGTTACGTCCAGGCGCCCGCACAATTCGTCTCCGGCGCGGTCGTCCGCCGTGTCGCCGTTGATCACGATGTCCGCAGCGTTGCCTGTGAGTCCCCACACACCGCTGGAGCGCCCAAGATAGGCGTAGGTTGCACCGGCGGAGATTTTGGCGCCCCCGGACCCCGTCGGCGCCCCGATCAGGAAGTCTGCAAGGCCGTCCGCGTCGAAGTCTCCGAGGGGGGTGATCACAGCGCCGAACTGATCCGCCGCAGCGACTCCGAAGAACATCGCGTCGGTGCCCGTGAAGTCGATTTCCCGATTCATGCCCGCGCGCCCGTACACCAAGGCGACCGCGCCAGAGTCGGTGCCGACGCCGTCATCGAGGTACTCCCCAATCGCCATGTCATCCACCCCATCGCCATCCACATCCCCAAGGCTCGCAATGTCGTAGCCAACGCGATCCCCGATGGCGACTCCGTGGACGAGCAGGTACGCCATGCGCCCATACTCTTCCTCCGTCCGCAGTTCACCGCCGGAGATGAACGCGGCCGTGCCTGCGTCGGAGATGCCTGCTGGGTTGTCGAAGAATACGCCAACGGCAACGTCGTTGTACCCGTCCGCATCCCCATCCCCCAGAATCCCAAGCGACCACCCAAGTTCGACATCCTCGGCGTCTCCCAGAATGAGTGCGTCGGCGTCCGAGGTGTCGTACCCCCCAACCCAACGGGCCCCGCCATAATAGACAGCGACCGCACCTGCCTTGTCGCAACACGCGTCGTGGTAGGGAGCGGAGATTGCGATGTCATCGATGCCATCCGCATTGACGTCACCCGACGCGAGCCGCGCGCCAAACCAACCACCGGTGGTGCCCGAAAAGCGGGCGTCTGCCTCGTCATCCACGGGGTTTCCGATCCCCCATGCGCCCCCGCCGTACAGCAGGTATGCGGTGCCCGCGTCCTTGCCGCCTGTGTCTTCCAAGGGCGAGGAAACCAACACGTCACCCAAGGCGTCCGCATCCATGTCACCAGCGCCGGAAACCCCGCGCGTTCCGCCAAGGTTGTCACCGCTGGCTGCACCCTTCCAGCTTGCGATGGCGGCCGTCGTGTTGACCGACCCGCCTCCCGCCAGCGTGCCGGACGCAAAGAGATACACCGCACCGTTTCCGCCCCCATCTCCCGGGGCGGAGGCGAGCAGCTCCCGGAGGCCGTCTCCATCGAGGTCATCGACGCCATCGACCGCCTTCCCGAGCGCAGCGCTGGCGAGCGTACTGACGATGATCGTTGTCGAGGCGGCCGCCGCCGAAAGCGTGCCGGACGTCGGGCCAATCAAGGTGAGTGTGTCGCTGCCGGAGCCGCCGTCGGACGTGCCATCGTTGGCCGTGGCCGTACACATCACGGAGCCGTCGTCGGCGTAGCCCGTGGTGTCGAAGATGGCGGAAGACTCCGACTGGATCGCACCGTCCACAGCCCATTCCCAACGGTAGGCGATGGCGTCGTCGTCCACGTCTGTGGCCTCTGCCGTCACCGTACACGTGACGGTTTCTCCGGTCACCGCGGTACTCCGATCCAGCGAGACGGTGGGCGCGCCGGGCGGCGTGTTGTCGATGATCAGCGCGTCGGAGAGCACGGCGGAACCAACGCTCCAGGGGTCAGCGGGCGTGACTTCACATACGACGCCGTCGAAGTGGTTGAAGGCCGCGCCGTTCAGCGACGCGCCAGCCCCCGCCTCGACACTGTTGACGAACCAGCGGTAGCCCAGCGCGACAGGATCGCCGTCGGGGTCACTGACGTCCGCGCCGACACACGTAAGGGTGGTACTCTCGGTTGCGATACTTGGCGTCACGCGCACGCTCCCGGCTGTGGGTGCACCGTTGCCAACCCTTTCTTCTGCGGAGGGCCACGCCGTCACCTCTCCGTCGTCGGTTGTCACGATGCACTGCACAACATCTCCACGGTGCAGGTCGGCGCCGGGAAGCACCTGCCCGACGATGCCCGCGTCCACACCGTTGACGATCCAGCGCGTAGCGAGCGAGAAGGCGTCAGCCTCGGCGTCCACCACCTCGTCCGTCACACACGTCAGATCGACCCCGAGACCCGGGTTTTCCGGCGAAATCCACACCAGACCCGGGTTCGGTGGCGCGTTGCCGATGGTGACCGAGCGTGTGCCCGCCGGGGAGAAAAACTCGCCGTCCGTTGCAACGACGCTGACCTGCCACGTCTGCCCGCGCTCCACGCTTTCAGGCGGTACAACCTCGTCCGACACGCCGGCGTCCACGCCATCCACCGTCCAACCCCAGGTGTAGGTGAGTTCGCCGCCTTCCGGGCTTGTGGACTCGGCAACCAGCGATGCCACCAGCGGCGTACCCGTCACCGGCGCGCTCGGCTCGATACCCGGGACCGGCTGCGAGAGGTGCGTGCCCAGGACGCGAATCGTCGTGTCCACCGCGCCCTCGTTGCCGTCGGAATCGATGGCGATCACCTGAAGATTGTGGGTGCCCTCCGCGAGCAGGACCGTGGCTTCCAGCAAGCCGCTGCCGTCCAGGATCGGGGTCGCCACCGTGCCATCGAGGTCGGAGACGATGAGAATGGTCAAGTCAGCCGGCGCGTCCACATCATCACTGACGACGGCTTCGACGGGAAGCGCGACGTTGGACTGCCACGTACTGCCGACAGCGGGGGAGGTGAGGTAGACCTCCGGCGCCGCGCTTTTGGCGCCGCCCGCCGTGTCCACCGCCGACCAGCGCGATTCGCAACCGGCCAGGATCATGGGAAGCATCGGAGGAAACAGGAGGAGCCAGCGCATCTGCCCTCTGCGGGTAGTCGGAGTGTATCGCGGGCGGCGGGGGGCTGCGCGGGGTACCCTCCTCCGGCGGAGGTCGAGATGTTGGCGTGGACGGGAGCAGGCGCGGTGGAGCGGCCCCGAGTGCTGCAGATCCGGCTCCAACGGAGCTACCCCGGCCGCGTCCGCGCGGGTGCGCCGGTGCCGGCGCGGAACATGCCGACGGACGAGGTGCTGGCGAATCTTCGACATTTTACGGCAGCGTCTCCGCGGGGGCTCCCCGTCGACCAGGTCGTGTTTTCGGGCGTCGGCGCCGCGTCGCGGCCCGACCTGCCGAGTCTGTGCGCCGCGGCGCGCGAACTCGGCGTGCGGCGGATCACCCTCCATGCCGGTGTCGAGGATCTGGTGGGCTTGCAGGCGGGCGCGGTGCCCGTCGACCTTTTGGTGCTGCCCGTGCAGATCGGCGAGGCGGGGGCATCCCTTGCCGACGCGGCGCGGGTCCTGGCGGCCTGCCGGGACATCGGGCTACCTGCGGCGGCCAACACTCAGCTCGTGCCGACGGCCCTGCCGGTGCTGGCGGCAGCTGCGCGCATCGCCGTCCGCACCGGCGTCGCCACGGCCAGCTTCACCTTTCCCTTCCCCGTCGAGGGTACGCAGTCGGGAGACGTGCCCCCTCCTGCCCGCGCGATTGCTGCCTTGCGGGACGTGGTGCCGCTCCTCGAAGGGGTGCGCGTGTCGATCAAGGGGCTGCCCCGCTGCTGGCTCGGCGATCTCGCCAGGTTCGCGTCCCGCACCGCCAACCGGTGGTATGTGGACGCTGACCACCAGTGTGAGCGCGGTTTGCTGTTTTTTCCCGACGTCGTGGCCTTCCATAAGGATGAGGCGTGTCGATTTTGCGCCGCAGACGCCGTTTGTGATGGATTCTTCGCGACCTACCTGCGCCGCCCTGGTTGTGGACGACTGACCCCGATGGAGGTGACATGATTCTCGTAAGCGTGCTCGCGTGTGCGCCTGCCTCCATCGATACTGGTGAGGCAGAATTCAGCTTCGCGGCTCCGGAGGACGGTGCCACTGTGTTCACCGGGGATACGATTGAATCCACGATTCTCATCACGCCGCATGGAGATTCGGCCAGCGCGTATCGCATCGGATGGGTTGCAAACAACCAACCCGAAGTGTGCGCCGGCGCCAAATTCGACGGCGATGGTCTTGCGGACTGCTCCGTTATCGCGTCCGGCAACGACGACGGAAAAATGCAGTTCTACGCCCATGTCATGAATGCGAAAATGACCAAGGGACGGCTGGAGTTGGGCCCACTGGTCTACGTCGAGGCGAGGCCCACCGTGACCCCACCCGTCGTCCGCGTGGAACCTTCGGCGCCGACGACCGTTGACGATCTACACATCATCATTGACGAACCTGCCATCTGCCCAGGTGGAGAGGTTCCCGCACATGCCTTCGCGTGGACACGAGACGGTGTTCAACTCGGCACCGGCACGGCCACGGTGCTTGCGTCAGAAACGGCCAAGGGAGAGCAGTGGTCGGGCGTCGTCACGGCGTCGTGCACGGAGGACTACGGGGCCGACAATGACGATGTGCGCATCGCGAACTCCTTGCCGTCGGTCGCGGCTCCCGTCGTGCAGGTCGCCACGGGCGCAGAAAGCGCGAGCTGCGTGCCCGGCACGGCGACGGACGCGGATGACGATGTTTTGGCGACCACGTACGCCTGGAAGGTGGATGGCGTCGATGTCGTCGGCGCGGATGCAACGCTCGCGCTCGATGGCGCGGCGTCCACGGTGCAGTGCGCGGCGGTGGTGTCGGACGGAGAGGAAGTGACGACGGCCTGGTCGGACGTGGCAACGGTCGTGCGGTGAAGGATGGCGGGCCGGTCCTGTTTGCGCGGGCCGGGGCACTTGGGGATTTCGTCCTCACGCTCCCGAGGTTGGAGCGCCTGTTTGCCAGCGGGCGGCGGGTCGATGTCGCCTGCGCACGTCGACACCGACCCTTGGTGCGTTTGGTGGGGGAGCCGGAGCGCTTCTACGACATTGACGGCGTCGCGGCGCTTTGGCTGTTCGGCGATGGCGTGGATCCGGTAGGGTACGACGAGGTTCTGTGTTTCAGCGAGGCGATGACGCCGCCGGTGCGAACCATCACACGGATGGCCGCCCGTCCGCCGGGCATGTCCGCCGCCGAGCATTTCGGCGGAACGATCGCGGTTCGGGGCAGGGGAGAGCATGCTTCGGGGCCCGTCGTGATCGCGCCGGGAGCGGGCGCGCCGGGCAAGCGGTGGGCGCGGTGGGCGGAGGTCGGCGCGCTCGTCGCTGGGCACGTCGGCGGGCACCCAGCGGACGTCCTTTTCGTGGGCGGGCCGTTGGAGCCGGAGATCGCCTTCCGCCCGGATCTGGTCGAGTTGATCGCGCTCGCACGAAGCGCGAGGGTGTGGCTCGGCGCAGATTCCGGTCCCTCCCACCTCGCCGCCTTTTTGGGCTGCCCGACGGGCGTGGTCTACACCGTCACGGACCCCGCCGTGTGGGCGCCGCCGGGGGCGAAGGTGTTTGGTGGTGGGGTGGACCCGGGGGAGATCGCGGCGTGGGTGGCCGGCAACAATCCCCTTCGGCGGGTGGACGAGGACCGTTCGAGCGAGCCTTGATGTTCGGGACACGAGGTGGAGGGGTGCACCCGGGGTGCCTGCACAGGTTCCCATGCCCGGATCAGGCCGGCGGGCGATGGAACACCGCTGTGCCTCGATTTACGCTCTGTTCGCCGCGTTGAGTCTCAGTAGCGCGCAAGCCAGGGTCACGATCTCCCATGTCGACTCCCGGTTCGACGCCAGGCTTTTTCGCGATGGAGGACCTGCGCGCGGAACTGGCAGACCTTGTCGGCGGCCGAGCCGTGGAGCTCGTCACCGTCGGGGCACTTCATCCTTTGGACGGCGACTTTACCGCGCGACCGCGTGCTCGCGCAGGCCGTGGACCAATTTGCGGAGCAAACGCCCAAAAACCCCGCCTACTGCGCATGAGCGAAGTGCCGCCCCTCAGGCAAAGGGGTTGACGACGCGCACGGGGCCGAATCGTCGGCCTGCTTGCAGGTCTTCGGAGTAAAGCGTCTCACATGCCGCATGTTCGGCGGTGCGAATGATGAGGGCGTCCCAGAAGGACACGGAGTCAAGTCGGTGGAGGTCGACGGCTGCGAGCAAGAGGGACGGCGTCACGGTCACCACGTCGAACGCCAGGTAGACATCGATCCGGGCTCGGGCGGCGGCGCCGTCCATCTTCAGCTTCTTCCTGGCGTTGACGTAGTACTCCTGAAGTACCTGGGTTGACAGCACCCCGGCGCGATCGACCATGCTTCGTCGCAGCAGGTCCCTGGCGATTTCCGTCTTGGTCCCGGCATCGGCGTCGTCTGCGTAGAGCAAGATGTTGGTGTCGAAGAAGGAGCTCATTTGACGCGATCGTCATACGTCTCGTCGCGGCGAAATCGAACGCCCCCGGAGTGGCCCGGGGAGGTCGCCCAGAGCTCGTCCAGTGCGCGTGCGTGCGCAGCCCCGTCGTGCGTGCCGGTCTCGGCTTCCAGGAGGTCCCGCACCAGCTGGTTGAGGCTCTTGCCGCGGCCGGCGGCGACCGCCCGTGCTCGGTTGGCGAGGGCTTCATCGATGGAGAGGGTGATGTTCATCGCCACAGGATATGTGCGCACAGGCCCTGCGTCAAGTCGATCGCTGTTGGGCCTGTTGGAACCCGGGGATGCGGACGCTGATGCGGATTCAGACACCGACACGGATTCAGACACCGACACTACGGCGTGGGGCGGCCCCATGGACCGCATCCCGGCCCGCGCGTTCACGATGGGCGGTGGCTCGGCCGAACCCGTGACCTCTCGGAGGACCACGAGGTCACGCGCACACACGACTTCTGGATCGGCGCGACGGGAGGTCCCGCGCACGCAGTGGGAGTCGTACAGCGCGAACGCTGGCTGGCAGTACAACAGCCAGCCGGTCCACCCTGCGCAACATCGACGACCGCGAGCGACTGCCCTGCGGACTCGGCTTCCTGGTACGACGTGGCGAAGTATGCGAACGCCTTGTCCGCGGCGGAGGGGCGGGTCCGCTGCTACCTCGCCAACGGTACGGACCAAGCGGCGGCGTACCTCACTGACCCCTACTCCTGCCCCGGGCCCCGGGCCCCGGGCCCCGGGTACCGATTGCCGATGGAGGCCGCGCGGGAGTATGCGGCGTTAGCGAGGGCGGACACGACGTACTCGGGGTCGAACACGTCAACGCATGTGGCGTGGACCTGCGAGAACGCCTACTCGGTCAACACCTACGCACACGAAGTCGCGACGCTGGCGCCAAATGACTGGGGTCCGTTCGACATGAGCGGGAACGTGTGGGAGCGGACGAGCGACTGGTACGACTCCAGCGACGGTGGCTATGCCGATGGGAGCAGCGACGTCGACCCGGCCGGGCCCATCACCGGCTCTGGGGAGGGGTTCGAGGGTTCCTCCTGTGTCGGTCGCGGCGGCGGCTGGAGCAACTACGCGGACTTCGCGACCGTCTCCGACCGCTTCCTCGACTCCCCGGACGACTCCGACGACAGTTTGGGGTTCCGCCTGGCCCGCTCGGTACCTTGACGCCCGCGGCCGCCGCCCGTCGCAACCGGCGCGCCGCGCGGCCAATAGCGGCACCAGATACGGTATCTGCCCGGGGTTGTGGCCGCGCGGCGGTGTGACGCCGGCCTCGCCGCGTCGCAACCGGCGCGCCGCGCGGCCAATAGCGGCACCAGATACGGTATCTGCCCGGGGTTGTGGCCGCGGCGAACGCTGCCGGCGTCGCAACCGGCGCGCCGCGCGGCCAATTGCGGCACCAGATACGGTATCTGCCCGGGGTTGTGGCCGCGCGGCGGTGTGACACCGGCCCCGCGCCGCCGAAATCGGCCCAGCGCCGCCGAAATCGGCCGCTGCCGGTGAAATCGGCCGTGCGCCGCCGAAATCCGCCGCCGCCGCCATCGGCCGCTGCCGGTGAAATCAGCCGTGCGCCGCCGCAATCGCCTCGCGCCGGTGAAATCGGCGGTGCGCCAAAGGCCGCCCGCAGCGGCCGCCCTTGTTAGTCGCCGCAATGCTCGCACTGTTCTTGGCCTGCGCCGCGCCCGCACCGTCGAACGCCGATAAACCCGACGCCGCCACCGACACCGCCGCCGACACCGCCGCCGACACCTTCGCGCACCGCCACTACGTCGCGAGCGATGTCACGGTTCCGACGACCCTGGCCGCCGCAGCGGGCTTCGCTTTTGACCTCGACGGCGATGGCGAGGCGGACAACGCGCTGGGTGGCGTTACGGCCATGCTCGCGGATCCCGCGAACGACGGTGTGCAACCGGTGGAGCCGACGACCGCGGCCATAGCTGCCGGCACTCTCGTCTACCTCCACGCGCTAGGTGCCCGTGATTTCTCCGACGACGCGGCTGCGACCTGGCAGGTTTACGTCGGCACGGCGACCGAGGCACCGCCTGCTTTCGATGGCACCGACACCTTTTCGGTGGACGCCGCCGGGCCGACCGACGCCGTCCTGCAGGCGGTCATCACGTCCGGCCGCGTGAACGCCGGCCCGGGCAACCTGTTCGTGCCGATCGTGCTTACGCCCGGCGCTGCGCCGATTCGGGTCCCGGTGGCGGGCGCGTTCCTCGACGCGGACGTTGACAATTATGGCTGCGTGTCGGGGCGCATCGGCGGTGGAATCGCCAAACCGGCCGTCGACACGCTCGTCGTTCCGGCGCTCGCTTCCGCGTTCGACGCGATTGTCGCGGCGTCCGGCGCCGCATGCCGCGCCAGCGCGACATCGGGCGACACGTCGGCCTGCACGGCGGACGCCGCGAGTGTGTTGGCCCGATTCGACAGCTCCCCCAAAGACGGCGAGATCACTGCGGTTGAACTTACCAACGAGGCAGTCACCCGCACGCTCCTGACGCCGGACGTCGATCTAGTCGCTGCCGACGAACACTACGCACCGACGGTGCCGACCGACGCTGCCTGGGACGCCGAGGCGGTTTCCTTTGCGGTCGGTTTCACGTGTAGTCGGGCCTCCTTCGACGCCCCCGAAGAGTAAGCCACCATCGTCGGTTTTATCGCCCCAGCGCGTGCGCAGCACGCCCACCCAACGACGGTCACCTCGCGGACTTTGCACCCCCTTCACGCGCGCGGAGTTGCTCCGCGATAGTGTCGGCGCCTCACGGAGTCGGCCATGAGCATCTTCGAGCAGCTGTCCTCCTACGATCACGAGCAGGTCGTGTTTTGCCGCAACGACCAGGTGGGGTTGCGGGCGATCATCGCCATCCACAACACGACGCTGGGCCCGGCGCTCGGTGGCACGCGGCTGTACGACTACGCCAGTGAGGCGGATGCGGTGCGAGATGTGTTGCGTCTTTCTCGCGGAATGACCTACAAAGCGGCGGTTGCCGGCCTCGATCTCGGCGGCGGCAAGGCAGTGATCATCGGCGATCCCGCCATGAAGTCGGAGGCGATGTTTCGGGCGTTCGGGCGTTTTGTGGACAGCCTCGGGGGTCGTTACGTCACCGCGGAGGACATGAACACGACGGTGGAGGATATGGGAAATATTCGGCGGGAAACCAAGTGGGTTACCGGATCGGAGGCAGCGCACGGGGGCAGCGGCGATCCCTCGCCCGTAACGGCATGGGGCACCTACCATGGCATCCGCGCCTGTCTCGAAGTGACCTATGGAAGCCCGGATGTCGCGGGTCGCGCGGTCGCGATTCAGGGCATGGGCAACGTCGGCTACTGGTTGGCGAAGTATCTCCACGACCAGGGCGCCAAACTCATGTACGCCGACGTGAACCCGCGGCGCATCGCGCGCGTGATGGAGGAGTTCGGGGGCAGCGTTTTAGAGGGAGATGAATTCTATCGCGCCAGTTGCGACGTTCTGGCGCCTTGCGCAATCGGGGGGATCATCAACCCGCGCACGATTCCGATGGTTCGGGCTCCGATCATCGCCGGGGGAGCGAACAACCAACTCGACGACGAGAGTCGCGATGGGGAGGCGCTGTCCGAGCGCGGCATCACGTATGCCCCGGACTACGTCATCAATGCGGGCGGCCTCATCAACGTGTACAGCGAGCTGAAGGGCTACGGCCGCGAAAAAGCCATGACGGACGCTGCGAATATATTCAACACCGTCAAGCGCATCATCAACAAGGCGAAGGGAGAGAACGCGACGACCGTCCGCGCCGCCAACCGGGTGGCGGAAGAGCGCATCGAGGCAGTGCAGGGGTTGAAACGAGTGTATCTGGGCCGATAGCGGCGTCGGCGGAGGGCCGGAAATTTGCGCGAGCGCGCCGAGTACCCGGAAGACGCGCGCGCTACGCCGCCAGTTCCTCGCCCCGGGTTTCAACCGCCCACGGCAGCGTCAACAACCCGAGGATCGGCACGATGGCGATCCAGCTCATCACGCTGACGGCCGTGACGAACGCATCTGCGCCTCGCGACGCGATGGAGCCGACGAGAAACGGACCCACGGCGGCAACGACGCGACCCGCGTTGTAGCAAAAGCCCGAGCCGGTGGCGCGGAGCCGCGTTGGGAACAGCTCGGGAAGGTAGTAGGTGAAGCTGCCGAAAACGCCGAAGACGGCGAAACCGATCGGGAAGTACAGCATCAGCCGTTGGTGGGTCGTCCAGTCCAGCCCAAACGCTGAATAGATGGCGACGGCCGACAGCAGAAAGTAGCCCGCGTACATCGGCCGCCGCCCGAAGCCCATCGCGATCGGAACCGTCGCGAGGGAACCGATGAGCCCGCCGAGATTAAACAGGTTTGTCGCAAATGTTTTGGAGCCTTCGATGGCCGCCTGGCGGTCCCCGCCGGTCAGCCCCTTCGCAATGGCGTCCGCGTCCCCGAGGCCGCCCGCAATCAGCGGAATGAAGGCGTTGCAGCCCCACCACATCAACATCGCCGTCATCGCCATCGCCAGCCCCGACAGCGTGCGGCCCCGCATGTCGGGTGCAAACAGATCGGCAAGGCGCGCGGAACCCGCACGCGCCGCCCCGGCGAGCGGCACCGCGGCCCGCCACTTCTCCGGCTCCGAAAGGAACGATCGCACAGCGATCGCAACGATCGCAGGAAGGATTCCGCACGCAAAAACCCATCGCCACGAGGTCGACGGATCCCCCTTGAGCCACACGCCCGCGATCATCCAGTTCACGCCCGTGGCGAGGAAAAGCCCGATGGGCGCCGCCGTATACAGCAGGGCACCCGCCCACACCCGACGCTTTTCCGGCACCGCCTCCGCCACCAGCGAGGCCCCCGCCGCCCACTCGCCGCCGATGCCGAGCGCGGCGATCGCGCGCAAGGCGAGCAGCGTCCACAAATTCGGGGCCAGCGAACAGCCCGCCGTCGCGACGGCGTACAAACCCATCGTCCACAACATCGTACGGGTGCGGCCAATGCGGTCGGCGACGCGGCCGAAGATCAGCCCGCCGGCTGCGGCACCGACCAGCAACACGCTGCTCGCGACGCCTGTCCAGAACACGACGGCGGATTTTGCCTCCGGCGTGCCCGGGGTCAGGTGTAATAGCGTCGTAAGGCAGTTCACCGCGACATAGTTGAACAATAGTGCGTCGAACACATCAAAACCCCAGCCAAGCCACGCCGCGAATAGCACTCCCCACTGTTGACGCGTCATGGTTTCACCCCCTGCGTTGTAACCGCCGTGCAGCAGCGGAACCCGATGGTGCCCATCATGAACGGGCGGTCGCTGTTCATGCCGCTGAAGCCGCATCCGGCGGCGTCGTAGGTGTAGATGGCCGCGCCGTGCTTGTCGGCGATGGGCAACCCGTCGGCGCCGCGCTTTCCCGGGTCGGCCCACTCCCACGCGTTCCCGAGCATGTCGTAGACACCGTCTGGGGTGTGGCAGTCCGGCCACGTACCGCCGCCCTTGGGATGCACGCCTTTGGCAGCGATGCCTTCTCCGACGCCGCAGATTCCCTTGTGGTACGTGCCGTCGGGCGTCGGGTAGGCGCGGCCCTCCGGACCGACGCAAGCGTCAAGCCATTCGGTGCTGGTGCAAAGGTGCAATCCCGCTTGCTGGCAGGCGGCAACCGACTGATACCAGCTGATGGCGGTGGTCGGCTCGACGCCGGCCGCGGATACCAACGTGCCTCGCGTCGATCCATCCGGAAATTGTGCGCCCTGATCCATGTTCCCCTGGGCGCCCGTGAAGGCCACCTCGTAGCGATGCATGCAAAATGGACCGCCGCGACCTGGCACTTTCGCCATATCGGCGGGGCACGACCCTTTTCCCTTCGGCCATGGCCCCGCCGGGGGGGGGGGCAGGGCCGCCTCCGGGCCGTGCGGCGAGGTGACCGTGAAGTCAAGGGGGTCGCGCGGGGGCCCGGCCGCGTCGGGGCCGCGCGGCGCGTTCGCCGGGAGCGGGGGGCCAGACGGAATCGGCGCTCCCGGAGCTGAAACGAGCGTCGGAGGCGCAGTTTCTCCGCCAGTCCCTGCGGCCCCCGTGCCCTGCGCCCTTCCGCCGCCCGCGTCGGATGGCGCGCCGTTGCACGCGGGGATCAGGATGCACCCCAGGAGCCCTGTGCACGCAAGCCGCATCCGCCACATCCCGTTCTCCCGAAGGCGGTACTCCCGCCGCGCGGACGGTACCACGATGGAATCCGCGCGCTGGTCTCGCCTTCGTCGTCCATTCGCCTCCTCTTGCGACGAATCCGGTGATACGTTGGCGCGTTGCGGAGCCCCCATGCGTATCCCGATGCGTACCCCCATGTTCCTCTTTTCGGGCCTCGCACTCGCGTGCACCGAGGCCGTGCGTGAGCCCGGATCGAAGGGAGATGGCAGTCCGCCCGACAACGTCTCGCCCGTGGTGGACATTCGCTCGCCCGCGGCGGCGGATGAAGTCACCGGCTCGGTCAGCGTGCAGGTACAAATCGAGGACAAAGGGGATATTATCGCCGTCCGAATGGAAATCGATGGCGTCACCGCCATTGACCTTGAGGACCCGCCCTGGGCGCCCGTATGGGACACGACGGGCGTTCCGAACGGTGAACACGACATCACCATCCTGGCGGCCGACGAGGCTGGAAACATCGGCAGTGACACCGTGCGGGTCGTGGTCCTCGATCCAGCAGGCGCCTCGCCGGATCTGGTTTCGATCATCACTCCACCGGCAGGCGCGGTCGTCTGCGGTGACGTACCCGTCACCGTGTACGTTTCGGAGCCGGCCACCCAGGTCTACATCCTCGTGGACGCATCGGCCCAGGATGCCGACAACCACACGCCCTTCGACTGGGAGTTCGACTCGACGAAGAGGGAGAATGGCGCACACACCCTCACCGCCGTCGCCGAACTCGCGTCCGGCCTGCTGGTGTCGGATCGCATCGATATCGAGATCCAGAACGGCACGGAAGACACGGGCGGCGCCGATGCGTGTGATGAGTGGCCCGGCATCACGCTCGCGGAGCCGGACGATGGCGAGTACATCGACTTTTCCGAGGACGTAGAGATTCTCCTCACGGGCGAGTCGGATGTGGACATCGTGGAATTCGCCGTCGACGGCGCGGTGGCCTGGTCCACGAATGAGGCCCCGTGGGGTTTTGCGTGGGACACGACGGCAGTCACCGAGGGTGCGCACATCGTCTCCGCTTTTGTGACGGACGCGGGCGGACAGCGTGCGGAGAGTCGCAACGCCATCGTGGTTGACCACACGCCCCCCAATGCGTGGATCGTCACGCCCGCCGATGGGGATGGTGTCGGCGGTGACGTCACGATCGACGTGTCCGCAGAAGACGAGAACGGCGTAGCGCTGGTCCGACTCTCGATCGACGGGGTGGAACAGACCGAATTGACGGAACCGCCGTGGACCTGGATCTGGGACGCTTCGGGAAAACAAGAGGCCGTGGACATCGACATGCGCGCGTTTGACGCCGCAGGTAACGTCACGGGGCACGACATTACCGTCATCGCCGGAGATCCGCCGACCATCACGATCACCGATCCGCTGGATGGAGACGACGTCGAGGGCACGCTGTACGCGGTTGCGGAGTGCACGAACACCTCGGGATCCACCGCGGTGACGTTCACGATGGACGGTGTGGAGGTCGGCGTGGATGACCGTGTGCCGTACCGCGCGACCATCGACACGTGCGTGATGGACCCGGGGGAGAGGGCGCTGGAAGCCACCGTGGTCGACAGCCTCGGCCTGAGCGCGACCACGAGCGTGACAGTCAACGTCGATCAATCCCTCACGGCCGAGATCCTGGAGCCGACGGGCGTCGTGACGCCAACGGCCACGTTCTCCGCGCTCGTGGCCGACGATCAGGGCATCGACACCGTTTCCTTCCTCATCGACGGGGTCGCGATCAGCGGGACACCCTCGCCCGCGGCCTCGCCGGGAGAATGCGGCGGGGACTGTGACGACTTGTGCATGACCTACACGCTCACGCATGACGTCACCGACCTCACGTCGGGAGATCACTTCGTGGATGTCTCCGTCCTCAACGACGACGGGGAAAGCGTGGCCGCAAGTGCCACCTTCACGGTCGAGCGTGACGCCGATGGCGATGGGTCCGACGACCCCCTCTGGGGCGGGGATGACTGTGACGACGCGGACGCATCGATTCGTCCGGGCGGCACGGAAACCTGTGACGGTGTGGATGAGGATTGTGATGGATCGATCGATGAAGATTTCGATGCCGACGCGGATGGGTACGCGGACGAAACCGCGTGCTCCAGCGGAACGGATTGCGATGACGCCGATGCCGACGTGAACCCGGGCGCCGCGGAAATTTGCGACGGCGTGGACAACGATTGTGATGGCCATGTCGACGTGACGGGCGGGCCGACCGTCGCCGACGGCGCGTTCGACGCTGGCACCCTGAACGTAAGCGCAAGTGACGAACTGCGCGGCAACGTCTACGTGCCATCACGCGACCTGACGCTCACGACATTCGAAGTGGACATGGACCCGGGCGCAAGCGGAACGACGTTTGCCATCTACGAGGCCATCGCGGAGACAGGTACCTACACGCTCTTGGCCTCCTCCGATGACGCGTCCACGGGCAGCGACGCCTGGTACGAATCGGAAACCCTCGACATTTCCTTGGAGTCGGGGCACTATTACCTGCTTGCCGTCGGGAGCACGGATGCGATGGAGACGCGGCAGGATCGCTCTCCGACCCTGACGGAAGACGCGAGCATGCTGCCGATCGGCGCGATTCGTTACACCGCTGGTGCCGCTCCCACGCTCGTCACGACCAAC
The DNA here is from genome assembly GCA_945861635.1 of Klebsiella pneumoniae. GTDB lineage: Bacteria > Myxococcota_A > UBA796 > UBA796 > SXON01 > CAMAWH01. The sequence continues at coordinate 24,927 of CAMAWH010000040.1, read as the reverse complement.
CCCGACGCCACCCGACTCTACTCGCAGCAGATCCACGTCGAATGGACGGAAGACGACGACACGGACGTCGATGGTGACGGCCAGAACGAATGGTGCGGAGATTGTGACGACGCAGATGCGACAGTGTTTGACGGCGCGGACGAGGAATGTGACGGGTTCGACAACGATTGTGACGGCACGATTCCGGCCGACGAGGTCGATGCCGATGCGGACGGCGATCTCGTGTGTGACGCGGATTGTGACGACGCCGACGCCACGCGCTTCCCGTCCAGCCCCGAACTGTGTGACGGCATCGACAATGACTGTGACGGAGACGTTGCCGGAGACGAAGCGGACCTCGACGAGGACGGCGTTGCAGGATGCCAGGACTGCTCCAGCGGCACGTGCGTGATGGATTGTGATGACACGGATCCTTCCGTCGTCTCGCCAAACTGGTATGCCGATCTCGATGGAGACGGTTTTGGCGACGACACGACGGCCACCACGGAGTGTCCACCCCCCGCCGGCTACATTCGCCTTGCCGGGGATTGTGACGACGACGACGCCAGCGCAAACGAGGGCGCGGTCGAGATTTGCGATGCCGTCGACAACGACTGCAACGGCGTAGCTGACGACGGTTTTGACGACGATGGAGACGGCGTCGGCAGTTGCGACGATTGTGACGACACCGACCCCGCGGCCTACCCCGGCGCAACCGAGATTTGTGGAGATGCCGTGGACAACGACTGTGACGGCCGCGCGCCGGGTTGTCGTTGGTCGGGCGCCGAAAACCTCTACGACGCGTCTACCGTCTTTTACGGAGAGGCCGCTGGAGATGCGTCCGGTGGCGCGGCGGATGGTGGAGATATGGACGACGACGGCGTTGTCGACGTGCTCGTGGGCGGGGCGTCGAGCGATTCGGCCTATTCCGACGCGGGTGCGGCGTGGTTGATCCACGGGCCCTTCGCTGGCGCGGAGGATCTCGGCGGAACGAGCGCCGTGCGCATGTACGGAGAGCGCAGCGGAGATTCCGCCGGGTATGCCGTTTCCATCGGGGAAGATCTCGATGGTGATGCGTACAACGACGCCATCGTGTCGGCACCCAATGACGACGACGCAGGATCGAACGGCGGCGCGGTCTACATCGTTTCCGGTCGCACGGCGACGAATGGATCGCTGGGTGCGGCCGGCTGGAAGATCGAGGGGGAGATCGCTGGAGACGGCCTCGGCTACGGCGTGAGCGCGCCCGGCGATAGCAGCGGAGATGGCGATGATGACGTGTTCCTCGGTGCCCCGTACTACGACGCTGGTGCCTCGGCCGGGGGTGGAGCCTTCGTGTTCTTCGGGCCGGTCACGGGTGACACCGATGCTTCGGCGGCGGACGCCATCCTGGAAGGGGAGAGGGCAAGTGACAACGCCGGCATGCGTGTCGCGGGCGCGGGAGACGTCGATGGGGACGGTCTGATCGACCTGCTCGTCGGCGCCACCGGCAGTGATACCAGCGCCACAACGGCGGGCGCCGTCTACCTGATCCTCGGACCGCCGTCGTCGGCGTCGTTGTCGGCCGCAGACGCCAAGGTGACGGGGCGTGCGGCCAGTGATGCGCTCGGCACGGCGCTGGCGAACGCCGGGGACATCGATGGCGATGGGCGCAGCGACTTCATCCTCGGCTCCACGACCTCGGACCTGTCTGGGTCCGACGCGGGTAGCGCCTGGCTGTTCACCAACGTGCCCACCGGCACCGTGAGCGTTTCGACGGCCGACGCCATCTTCACTGGAGAAGCCACCGGCGATCACGCGGGCAGTTCGGTCACCGGACCCGGAGATCTGGATGCCGATGGCTACGGTGAGGTGCTGATCGGCGCATCCGCGGCCACGACGACCGCCGCGGGAATGTCCTATCTGCTGTATGGCCCGCTCACGGGGACGATGTCACTCGCGGCGGGCGACGCCGCGTTTGAGGGAGAAGCGGCGAGTGATGCGTCGGGAGCGCTCGTAACGTCGCCAGGGGATGCCGACGGCGACGGTGTGGACGACATGCTCATCGGCGCAACGGCCTCTGACCTCGGCGGCGCCGCAAGCGGCGCGGCGTACCTGGTGACGGGCGCGCGGTAAGTCGCCGTAAAAGCGGCGCGAGCGCCAGCCCTCAATCGAACCGGTACGCGACCCCGCCCCACGCGCCGATCAGCGGCTGGGGCTGGAACGCCGGGTCGGCACCGCGATCCTGTTCGAGTCCAAGTCCGTAGACGCCGGACGCGAAGACTTCGACGCCCTTGTACACGCCGAGGTGCGCCTGCGCCCCGACGCCGACGTGCCACGGAAAGAGGTACCCGACGGTGGCCTGCACCCACGGAACACCGACCGCAACGTGCGGGTAGACAAACGCGCGCGTTTCCTCCGCTCCCGTCGTGAGCGAGTGGTATTCTCCCGTTGCGATCTGCGCGTCAACGCCTACCCCAGCGGCGAACGTGCCAAACCTGGCCTCTCCGCCGACGGAGAATGCGGGCGTCCCTGCGTTGACGCTGGATTCGTCGTACGGCGCGCCGTCCTCGACGTGCAGCAGGAAGAAGTCGCCATCGGACACCCAACCCGCGCCGACCGCAACGCGCGCAGCGAAGCGTTTGGACGCGGCGTCCGTCGTGATGCGCACGGCTTCGGCCTTTCCCGAATCGACCCGAAGAAGACGCGGCTGGCCCGGAATCGCGAGGTACACCGGTTCACCCACGCCACCGATGGGCACCATCGCCGCGGCGGGCACGTCCCAGCCGCTTCCGCGGTTCGCCAGCGTCACGAGCGCATCACGTTCGGTTGGCCCAAAGGGGGCCGTCAGGATTGCGTTCGCAGACGGTTTGAACCGGGTGTCCACCGACATCAGGACGGCGCCGCCGGACTCGATGCGGAAGAGATGACGCCCGGGAACGACGAGCGTGCGGACGCCCTGCCGTGGCTCCACGACCTGCCCGTCAAGGCGAATACTGCTACCCGACGCAAGCGCTCCGACCTCGACGAGCGCGGCCGGCATCACCGTGGCCGTGGCGCGCACGGCGTCGTACGCCAGCTTCTCGTTCGGCTCCGGCAGGTCGGCGTCGTTGGGCTTGCGCGGCCCCATGATGCCGACGGCGTCGAGCCAGGGCGTCGGCAGCGCTGCCAATCCCTCGCCCGTGCGGTAGGGTGCCGCCGCCGGATCGTCGCCCAGCTTGTCCTGAAAATACCGGTGAACGGCAAAACCCTCGAACACCAACGCGCGCCAGAGCAATTCTGCATCCGCCGGATCACGCAACGCACGCACTTCGCTCGTGGCTTTCGAGAGGCGCGCCATGATTTGCAACTCCCCGTCGAACTGATCGGCGAGCGGGCGAACGGCCTCCAACTCACGACGCAGGGCGTCGATGGCCGCGGCGGGGTCTTCCGATGGTGCGCCGCCGGTGATCAAGTCGTGGATCGGCGCCGCCGTTGCGTCGGGGAGGGTCCGGGCGATGGCCGCCGCGTCCGCATCCGACGGCGGGGCCGTCCAATAGATGCGTGCCGCCAGCGCAAGAGGTGAAAACAGGATCAGCGACATGTCAGGCTGTCTCCACTTGGACTGAGCGTGCAGTCAACGCCCCGGGGCGCGTCGAGCGTGATGACGGCGGCCTTTCCGCCGGAGCGGATTGCGCAGGGACCGGCCGGAAAGTCGCGTAAAAGTACGCTCGCCTGCCCGCTTCCGGTGACCCCGCCGCAATCGACGGTCAGGTTTTCACCGCCGGTGAGCGAGAATTTTGCCGAGCGGAGGCGCGGCGTCGAGGCGGAGGGCACCGTCGATGCTGGCGCGGTCGAGGCGGCCTCGGGGGGTAGGGCAGGGGCGGCTGCTTTCGGGGAGGGGGCCGGCGCCCGCTGCGCCACCGCCGTGGGGGCCGCCGGCGTGCGGGCCGGCGGGGTCGGCGGCGCCACCGAGGCCGGAAGCACCGGGGCCGGCGGCGCGTTGTCCGGGGTCACGGGTGCGCTCGGCGTCGGAATCGCGGCTGGTTCAGGGCGAGCCACGGCCGCAGGCGCAACGGGCCGCTCGTGCGGTTCCCACGGGTAGAGGAAAGCGCCGCCGATCACGATCGCGAAAATCGTCGTAAGCGCCGCCGTCACGTACAGGGTCGTTCGCGGTGCGGGCGCCTGGTTTGCAGACGACGCCTCGGCGGAAACGAGGGTCGACGCCGCGGGCGCGTCCATCGGCAAGACCAGCGTCCCCGAGTTGACGACGGGTTGCCCGCCGCTCGGCGACTCCTCCATGATGCGCCCCTTCACCGACTCGTCGGCATCGGCGCGCATGGCGGGAAGTCGCGCACGGGCAAAGGTCACGATGTCGTCATCACCAAACGTTCGCGCCAAGCGGCGCGTTTCGGCTTCCACCTCCTCCAGCGTCGGGCGGCCCTCCGGGGCGTACGCGAGCATACGGCCTATGAACGCTGCCAATTCCTCTCCCTGCTCGCCGAGACGTTCGAGAATGGCGGCTTGGGCGCGCGCAACCTGTGTAGCCTGCGCCTCCATTCCCAGTTCTGCCCGACCCAGCGTCGTCAGGCAGAGCAGCTCGTAGAGCACCGCCCCGACGGCATACACGTCACCCGCGAGCACTTCTTCTCCGCCGAGCAGTCGTTCCGGCGCCATGTACCCGAGCGAGCCGTAGCGAACGCGCTCCGTCTTGGACTCCCGGCCCGCGAAATCTGCGCGTGCAACACCGAAGTCGAGCACCTTCACTTCGCCGGTTTCGGAGAGCCGGATGTTCGACGGCTTGATGTCGCGGTGAATCACGTTCATCGCCCGGCCGTCGTCTCCCGGGGCGTGGTAGGCCGCGTGCATCGCGCTTGCGATGGCCTCGGTCACGTTCAGCGCCGCGACCACAGGAAATTCGCCGTGCACTGCGCGCGTCGTCTGCACGACGACCTCCAAATCCGCTCCCGGAACGTACTCCATGACGAGCGCCCATCGGCCGTCCAACCGCAGCAGATCGTCCACGCGCACGATGTGGCGATGATCCAGGCGTCCGAGCAGCCGAGCCTCGTCTCGGAGCCGCCTGCCCGCATCACTTCCGGGGTCCCAGTTGGGGTGTAGTAGCTTGAGGGCAACACGACGTTTGAAGCCCCCCGCGCTCTCCATGTCCGCCAGATAAACGGCGCCGAACGTGCCCTCACCCAGAGTGGTCTGGAGCACGAAGCGCCGCGACGTTCCGCCGGATTCGGTGGCGCCGGTTCGCATCGGGGTCGTCTGTCCCGTAGACCCCGTAAGCGTCGGGCTAGTAGGGGACAGGCGTACCTTCCGTGCACTCACCCAGCGTCACATTGACGGGCACGGCCGCCTCGATGGCCTTGTCATCCGCGTCGAGCACCGGCGAATGCAGGTTGTCCACGAGCGCGGCCGTGAGCAACAGCGGGCCATCTCCCGTGGTTTCGTCGAAGCCGACCAGACAGTATGGCTTCGTGCAGATCTGGTACGTGTCGGCGTAGCTGATGTGCCAGTGACCCTGACCCTCCACGGCTTCCGGAGGGCTCCCATCCATCGGCGGAGAAATAAGGGTCAGGCCGGTGATTTCCGCGACGACCATGGCGCAGCCCGTGACGGTCACTTCCGGTGAGGGGTACAGCAATTGGATACCGATGGCGTCGGCGTCGACGCTTCCGCTGTCCTCCGCGTCCGGCGTGTATGGAGGCGGAGCGCAGGCGGACGCGAACAAAAACAACGTTGAGAGTCCAATCGGGAGTGCGGTCGCGAGCAAAAGGCGCATGGCGCGGAATGTAGCGCGTCTGCTGCGGCTGGCCCGGTTAGCACGGGGGTGAGGTTGACCCATGAGGCTCTCCCTGTTCCTGCTTGCCGGTTGCCTTCCCCCGATCCTTGTCGATACCGGCGTGCCGTTGGACTCGGGATCGGGGGTTGTGGACAGCGCGGACTCGGCGGATACGGCGGATTCGGAGGACACGGCGGATACGAACGATACGTCGGATACGAACGACACGTCGGAGGGGATCGATGCCGATGGAGATGGTCATGTCGCCGAGTCGGGTGGAGGGGATGATTGTGATGACGGTGACGATGCGATCTACCCGGCTGCGGCTGAGTATTTTGACGAAGTGGACCAGGATTGCGATACGATGATTTCGGAGACCGTGATCAACTACGTTCATGCGGCGAACCGGCCGGGCGCAGGCGGTCAGGCCGTATTTTTTGCCCGCGGCGTGGACGCAGCCGCCGTTGAATTGCTGTCGATCGCGCTGCCGGGGGCCGGCACGGCCGTAGTGGTGGGCGTGGAGGATTTTCGTACCGGCTCGGCCTCCGTTGGCAGTGAACTGCTCGGCATGGGCACCGATGATGCCAACGCCAGCGTCGGCTACGCGCACATGCTCACCGACCTCGACAATGACGGGGTGTTGGATTGGATGGTGGGGGCACCCGGCACCGGCAGCGGTGACGGCGCCCTGTATGTGGTCGAGGGTGACGCCTTCAGCGTGCGCCAGAACATCGATCTCGACGGATTGGCGCCGATTGCGCTGCACACGATCATCGCCGATGGCGTGCTCGGTGCCTCGGCCATCGGAACAGCCGTCACGTCGTTTGAGGGTTCGATCGTGGTCAGCACGCTCGGTGTCGTGGCCGGAGGGGCGTGGATCCACGATGTCGGTACCATCCTGTCGGTGGCGGAAACGTTGGTTTCGGAGGGTCAACGCATCGCGGGAGACCCGGGCGATCTTTTGCTCGGTCAGGCGCTGGGCACGGCGGACTTCCAGTGTGAGGGCACGCCGGGCCTGTTGATCTCGGCGCCCGCCGCCGTCGGCGGTGCGGTGAATTCCGGGCGTATCTTCGGGTTCATGCCGGAGACGCTCTCGGGTGGCGTGAACGTCACCACCGCCGAGGCCGACTTGGAGATCAGCGGTGGCCTGCGGGATGCGTACCTCGGCGGCTTCCTGCTTACGGGCTCGGATATCGATGACGACGGGTGCGGTGATTACGCAGCCGTTGGGTACGCCGTCGCGGGAAACGAACGGACGGTGGCCGTTTTCCGGGGCGCGGGCGGAATCAGCCAGATCGACGCGGCGTCGCAATCGCTGGCGATAATCGACGGCATCGTGCAATACGACGCGGCGAACATCCCATCCGTTGCGTTTGTGGATGTCGATGGCAACTTTCATTCGGACCTGATGGTCGGGGAGCCCGGAAAATCACCGGGACAAGCCCACCTGTTCATGGATGACGTCCTGTCGGCTGGCGGCACACTCGGCGTTGACGCGGCGTCGGTCACAGCCACGGGGCCGGGTACAAACGACCTGTTCGGTGCCGGCATCATCGGCGTCGATGACGGTGGACACGACGGCCTCCTTCTCAGCGCGCCCCTGTTCGACGGTGGCACGCTCTACTACGTTCCCACCCGGTAACTCCATGTCACTCCTTGACTCGATCCTGAAGGGCCGTCCCAATGGCCTACGTTCGAAGCTGAAAAGCGCGCTCGGTGGGGCACCCGCGCCGACCACGCGCCCGCCGTCTGCGGTTCGTCCATCCGCGCCCGCGTCCAGCAGTGAGCCCGCGGAAAAGGCGCTTGGGCTGAAGCAGCAGGCGCCCAAACACGTGACCCCTCCGGACGGCTACGAGGTGGTGCTGCACAAGGATGCGCTGGAACCCGGAAAGATCATCGAGATCATCATCGGCGGAACGGCGATTGCCGTTGCGCGCGTCGGTGACGTCCACTACGCCATTGCAAACGCGTGCGCCCACGCCCAGGGCCCACTTGGCGAAGGCTCTCTCGACGACTGCATCGTGACGTGCCCCTACCATGGCTGGCAATACGACGTGACAACGGGCAAGTGCAAGACCAATCCCAACGCAAGCGTGAAGGTGTTCGACGTGAAGGTTGTGGGCGACGCGATCTGCGTTCAGATATAGCGGGGGTCGCGTCGGATGCCGGAAAATCGCCTCGCCCGAGAGTCCTCGCCCTACCTCCGGCAACATCGCCACAACCCTGTGGATTGGTACCCGTGGGGGCCGGAGGCGCTCGAGAAAGCGAAGACGGAAAACAAACCGATCCTCCTGAGCGTTGGCTACTCCGCGTGCCACTGGTGCCACGTGATGGAGCGAGAGTCCTTCGAGGACGTGGCCACCGCCGAGTTGATGAACCGCCTCTACGTCTGCATCAAGGTGGACCGTGAGGAGCGGCCCGACGTGGATAATATCTACCAGACAGCGGTGCAGTTGCTCCGTCAGTCCGGCGGCTGGCCGCTCACAGCGTTTCTGCTTCCGGATGGTCGCCCGTACTACGCGGGCACGTATTTTCCGAACGAGCCGAGGCATGGAATGCCGGCGTTCAAGGACGTACTTGGCGGTGTAGAAAACGCGTTTCGGACCCGCTCGGACGAGGTGGAGCGCGCTGCGCAGAGCATCGTGGCTGGGTTGAAGCGAGCCCAGGATCCGGGGGGAGGGAAGCAGATTCCGCCCGCGGAAACGGTTGGCGACGCGGCGACCTGGTTGGGGGAGCGGATCGACAGGCGAAATGGCGGCTTCGGTACGGCGCCGAAGTTCCCGTCTGCATCGAACCTGTGGGCGTTGTGGAGGGGAGACGCGTCGTGTCGCGCGGCGGTGCTGCTAACGCTTCGGAAGATGGCGGACGGCGGGATCCACGACCAGGTTGGCGGCGGTTTTCACCGCTATTCGACGGACGCGGAGTGGCTCGCGCCCCACTTTGAGAAGATGCTGTACGATAATGCGCAGCTTGTCCCATTGTATCTGGCCGCTTGGGGGGACACCGGCGAAGCTGCGTTTCGCGCCGTTGCCGAGCGCACCTTGGACTACCTGCTCCGTGAAATGTGTACGGAAGATGGCCTCTTCTACGCCGCAACGGACGCCGATTCCGAGGGTGAGGAAGGCCGTTTCTTTGTGTGGACGCCGGCGCAGGTCATCGCGGCGGCGGGACGTGAAGAGGGGGAGGCTTTCTGCGCGTACTACGACGTAACGGCGGCGGGAAACTGGGAGGGAAAGGGCATTCCACGGGTGCTGCAACCGGTTGCGACGGTCTCGGGTCGGTTGGGCGTCACAGCCGGCGTGCTGGAAGCACGGCTGGACGTCGCAAGGAAAAAACTGTACGGGGCACGTGCTACCCGCGTTCCGCCTGCTCGGGATGACAAGGTGCTCGTCTCATGGAACGGCATGACGATCGTGGCGTTCGTCGAGGCCTGGTCGGCAACAGGCGAGGCGCGTTGGTTGGCGGCTGCCGTCCGGGCCACCAACACGATTCTGTCTCGGCTGGTGGTGGGCGCACGTCTGCAGCACAGCCTGTGCGGGGACGACGTGCGGGGCCCCGGGTTTTTGGACGACCACGCTGCGTTTGGCGAAGCGCTGGTGCGCGTGTATGAGGCAACGGGAACGGCCCGCTATCGCGACGCTGCGCTGGCCGTGGCGATGGCGCTGGAGGCCGACTTCGCCGACCGAGCCGCGGGTGGATGGTTTCAGACGCCGGAGGGCGGAGAAACCCTTATCCATCGCCCCAAAGATGCCCACGATAGTGCGGTGCCGTCCGGCTCGGCGCTGGCGTCGGGGTTCCTTTTACGCTTGCATGCTCACACGGAGGAGCCGCGCTGGTTGGCGTTGGTGGAAGGAACCCTTCGCTCCCACTCGGCGCAACTGGAGGGGAATCCCGGCGGGAGCGGCCATCTTCTCGGCGTGCTTGACGTCTACCACCGAGGATGGGAGGAGGTCGTAATCGGCGGAACCGGCGCCGGGCGAGACGGGTTGGAGCGCGCCGCACGAGAGACGCCGGGCATCGATCGCATCGTGCTTTCCTTGGAGCGATTGCCCGAGGCCCATCCCGCCGCGGGCGGGCGCGGCGCCGTGCAGCCGACGGCGTGGGTGTGCCGACGGCGCGCGTGTTCCCTGCCCATTCGGACCCCGGCCGCGCTGCGCGAAGTCTTGCTGCGTCCACGTTAGGCGGCCGGACAAATGCCCCCGAACCCCTCTCGCCGAACCTTCACGCTGCAGACCGTGGCGCTCACGGGCACCACCCTCGTTGGCGCGGCGTGCGGCATCACCACCGGCGGAAAAGGCGAGACCCCCCACACGCCTGACACATCCAATCCCTCGGACACCGGCAGTCCAGCGGCGGAGTGGGCCACCGGCGGTACGGCCTCCATGACGGGCACCTACGACGAGCCGTTCACGACAAGCGCTGGACCCACCTGCGACCTCACCTGCGCCATGACAACCGGGCCTTGCTACGCCGAAACGCAGGAGCGGCGGGACATCTCCGAGGGCGTGGACGGCCTGCCGGTTCGCTTGGCCCTACGCGTGGTCGATGACGCCTGTGTGCCGGTCGTTGGGGCTGTCGTCGACGTCTGGCACACCGCACCCGATGGATTGTATTCGGGGCGTGACGCGGAGGACTTGTGCACCGCTGGCAATGCCAAAGCGTTGGCTGGGCATTGGTTTCGTGGGGTTGCAAAGACGGATTCGAGCGGTCGTGTGGATTTCGACACGTGCTTTCCTGGCTGGTACAACACTCGCGCGGTCCACATCCATTTCCAGGTGCGCAAGCCAACGGAATACGTGACCGCCCAACTGTTCTTCGACCAGGCGCTCATCGATTCCATCTGCACAACGGAGCCGATCTACAAGGTTCGCGGGGTGCCCCGGACGGCGAATGCCGACGACAACGTGCTGGGTGACAGCGACGCCGCGATGTACACGCTGGACGTTGCCCGACTGCCCGATGGCGCGATGATGGCGTCGAAGACCATCGTGATTCGGTCCTCCCTCGCGGGCGCGCTGTGCGGGTCCGGCGGGTCCGGTGGCGGCGTGGGTCCGTAGCCGCGCTGCGCCGGTTACACCTTTGGGATGGCAACTCTCCCGTCCATCGAAGCGAAACGTCTCCTCCGCCTTCCCGGACTGCTCGCCCTTCCGGCGTATCTGCTTGGCGGGGGTGGCGTTCTAGCGCTCGCCATCTTCGCGGCCAGCATGGTGCAGCTCAATCCGGTCGTGGGTGTTGCAACTGTGCTTTCGTGCGGCCTTGCGGGGTTGTGCTGGCTGTACGGACTGCGCGGCTTCACGATTCTGGAGCCGAATCAGGCGGTCGTGGGCCTGTTCTTCGGCTCCTACGCCGGTACCTACCAGACCGCCGGCTTCCACTATCTCAACCCCTTCCTTTCCCAACTCCGAACGTCCTTGCGCGTGCAGACGTTTGAAACGCCGCACCTGAAAGTCAACGAACTCGGCGGCCGCCCGATCATGATCGGCGCGGTCGTGACGTGGGCCGTCACGGAGCCGGAAGCGGCGTTGCTCTCTGTTCAGGACTTCCAGAGCTTCCTCAAGAATCGTACCGAGATCGCCCTGCGGGAAGTGGCGGCGGCCCATCCCTATGAAACGGATGACGAACAAAAAGATTGTCTGCGTGGAAATACGGCAAATATCTCAGCTGAGCTGAAGAAACGACTGTCCCCGTACGCGATGCAGGCCGGCCTCGACATTCAGGACATCACGATCACCCAACTCGCTTACGCACCGGAAATCGCAGGGATCATGCTTGTGAAGCAGCAGGCTGAATCGCTGCTGGCGGCCCGCCGCGTGATTGTTGAAGGGGCGGTGCGAATCGCGAGTGACGCCATCAAGCAGCTGGAAGCGGAGGGGCTGCCGATTCCGGAGAGTGAACGCGGTCGTGCGTTGGTGAACCTGTTGACCGTCCTGGCCTCGGATCGCGGCACCCAACCCACGGTCAGCGTGGACGGATGAAGATCGTTCAGGTCTCGGCGGAAATCACGCCGTGGTCCAAAACTGGCGGCCTCGGGGATGTCTCGGGCGCCTTACCGCTTGCATTGGCCGCACGTGGGCATCGCATCGTGACCGTTGCCCCGAGGTATCGCGAGTACGCGGACGCGTGGGATACCGGCATTCGCGCACAGATACACCTGTTCGGGCACACCCACGAGGTGAGGTATTTCCACGGCCAGACCGGCGGCGTGCACCACCTGTTCATCGACCATCCGAGTTATCGCCGGGCGGGCATCTATGGGGATAGTACCGGCCCCTTCGGTGACAATCTCTTCCGGTACGCGCTCCTGTGTCGGGCTGGCATCGAGGCCGCGCTCCGCGTCCCGCTCGACGGCGAGTGTTTCGGCGATGATGTGGTGTTCCATGCCAACGATTGGCACGCGGGTTTGGTGCCCCTGTACTTGCAGGCGATGTATCGTCCCGCCGGTCGGTTGGGTCGGTCCGGCTCGTTGATTGCTGTGCACAATGCGGGTCATCAGGGCAGTCACGACGCGCACGCCTTCCCTGGGTTGGACGTGTCCGCACGATGGTGGCCGCAACTCGACTTCGGGGGGCGGATCAACCCGTTGAAGGCGGGGCTGGTGACCGCCGGCAAAGTGGTTGCCGTGTCGCCGACCTACGCGCGTGAAGTTCAGACGGAGCTTGGGTTTGGTCTGGAGAGCATCTTTTCCCTGCGTGATGCCGACCTCCACGGCATCCTCAACGGCGTGGACGCTGCCTGGAACCCGGCGGACGACGTTCACCTTCCTGCACACTTTCATGCGGACGACCTGTCGGGAAAGGCTACGTGCAAGGCGGCGTTGCAACGTGAACTTGGCCTTCCCCAGCGTCCCGATGTCCCGCTGCTGGCGGTCATTGCCCGGCTCGATCACCAGAAGGGAATCGACCTGATCATCGCGGCAGCGCCATGGCTCCTGCGCCACGATGTTCAGCTCGTGATCGTCGGCAGCGGGGGGCGTGTGTACGAGGACTTCGTTCGCGCTCTTGCTCGCGAATGGCCGGACAAGGCCCGGGGTTGGGTCGGGTTCAACGAGCCGCTCGCCCATCGAGTGGAGGCGGGTGCGGACGTGTTCCTGATGCCCTCACGCTTCGAACCCTGCGGGTTGAACCAGATGTATTCGATGCGGTACGGTACGGTCCCGATTGTCCATGCCACCGGCGGCCTCGCGGACACGGTTGAAACCGTGGATCCCACACGTGACGTCGGAACGGGTTGGGCCTTTCGGACGTTTTCAGCCGAAGCGTTCATGGAGGCGATTGGCTGGGCGCTTTTGACGTATCGGGACTACCCCGGGGCGTGGAGGGCGATTCAGCGTCGCGGCATGACCCGCGATTGGTCGTGGGATCGTGCTGCGGCGGCGTACGAAACCCTCTACGAATCGACGATCAGGGGATAGAATGGCTGCTGTGCGCATGCTCTCGCGATGGCCCTGCCTTCTCCCGTGGATTGCCGCTTGCGGTCAAGACTACGAAGTCATCCCCAAAGCGGTCGACGTCGATCCCGGTGACGTGACGGAGTGCGGCTTCACCCGCGTGGAAGATACCGCCTTCTACCGGTATGATTGCAATCCCGTGTTCTCCACCACGGGTGAAGACTGGGCGTACACCATCCGGGATACTGCGTTCCACGTGACGGAGGTGCTGGGGCAGCCGTTCTACCAGATGTGGTACACCGGACAGGAGGAAAACGTCTCCGAGAATCAGCGTGAATTCGGCCTCGGCTATGCCGTTTCGTCCAGCGGCACGACGTGGGAAGCTCATCCCGACAATCCGCTCCTCCGTGACCCCGGTCAGGACGAATGGGATGCCGATGCAATGGACGGCATGCAGGTCATCTGGGATCCGAAGGAAGAACGGTACGTAAACCTCTACCAGGGCTACAGCCTGCCTGCCTCGACCGACAGCCCATGGGGCCTCGGCGTCGCGACCTCTCCGGACGGCGTGCAGTGGAAGCGCCTTGCGTCCAACCCGGTGTTCAACCTGAGCGATCCCATCGATGACGTGCGCGGTTGGTGTTGGCCGCTCGGCCTGTCGCTTGGCGAGGTTGCAGGGTACACCGGGTACGTTGCTGGCGTGACCGGCGGCGGTCTTTCGAACCACTGTGAGGTGTTTCGCATCAATGGCAGCCGTCCGGACGACTGGACACCCGACACGACCCGCGTCCTTGCGGCGGGTGAGGCGAATGAATGGGATGACGAGGGGTTCATCTCTCTCGCCGTTGCCCGAATCGGGGATTCTACGGGAATGTTTTACGTCGGTTTCAGCGACTGGGACACGCATGACGGCTACCAATCGGCAAAACACGCGTTCCTCGGCATGGCGCACGTCAACGACGATGGGGACTGGGAGAGGAACGGAGATTTCATTCCTGGCATCAGCAACACCGAGTACGGCCGCATCAGCGGCGTTGCAGCCAATGTCGTAGGCCCGCGCGTTCACCTCTGGATCACCGACGAATACTGCCTCAAGGACGGTCACACCGTGGACGATGGAGAGGCGTGTGATGACATGAGCGCGGTCGGCTACTTCCTCTACGACACCGAAAAAGCTGCGGCCGAGGACGCCGGGTGATCCTGCTTGTGCTGTCCGGATGCGGTTCGCTCGGCCTGCAGTCCGCGGTCGAGGATTCGGGCGTTCCGCTTCTGATCGCTAGCGTCGAGCCCAATTGGGGTCCGGCTGACGTAGAAACGGACGTGATCATCACGGGGTCCGGTTTCACCGGCGCGGTGTCGGTCGCATTCGGTGATTACGTCGTTGAGAACGTCATCCTCGTCGATGCAAACACCATCGAAGTGACGGCCCCAGCGGCGGGCGTGGAAGCCCCGGTCGATGTGTGGGTGCAAAGTGACCTCGGGATCGTGTCCAGCCCGTCCGCGTTCACGTATGCGTCGGAGGCGCCAGACGACACCGGTGCCGCGGATGCCGATACCGACGTCGACGCGGATAGTGATACCGACTCGGATAGTGACACCGATACCAGCGGCGCGGGAAAGGTAGGCGGGCTGGTCCAGTTCAGCCTCGTACAAATCGCATGCCCGAGCTGTCTGGGCCTCACTTCGTCCTTGGAGGTCGGGGCGACGGCCGCGTTTCACGACCCCTCCAAGAACAGTTGGATCTCGTGGCTCCCCGCGGAGGGGTCGTGTGCCGAGAACCCCGCACCGTCGGATGCAGCAAGTGGATTTCTGGACGCAGGAGAGTGGGTATACCTCACCTCGGGAAGCCGCTCCGTGGCGCTTCGTTCCGCCTCCGACGCGATCTACGCGAGTGAGAGCCTCGACGAGAAGGACTTCGTCCGCAATGCGGCCTACGAAATTACCGCTACGGAAGGTGGACGCGATCTGTCGCCGTTCTCGGTGACGGATGCGTTCATCACTCCGCAGGCGATCTCGACGGTAGAACCCTATGAAATGCTGTACAGCACCCAGTCCAGCGCCTTCAGCGCGCGCGTACCCAAGTCGAGGGCGGTCTTTTCGTGGTCGCCGTCTGGCGGGTCCGGGAGCTTCGTCATTCTGTTGGACGTTTACAATGGATCCAGCGGCGCATTTATTGCCGAGGTCATGTGTCGCGGCCCGGATAACGGCAGCATGACCATCCCCAACGGATACCTCTCCTTTCCGTCTCAGAGTTTGCTGGTCATCGGCATGTACCGTTACGTGATTGACTCGTTCGAACGTCCAGACAATGCCAGTACCGTAGAAACCGTGATCAACCTGGGTGTCCTCGGGACAGGTGTGCTGCAATGATGCTCCTCCTTGCGTTGTTAAGCTGCGCCCCGTCTTCGGCGACACCCTGCCACGAAATGTGCTTGGAGTTTGTGCAAACCTGCGAATACGCCGCATACCCCGATGTCACGAGCTGTGAGCAGGGCTGTGAGTATGAGAGTGAGCAGGGCGCGGACGTCGAGGCGGAATGGGAATGCGTTGCGGCGGCGCAATGTGACCAATTCGCGTTGATCGAGTGCGAGAACAAGCACGGCAGCACGGCGAAATAGCGGGACCTTACACGGCGAAGAAGACTTCAGACCCAAAGGCGTCCAGGCCCAACCGATCGAGCGCGGCCACGCCGTCGATGACACGGGGATCGCGCGCCTTGTACAAGCCGATCACGGAACCCTCACCCCCGGCACCGGAGAATTTGGCACCGAGCGCCCCCGCCGCTCGCAGCGCCCGCACCGCTTTGACGAGGCCCGGCGCACGAAGCATCGGCAGCGCCGACATCAACTCCTCCTCATAGATCTCCTGACAGGTGTCCATCGCGCCGCCCAGCGCGCGCAGATCCCCGGCGAACAATGCGTCACGGGCGTGGATGGCCTGAGCACCAAATCCCTCGATCGCGCCGCGGACCGCGCCCACCCGAGCCACGCCGTCCCAGTCCCGAAGGGGCACATCTCCCCGGTGATACCGCCCCAATTCCGCAAGGATACCCGGCGTGTCTCTCGGGACGCGGAAGCTCCCGACGGCCAGGTCGAAATGCGCAGGAATTGCCTCCATCTCGTAGGCCTCCCCGGAAAACTGGAGAAAGAGCGGCGTGCCATGCGCACACGCCAGCGGGTCGAGGCGGCCGCAGTTGATGCCGACGCGCCCGTGCTCGGCGTTGTACGCCACGCCGGCGGCCTCGTCGGCCGTCAGCGACCGTCCGTGCAGGTTCGCCAGGGCGCGCGCGATACCGACACACACCGCCGCCGACGAGGAGAATCCACGGCCGGCTGGCAAATCCCCATCGATGCGAACGGCGCCAGTCTCCACCCCCAACTCCGCCGCAACGGCAGGGACAAAACGGAGCGGGCCGGGGTCTTCTCCCGCCGTCCACGCCCACTCTCGACCGTTGTGGAAGGCCGACGCCGACAGCGTTTCCGCCGCCGTGGCCGACACGTGAACGGAAAGGTCCAGCGGCGCGACGATGGCGGCGCCGCCTGCCCAGTCACAATGTTCCCCGACGAGGCAGACGCGGCCGGGAACGGTGAAACGCACGCCGGCCTGTAACCTGCAGCGCTTCAGATTCGGTCGATGTCGGCGCGCTCGGGATACTGGCATGCGGACTCAGCGCCGAGTTCTTCGGTGTACCCCGCGCTGTCGTGCTCGTACGTCAAGCTGAGGTCGTCCGCCCAACATTGCGACCAATAGAGAATCTCCGCACCCAATCCGCCTCCAGTCACCGTCGCATCGGCGCGGCCACCGCTGCCTTTGACCCAACGCGTGCGCACCGTGACGTCGGCTAGTGCGTCCGACGAATCCCAATCGAGATCAGACTTCGTTCGGAACTGGAAATCGCCATCGTCCTCCACCGCTCGGTAGGCGTAGGTGTAGGAGGTGGGAACGGCCCCGTCAGCCGCTGCATCGTTGACGCCGACGAGAAGATCGCGCCCCTCACGCAAGTCGTAATCCACCTCCAGGGAGCCCACGACGTCCACGTCAAACCATTGCCCCACGGCGGTAATGTCATAGTGAAACACGCCATCTCCCTCGGAGACGGTCTTGCCGGAATAGTGGGTGCCCTGCGTGAATTCAATGGGAGTCTGTCCGTCCTGTTCCCCCGTCAGGCCCCAGGTATAACGATCTCCCTGGCGCGACATGGCGGCGCTGACTTCCAGTGTTCCGTCCCACTCGTAGGGGCCCCACGTCCGGCCATTTTCGGTGCGGGAGGTCGGCGGATACGCGCGAATGGTGTCCACCGCCCCGAGCAGTTGGAAGATCACGACGTTCACGCCCCGGCACACACTCCAACTGACGGCCAGCAGAGAAGGCGCTTCCTCCGTCACGCCCTTGGCCGCGTCCTCATCCTCACCCACGTCGACCGTATGTCCGTTCTTGGTCGGTAGCGCGCTGAGAAATTCCTCATCCTCGATGAAGATGCTGTTGCTGATGTCGCCGCAGCCGACGAGCGACAGAAGGGTGGGGAGGGGGATTCGCATGGTTTAGAACCTGTAGCCGATGCCGAGGAGGAGTTCGTTGAACCCGAAACCCTGATCGCGGCCATCGACGATGTAGGGAAGATAGTGCGTGCGAAGAGCGATCTCCAACTCAAATCGTCCGGGATGGAGCCCAACCCACACGGCAGCGCCCGGAGCGATGGTCGTGAGGTCCTGAGCGGCCACGTTCTGACCGGGAAAGGCGCGTTCGATGTAGAACACCTGGAGGTGCAGACCGCCGCCGAGTTGGAACATCGCTTCTGGCGTTTCCCAACCGAAGCCCACGCCGAACGCGGCGGTATTCAACTGCGTCGGGACACCGTACGGCAGCCCTGAAAACGTCAGGTCGTTCGTTCCACTTCCCGCAAGGAAGTCGACCGACACCCACTTTCCGTCGCGCCAGTTGAAGCGACCTTCGAAGCCGCCTGCTGGCGTCGCCGGGAAGTAGGACGTCTCCACGCCCTCGCCCACGAATCCCCGCCCGCCGGCCAGGATATGCGTCGAGATTCGGGGGAGATTCGCGCGACGGATCGTTTTATTGACACTGCCCTTTGCGACGTCGTCCTCGTATTCGCCGGCGTGGAACTGGTCAGGATCGATACGAACGGCAGACTTCGCGAGCAGGCGGATTTCGGCGACCGCAAGGTACGTCGGATACCGCCGCTGCACGAGGTATTTCCCCGGACGCAGCGAGAGTCGGCGATCGGCGCCGACGACGTCCACCTCGGCCACGAACATCTTTCGATCGGCGTCGTACACCGCGAATGTCCCGGGCCAACTCAGGGGAAAGGTGAGTGAAGCGCCTGCGCGCTCCAGCTCCGTGATGACGACGTCACCCGTGCCGGAGAGGTTCCAGTCGTAGGTGGGGTGCTGCGAACCTCCGCGTGTAGACGAGGTTCGATATACTGTTTCGTGATACACATACTGATACGCTTCGTAGAGCGTGACCTTGCCGTCGGCGTTGTCATCAGCAGTTCCCGACAACGCGCTGGCGAGAAAGTGCGTGAAATAGGAGCCGCCGATCTCGTCGGACTCCTGACTCGCCTCGTCACCTGTCGAGCTGGTGACGATGACGGAGCCGGAAGAGTCAAGCTTCTGAGCGACATCGAACACGAAACTCGGCGCTTTCGTGCCGCCCTTGTTTCGGGTAAGCGTACCGGATTGGCACGCGTCGATGAACGCGACCCGGACGTCAGCGCCACTTTTAGCGAGTTCGCCCTCCAGATCTTTCCAGAGCATCCCGGTGCGCC
This sequence comes from Klebsiella pneumoniae, assembly GCA_945861635.1. Classification (GTDB taxonomy): domain Bacteria; phylum Myxococcota_A; class UBA796; order UBA796; family SXON01; genus CAMAWH01. The sequence continues at coordinate 6,027 of CAMAWH010000040.1, read as the reverse complement.
CGAGCTGAAGCTGGGCGTCATCGGCGTGGCCGGAGTAGTAGAAATAGAGGATCGTCTCATCGCCGCTGGCTTTTGCGTTGGCGATGGGCGCGCGGATGTCGGTGAGGGCCCGAAGAACGTCGGCCTTGGTTCGCCCAAGGAGCGTTGTGGTGCGCCGAGGATCGACGTCACCTAGCGTGGCGAGGACGCTGCCCATCTTCTTGACGTCCAACTCTGAAAAGTACAGCGTTCGGTTCGCGACAAACCCCTGGTTGTTGCCCACGAGAATCGCGAAACGCTGGACGCCAGCCTCCGCCAGGCCCGCGAGGAAGAGCATCACTCCTTCTCCAGGACAAGCACGGCAACGTCGGCGTCCTCCGCGGCCAGCGCCACGAGTCCGTCGGCACCATCGGCCCTCCAGGCCCGCTCCGCGCGATCAAGGGCGCGGCCGACGTCCACCTCCGTTTCATCCCCGAAAAAGGCCACGAATACCTCGGGACCCGGCGCATCATCCAGCAGGATGGAGCCTTCGAGCACGTGCCGCTCCCCCGGGACGACGGCCACGGCGGCCGACCCCTCGTCGGGATAGAATTGCTCGAACCGTCCGGTGCCGTCGACGCCGATCAGCACCATGTGGTCTGCATCCCCGGAGCGGTAGGTGAACTGGAGGCGATCTCCCGGGCGCACGGCCAGGGAGGGATCCCCCGGATAGGGCTGACCATCGCGCAGGACATAGAAGTCAAGGTTGGTCGTGCCCTTGAGATTGTTTCCGTGGCGCGGAGGAGGAGGAGGCCGGACGAGGAGAAAGAGTGCGGCCGCAACGGCGAGCGCGGACGCGATCCAACCCAGTCGGCGCGTCCAGGCTGGTGCCGATCCGAGCGAGGGCGTGCCGAGCCCGTCACCCGTCATCGCAAATGCCCGGGCCAGGAGTGCGTCGTGATTGAAGGGCGCTACAGATGTGTCATGAATATCATTTACATAGGACTGTAATTCTTCAAACGATACATGCATCGATGTCTCACCGGCGACATGCCTGCCGAGCGATAGTTGGCTCGGACGTGACCCGTCGTTGATGCGCAACTTCATGATTGTCCCCACCAGCACAACAACACGACCATGCCGCCAACCATCACTGGGACACCGAGTCGCTTGCGCGCACGGACAAGAAAGTGATCGAGACGCTTTCGCAATGTAGGCAGTGAGATACCGACCATTGCCGCGGCTTCCTCTCTCGTCATGTCATCGAAAAACAGGTGAATTACTACCCGGCGCTCCTCGTCGTTGCTCTCCGCCAGCAACTCCCGGATGGTGGCGACGTCAACGCCGCCTTCCTCCGCTTGCGTCGCCTCCTCTCCCATGATTTCGCCGCGGTGATCGGTGTGCTTTTTCTGGTGTCCCTTCCGGTCTCGCAGCGCGTTGAGGCACCAGTTCGTATTGATCTGGTACATCCACGTCAGCGGCGAAGCGGCCTGCCGATAGTGCTCGTGGTTCCGCAACACCCGAGCAAACGTCTCCTGCACCGCATCATTCGCATCTTCATCCGTGCCGAGGATGTTGCGGGCGCGATGGTGGAGGATCGGTGCGTACCGCATGTAGAGTTCGCTGAGCTCCGCTTGGCTGATGGACATTGTTCATTCCCTCGGACCCGCGACACGGCGCGGGGTGAAAGGAAATCTCACGGTTCCCCCGACCACCGTTGGCGCAAGGCGACGGCGCCGTCGTTTTTCAGCACGTCGGCATAGGGGGAGGGATTGCCGATCGCAGCGCTGATGACATCGGCGCCGATGGCGTCGTTGACCGGCGGGCCCCACGCACGGCGAACCCACTTGTCCACCGAGCAACGGGACAATTCCTGGCACGCCGCATGGTCGACGGTGACGGGTTTTCCGGGAGGCAGTCCCAGGAGGGTGAGTGCGCGCGTCGTAATTGCCGCGGCGTTAGAAATGTCCACGGAGAGGGTGCCGTCGTGGCGAACGCGCAACGGGCCCTGGGCGGTGACGGCCGTGCCGCCGCCGACGCCTTCGACGGAGATACGAATGTCGTCAAAGTTGGCCGCACCGGGCCCGGAGACGGAAAGGATCAACGCCATCGTGGTCGTGCCCGGGGGCGCTTCGCGTTCCAGAAGAACATCCCGCCAGCCCGTCGTCTTTTCGACAAACTGCATCTGTCCCGCGATTACCCCTTTGTGGCCGATGAAGTTGGCGATTACTTCTGCTTCGGCGGCGTCCGGTGCCACCTGGAGCAGGATTCTCACGAGTTCGCCCTCATCGACCTGAATCGTCTGGGAGACGGATGTTTTCGCCTTCCGGGGTGCGTCGATACGCAGGCTGGTTGCACCCGCGCGCGGCCGGGCGGCATCCAGTCTGGCGTCGCCCAGTCCAGCAACCGCCGGCGCCCCTTGTTTTACGCTGGTCGCGATGCGCCAGGCGATGCCGAGCGTCCGCGGGTTTTCGAACGAGGCGTCGACGAGTCCGGGGCCGGGAGTGGTCCACGCCTGCGGCCACGCGAGCCGTGCGGAGCGCGATTTCTTGCCGGACAGCAATTCAACGCGAACCAACTCGGCATCATCGGTCCGGATGCTCACGGTGTCCACCGCGGCTGCCGTGTGGAGCGCGTCCGCCAGCGCTTCGACCGCATCCGCTTCCTTTTCCTTCCACTCTCCGGACTGTCGAATCACCGATTCCCCTTTCCGCACGCGGCCAATCTCGGATGGCGGCATGGCAAGGATCAGCGCGATGGCGGCCGCTACCTCGGGCGTCCTTGCTACGGCGTCGAGCGACGGCGCCAACGCGGTAAGCGCCGATTGGCCGGACGGGCTCAACCCATGTGCCGCGAGCAGCTGATCCAGCCTCTCCGACGCGGTGCTCGTGGGCATGGCAACCACTCGTGATGTCTCCGCGCCCGGATCGGCCGTTGCGGGTGTGAACGCGAGAAGGAGGGAAAGCATGCGGGGCTCTCGCCGCGTATCGCGATGCGCCGGTGCGCGTGTTAGATCCATGGTGGGAGACGAACGAGATGTCGGATCACGCCGTATCGGTCGGGCCTGCGGAAGCAGAGCGGTGGTGGTCGGCGGCTGTGCAGATGCTCGACGAAGGCGTGTCGATCCGGGAGATCGCACGGCGTTACGCCACAGACCCCCGCCGGATACGCCGGGCGTTGGCGCGGACGGGCGTTCGCGCCCATGGCGTGGATCTGGACGGGGGCGGGCTCCCCGACCTGGAGGCCCATCGTGACCAGTTGGGGCGCCAACCCGATGGGGTGGTGGCAAGGGGTGCAGGGGTGACGCCGGAAGCCGTTTCCGGCGAAAGGAGACGTCTGGATATTGCGCCGTTTGAGCAGCGGCGAGCCGAGCGGGCGGCGCCCGCTGCGCCGACACTCACGGTGGACGAAGAAGAATGGATTCGGGGCCCGGTGAAGGAAAAGCGTGAGCGGCAGCGGATCAATGCGGACGCGCTTACCGTGGTCCGGCGGCCTACGCGATCCGACTCCTTGTCGCCGTCGATGATGGGGCGCCCGCTGCTGAAGCCGGCGTACACTCCTGGGGAAGCGCGGACGCCGCTTCGCACGCCGACCCCTCCGTCCCCCGCGCCTAGCGGAGCCTTCACCGGGGGCGAGCCTCCGAGTCGTGAGCGGCGCGGGCGCGAATTCTTTTGGGATGATCGCAAGTCGGAAATCAACGCGCTGCTGGAGGCGCCGCGCCACCAGCGTGACGGGCGCCAACGGATCGTGCGTGCCGACCTGCCGCGCCTGCCCCCGATAGAGTCGGAGGACAGGCCGGCGCGCGTGCGGTCGGATGCGCCGGCGTGGCGCGTGGTGGCGCCGACGAAGCCAGACGTTGCACTGCCGGTGAGGCCGGCGGCCACGCAGGATGTGTTGCCGCCTCAGCGGCCGGCGGTGCGCCCCATGGCGGTGCCGGTGGCGGCGCCGCCGGTCGTTGCAGGACCGCCGGTCGTGGCGGAGCCGCCAGTCCTGGCGGGGCCGCGTCCGATGGAGCGGTGGCTGGTGTTGATGGACGGCGCGGATAGTGGCCTGATCGTCGATGCATCCGATGTGGCCGCGGCGGCAACGTTGGTTACGACGCTATTGCCGGAGTTCATGTTGGGCGGCGTCGGGCTGGCGCGCGTCGGGTAGGGCCGCGCGGCATCCCGCCCCGTGTACCGCTGCCTACAGGCCCAGAACTTCCCGCATTCCGACGACAATTTCCCGATATCGTTCACCGTCTTCCACGGACTCGATGGAGAGGCCGTAAAGCAGGTGGCCATCGCCACGGGACAGCGTGCTGACGCGCGCATCGACTTCCATCGGGGCACGGTCGGGCAGCCCAAGGCGGAGGCGAATCGTGCCCCCGTGCGCGAACACGAGTCGAAACTCATTGGGGGCCGAGACGGTCCATTCTTGCGGATGGAGATCGACGATACGAACCGCACCTTCCACCAGGGAAACCGGGCCGCCCGTGGCTGGCAGCGCTTCGAGGCGAAGCGCGCCGCTCACACGATCCGCCTTGCGAAACCCATCGACAAACCCCAGAAGTATCCCAAGTTGCGAGCGGTCCGGCACCGGCACCCCCGCGCGCAACACACTAGCTTCAAACGTCCATGGTTGCCCGGCCACCGTGATCCAACAGCGCACATCCGCGCCTGCGGCCGGCGCGTTGTCTGCCATGAGGAGGACCAGCCCGCCGCGTTCCACCCGGATGACCGTACCGCGCGCCCAGACGCCCTGCCGCGGCAACACCTCACACGCCGTGCGCTCTTCGGCGGCGGTTTCGAGCAGTCGGCGAGGGTCGTCCATCGGCGCGCATCTATCCCGGCGGATAGGGGGCGGGGATGCGAATCGCGCACGTCACCGACATCCACGTGGAAAGCGTGCCGAGCGTGTTCGAATGCTTCAACAAACGCGCATTGGGAGAGGTGAATCTGCATGTGTTGGGGCGAGCGTCGCATTTTTCCGGTGCGGCGGCTCGTGGTCTAGTGACCAGGGTCGGCGAGCTGGCGCCCGATGTCGTTCTTTGCACGGGTGATTTGACCGCTGTGGCGACGGAGGCCGAATTCGTGCTGGCGCGGGAAGTGTTGGCACCGCTTACGACGCGCTTCCCGTTTCGCGTGATCCCAGGGAACCACGATGTGTACACGGGGGAGAGTGTCGGCCGGTTCGCCCGCCATTTCGGGAAGTTTTCTGCGGTTACGGAGGCGTGGCCAGCGGTTTGGCGGCACGGTGACATGGACGTGGTTGCCATCGATGTCTGTCATCCGGACTGGGCGTCGCGTGGGCGGATTGATGCGGAACAGTTGTCGAAGTTGGATGAACGACTTGGAAGTGGCGCGGGCCCGGTGTGGCTGATGGTGCACTATCCAATTCGTGATCGCCGCGGGGCTCCGTACGGTCCGTGGACGCGGGCGTGCAGCAACGCTGCGGAGATCGAAGCGGTTCTGGCGCGACATCCTCGCGTCGGCGTCGTGTTGCATGGACATGAGCACCATGGATATCGCACGTCCGTCGGGTCGGCGGTTTCCCTGAATCCGGGGGCGGGCGGGTATGCATTTCTGCCTGAGCAGGGGCGTACTGCGCACTTCAATGTGTACACAGTGGACTCCGGGGAGTTGCGTGACGTCGAGCGTTGGGCGTGGAATGGGTCGAGCTTTGAGCCGGAGGTCGGGGGGGCGTACGCATCGGGGGGGTAGGGTGCATAGGCGCTAACATTCCGCCGCCCACGTACCGGCCGGCATCCGCCGACGTTTTCGACGTCGTGTAGGTTCTACGATGTGTTTTTGCCAGTCGGTGCGCGTCCGCGGGGGCGTCGTCACACGGACGGGGCCGGCGTTGGCGGTCCGCGAGATGGCGCCGCCAACGCGCCAAGACCGGGCGCGCGAAACCAACGCAGGGGCGACTCGGCGAGCAGGGGCGCGAAAGCATGCTCTCCTGACGCCATTCTGCGCCGGTGCGTGGCGACGATTCGGGGGCCGGCGGCAGGTGGACACCGACCGGGCGATGTTCGAGGGTCACATCTCCCCTTCCTCAGTTTCTACCGTTGGTTTCCGGAGGTGTCCG
>CAMAWH010000039.1 GCA_945861635.1 Klebsiella pneumoniae | reverse complement strand
CGACGAGAGCGATGCCAAGGCCATCACCGCACCGCTCATCGCCCAGCGTGAGACGGCGCGGCTCCAACTGGCCGCGCTTCCGCAGCAGACCGACACCCCCGAGGCGGAGGTGATCGATGCCGACGAGTTCCGCGCTGCCGTGCGCGAGGCTTGGACGAGTCAGCCGCTCGACGAGCGGCGGCAGGCGCTCAGCCGCGTTCTGGAGAAAGTCGAGCTTTCACCGGGTGGACTGGAGATCATCTGCCGCGCCGACGGATATCACGGCCATGATCCGTTCGGCCCGCCATACCCCCCAACATCCGACCGACTCCCATCTGCGTCCACCAGCGAGGGATCGCCCGCGTCGATCAGCGCAGACCCGACCGCGAGCCTGAGATCCCAATCACCGGGGTCCGGCGCAGTCGTATCTGAAAATCCAGGCTCCACCATCATATTCGTGCCAGTGGTGAAGTCGTGGCTGCCGCCGCAGTCCCCGTAGGTGCTCTCCCCGCTCCAGAGGTCGCTATAGGTGAACGTAAGGCTGCCGGCACCGTCGCAAGCCGCGAAGTCACCCTCCCCCTCAATCGTACCGGCGGCGTCGTTCTCTGAGAGGATGATGTTTCTCCCTGTGACCGAGCCTCCCTCAAGGTAGAACGCGCCGCCGGATACGTAGCGACCCTCGCCCTGATTGTGCGCCATCGTCACGTTCGTGAGGGTCACGTCTCCGGCCGCCCAGATGCCGGCGCCATCCGCCAGCGCGCCCGACTTGCCGATTACGTTCGCCGAGATGTTGCAACTCGTCGCGAGCAGCCAGGTGTTCGAGGCGAGATACACGCCGCCGCCGTACGCTTCGTCCACGGCACCCTCGTTGTCGTCGATGAGCGCGCGGGTCAGGTCGAGCGACGCCCCGTCGGAGGCGTAGACGCCGCCGCCGCGTAGGGTTGCGTATCCGCTCGGCGCCGAGGTGAGGATGCGCCAAAGAGTTCCGTCCTCCACGGTGTACGTGCCGCCCAAAAGTGCGGCGCCGGCGCCCCAGATCATCGTCGTGCCCCCGTCTGAGGTGACCGAGGCCTGCGTGACGTTAACGGACGAACCTTCGATATCGCTGTTGGACGCGAACAGGACGCCGCCCTCGACGGTGTTCGTCGTTCCATCCACGGTCACCGTATCGTCGCCCATGTACAGGTCGGCCACGGTGAGCGAGGAATCGGCAATGTAGAGGCCTGCGCCGCGCGCTTCTTGCACGACGCCAGCGGTGGTGAGCACGTTGTTATCGCTGTCGCAGGAGTAGATCTGCGCGTCACTTCCGGTGATGTAAATGCCGGTTCCCTCCGAGGTGGGCGCGGTGTCCTGCACATTGCCATTCGCGACGAATCCCTGAAGCCAGATCGTCGCATCTTCGACGTACACGCCGGCGCCACGATTGAGCATTGTTCCCGATTGCTGGTTCGAGGAGGGGATCGTGTCAAAGAGCACGACATCGCCGCCGTGGACGTACACGCCCGTTCCCTCACACGTCGCGTCGGAGCATCCGTTGGTATAGATGCCGACGTACCGGACTTCCAGCGTGGCATCGTAGGCGTAAATCCCCGCGCCCTGCGCGGCGTCGCCGCCTTGAATCGTCAGGTGCTGGACGGAAGCCTCGCCGCCGGTGATCGTGAGGACGGAACCGGCGCCTCCGCCGTCGATGATCGTCACGTGATCGCCCGCGCCGTCAAGCGATACATCCGAGGACCAAGAGAGGTTCTCGTAGTAGGTGCCGGCGGGAATGCAGACCGTTTCGCCATCGCCCGCGGCATCGATGGCTTCCTGAATGGTCACATAGTCGGTGCCGACGCGCACGCCCCAATCCGCCGTGCCGTCACAGTCGTTGTCAAACGTGTCGCAGATCTCGGTTCCGCCAGGGTGGGCTTCGGCGTGGGCATCGTCGCAGTCGGAGCCGTTCGCGACGTACCCATCGGTGCCTGAGCACACGTAGGTGTGCGATCCTGGGTCGCCGTAGGCGTCACCATCGGCGTCCAACCAAGCCTCGAAACCGTCGACCGGGCTGTCGTCGATGGCGCCAGAGCAATCGTTGTCCGCGTCGTCGCAGACTTCGTCGGAGCCGGGGTTTATGCTGGCATCGGCCTCGTTGCAATCGCCTCCGGACCCTACGCTGTCGGCCGGCCCCGAGCATATGTAGGTCGCGACGATGGCATCGCCGTACCCATCCCCATCGACATCCGAGTACCAGTCGTGGGCGGCGCCGACACTCGCATCGGTGTCGTCGCAATCTCCGGGGATTGCCACGGCGTCGTCGGGCTGATCGCACGCGACGAGGGGGCTCGCGTCGTCACCGACGCCGTCATCGTCGGCATCGATGTACCACTCGGGGGCGTCGGCCGCGTCGGCTTCATCGGTCTCCCCGTCACAGTCGTTATCGGCGGTGTCACACAGTTCGGTGGCGCCAGGGTAGACGCTGGCGTCGGAGTCGTCGCAGTCACCGTCGACCTCCGCGGAGCCTGCGGGCGCCGTGCACACCACGACGGGCGCGTTGCCGAACCCGTCGGCATCGGCATCGATGTACCAGGTGATATCCGGATTTTCGTCCGTCTCCCCGTCACAATCGTTGTCGATGACGTCACAGCCGTCGGCCGCGTTCGGGTGCACGCTGGCGTTCGCGTCGTCACAATCCCCCCCCTCCGACGCGAAACCGTCCGGACTGAAGCACTGTTTCGTCGTCGTGGCGTCGTTGCCGTAGCCATCACCGTCGTCATCGGCGTACCAGGTCGCGTCCGTGCACGGCGAAACGGCTGTAATCGCTTCACATCCGGCGATCAGGGGCAGGATCAGGGCGCGGCCGAGGGCGAGAGCGCGACGGGGCAGCATGGGCATCGAAATTACCTCGCTGCCACTCTATTGCCGATTGGACGCCGGCGCGGAGGTGCGCTCGCCCGCTCGTTCCAGCGCCATCCACGGACGCACTCCCTCCATCGCGAAGGTCGCGAATCCCAACCTCTCGTAAAACCCGTGCGCCAACCGCGTTCGCAGCACGACCCGGCGGCACCGCCGCACCGCCGGATGTTCCAGCAGGAGTCGCATCAACGCGTCGCCAACGCGTTTGCCCCGCCATTCCTCGCGCACGAGTACATCTGCGACGTACGCGAACTTCGCGCCGTCGGACACCGCGCGTGCGGTTCCGACCAAGGCGCCTTCCACGAATGCGCCGACCCAAGCCGCCGAACCCAAAAACGCAGCACCAATCTGGTCATCGGAGAGCGCGGCGTTCCACTCCGCCGCGCGTATCAAGGCGACGGCCTCCGGAATCTCTCCTGCACCAAGGTGAGGATGCAGGCGCACCTCCCCTCGCTGCCACTCGGCCGGCCACGGCTCGGGCGCGAGCGATAACGCCAGCCGCAAGGCGGGAAGATCGCCCGGCGCCCCTCGCTCCCACAGGCCGCGCATCGCCGCATGACGGAACGCGACGGGCTTGTCCTGCCCAACCGAAACCTTCGCACTGACGCGAGTCGGTACGAGCTGGACGATCGACAGGCCGCGAATCGCCGCCGCGTACATGGGTTCTTCCGCGGAAATCGGCCGGTGACGACCTTCCGGCTGGAACCGCGCCATCAGGGTCGACAACACCGCTGCGCGTACGACCGGGTCCTCGACTTCTTCCAGGATGCCGTGCGCCTGCGCGGAGCGATACCAGGTTGTCGCGGGGCAGGCGCGCTCACGCGTGGTGAACCAGCTTGGAATGCTTGCGACGATCTCCTCGCAGCACAACACTGCCGGCCGCCCCGTACAGCCGACCTTTTCGCCCGCAGGTGCACCGTGGTAGGCGAGAATCCAGTCCTCGCCGTTTTCGACGACCACCACATTCAACGCCCGCAGTACAGGCGTGCCGTCGGCATCGGTTGACGCAAGATGCACGACGGGTGCGGCGCGAAACAGATCACGAGCCAGCCCGGAATCAAACGAACGTTCGGAACGACGCATCTCGACCCCCGCCCCCGCTCTACTTGCCATCTGGCCTATGCACGATGGACAGAATGAAGATAGTGCATGTGCCAGTGGAGTGGACGCCGACCATCGCCGAAGGGCCTACCGCCCTTTACACGCGCATCGCGCAGGCGGTGGCCGGAGACGTGCGGGCCGGTCGGCTTGGCGCGGGTGACCGCCTGCCCGGGGCACGCCCGCTCGCACTTCGTCTCGGCGTGCATCGCAACACGGTTGCCGCCGCCTACCGCGAATTGTGTGGAGAGGGCTGGCTGATCTCCGTGCCACGTGGCGGAATGCGGGTGGCGGCGGTCCTTTTCTTGCCGACGGCCGCCGCCGCCGTTTCGCCTTCCGTCGGGTACCCCCTTCCGGAGCGTTGGCTGCCGGAACTCCCTGACGTCGACGTTCCCGGCACGCTGAACCTCCACGGCGGGCACCCGGACCTGCGCTTGCTCCCGTTGGCGGCGCTGGGGCGGGCGTGGCGGCGCGCCCTCCGCGGCTCTGGCCGCTCGTTGGTGGACTACGGAGATCCCCGCGGACATCGTACGCTTCGCGCGGCGCTTGGGCGGTGGCTACGCGAAAGGCGAGCGTTGGCCGTCGACGAGGACGGGCTGCTCGTCACGCGCGGCTCGCAGCAGGCCCTTCACCTCGCCGCACTGTCGTGTCTGCGCCCCGGAGATCGTGTTGCGGTCGAGGCGCTCGGGTATGCCCCAGCATGGACCGCCTTACGACTCGCCGGCGTGACGCCGGTGCCCGTTGCCGTCGATGCGGAGGGGATGGACGTTGCCGCGCTCGCCGCTTTGGACGTGCAAGGCGTTTATGTCACGCCGCACCACCAATATCCGACGATGGTCGGGCTCTCGGCATACCGCAGACAACGTCTGCTGGCGCTCGCAGCCGAGCGGCGGTTCGTCGTTATCGAGGACGACTACGATCATGAATTCCACTTTGCGGGGAAGCCACGCCTCCCGCTGGCCCACGCCGATCAGCACGGGGTTGTCGTGTACATCGGCACGTTGTCCAAGGCGCTGGCTCCCGGGCTGCGGATCGGTTTTCTGGTGGCGCCGCCTGAAGTGCTTCAGCGGGCCGCCCGGCTCCGCGCCGGCCTTGATCGGCAGGGCGATCAGGTGACGGAGCGCGCGGTAGCAGAATTGCTTGCCGATGGGGAGATTGACCGGCACATCGCGCGCATGCACAGGGTTTATTCTGCGCGGGGCGCGCTGCTTGCGGAACGGGTGAGTGTGGAGCTTGGTGTTCCCACTGCCGCACCCGACGGAGGACTGGCCCTCTGGGTATCTTCTCCGGTCGATCCTTCGCTTCTGCAGACGCGATCTGCCGCTCGGGGTGTTCATTTCCGCATCGGGAGCCAGCACACGTTTGATGGCCGCGCCGACCCCCACCTGCGCCTGGGATTCGCGCAACTGGATGCGGCGGAGTTGGTCCGCGCGATGGCGGTGATCGGAGAGGAGGCGCGTTAGCTCGTTTCGCGGAGTTTCCATGTTCCTGCTGTTCGTTGTCGTTGCCTGCCGTCCGCTCGTCGGAGACTGGTCGGGGGATATTGAATGTGAAAACTACTCGATGAAGCTGGAACTTTCGCTGGAAGCTACGGCAGACGGGTATGAAGGCGATGGCGAACTCGACTGCACCGATGGCGCCGGCGGTGACTGCACTCAGACGTTTGATATCGAAGTCAAACATGACGATCCAGCTACGGATCTCGACGTCGATCTGGACAACTGCGTGTACGAACTTGCGGGCGTCGAGCAGGACGTCGGATGCGACGATCCGCGACGTGTGGAATGGGATGGCGGGGATGCGATTGAGGCCAGGTGGGGGGACTGTGACGTGGAGTTGGAGCGGGACTGATACGCTGCGCGGATGTTCGCCGACGCTGCCCCGATGCCCCACGCCATGCGAATCTGGCGCTTTCGTGTTTTTGCGGCCACCTGGCTGTCCTACGTCGGGTTCTACTACTGCCGGAAGCCCTTTTCGATTGCCAAAAGCGCGATGGGACAGGAGGCAGGCTTCGACGCGACGACCCTCGGAAACATAGGCGCTGCCTACCTGATCGCGTACGCCATCGGTCAGTTTCTCGCCAGCGGCTTGGGTACGCGCGTGGGGCCGCGCGTGAACCTTCTTCTGGGCATGACACTTTCGGTGCTGGTTTCGCTGTGTTTCGGCCTGACCCTGTCGGCGCCACTTTTGATAGGACTGATGGCCGCGAACGGAATCGCCCAGGCAACGGGGTGGTCGGGCAACGTCGGGACGATGGCTGCGTGGTTTCGCAAGGCGGAACGCGGCAAGATCATGGGTATCTGGGCCACGAACTTCACGATCGGGGCCTTGACGGCGACGTGGTTTGCGTCCTGGGCCCTCGGCAAGTGGGGGTGGCGCGGTGCGTTCTACAGCGGCGCCGTGGTGCTGGTTGCGGTCATACTATTCTTCGTCTTCAACCAACGAAACTCACCAGAGGATGCCGGACTCGTGGCCCTGGAGGATCCGGCGGAGGCGCCGTCGGACGGAGCCGAGGCACCCAGCGCCCTCGCGAGTTTGAATCGCGCAGCGATCACCAACATTCTTCTGGTTGGCGGATTTTACTTCTTCGCGAAGCTCATTCGTTACGCCATCTGGTCGTGGGTGCCTTTTTTCCTTGAACGAAACTACGGACTGAAGGGCGATGACGCCGGCTACTACTCGACCATGTTTGACCTCTGCGGGATTCCCGGCGTCATCGTAACCGGTTGGTTGTCGGATCGGTTCTTCCGCAGCAAACGAGCGGGAATTTCGCTGATCATGGTGCTTGCGATGACGGCGTCCTGCGGGTTGCTGTACCTCGTGGGGAGCAGCAGCGTGACCGTATTTGCACTGTGCCTCGGCTTGGTTGGCTTCACGCTGTATGGCCCGGATGCACTTATGACTGGCGCTGGGGCGATGGATATTGGGAGCCGCCGGGCGGCGGTATTGGCCAGCGGATTGATTTCTGGACTTGGATCTCTCGGGCCTGTCGTGCAGGAATTGGTGATCGGCAAGATGTACGACAGCAAAGACGGCGATCTCGGGCCCATTTTCCTGCTGTTGTTTGGATCGGCGGCCATGGCGGCGGTGTTCTGTGCCGCGCTGGTTTACCGGGCGAAGACGGGAAGAAGTTCGGTGTAAGCCTTCTTTGTGGTGTCGGGGCTACCCTCGGACGCGCACGTCTCCAACTCGACGGGTCACCCCCCGTGCATCCAGCCATTCCAAGAGCGGAATGGCGGTTTTTCGCGACAGGCCGGAGATTTCCTTGAATGCCGCGGGGTCGAGCGTTTCGGCCCGGGTGAAATACGCCTGAACCGCCGCGATCAGGCGGTCCAGCGCGCCCGCGCCATACCAACGGCCCACGATGGCGTGCGCCTCCGCTCGATCGCGGAGCAAGAACGCCAGCGCGTCGCGGTCGGGATGTTCGGGCAACTCCGCGAGTCCCTCCCATGCAGCCGTTGCCAGCGTAATCGCGACCGTCGAACACCATTCAGCTTGCGATGCTGTCAACGTGACTGCAAACGTTGGGGCGCGCACTCTCCCCCCGTCGAGCGCCACCCGACCCGCCGCAACCTCCCCTTCCAGCAGGGAAAGGAACGCGCGCTCATCGAGACCGCGCAGCGCGCCCACGTGCAGCGCCTTCCGATTCGCCCCGGGGGCGAGCGGGTTCTCGGCGTGGAAGCGCCCGAGCGTCTCCGCCAATACGCCGCGCAGGGCGTCCACCGTCTCCGTCCCAATCACGCGATCTCCCAGGCGGACGCCCGAGAGTCCGCGCGCGCGCGCCTCGGACTCCGTGCAGCCGGCGGCGCCGCATCGTTCGAGCAGAACCTCACGTTCCCCGGCCTCCAAACGAGTGAGTTCTCCGACCACGTGATCGACGCGCGCGCGCCGCGCAACGACGGCCCAGGGGTCGAGAATCACGCCGCCGCCGAGCGTGGCCGCCGGGCTCTCACGACGGACCACAAAGCGGTCACCGGGCAGGCACGGAAGCGGCTCGGTAGCCCGGATCTGAACGAATGACGCGCTACCCGGCGACACGACGCCCGCGAGCGGAATGAGCCGCGCCGCGATCTCCCGCGTGCCCAACATGACCACCGCGCGCGTTTCTTCCTCCATCGGTTCTGCGTCCGGCAGGTGGTGGTACCGCACGTCCAGTACGAGTGCCTCGGGTACCGAGCCGGCCGCCGCGATCCACACGCCGCGGCTCACGGATTCGAGGTCAACGCCGGACAAATTCAGCGCCGTCCGCGCACCGGCGGTGGCCTCCGTCACGCCCTCCCCGTGGATCTGAATGCCGCGGAGGCGTGCGCGGCGTCCGCCGGGGAGAATCTCAACCTCGGCGCCGTCGGCGATGCGTCCTCCCCACACCGTGCCGGTTACGACGGTTCCAAAACCGCGTCGGGCGAACGCACGATCGACCGGCATGCGGAACGGCGCCAGCAGATCGCGAGCCGGCGCGATGATGGCGTCGAGTGCGGCACGGACAAGGTCCAAGCCCTGTCCAGTCACAACCGATGTTGCGACGATCGGCGCCCCGGCCAGAAAGGTGCCGGCGACCTGATCGCGCACGTCCTCCGTTGCCAGTTCGAGCAGTTCCGCATCGACGAGATCCGCCATCGTCAGGACGACAATACCGGCGCGTACGCCGAGAAGCCCGAGGATGGCAAGGTGTTCTCGCGTCTGCGGCATCACGCCCTCGACCGCGCTGACGCACAACATGACGGCGTCCATCCCGGACGCCCCGGCCACCATCGTGCGGACGAGCCGCTCGTGGCCGGGAACGTCAACAAGCCCGGCGATCCGCCCGCTCGGCAACGACAGCGGCGTGAAGCCCAGCGTGATCGTGATTCCGCGCGCTTTCTCTTCGGGTGTGCGATCGAGGTCGATGCCCGTCAGGGCGCGCACCAGGGACGTTTTGCCATGGTCGACATGGCCCGCGGTGCCGATGACGAGGCGCGACATCGCCCACCCATAACGCTACGTTCTCCGCATGACGGCCCGAGCATGACGGCAGTTTGCCCAGAGTGCGGCAACAAGCAGGACGGCGAGCAGGGCGCTTCGCTGTTGTGCCCGGCATGCATGACGAGCTTCGTCGTGCCGGTGATGTTCCGCACGCCAACGCACTTCGATCTCGCCTTCCCGGACGGGACCAAGCGAGAAAATCTCTCCCGCATCGAAATTCGCGAGTTCATCTACTGCTTGCGTGTCCCTGTGGGGTCGCGCATCCGTGCGCCGGAGCTCGCGGACGGTGCGTGGCAGCCGATCTACACGTGGCCCGACTTTCTGGCGGTCTTTCAGTTGCTCGGAATCGAGCCGCCGATGGCCTCCGGAACCCGCCGCCTTCAGGGCTGGAAAGGAACGGCGCCGAAGGCGGAGCCTGCCGCAAAAAAAGCGGACCGCTCACGCATGGCGATTGACAAGCACGATGTAAAAAAGGCGCAGGTTTTGTTACGCGGGTTGCCCGTTGCCGTCGTTGCCGCCGTCACTGTCACTGCGTTGTTCCTTCTCTTTGTGGGTTCCGTCGTCGTCTTTGCTTGGCTCTGAAGAGGGCCCTTCCGCCTCGTCAGCGCGTGCGTCCGCAGGATCCGTGACGGTGAGACGGCGAAAAACTTCCTCCAACGTCGATTTTTCTCGATGCAGTTCGTAGAGTTTCAGGCCGCGATTCACCGCGAACTGAAAGAGATCGGGGCGAACGTCACGGTCCGCAAGAATCTCAAACGGGAGGAGCCCCGCCTCGTCCGACGCCTGCTCACGCGCGCGCACGACCCCCGTCATGCCCGCCAAATCCGCCGCGATCGCCGCGCCCGTCAAACGAACGGTATCCGCCGCAAAGGTCACCTTGACGAGGTTTCCACCCTGCCGCGCGCTCCGAATGTCCGCGGTGGTCGCGTCGGCCACGATCCGGCCGCGATTCAGGATCAGCACGCGGTCGCACGTCGCCTCTACCTCCTGAAGGATGTGCGTCGACAGGATCACGGTGCGCGACTGCCCGATACGACGGATGAGATTCCGAATCGCCAGGATCTGGTTGGGATCGAGGCCGCTGGTCGGCTCGTCGAGGATCAGGATCGGCGGCTGATGCAAGAGCGCCTGTGCCAAGCCGACGCGTTGCCGGTAGCCCTTGGAAAGTGTGCCGATGACCTGATGAAGCCGATCGACGATGTCGCATTCTTCCGCCGCGCGGCGGATGGCGGTAGCGCGTTCGGCCACCGCCAAACCGCGCACCTGCGCAACGAAATCGAGGTAGTCGGTCACGCGCATTTCGGCGTAGGTCGGCGCAGACTCCGGCAGGTAGCCAATTCGCGACCGCACCTCGAGTGACTGGCTGACAACGTCGAAGCCGGCCACCTTCGCGGTACCTCCAGTCGGGGAGGTGAAGCCCGTGAGAATTTTCATCGTCGTCGTCTTTCCGGCACCGTTTGGCCCGAGAAAGCCCACGATTTCGCCACTCTGAACGGAAAAGGAAATTCCCGAGAGAGCGTCAAACGTCCCGTACCGCTTCGCCAGATCCGACACCTCGATCATCGTCGTCATGAAGGCGTTGATAACCGATTCCGCCTTGACGTTTTACCGACAAGGCCGGGCGCGCCGGATCGGCGGTCCTTGTGCTACGTTGCCGCGCATCCGAGGCTCACATGCTCCTCCTCTCCCTCGCCGTCGCGTGCTCCGACTACTCCGTCATCAAAGAGCCGGGCTCGGAAACCTCTGGTTCGGACGGCGCTTCCGGTGACACTGCCGATACGGAAGCGGACACGTCCATGTGGGACGGTGCAACGCTTCAGGTCGAAGAGCCGATCAGCGGCGCCTTCCTGCCGTACGAGGAATCGTCGCCGTTCAAGGCTACGGTCTACGATGTCGACGGAAATGCGACCGACTTCAGCGACATTGCCTGGGTCAGTGACGCCGATGGCGCTTGGACACCGAACGGCGCGGCGTTCGACGACGATAGTCTCGATGTCGGTACCCACGCCCTGACCGCAACGGCGGTGCTTCCCAATGGAAACCGGCTGCAATACACCATCGGCGGCGTGCTCGTACAGAGCGCGTACACCGGCGTCTACGTCGGCACGCTTCAGGTGGATGTTGCGATAGATTACAATGGTACCGCCTACGAAGTTGGCTGCGCCGGTGCGCTCACGCTGATTGTGGATCAATACGGGGAGGCGGTGACCGGTGACGCCGGCTGCCTGATCTCGCTCCTTGGCTACGAACTCGACACGGCCTACGTGTTCGACATGGAGAACGACGACGGGGATGTGAGTGGAGATGCGGCCGTAGACCTGCAAATCTACGAATATGGCATGGAGACGGAGGCCAACCTTACCGAAGACGGCGAGATCGAAGGCGACTTTGCCGATAGCATTGCCGGCTACCTCGATGTCGCCGGGGCGTACTCTGCAGAACGCGTCAGCCGAGACGTTTCCGCCTACTTCTAGATGATCCTCGCGCTTTCGCTTGCTGCGGCGCCGGCAGTCGCGCGTCCGCTCGCGGTCGGCACGGTGAACGATCCCGTACGGGGCACGTACTGCCATTACGCGAGCGAGGCGGATCGCGACGCCTGCTTGAACGTGCTCGGCTGGGTGGAGGAAGCGTGGGCGGTGCAGGTCGATGAACTGGGCTTCGCGGCGCCGATTCCAGACGGGGCCCTCGGAGGGAGCGCGGGGCTCGACGTCTACCTCTCGAGTGAGGGCACAGGAGGGCCCGGCGGCGCCTACGTGATCTGCGACGGCGAGCAGTGGGCGCCTTGCGTCGATGTCACGCCGGGAGATGGGCGAAATGGCGCCACGGCCTACATGGTCATCGATCCCGGAACGGACGCGGCGGTCTTCCGCCAATACGTCCACCACGAGTTCCAACACGTCACGCAATACGCGACGGATTTTACGGAACCCTCTCTTTCAACCTGGGAGGGCACGGCAATGGCGGCGGAGCGTTGGACAGACGCGGCCGCCCCCCTCGATGCGTGGCCGGTTGCCGATTATCAGGCAGCCCCCTGGGCGAGCGCCGTGTTGCAGGATGGCTATTTTCTCGACGACGCCTACGGTTTCGCGAATTCCTGGTACGAGTACGGTGCGTGTGCGTGGCTGCTCTGGCTGGATGCGCAGCACGGTGACGGCACCGGCTCGGTCGGACCTGCACTTTGGTCGGCGCTTGCCCAGGAGGGTGCGGAAAACGAACCCGACGTGCTCGACGCCTGGGATGTGGTGGCCGGCGGCGGGCGGAGTGCGGGCGCGTGGAAAGGCGATCTGCCGGCGTTTGAGGCGGAACGTATGCGCATGGGCACGGACGCCGGTCCCGAGTACGTCGCGTTTGCAGGGTCGGAAGCGTACGCTTGGCGAGAGGGGATGTTGGACGCCGAGGATTCTGTCTCGCCGACCATGCCGCCCTTTCCGCTGGGCATGTCGCTTTGGGATATGGACGCCCACGCGGGCGCCACGGTGCGCCTGACTGTTGCCGGGGATGATGCGGTGGAATGGGCCATCCTTGCCGTTCAAGGAGCGGAATCGGCCCTGTGGACAGGGGCGGACGTCGCAAGCGGGGACGCCGCGTGGACGCCGGCGGAGGATGGCGGAGCGACCATCGGCGTGCTCAACCTCGGTGCCCCATCGATGGACGCGGACGACGCGCTCGAAACGGCATCGTTCACGCTGACGGTGACGACGGACACGTCGGCAAGCGCTGCCAGGACTCCCGCGGCGTGTGGATGCAACGTCGCGACAATGGCATCGCGCGGCGCCGGTTTCAGCCTTCTACTTCCCGGCTTTCTCGCCCTGATTACTGGTTTGCGGCGCCGGGCGTAGGGTGCGTCGTGTGCGCAAACTCACCGCCGTCCGGGGAGCGCGCGAGGCTCTCCGGGGCGATGACGGGCTGTGTCCATTCCGCGCGGTCGGCCACGCCGGCCGTGCCGTCGGCGTTGAGCACGTACAACCAGAGTAGATCCGCCTTCCAGCTGGAGTGGAAATCGGTCACGACATCGATGTCGGTGTCGCTTGGGAAGGAGTCCAGACCGACCAGGTACCAGGCGTTTGCCGCCACGCTCTCCCCCGCTGGGAAGGCCCACGCCGCGCCCAGGCCGAGCTTGTTGCGGTCGAGATAGTAGCCATCGAGCGACACCGCCGAGCCGCCAGGGTTGTAGATCTCCAGCCAATCTCCGCTGGCCGAAGGATCGTCCTCGTTCTTGACGATGTCGGGCATGACTTCGTTGATGAACAGCGCCGCGCCGCCGTATACGCCGATTTCAAGGCCGGTGCCGGCAGAATCATCGGCGGCGGTATCGCCGGGGTTGGTGTCCTTCCCGGCGTCCGTGCCGTCATCGACGAGGGTGGATGGCGTACAGGCAAGGAGAGCGGTGAGGGCGAAGAGCGTCATGCGGCGCACCATACCCGACGCGGGCCGAGGTTTCTACCGCGCGGCGCGCGATGCGCGGTGCGATCGCGTCAACGCCGAATCAGAGCGCCGTTGCCGGCTTGGTGATCCCGAAGCGCACGCCGGTTTCGAGCATCATGTACACCACCGGGCCCGCTGTACCCGGCAGCACGACCGCGCTCACCTGGGCGCTCATTCGAAACCGATTGCCGATTTCGGCGTCGGCCGGCGCCGTTGGACCGAAGTCGTATCCGGCGAGGATCTCAAACCCGGTACGATGGTTGATATTGGCGCTGACCCCGGCGATGGAGCCGCCGATGTCGGCCTTGTAGTCCTCCCAACCGATTTCGTGGTTGTGCGCGAAGCCGAGGCCGATGTGCGCACCGTTTCCGGCGGGGTAGCGGAAACAAACGCTGACGTTGCCGAGGTTTCGGAGGTCCTCCGTTACGTACAGCTCACGGATCTTGGCCTCAAAGCCGACCGCACGCTCCGGGTGCGGGCCGAGGGAGAGTCCGAGCCCCCCCATCACGCCGCCACCCACGCTATTGGCCTTCTCCGGCCCGATTGCGCCGACGACCCCGGGCACAATCCATAGTCGGAGGTGGGACGGCTTCGGGGCCGCGCGTGCGAGCGCCGAAGCCGGAACGGGCGCGCTTTCCGGCGGCGTATCCACTGCCGGCTGTGCCGCCATGGCTGCCCCCATTGCTGCGAGGATCGGAAGGAGGGCGAGCATCTGCCCACGTAGCACGCGGGTAGCGGCACCTGAACGGGATCGGGTTAGCTCGCGGCGGCATGCTGTACCTCCTTTCGTTATCGCTCGCCGTCGGCTCCAGCCCCGGCCCTGATGTCACCGTTGCCTTTTCGCCCGACGGCGGTCGCGCGCTCGTGCAGTCGCGCTCGACGGGAGAGGGCTCCGGCTTGCCCATGGTTGAACTTACGGAAATGGACACGCGCTCTGGCTTGACTCTCGGGTCGTGGACGTCCGCGCCGGATTCGCAGGATCAGGCCGCGGCGGACGCGTCCGCGTGGGCCGCCGCGCGCGCCGCGAAGGGGCTTGCGGATATCGATGTCGCCAAGTCTGCCCTTGCAATACCGTGTGAGCGGGGGGAGTGCGTCGTGAGCGGAGGCTGCTCCTCGCGTACCGTTGTCGTGGCCGTGTCGGCGCTGCCATTCGCGCCGATGCCGGAAGAGTGCTTGGAGTTTGCACGGCCGGAGACGCCGATGGTCACGGTGGACGGGAAATTGTGGCCCGTCGCCGCGCCGGCTGCCGCGTGTGCTCATGGCTACAATGCCGATTCTCTCTACCTTTCGGGATCACACGCCGTCGTGATCGTGCGCTACACCGCGCGCGGGCATGAGGGCGGTCGGGGCGGCGTGCTTGCGCTGGCCGGGAGCGCCCGATGATTCGTTGGTTGCCATACGGGCTTGCCGTGGCCACGACCGTCCCGTGGCTCGGGTCGATGCGTGGGCACGAGAGTTTCGGCCACGTCGTCACTGCGGTGATGACGGGTTTCGCCATCCTCGCGTCAGCGTTTTTGCTCTCGTGGGCCTGTGAAGTTGCGGAGGTGGATGTTCCCAAGGCGCTCGCCGTCAGCGTTCTCGCCTTGGTCGCCGTACTCCCCGAGTACGCCGTAGATGCGACGTTTGCGTGGAATGCCGCCCACGATCCCCCGCAGGCCGCCTACGCCGTTGCGAACATGACGGGCGGCAATCGCCTCCTGCTCGGGTTGGGCTGGACGTCGCTGCTGCTGCTCGCCTATTTCAAGTTCAAAAAGCCGGCGATCGCGCTCGATGCGGAGGTCGGGGCGGACGTCGCGATTCTGCTCATCGCAACCCTGTACGCCATGGTGCCGGTGTGGCGTGGATCGCTGAACCTCGTCGATACCGCGGTATACGTGACCTTGTACCTTCTCTATCTGGTGGCGTCGGCACGCGGCGTGAACGAGAATGAGGACACGGAAGAGGTCGTCGGACCGGCGCAGGCGCTGGCCGCACTGCCAGCCCTGCAACGCCGGATTGGCGTCGTCGTGCTTTTTGTGTTCGCGGCGGCGGTAATTTTCGTGAGCGCGGAGCCGTTTGCCGAGTCGCTCGTCGCGTCCGGGCGCGGCTGGGGTATCGACGAATTCGTCCTGGTGCAGTGGGTTGCGCCGTTTGCCAGTGAGTCGCCGGAGGTCATCGTTTGCGTGTTGATGGTGCTCAAGGGCCATTCCAGTACGGGCCTGCGCATGCTCATCTCCAGCAACGTGAATCAGTGGACGCTCCTCGTGGGAACACTGGGTGCGGTCTACTCGATCAGCAAGGGCGAGCCTTCTGCGTTGCCGATGGATCCTCGGCAGCAGACGGAAGTGCTCCTTACGGCGGCGCAGTGTTTGTTCGCGCTGGTCGCCATCGCCGACCTCGAGTTTTCGTTGTGGCAGGGGGTCGTGTTGACCAGCCTGTTCCTTGTGCAGGTGATCTTCCAGGACTCCCACGCGTGGGTGGGCGGCAGCTACCTCGTGATGTTCGTTGGCGTGTTGCTCATGCACAAGGCAAGTCGCGACGGTATCGCGCGCTCCTTCCGGACCTTGTTCAGCATGCTCCGCGGGAAGGGCCCCTCGGCGGCGTAGCGATTCGGCGGTGTGGCGATCAGAACTCGACCGCCAGCGCTTCTCCGGGGAGCAGCGCCTTGTCGAGGATGCGCAACGTCACGGGAATGCCCCACTCCGGTACGGCGGGATCGCGCTGTTGGCGGACGGGAACGACCTGCACCGCCGCACCGATCGACTCGACCTCGGCCTGGATGGGCTCCCCCGCGGTGCCGCGGAGAGCGACGATGGCACCCGCCTCCATCACCCTTGCCACGTTGGAATTGACGTAGACGACCGCCTGCTGGGTCGACGTTTCCGTGATGCTCAGCAGTGGCACACCGGCTTGGGTCCAGCCGCCCAACGCGGGCACTTCGGCGCTGATCGTCCCGCTGGTGTGGGCGCGCAGCGTGCACGACTCCTGTCGGGCTTCCATGGCGGCGAGTTCGGCTTGCGCGGCGTCCAGGCGAGCGAGAAGCGTGGCCGCGCCTGCACCCCCGGCTCGAGCCTGCGCCGCATTGAACGCACGTTCCATCGCCGCGACCTGCTCTTCTCTAGCGCCGACCGCGGCCTGCAGTGCGTCGCGCTCGGTCCGCTTCGCTTCGACCTGCGTTGCGGGGAGGTCGACGCCCGGCGCCGCCATGCGGGCGAGGTCGATTTCAACCCCCGCGAGTGTCGCGCGCTGCGACTCGAGGTTCACCTTCGCGGTGAGCCAACTGGTGCGCGCCGCGTCGATGTCACCCTCAAACTTCCGGTCACGCTCGACGCCGGCCATGGCGAGTTCCTGCTCGAGCGCGCGCACCTCCGCCTCCGCTGCCGCAACGAGCTGTTGCAATCCGGGCACTTCGATGACCGCAACCACCGTGCCCGCCACGACCGGTTGGGCTGCGACCACGGATAGCGAGGCGATACGCCCGCTCTCCGGCGCGACGACCGGCTGCTGCCGTACGACAGCAACGGCAACGCCGGCGTTGGGGGTGCTCCGCAGCGGATAGATCACCACGCATACCAGCACCGCGAACAGCCAGACGCCGAACCCCACGATTTGGCCGAAGTTGGCCTGAATCCTGCGATAGAGGGGGATGCGGCGCCTTACCATTCTTCTGCCCGCTCCTCAAGCGCTACCGTGACCGTGGACGTGCCTGCGATTCCCCGAACGGCCAAGAGGAGATCCTCCCGCTCGGTTGGATGGTAGAGCCTGATCTCATAGCTATATTCGGACTCGCCGCTCGACGACTCTTTCATGGTCAAGAGCTGGTAGGTACGACACCACGCCCGAACGACCTCTTCGATCGCCTCGGATGCACCCGACGAGCGCACACGCAGCACTCCGGTGTCCGCATGGCGCGCCGCGAATCCAGTCATGTGCAGGTGTGTACCGACAAGGCCGATTCCAACCGCCGCAATAATCGCAATCGCGTAGTGCTGGGCGCCGATGGCGATGCCGACCGAGAGCGCCAGGAAGATGTAGGTCGTATCTCGAGCATCGCGCACGACCGTCCGGAAGCGGATGAGGGAGAGCGCGCCCATGAGGCCGAACGCGCGCGCCACGCTGTCTCCTACGACCTCCATGATGGCCGCGACGATCATCGTCAACAGCACGATCGAGTGGATCATGTTCCGGGAGTACGACACTCCGCGGTGGGTGGACATGTAGAGCCACGCGACGACCTGACCGAGGACGAACGCGAGACAGAGGTCGAACAGCACGCCGACCGGTGTAACGGTCGACCCCGCCCCGCTGCCAAACCGCGCCCAATCGAAAATGTTCATGGCGAAAGCCCGTATTCGAGGCGCGGCACCGGTCCGGGCGAATCGGTGCCGTAGAGCACTTCGACGCCCTGCTTGTACTTGGACATCGACCAACGAGCGAGGTGAAACCTCCGAATCATGTCCCCCAACCAAGCGGGATAGCTGCCCGTGTACTTCAACTCGACGATGTCCACGCTGGCCACCTCCGGCAGAAGATGCCAGACGGCTGGCTCCCGGAGATCGGCCGTCGGCAGGCCAGACTTGATGCGGCTGTCGAACGTGACCCGAACCAGATCGCGTCCGGAGCCGACGTAGGCGTGGCGCCGGTAGGTGACCCAGACTGCGGGGCGAAGGTCGCGCCGATCCATGCGCGCACGAAAATTTTCCAGCGCGGGGCTGCTGGTGAGCCCCTCGACCCATTCCCCGGCAAGCAGTTGGCGCGCGACGTCGCGACGGACGCGTTCACGCGTTTTCCACATCGCTTCGCCAGCGCGGTGTTTGACTTCGAGAAAGACGTCGGCGTCCGGCGTGAACTGGTAACAGCGCGCCCGGACCTTTTGCCGTTCGAACAGGCCGACTTTCGTGTCCCGGTAGAGGCCCCACATGGTGTCGTCGAGGTACAACGAATGGACGTTGTAGCTCGCGGTTCCCCCTTCCCCGTATTCATCGGGAGTGAGGTAATTCATCCGCGCGATCCACTGGCGAATTTCCCCTGCGAGATCGGGAGAAATTCGGTACTTGATCTCGAAACGCAGCGTGGGCCGGGCCAACCGTTTGTCACCTGTTCGTCACAATAGTAGGACCCGAACGCTGCGGTAGCAAGCGCCGCGAGCCAATTGGCGTACCGTTGACGAATACGACGACGCCGCCCCGATTTGGTATCGTGCGCGGATGCTCGCCATGATTGCGCTCGCCGCAGCCGCGGATTGGAACTTTCAGGAACAACTCGCGATCAGCTGGTTCGGGAAGGGGGTTCGCGGCGCGATTGCCGTGGAGGATCGCTTTCACCTCTACGACAAGCCGGGCGACCTGCTTTTTGGCGAAACCTATGTGGCACCCGGCGGCTATCTGGAGGTGACGCCCGCCTTCGTCCGGGTTGGCCCGCGCGTGCACGTGAAGCCCATCGCGGTCTTCGAGTTGACGTTGGAGGCGCTGTGGAGCGGATATTTCGGGAGTTTTTCCGGGGTCACCGATTTTTCCCGCGCGGACGATGATTATTCGGAAGACGTGATGGATAACGACAAGGACGTGATCGCGCGGGCCCGGCCGGGGCAGGGGTGGCGGTTTGCGGCGTCGCCGACGCTGCAGGCGCGCGCGGGCAAGGTGATCATCGCACTGCCGAGTGACTTCTACTATATGCGCATGACGACGCCCGACGGCGCGACCGGCGACTATTGGTACGAGCCGCAGTTCGACGCCATGCTCGCGTGGGAAGACGTCGTCATGGTCAATGGCGGAGTGGTCTTCTGGAGTTTCAAGGACGAGTCGGAGGACGACAAGCGGTTCACGTGGGTCGGCGCCCAGTACACGCACCAGTACGTATTTGGAACGCGCGATCGTCAGCAGAAGGTAGGTCCGATGGTGGTCGTGAAGCCGTTCAGGCCGAAATGGGCCCCGACGATTGCGGCGTTCGCGCAGGCCTGGGTGCAAGCGCCCACCCGCGAGATTTTGCCCCCTTACATGGCGTTCGCGCTGATATGGTGAGGATCCCGATGTTGACGATCTTTCTGATGGCGTGCGTTTTACCGGGTGGCGGAAAGGCCGACTCCGGCGTGGACGACGCCGATTCAGATGCCGATACCGATACCGACGCGGACGGCGATGCCGACGGCGATGCCGACGGCGATGCGGACGGCGATGCCGACGGCGATGCGGACGGCGATGCCGACGGCGATGCCGACGCCGACGCCGACGCCGATTTCTGCGACGAATCCTTGCCGGAGGACGCCCCGGCCGGGCCCGATTGCGTGACCGACGTCATCGGGTGTGGTGACGAGCGTGAGGCGACGACCGCGGGCGGCTCGTCCGCTTTCCTTGGGGACAGCTATACGTCCTGGTTCTGCTTCACCAACGTCGAGAGTCATGCCTACGACGGCAATGAACGCGTGTACGCCATCGACCTCGACGTGTCCGACATCGCGACGGTGACGTTGGAAGCTCCTTGTGAGGATGTCGATCTCGCCTCGGTCGCTTGGCCGACCGAGGACACGTGCCCGACGGACGCGGCCAATCTTTCGACGTGCGAAGGCGGGGATCGCAACGGAAACGACACCGCGCGGCTCGACGGCGACATCGCCGCGCGCTGGCTCCTGATCGTGGAGCCGAAGTTCGGCGAAGACACGAACTTTCGCCTGTCGGTCACCTGCAATTAGGCGCGCATCCCGCTGGCCGGGTTAGCACGGCGCCGCCATGAAAACCGTGTCCGGCATGGGGCCTGCCTCTGAGCGCCCGTCTCCCCTTGTATTGCGCCTCCTTCCGTTCGTGCATCGCCCGCCGGCGCGGGTGCTCGTGCTCGGTGCCGGTCACGACGGCGCAGCCCTCGATGCGCGCGGGTACCGCGTCACGGTGCTCGACCTGGACGGCGGTCAGGATGTCCTCGTCGCCGAGTTTGGTCAAACCAACTTTGCCGGTGAGTTCGACCTGATCTGCGAGCATGGTGCCCTTACGACGATGGCGGCGGATCGCTACGCCGCCGCTGCGGCGCGCGCTTTGCGTTCCGGCGGGCAGCTGTTCGGCTCGTTTCCGGGTGGGGATGTCGGTAGCCTGATTCGCGCGTTTGCGGCGGACTTCGAACCGACCCGGCTTGAACCCGGCGGTTTCGCCGACGGTTTGCTGGAAGCCATCTTCACCCGGCGGTAGGCTCGCGCCATGGCGACCCTGCGCTTCGATGCGGTGGAGAAGCGGTACGGCGCCGTGCGCGTGCTGCATCGCGTGGATCTGGAGGTGGCCGACGGCGAGTTCGTCGTGCTCGTCGGGCCGTCGGGATGCGGGAAAAGCACGCTTCTTCGCTGCATCGCCGGGTTGGAAGAGATCTCGTCCGGGGAACTGCAGATCGACGGTCGGCGCGTGAACGACGTCGCGCCGCGCGATCGCGATGTGGCCATGGTTTTCCAGTCGTACGCGCTGTACCCGCACATGACGGTGCGGGAAAATATGGGCTTCGCGTTGCGGCTGCGGAGTGACCCGGAGGTGGACCGCAAGGTGGACGAGGCAGCCGCGATGCTCGGCCTTGAACCGCTGATGGCGCGCTATCCGAAGGAGCTTTCGGGCGGCCAGCGCCAGCGCGTGGCGATGGGCCGAGCCATCGTGCGCAGGCCGAAGGTGTTCCTGTTCGACGAGCCCCTCTCGAATCTCGATGCGTCGCTCCGCACGAGCGTTCGCGTCGAGCTGAAACGGCTCCACCAACAGCTCCGCACGACGACGGTCTACGTGACCCACGACCAGACCGAAGCGCTTACCCTCGCGGACCGAATCGTCGTGCTCAATGGTGGCGTGGTGCAGCAGGTTGGCACGCCGGACGAGCTATTTTTTGACCCCGCGAACCGTTTCGTTGCTGGGTTCATCGGTAGCCCCGGGATGAACTTCATTTCTGCATTGGAGGACGCCATCATCGGGGTTCGCCCCAATGATGTGATGATCGGGAGTGGCGATCTCCTTGCGACGGTGGAAGTGGTGGAGCGCCTCGGCTTCGAGTCGCATGTGCATCTGCGTTTGGGAGTTGAGGCGCTCGTGGCGCGCGTGGAGGGCGAGCCCCCGACCGGTCAGGTCCGCGTTTCGTTCTTGCGCACCTGCCGTTTCCACCGAGAAACGGGCGCTCGGCTTCGGTAACTCGGCGTGATCCTCACTTTTGCCGCGCTCGCGTCCGCTCTGTGCTCCACCGCTTCCGCAGGAGAGGTGACCCTCTGGCACGCGTATCGGGGGGACGAGCGGACGACGCTGGAGGCGCTTTCGTCGGAGTACGGCGCGGCGCACGTCGGCACAACCGTCCTGCCGGTGTTCGTGCCGTACGAAAATCTCGCCAACAAGCTGCAGTCTGCCATCCCGCATGGCAATGGACCCGACCTGTTCGTCTACGCCCACGAGCGCGTCGGGGATTGGTCCACGATCGGGCTCATTCAGCCGGTCGAGATCCCGACAAACCAGTTCCATCCGGTGACGGTCGAGGCCTTCCGCTACCACGACCGTAGCTGGGCGTTCCCGCTCGCGTACAAATCTCTCGCGCTATTTCGCAACACGACGTTGGTGCCCGACGCGCCGGGGACGACGGACGACCTCGTCGCAACGGCGGAGCGACTGACCGCGGGCGATCAGTACGGGCTCGCCTTCGAGGTTGCCAGCGCGTACCAGAACGCCCCATGGATGCATGGGTTTGGCGGCGGCGTTTTCCGCGATGGGAAGGTGGCGCTGGATACAGCAGAGAACGCGGCCGGCCTGGCGTTCGTGAAAACGTTGGCGGATTCCGTTGTTCCTGCCGATCCGACCGGTGCGCTGGTCACGCAGCTTTTCAACGAAGGCCGCGCGGCAATGGTCGTGAATGGGCCGTGGTTCCTGGGGGAAATCGATTCTAGCATCGCGTTCGCGGTGTCGCCGTTGCCGGTGGTGTCCGCGACCGGCAAACCCGCTGCCCCCTACGTCGGCGTCGAGGGCATCTTTGTGGCGCGGGAGGGGGAGGATGCCCGCGCCGTCGCAACCTGGCTGGCGTCCGACGAGATTGCAACCCGACGCGCAGCCATGGCGCGCCAGGCCGTGCCGAACCTGAACACCACGACGAACGATCCCGTGCTCGCGGCGTTCAGGGCGCAGCTCGAAACTGCGGTTCCCATGCCAAACGTGCCGGAAATGGGCCAGACCTGGGAGCCGCTCGCGCGCGCGTTACGACGTTTGATGCGGGGCACGGCAACGCCTGCGGAGGCGGTCGCCGAGGCCCAATCCGTCTACCTGACCTTTGCCGAGCCTGTTCCGGCCGCCGCGAATCCGCTTCCGTACATTGTGGCGCTCACGATATTCCTGGCGTGGTGGTTCGTCTCGCGCGCCCGTTTGGTTCGCCAACTCGACCTTCGTCGTTGGCGTTTCGTTCTTCCGTGGGTCGTTCCTGCTATCTCGGCGATGACCCTGTTGGTTCTCCTGCCGTTTCTGGTTGGGGCTGGCGTATCGTTGTTCGAATTTGATGGGGCCGAATGGACGTTTGTCGGGGGCGTTCGCTTTCTTGACATCTTGCTCTCGCGCGATTTCCCGATCACCTCGCCGTTTTCCTTCTGGTCCACGCTGGCGGTGACGGTGTTGTGGACGGTATCGAACGTCGTGATGCATGTGAGCATCGGCGTGGCTCTTGCGATGCTTTTGCGGGAGCCCTGGATTCGCATGCGCGGTGTATTTCGCGCACTGCTGATTTTGCCGTGGGCGATTCCGTCGTACATCACGGCGCTCGTGTGGAAGGGAATGTTTCACCGTCAGTTCGGCGCCATCAATGCGATCCTCGGCTGGTTGGGCATCGCGCCCGTGAGTTGGTTCGGAAATTTCTGGACAGCATTGGCGGCCAACGTTGCTACCAATACCTGGCTCGGATTTCCATTCATGATGGTGGTGACACTTGGCGCGCTTCAGTCCGTTCCGCGCGATCTGGAGGAGGCCGCGGAGATCGATGGCGCCTCGTGGATCGAGCGATTCCGGCATGTCACGCTCCCGCTGCTCAAGCCCGCGCTCCTTCCTGCGGTAATTCTCGGCAGCGTGTGGACCTTCAACATGTTCAATGTGATCTTTCTCGTCAGCGGCGGGGAGCCCGACGGATCCACGGATATTCTAATATCTCAGGCGTATCGGTGGGCCTTCACCCGCGGGCACCGATACGGCTACGCCTCCGCCTATGCGATGATCATCTTCGGCGTACTCGTCCTCTACGGCAGAGGAATGAACCGGTTGGCGGGGAAGAAAGTGGTGTGACCGGGCCCGGTCGCGTTCGCCGGCCGCGTTGGCGTGCCCCAGACAGGTTTTTCGCCCTACCGCTGAATCTCCACCTGACCCATCGACGGTTGCGGAATCAGCGACTTGGTCAGCCTCGAAACGCCGTCACTCATGAAGCTGGACATCACCAGCACGACCCCCGCCAAAACGATGCCCACCGAGGTGTTGCCTCGCTGAAGCTCCTGACCCTCACGAATTCGCGTCGTCAGGCGGCCCCACATGCGCAGCGACCAGGAGAGCGTAAATACCGCGACGATGAACACCAGCACGACGTGGCCGAGCGCGACCAGACTGACCTGAAAGCCGCTCAACTCCAGCAGCGGGGTGGTGAAGTGCATGCGCACGAGGTTCATGACGGGAAAAATGCCCTGTTTCACGATCTGCCCCGACGCAACGAGCAAGGCCGCGAGCAGGACGGCGACCCCCTTGTTGTCCTTTTTCAGTTCCTCCACGGCATCGTAGTCCGAATTCGTCACGATGAACATGCGATAACACAGGTAGATGACCATGACGGACATCACGCCGGTGAGCGCGAATTCGAAGACGGCAAGCGCGACAGTCGTGGGATTCATGGGACCTCGGAGTTCAGGATGGACATCAAAAAAGCGGGTCGATGCGCACGGACAGCATCGTGTTCAGCGCCGTTTGGGTTGCGTCGGTGATGGTACCAGGGGCCAGCATGGCCGGCCCGGAGGCCTCGACGAGGACGTAGGGGACGCCTCGGTATTCCACGAACGCATCGCCAACACGGGGCACGCGGTCGACGCCCACCAGGTAGTGTCCGGGGATGTGGACCCCCACCATGTGCGTCCCCGTAAAGTTGCTCATGACCGCCGCGAGCAGCGCGGACTTGGTATCGCAATCCCCGCTGCCGAGTTCCAGCGCCCGGGGTGGCGGGTAGAACCCAGCGATCTGGCGGCCACCCTCGGACATCGGCGGTTGGCGATAGGTCAGCGTCGTCTGGACGAACGCCGCAGCGGCGGCAATCGTCTGATCCGCGCGGTACCCCTTCGCCGTCGTAACCCGACCGAGCTCGGTGGCGAGCGGGCGAACACGCACGCCATTCCGACGAACCATCAGCGGAATGTCCACGGACAGCTTCACGCTCCCACCCGCCGACCGTTGCGGAACAAATCCGTGGTCCCGGTAGTAGTTGTCCACGCGGCGATCGAACTCCGCCTGCGTGCAGTTTGCGGCGCTGCACGCGGCGGAGAGCGCCTTCAACTCCGCGTCCGCGTAGCCGAATTCCGCCATCGCGCTTTTCACGGCGGAGGAGTCCACGGCGAACGAGACGGCGAGCGTGCCCGCATCGGAATTCCGAAACGACGCGTCTACCCTCGTCGTTGCGCTACCGGGCGTCGTAACGTACCGGGCGCTGCCCTCTCCCCCGAACGCCGCGAGCGAGAGCACGGTCAAGAAAAGGGCGAGGACGATGCGCACCGCAGCAAGCATACAACGCGCGAGCGCATGGCTCGCCCGGAATGCTCTGCGCTGGCCGCCGTCGAGTCGGCGATTACCTTCGCCTCGTGACCCCCATCCTCCGCATCCACACGCCGCTGGACTTTGTCTGGCACACCCTCGACCCCTTCCTGTTCTGCGTCCATCACGACGACGCATATCCGCGCGGAAACGAGCAGATGGGGCCGGTCGCGTCGCTGGCCGGTCGCGACATCGGTCAGGATTTTGCCGGGAAGGATGGCTGGCGGATGTACCATGGACGCGTCGTGCCGGGCTTCCCCGCGCACCCCCACCGTGGATTTGAGACGGTCACCGTCGCAAGGTGCGGATACATCGACCACTCCGATTCGCTCGGCGCCGCCGCGCGCTTCGGCATGGGCGATGTGCAGTGGATGACCGCAGGAAAGGGCGTCGTTCATTCGGAAATGTTCCCGCTGCGGGAACGCGAGGCGGGCAATCCGGCAGAGCTCTTCCAAATCTGGATGAACCTGCCAAAGTCCGACAAAATGGTCGATCCGCACTTCAAGATGATTTGGTCGGAGCAGGTGCCCGTCGTAAAAACCGTGGACGAAGCCGGAAAGGCGACCACGGTCACGGTCGTCGCCGGTGCATATGCGGGCCACGTTCCACCGCGCCCGCCGCCGCATTCCTGGGCGTCGAGGCCGGACGCCGACGTCGCGATCTGGACGCTGGTCATGGAACCCGGCGCGAAATGGACACTCCCGCCGGCCCAGGCGGGCAGCAACCGCATGCTCTACGTCTTCCGGGGTCAAACGGTGCGAATTGCCGGCGAGAGCGTGGGGATCAAAACAGCCGTCTCGCTGGTCGCGGACGTTGCCGTGGCCATCGAGTGCGGACCCGTCGCGGCGGAGTTGGTCCTGCTTCAGGGGCGGCCCATCGCGGAACCGGTGGTGCAATACGGCCCGTTCGTGATGAACACCCAAGCCGAGATCCACCAAGCCTACCGTGACTACCAGACGACGGGGTTCGGCGGCTGGCCGTGGGGTCAGAGCGACCCGGTGCATCCCCGCGAAGAAGGTCGCTTCGCGCGACACGCCGACGGGAGGGTGGAGCGCGGCGGCTGACGGGGTCGAGATCGCACGCCCGCACTCTGGCGGCACCGCACAGGATACGCGCTGGATATAGGGGAAAAACGCCATGCGTTCTCCCTCCCCTGCGCGCGTCATTGCAACGCATTGTGCGTTGGTGGTCCTTACATTCGCGACGCTGTTTCCGGTGATCTGGGTGGTGAAGATGGCGTTTTCGCCGGGGCAGGCGTTTTCGCTCTCGCTCTCGCCGGACGCACTGACGCTCGACAACTTCATGGCCGTGGTCACGACGCGAACCACGTCCGGTGAAGCGCTTTTTCTTCACCAACTCTTCAACTCGGTCGTCGTGAGCGCCGCCACCGCGTTTGTCGGCGTTGCGCTGTCGTGCACCGCCGGGTATGCCTTTTCGCGCTGGTCGTTTCCAGGCCGGGATCAGGTCATGGGCACGTTCCTGCTGACCCAGATGTTTCCTGGCGTGGTGATGGCAATTCCGCTCTACATCCTGCTGGATGCGCTGCACCTGCTCGATTCACTTACGGGGCTTGTCCTTGTCTATTCGACGACGTGCGTACCGTTTTCGACGTGGAATCTCAAGGGCTACTTCGACACCATTCCTCGGGAGCTGGAGGAGGCCGCCATGATGGACGGCGCGTCCCGCTGGACCACGTTCACGCGGGTGATTCTTCCGCTTGCACGGCCGGCTATCGCGGTCACCGCGCTGTTTTCGTTCATGACGGCGTGGAATGAGTTCATCCTCGCCGCGACATTGATGGGGGATGAGCGGAGCTACACGCTTCCGGTCGTACTCAACGGATACGTGGGGGAGTTCGGCGCGGAATGGGGCAGGTTTGCCGCCGGCGCAATCCTCGTCAGCGTCCCCGTGACTGCGTTATTTTTTGTGCTGCAGAAGCAACTCGTCGAGGGGCTCACCGCGGGCGGGGTGAAGGGATGAGCACGGAACGCCTGGGGCCGGTGGAAATCAGGTTGGCAACCGCGCTTGCTCAGGTGAGTGAGGCCATCGAGGTCACCGACCAGGACAGTCGGATCGACTGGGTCAACGCGAGTTGGGAGCGGATGACCGGGTACAGCGCGGCCGAGGCGCTCGGTTGCACGCCGCGGGAGTTGCTGCGGAGCGACTACCACACACCCGAGTTCTACGCGGATCTTGACGCGACTGTCGCCGCCGGTCAGGCATGGTCAGGCTTGCTCGTGAGTCGTCGGAAGGACGGGTCCCTGCTCCCAGCGGAAGTCACGGTCTCGCCGATCCTCGGTGAAGATGGATCGCTGCGCGCGTTGGTCGCGCTGCGCCGTGACATCTCGCAGCGCATCGCGAAGGAGGTGGCCCTGAAGGAGAGTGAGGAACGGTACAAGCTCGCTGCATTGGGGGCGAAGGACGGCCTGTGGGACTGGCACATCGACACCGGCAGCCTGTTCGTATCGGACCGGTGGAAGGCGATCCTCGGCATTCCGGCCAAGTCCGACGTCACCCTGGAGGAATGGCATAACCGCATCTTGGCGGACGACGTGGTGCGCGTCCGTGGGGAGCAGGACGCCCATCTCGCCGGTGAAACCGATCACTTCGAGTGCGAATATCGCGTCCGCCATGACGACGGCGAGTTTCGGTGGGTGCTGTGCCGGGGGCTCGCTTTTCGGGGCGACGCGACGGGGGTCCGCTTCGCCGGTTCGCTCACGGACGTCCACGACCGCAAAGCGGCGGAGGCACAGCTTTTCGAGGCCGCGACCCACGACAACCTGACGGCCTTGCCGAACCGTGCGCTGTTCATCGACCGCGTCGGGCACGCCATCGGGCGCGTGCAGCGTACGGCCGGCGCGGGATTCGCGGTGTTGTTCATCGATCTGCGCCGCTTCAAGCAGGTCAATGACGGACTCGGTCATCACATCGGGGATGGCTTGCTCAAGGCCGTTGCGCGGCGGCTGTCCGACACCCTTCGCCCAGGCGACACGGTGGCGCGCCTGGGTGGGGATGAGTTTGGCGTGCTGTTGGAGCGCATTGGCACGGAGTCCGATGCCGATGCGGCTGCCGCGCGTGTGGAGCGCGCGCTTACCCATCCCTTCGACATCGAGGGGCACACGGTTACCATCGGTGGCACCGTCGGCGCCGTCGTTGGCGGCGGCTCATCGACGGTGGATGAACTGATTCGCGATGCCGACGCGGCGATGTACGAAGCACGCAAGCGTGGGGACAGCGGACACCATGTGGCGGACGACACGATCCGTGCGCGAATGTCGAGGCGATCTCGCCTTGCAGTCGATCTCGCACTTGCGTTGGAACGCGATGGCATTCGCGCCGTCTACCAGCCCATCGTGGACATCGTTTCAGGACGGGTCGTCGGCGTCGAGGCGCTCGCGCGTTGGCGGCACCCGGAGCTCGGGGAGATCGGCCCCGCCGAGTTCATTGGCATTGCGGAGGAGTCGGGATTGGGCAACGCCATCGGCCGGTCCATGCTGGACCGGGTGGTGGAGCAGTTGGCGGCTTGGCACGCGGCTCGACGACTGGAGCGGGGCCTGTTTGCCAACGTCAACGTGACCGCGCGGCAGCTGCACGATCCGCGGTTCGTCGATCACCTCATGCGCTTGCATCAGTCGGGCCTGGCGCCGGCGGGCCGGTTGGGTTTGGAGCTCACCGAGACCGTGCTCGTCGAGCGCCCGGAGACCGTCACCGATGTGATGCGGAAGCTACGCGGCATCGGCGTGAAGTTCGCGCTGGACGACTTCGGTACGGGGTACTCGTCGCTCTCCCATCTCCGCGGCTTCCCGGTTCAGTCGCTGAAGATCGATCGAACGTTCATCTGGGCGCTTACGACGGATCCGGTGACGTCTGAGATCGTCCGTGCGCTGATCCAACTCTCGCGGGCGTTGGGCATCACCACCGTGGCGGAAGGCGTCGAGACGGTCCAACAGTATCGGATTCTCCGCGATCTCGGATGCGAGTTGGGCCAAGGCTATTTGTTCGCTCGGCCGCAGGAGCAGGATGAAGTGCGGTTTGAACCGATCTCTGTCGAGGAATTCGGCATTTAGGCGTGTCTGTCCACGGCGTCGTCACTCCGCGTCGAGGTGGACGATCCGGTTACCGCCGATGCCGGACCACGCACGCACCTCTCCGCCGGGCAGCACGGCGGTGACATGGTCCACCATGCACCCGTCGCCAAGACCAAAGTGCACCGGGACGTCATTCTGGATGCCCGCATGGCCGTATCCGCCGGACACCTCGGCCGTCTGAGTGACGCCGCCGGCCTCCACGGACAGGCGGGTCCCCACCGGCATGTCGGCGAACGAAACCCAATTCCCGTAGCGTTGGTTCTCGTAGAAGTGCGCGGTGTGCGCCGTCCAAGGCGTTCCGGTACGCGCGGTGGATGAGCCAGTGACCACGTCCAGATCTCCGTCGTGATCGAAGTCCGCGATGGCAACGCCATACGGCCACGGCTGATCCATTCCTGTTTCCTCACTGACGTCCTCGAACTGTCCCTGGAAAACCTGACGGAACAACCACATCTGTGTGTCGGGATAATCGCTCTGTGCAATCAGAATATCGAGCCATCCGTCGTTGTCGAAGTCGAAGAACGCGCCGTACAAATCGCCTTCGTTCCAGTCGAATTGCGGCTGCGTGGGCCGCGGGCGGGCAAGTCCATTGTCGTCATTGGCGATGCGGGCGAACAC
This sequence comes from Klebsiella pneumoniae, assembly GCA_945861635.1. GTDB lineage: Bacteria > Myxococcota_A > UBA796 > UBA796 > SXON01 > CAMAWH01. The sequence goes on along the minus strand of CAMAWH010000039.1, from coordinate 16,749 downwards.
GCCTGTTCCGTCGTTCAGGAGGAGTTGGGTGGCATCCGACGATTCGCCGCCCCATTTGTGGGCGATGCCGGCCGTCATCACGTCCATGTCACCGTCGTTGTCGATATCTCCGCACATCGTCGTGAAGCCGTTTCCGTTCAACCGTGCGGGTTGGTCGTCGAAGCCAGGCGTCCAACTATCGGCGTATTTGATGTCCGGACACGACGTCGTCGGTGCCGGATCGCACGGCCCATTCACCACGCACCAACACGCGTACATCATGTTGTCGGCGTAGGACAGGTTGCCGTCCGACGCAAAGGTTGTTTCCTCTCCTATTTCGCTGAATGTGCCGTCGGCGTTGTTCTGCCACTGGAAATTCCACGACCGACCATAGTTGGACGACAGCAGCTCCGGAAACGAGTCCCCATCGAGGTCGCAGGCGGTGGCACCGAAGGATGGGCGGCGCCGCCCTCGCTCCAGATATTGCTTCGCACTGACGATCCCCTTCATGTTGAGTTGGGCCGAATCGGTCACGTCGGTGAACGTGCCATCCCCGTTTCCGCGAAGGAGTTGCGCTTGCGCCGCGTCGTATTGGCCGTATTCCTTGTACCAACCGGTGACGTAGATGTCGAGCGTTCCATCGGCGTTGTAGTCGGTGAAGGCGGCGGCGGCGGTTGGATAGATGTCCTCGGTGTGCACATCGGATCGCGGCGCGAGCCAGAAGGTCGCGTCCCCCGTGTTGAGGTAGATCTCCGAGCGATCTCCCGTGGTGTCCTCCTTGCCCGCGTCCGCGTTTCGACCCGAGTAGATGTCGAGGTCGCCGTCATTGTCCACATCCCCGAGGACGTGGACGTTTCCTGAGTGTCCGACAGTGCCCTCCCGATTCGTTAGGAAGCCGCTGCTTTCCGTCGTATCCACGAGCGTCCGGAACCCCGCCCCATCCTCGCGATTCATGAGGACGAAGTGGTAGCGAATACCGGCCGACAAATCGTCACGTGCGTTCGAGAACTGCTCCGTTGCCAGCAGATCGGGCCAATCGTCCCCATCGAGATCGCCCGCGGCCCACGTCCCGCCGGTCACCGCGCCAAGTCCCCATTCGTCGGTCTTTTCCACAAAGGCGGCGCCGCTCGACCACGCGCCATTGTCCACAGCCACGCATGTCTGCGGGGGCTCTGACGGCGGCTGGGCCGGTCCGCAACCGAGTAGCGCAATGAGCATCCCCTTCCATACCTCGAACACGGCCGGCTATGCTTGCGCGCATGTTGCTCCTGCTCATGTCCTGCGACCCCGCCATCCACACCTCCGGCGTGGTCGATACGGGCGTTGCGCCGGCGCTCGCGATTACCGAACTCTCCCCGGATCAGGGGCCCGTCTCGGGGGGCACGACCGTCACCATCCGTGGGAGGGGGTTTTCGACGAGCAGCGCGGTTGCGGTGGGCGGCAACGCATGCGCTTCGCTCACGTTCTTGAGCGGCGCGGAGATGCTGTGCACCACCCCTTCCGGGTCGGCGGGCGCGTCGGAACTTGTGGTCACCGATGGCGTGCTCACGTCGCGCTCCCCGTTCACGTTTCTCGCGGCAGACCAGGACTCGGGCGGAACGGAAACGGGGCTGCATCCCGTCGCCATTGACGCGTGCGCGCTCGTCGGTCCTGCCTCGCTTACGGGAGATCTCTACGCGCGTACCGTGGACATCACCGGCAGAGTCCTCGTCGCGGCAAGAACGCCGGGAGAAGGCGGCGGGATCGGCATCGACGCGCAGCTTGGCTTTGGGACGGCCGGGGTCGATCCGACGGCATGGGAATGGTCGTCCATCGCGTGGATTGCCGAGGCAACTGACCCATCACTGGGAGAGGAATGGGCGGGCGCATTCTACCCCGAGGAGGTCGGTGCGCTCAGCTACGGCGTGCGTTTCCGCGTCGATCACGGGGATTGGTCGCTTTGTGAGTTGGAGGCCGGTGGCTATGGGAGCGGCGCGGTGCTCGGCCCCAGCGATCCTGACCCCATCGACTATTGTCACCTTCAGTGGCCCTGCACGATGGAGGCTCAGGCGGGGGAGGTTACACCGGACATATACGGATGGGCGTACGAATTCGGCGTCACGTCGGGAATCGGTGCAGGAAAGGGCGTACAGATGGAATTTGGCATCGGCGCGGATGGCAGCGACCCCGTAACGGCGGCCTGGACGTGGACCCCGATGGCGTGGTTTGGAGACAAGGACGGGCTGAAGGAAGGCGACCTCGCGAATGATGAGCACAACGGCCGGGCAACGGCGCCGTCGACGCCGGGAACCTACGACTACGCCGTCCGCACCAGCGCCGATTACGGGCTCAGTTGGACGGTGTGCGATCTGGGTGGCAATTCCTGCCCCGGTGTGGGCTCGACGGATGGATATCAGACGAGCAACACGGGCGCGCTGACGGTGCATTGAGCGCGCCGGCGCCTCCGGCGGTGTGTCCGACCTACTCCAACAGTTTCGCCAACTCCCCTGCTTTGTCCAATGCAATCAAATCCGATCCGCCGCCAACCAGGGCACCGTTCACAAAGACCATCGGATACGTCGGCCAGCCCGCCCACAGCTTCAGCGCGAGGCGCCGCCGCCACCCGGTAATGTAGTTTCCATGTCCAATATAGTGGTACGGCGTATTTCGGCCCTCCAGATGCCGCCGCACCTTCCCTACGGATGGATTCCACCCCATCCCGACGACGACGACGTTGTTGGCGGCGATCGCGGCCTTGACCTCGTCCACAAAGTCCTTGTGGTTCGTGATTTGTCGGGCGAGCGCGTTGGCGTGAACGTTTTGAAGGGTTTGCATGCCGCGCGGCATACCCCGCTCGCCGGACGGGTGCTGCGTTAGACGGCGCGGCATGGCGTCCAAGCTCGGCAGGCTCGCAAAACTCGGGGGGTTGACCACGCGAGTCAGCGGGAGTTACCTCGGGCAGCGCATGGCCGGGCTGTTTCAGAACGAAGAAGCCCGCAATTCGGCGATGGGCAAGCTGCACATCGACAACGCCGAGCGCATCGTCGCCAACCTCGGCGCGCTGAAAGGCGCCGCAATGAAGGTGGGGCAGGCCGTCGCGCAGATCGTCGATGGCATCGACCTTCCCGGAGAGGCCAAGGAGATTCTCGGGAAGTTGCACGACCGCGCGGAGCCTGTTCCCTTCGACGTCGTGCGGGCTCGCGTCGAGTCCGAGCTGGGCGGCGATATCGACGCGCTGTTCACCCGGTTTGATCGCGCGCCGCTGGGTACGGCCTCTCTGGGCCAGGCGCACGGTGCTCGCCTGCCGGATGGTTCGGAGGTCGTCGTCAAAGTGCTGCATCCGGGCGTTGAGGACAGCGTTGCCAGCGACCTGTCGGCGTTGAAGCGGATGATCGTCGGCGCGCGCGTGCTACGCCGGCCGAAGGAAGAATTGGATGCCATTTTTGCCGAGATCGAGGCGCGGTTGGCCGAGGAGATCGACTACCGCCTCGAAGCGCAGAACCTGACGGCGTTTCGACGGCGTTTTGTGGGCGATGACGACGTGTCGATTCCGCGGGTGCACGAGGGCTGGTCCACCGGAAAGGTGCTGTGCATGGAGCGGCTGCAGGGGAAGCCGCTTGGCGTGTTTGTGGCCACGGGGTCGCGCGAAGCCAAGCAGCGCGCTGGAGTGACGCTTGGTCGTACCTTCCTGACGATGCTGTACCGGGACCGCGCCATCCATGCCGACCCGCACCCCGGGAATTATCTTTTCACACCCGACGGAAAGGTTGGAATCCTTGATTTCGGCTGCGTGCGGTATTTCGATATTGGATTTGTCCACGACTACGGGACGTGCGGCTACACGACGAGGCATGGCGACCGGGAAGGGTTGATGGTCGCCGCGCTGAAGTTGGGCGCGTTGATGAAACGCGATCCGGGAGCAGAGGACACCCTCTGGGAGTTGTGTCGTTCGATCGGCATTCCCTTCCGCGATGGCCCATATACGATGGGCGAAAATACCGACAACGCCCACGAGCGAATCGCGGCCATCATGCCGCGCGTGATGATCAATCCGGTGCTACGCGCGCCCAGCCAACTCACGTTCCTTCACCGTGGATTGGGCGGCACCTATCAATTGGCGCGGCAACTCAAGGCGCGCGCGGATTGGGGGGATATTTTCGAGACCCAGTTTCTGAAATGCCGGCAGGATCTGCGTGGGAGCACCGCCGCGATCTGACCGCTACAGGTCCAGCGTCCACACCGCCTGTTGGGCGCCGGGACCGACATCGCGCTTTGTTTCCAACTTGAGCACGCCGCGCGGGCACACGTGCGCGCACATGCCGCAACCGACGCAACTCGCGCGCTTGAAGTCCATGTTTTTCATTGCGTACTGGCGGACGTCGATGCCCATCTCACAATACGTCGAACAGTTTCCGCAGGAAATGCACATGTCCTTTTTGACGGTGATCCGGAAGCGGCCGAACTTCTGGATCAACCCGAGCATCGCCGCCATGGGGCAGCCAAACCGGCACCACACGCGGGTGCCCATCAGCGGGTACAGGCCGACGCCGATGACCCCGGAGAACACTGCGCCGATGGCGAGGCCGTACAGCCTGTCGGTCCGCGTCGCCACGGTATGGAGCGCTGGATTTCCGGCGCCGGCCGCGTCTGCGATCTGCAGGCCGGTAACGACGAGAATGATGCAGAGGACGGCGTAGATGCTGAACTGTTCGATTCGCAGCGCCCGGTTGGATTTGTCCGACAAATGCCGCCACGGGTCACCAAACGTTTCGGCCAGGCCACCACACCCGCAAATCCACGAGCAGTAGAAGCGCTTGCCCTTGAAATACGCGAGCAGCGGGAAGGCGACAAGCGAGCCCACGATGAAATAGAGCGCCAGATAGGCGGGCATATCCTTGAGGGTACTAGGGAAAAGATACGATTGCTTCAGCGGCCACATGTACGACAAATAGTATTCTTTTCCGGTCCAGAGCTTCATCACGAGCGGCAGGGAGAAGCCCAACAGCACCTGCACCGAGATCAGGCAATACGTCCGGATGCGGTGGTAGCGGCTGTTTCCGTGTTTCTGGAGCATGAACCAGCCACCGATGATCATGCCAATGCCGTAGATCAGGCCGTACAGGAACCATTTGTCGGGGAGGTGGAGCGCCGAGGCAACGGGCGCGAGGTGATCGAAGAAGTAGAGATCGACGTAGAACCCGGTGAGAAACGCGGCGGCAACCCACGCGAGCGCACCCCGCGTGCGGCTGGGGTTCTGGTAGGTAGAGAGTAGTCCTTCTTGCATCTAGGCACCCTCGGTGAGCGTGGCGGTTGGGAGTACGTGAAACGGAGGCATGAATTCCTCGTCGAACCTGGCATCGTTCATATGTTCGAGCACCCACGCAAGCGGTCGTCGTTCCTGCACCCACCGCATGAAAACCTGATGATCCCAGCGCGAGCCGAGGCCATTGAATCCTTTTACGGCGCCGTCCTTGAGGACGATGCGTTGGGTGATGGCCTTGCCGGGGACCTGCTGGTACCAGGTTTGCCAGCCCGCATCGGTCGGGGTTGTGGCGCCACCGTGCTTGGGTTTGGAGAACGGGATGAAGCCGGCCGTCGTGTATTCAATGTCGAAGAACTTGGCCGAGTTGTACCAGGTTCCCCGCCGATAGCTCACGTCGTCTCCGAGCATGGCACGCGCGGCGAGGCGCCCCTGATCGCGTGCCGTGTACCAGATTTGCTCGGGGCGTCGCGCGCCATCGGGCCAGGTGACGTTTGCGCAATCGCCCGCGGCAAAAACGTCGGGCGCGGTTGTGGATTCCAGATTGTCCTTCGTCTCGACGCCGCCGGATTGGGCGTTCACCGCGATGCCGCTCCCTTCCAGAAATTTCGTGTTCGGTACCACCCCAATCGCGCCGACGATGAGGTCGACGACAATCTCTTCCTGCGGACCCTTCAGCAGAATTCTCCCGTCGCGCCGCTCGATTCCGTCGACCGGCGTGTTCGTTCGGCAGTCGAGGCCATGGTGGCGGATGTGTTCGGCGACCACGAGCGCCTCTTTTTCATCGAGCGCAACGGGAAAATACCAGGGTTCGCGGATGAAGAAGTACGTCTTCAGTCCGCGCAGGTGTAGGACTTCCGCCGATTCGACGCCGATTAATCCGCCGCCGATGATCGCGACGGACATCCCGGGCTTGGCGGCGGCGTTCAGCCCTTCGTAGTCCTGCATCGTGACAAAGTGGTGCACGCCCGGCTCGTCATAGGCGCCCGGCCAGGGCATTTTTCGCGGGGTGGAACCCACCGCAAGCAGGAGCTTGTCGTAGGTCAGCGCCGCCCCGCCGGCCGTCGTGATCGTTTTTGCGACGGAATCGATGGCCGTCACCTTGTCTCGCAGGCGTACGAAGCGCATTCGCTCGTAGAGATCGCGATCGTAGAACTCGGTGTCCTTCACGCTGAGCTGGCCGCACAACAGGTACATCAGCGAGACGCGCGCGAACGGATGGTCGTGCTCGTAGCTGATCACGGTGATCGTTGCTGCGTCGTCGCGGTTGCGGAGGGCAATCGCGGCTTCGATTCCGGCGATGGAGTTTCCGACGACGACGTAGTGCATGGGGCCTCGGTGCGCGCGAGCATGCCACAGGTGATGCAGGAATTTCACGCGCGCCGTGGAGGATCGTGGAGTGGGTCGCCGTTCGGGGCGCGACGCCGGGAGGCCACGCGCAACGGTTATTCGTCGGCTGGCCCTACGGAAGGTGCTTCCGAATCCGGTCGAGCGTCTTCCAGGTCGGCGAGGCGCGCAGGGTGGCGAGTTCCACCCGGAGAGCGTCACGTTCGGCCGTCAGCGAGAGGAGCGTCCTGGCGTCCGGAGTGGGCGGAATTCGGCGCGGCGCGGCCGCCCAGCGTCGTAAGGGCGCCGTCGTGGCGCGGACCGAGTACCGCGCCGCGAGGTGGTGCGCAACCGGCGGCTCCGCGTCGGACCAGTTGCGGTTGATCGCCTCGGCGAGGGTCACCAAAACGTCGGCAAGCGTTGCACGTTCGACCGGCGTCACCAGTCCGTCGGCAACGAGGTCACGGACGAGTTCTGTGCGCGGGGTCGCCAATACCCGCAACCCGAGCAGGAGCGCATAGAGGACACGGGTGCGGCTGCCCAACTCGGGTTCGGCGCCGGGTCGGTCCATACAGATAGCGACGTCACACGTCGAGAGGATGGGTGGGAGCGCGTCGTGATCGACCCAACCGCGATAGTCCACCCGTTCAGCGTGCGGGGACGCGTCCATCCGACGGCGAAAAGCCCCGTAACCGGTGCCGAAGTGCCCCTCGACCGCGCCTCCGGTCACGACGACTTCGATCAACCCTCCGACCGCCCACATTCGGCCCATGGCGGCGAGCAACCCGTCCGCCAAGCCTTCCTCGTCAAACCAAGTGTTGAAGCTGCCGAAAAGCGCGACGCGCAGGGCGCGGGTCTTCCGCTCGGGCAGCGCGTGTCGGACGGCGGCGGGGTCGAAGCCGAACGACGCGGCAATCGGCACCACGTGTACGAGGTCCTCGGCGGCGTCGGTGCGGGCCAGTCTGCCGATGGCGCCGAGCGCGCCGAGCGTCGCGAGTCGACCGCGTGCGCTTACGGCGCCGATTGCGTCGGCGCGGCACAACGCGGGCACGAAAACGCTGGACGCCTCGGCCGCGATGACCTCGGCCGCGTCGGTGTCCCCGGCCTCTCGCGCTCTGGCGGCGCCGGCCTGCGCTTCCGCGAACGGGTCTCCGGCGAAGTCCACCCACAGCGGCAATTCCGAAGCAATCGCGAGCGCGGCGCGCGTCGGACCGAAATTTCCGGCAGCGACGACGGCGCACGCATCTTCTGTCAGCGCGTCGGCACCGCCGTCCTCCGGCCGTGGCGCGACGGACCGCCAGTCCACGCACCGAACCTCGAATTCGGACAACGCCTCCTGATAGTGACGTGCCCGCAGCGAACCGAAACCCGCCACAGGTCCAAAATCTCCAACCAGTACAATCGGGCCGTTTTGCATATGGGAGCAATACTATCGCGGATCGGAAACGCGCGCTTTTCAGCGGGTGTGCGGGCGTGGCGGCTTGCGGGTGCTGACCGGACGCGTGGCGGCAGAGTTCATGATGACGGACGACGGTCGACGCTCCGCACGCACCGGGCGGAAGTCCGACCTCTCGCGGAAGAGTCGCCACTTCGGCATTGGTCCGGCCGCTCGCCATAGGAGGCGCCGAGTCGCCGCCGCGAGCGGACGTTCTCCACGCCGGTCGTCGGTGCCGCCATGCAAACGGACGCGCAGCGGCCCCCCAAAGTGATCTACACTCCGCGCAACCCTCGGTAGCGCATGCGCACGTTCGCCTTTTCCGCCCTCCTTTTGACCGGATGCCCGGCCCCCGATACCGTGAAGACCGGAGATAGTGGAGGTTCGACAGACACCTTCGACTCGACCGACACCGGCGCCTCGACCGACACCTCCGACACCTCCGACACCTCCGACTCTACCGACACCGCCGACTCGACCGCGCTCGACGCCGACGCCGACGGCTACGCTGCCGACGTCGATTGCAATGATGCGGATGCAGCCGTGAACCCTGGGGCCGCCGAATCTTGTGATTCGATCGATAACAACTGTGACGATGCGATCGACGAGGGGGTCACGACGACCTTCTACCCAGACGACGACGCGGATGGCTATGGCGCCGTCGGATCCGAGCTCGACGCCTGTGAGGCACCGGTTGGGTATGTGGAAAACGGCAAGGACTGCGACGACGCCGATGCCGCCATCAACCCAGGCGCAATCGAGGAGGATTGTGCCGACCCTACCGACTACAATTGCGACGGTACCACGGGGTATGCGGACGCCGACAGTGACGGTTGGGCGGCCTGTGAGGACTGTGACGACGCCTTTCCATCCGTCCACCCCGGCGCCGCGGAGTCGTGCAACGGACTCGATGACAACTGTGATGGTGCCGTCGATGAGGGAGTAACGACCACGTATTATCGCGACGCGGATGAGGACTCCTATGGGGACGTGCTTGGCACCGCGGAGGATTGTTCGCCACCCAAGGGCTACGTTACGAGCGCCGACGATTGTGATGATTCCGTGGCGGGCACCCATCCCGGCGCCGCCGAATTGTGTGACGATACCGACAACAATTGCGACGGTAGCGTGGACGAGGGCGTAACGACGACCTTCTACGTCGACGGCGACGGCGACCTCTACGGGGAGGATGGCGACACGCTGGAAGCATGTGCGCTCCCCGCCGGGTACGCCGAGGTCGGGGGCGATTGTGCGGACGCGGACGGCGCCTACAACCCGGGCGCCGATGAGTCGGATTGCGCCGATGCAAACGACTACAATTGTGACGGATCCGTCGTCTACGCGGATGCAGACATCGACGGTTTTGCCGCATGTGCCGACTGCGATGACACGAACGGCGCCGTCAACGCCGACGCGATCGAGGTCTGCAACGGCGGAGACGATGACTGTGATGGCGACGTCGATGAGGGCGTAGAAACAACGTTTTACCAGGATTTGGACGCCGACGGGTATGGCGAGGATGGCGCAACGGCCTACGCCTGTTTGGCGCCGTCCGGGTATACGACCGCCGATGGCGATTGCGACGACGACGATTCCCTTTACAACCCAGGTGTCACCGAGTCAGACTGCACCGATCCGAACGATTACAATTGCGACGGGTCCGTCGTGTATGCCAACGTGGACGGCGATGGTTTTGCGGAGTGTGAGGACTGCGACGATGCGGACGGCGATGTCAACGCCGACGGCATCGAATCCTGCAATGAGAAGGATGACAATTGCGATGGCGACGTCGACGAGGGCGTGCAAACTACCTACTACCTCGACGGGGATGAGGACGGCTATGGGGTCGCGACCACCACCGTAGCCGCATGCGCCGCGCCGCTTGGGTATGCGGCGTTTGCCGGCGACTGTGACGATGGCGACTCAGACTACAACCCCGGTGTCTCAGAGAACGACTGCGCGGACGCCAACGACTACAACTGTGACGGGTCAACGCTCTACGAGGATGTCGATGCGGACGGGTTCGCCGCATGTGAGGACTGTGATGACAGTGACGATGCCGTCAACACGGACGGCAGCGAGTCTTGCAATGGGCTCGACGACAACTGCGATGGCGACATCGACGAGGGCGTATTGTCCACGTTCTACATCGATAGTGACGCGGACGGCTACGGAGAGGCCAGCGCAACCTCGGAAGCCTGCGCCGCGCCCTCCGGCTACGCCGCGACCGACGATGATTGTCGGGATGACAACGCCGACATCTTCCCGGAGGCCGACGGAAGCTGTGCAGACGGCACAAGCTGCATCGACGTGCTCGATAACGATGCCACGGCGGCAACCGCAACGTACACCATCGACGCCGACGGTTCGCGGTCTGGAAGTGCCGCCTTCAGCACCAATTGCAACATGACGATCGATGGCGGCGGTTGGACGCAGGCGCTGACCAGCTACCTGAGCACACTGTCCACGTCGGATAGTCGCGAGTACCTCTATAGTTACGGGTCGGCCTGGTACCGCTCCCCGAGCACCACGCTGGTGTGGGCTTGGGGCAGCTACCAGGCGCTCAACGGCACCTACTACTACAGCACCAGCAGCACGTCCTCGATGGGTTCGTTCGCGTGCACCAGCAGCGAGGCGGGCTCGTACGGCGTGGGCTGCTCAAACGGCGGCGGTGGAACCTACAAGGTTCTGCCCATCTACAACAGCAATCCCAGCATCGCAACGGTGATGATCTGCCAGGATCGGCCGGACGCTTTCGGTGTTGGTGCGTGCCGAAGCAATGTCAATGTGTGGGTCCGCCCTTGAACTGTCGAACGCGGCTGCGCCTCAGAAGGTGCCCCGAACGGCAACCCCGCCACCGCCGGCTGGAAGCAGCAGCGTCACGCCCCACACTCCGCCCGCCACCGCGGCCGCTCCACCCGCGATGACGAGGCCCAACCCCGTCGTTGCCCCTGGCGATGTCTGCGTTTCGGCGTCCGCGCTCGCGACGACGACGACACCAGCGCCGATCCCGGCGAGCACGAGCCCCCCGGTCAAGAGCGCAACAGGGCCGGCGGGCGTTGGCTTTCGTGCTTCCGTCATGGCCATGACGGGAATCGGCGCTCCGCCCGGCAGGTCGAGCACCTCCGCGCTCTCCAACGTCAGCCACGCGCCCGTCCAGGCGCCTTTGCGCTGCCATTGCACCAAGTGCTCGCCGGTGGTGGGAGTGGCGGTTCCCTGAGGGTCGATGAGCACACCGTCGAGCGCCACGACCTCACTTGCGACGACGCGAACGACGGAGCGCGTTGAGCGCCGCGCGATGGCGTCGGCAAGATGGCTGGCCACATCGGGATCGAGCCCGGCCGGCGTTGCAACGTTCGGCGCAAGCGTCGCAACGCGGTCGAACCACGCATCGGCGTCCGCGCGTGTTTCCGACTGGAGGAGCAGCGCTCCCGCCTTCGTTGCCAAGGCGGCGATGGCGGTGGGAGGAACCGGCTCGCAGGAGCCAGGGAGGGCGTGCCAGGCCGTGGCCACCACGCCAACCGCGCCGCGATTGCCCTCGATCTCCATGGCGGCGCCCGTTGCCTTGAGCGTGGCGTCGAGGTCGACGGCCGCGCATTCGGCGCGAGCAGTTTGAGAGGCGAACAGGAGGAACGCGAGGCTGGTCATCATTCGCCCAATGTAAACCGTTCGCCGCGCCGCGCCCGCGCTACACTCGCCTGTCATGCGCGCTCTCCTCACTCTCGCGCTTGGCTTGCCGCTATTAAGCGCGAACTACTTCGGCACCGCTGCCCACATCGCCGCCACCTTGGCATCCCGCCGGCAACCCATGCGGTAGGGCAAGTACCGTCCGGGGTTGGTGTGGTGGAAGTCCTGATGGTAGTTCTCGGCGCCGTAAAATGTGCCGACCGGGGCGATTTGGGTGGCAATCGGCCCCGGAAGTGCGCGGGTGGCATCCAACGCGGCTTTCGAGGCTTCTGCGGCGTGCTTTTGGTCGTCGTCCGCGTAGAATATCGCGGGACGGTAGGAATCGCCGCGATCGCAGAACTGCCCGCCTCCATCCGTGGGATCCGTGTGACGCCAGTACCAGTCGAGCACCTGCTGGTACGTCAGCGTGGCGGTGTCGTAGACGACGCGCACCGCTTCCGCGTGGCCGGTGGTTTCGCTCGTGACGTCTTCGTAGGTGGGGTTGGTCGTGTGGCCGCCGACGTATCCGGATGTGGTGGCGACAACGCCGGGAAGCTTGTCGAAGTCGCTCTCCATGCACCAGAAGCAACCCCCCGCAAACACGGCCACCGCTTGCGATGAAAGGGGGACGGGGAGTTCGGCGGGGGCATTGCGATCGACGACCGGCGCCGCGGGAAGGCTGGGCGCGGAAGGAGTTCCGGCGAGGCATGCGGTGAATACGAGTGGAAACATTCGATCTCCGACGGGGGTACGACGCGGGGAGGGGATCGGGTTGGGCGCGGCGCGAATAAATTGGCGGCGACCTACTGCCAGTACACCATTACGCCGGGGTACTGCGCAATCAGGGGGTCGGGCGTAAGGAGCACTGCCCGAAGGTGGCGCGCGGTGGCGACGATTACGCGGTCCGCGGGGTCTCTGTGGATGGGCGGCAGTTGCGTTGCGGCAAACGCAATTGTGGCATCGACCGGCACTTCCGCGATCCCGTGATGATCAAGCACGGTGTGCCACCAGACGCCAGGCGGCATGGGAAGTTCCAGCTTTCCTTTTGCGGCCTTGATTCCGATCTCGAGCGCTGACATTGCCGATACGAATATGCCGTTTTCCAAATCCGCGATTCGCTCCGCAACGCCGACGGGAAGGCCCTCTCCGTGTGCGAGCCAAAGCAGCGTGCACGTGTCGAGAAGGATCATCCGAGATCACCCCAGTCGTCGGCGGAGACCGGCATCGTGGCGGCCTCGTGAAAGGTCATTTTCGAGGCCAGCTCGTGGGGCTTGAGGCGCGCCCGAATGCGCCGGACCGCGCGAAGCTCCGCAACGGCTTTGCCGGCGCGACAGATCACGATGGATTCTCCTCCGGCCTCGATTTCAGCGAGGAGCGCGGAGAGGTGCGTTTTGGCTTCGTGAACGTTGACGTTGCGCATGGACTAAGCTTAGTCCGACTAATGAGCGTTCGCAACAGGCGGCGGGGCGAGCCCCTCGACGGGGAGCACAGAATCCATGGAACCTCCAGCCCCCACCGTACTCGGGCGTCGAAAGGGACGACGTGCACGGACGGCGCGATTGCGGTGCAGATGGCGTGCAGAGCGGCGGTCGGCCAGCCGGTTACCGGCGCATTACCTGCAGGGCAGGTCGGCCCATTCGGCGCCGTCGATGACGCCGGAGGGCGAGCCGGTCACGGCGTCCGTGAATGTCACGCCGGCGTCCGAGCCGTCGGCGAAGGTCCACAGCGCCAGAGTGTCGCTGTCGGCTGCCAGGTGAGGTTCCGTCAGGAAGTCCGCCGCGTAGCGGGCCGTCGCCGACACGCGTACATCGGAAATCGCTCCTGCGAACGAAGCGAAATCCGTGCCGGTGCGGTCGAGATGGCCGAACGTCGGCACGCCCTTGCTGGACGCGACGACACCATCACCTGTCACGGACGCGACCCGCGTGCCATCCACATAAAGCGACGCTTCAAGCTCATTGACCTGCGCCGCGATGTGGGTCCACACACCCGGCGATATCGCGGGTCCGTACACGACGGTTGTGCTGCCGCGGTCTACGTAGAACGCGGCCACGATCAGGTGGTCGCTGTTGATTCGAAGCTGCCGATCTTCCTCTCCCGTCGCCCACTTCTGGAAGATGTAGCCGGGCGTGCCGTCGTAATAGATCCACGCTTCCATCGTCCACGTTGGTGAGGTGCTGATGCCGGAGGCCGCAGCGTCTGCTGCGCCGTCTTCAGCGTCCGTGAAACGAAGCGCCCAGCAGGGATCGCTGCCGGAATCGGCGGTGTCGGAAGGGTCGGCGGTATCGGAAGTATCGGCGGTGTCGGTCGTATCTCCCGTGTGGCCGGAGTCGGAGTCGGCGTCGGCGTCGGCGTCGGCGTCGGTGTCCGTGTCGACATCCGTGTCGGCATCGGCATCTGAATCGGCGTCCGAATCGCTGTCGGCGTCCGATGCCCCCGTGTCGGGCCGCGGTGTGTGCAACCGCGCCGACAGATCCTCTGGCGAAAGGAGGAAGCAGCCGGCCAGCAGGGTGATCGGCACAAAAACGAGAGCGCAGGGTACCCGACGTACGAGGCTCGAATCCTTGACCATGAGCAGCAACTATCCCCCGGGAGAAAACCCCGCCGCCACGAAGATTGCCATGCCTTCCGTAGTTTGGCACCATTCCAGGAACGCCGCAGCCTCATCGGAACGGGGGGCGCCGTGCAGGACGGCCGCCGGGTAGACGATGGGGGCGTGGCTCGAATCGGGGAAGGCGAACGCTACCCGTACGCGACGATCGACCCGCGCATCGGTGGCGTAGACGACGCCGGCTTCGGCCTCCCCGGTTGCGACCCAACCGAGGACGGTGCGCACGTTGTCGCCGTTGACGACGCGCCGGCTCACCTTGTCCCAGACGCCGAGCGTCGTGAGTGCGGCGCGAGCGTAGGCTCCTGCTGGCACGCTCTCTCCTGCTAGAGCGAGGTGAGCGATACCTGGAATCGCCAGGTCGGCCGGGGTAGCGATTTCCATCGCCGAGTGGGCGGGCACGATCGCGACGAGCCCGTTTCCCAAGAGGTTTACGCGGGTGTGGGCATCGATCAACCGGTGTTCGGCGAGGTAGTCCATCCACGTCGAGTCCGCGGCGATGTAGAGGTCCGCGGGAGTCCCCGCCTCGACCTGCTTTGCCAGGCGAGAAGACGCGTCAAAGCTGAATCGTATCGATGCGTGTCCTTGTGCGGTCCAGGCGGCACCTGCGGACTGAAGCGCTTCCGTCAAGCTTGACGCGGCCAGAATGGTGAGCCCTCCGTTCGCGGGCGGGGCGAGGCCGTCGTCCGTACGCGCGCGGTGCGCCATGCCGGCAGAAAGCGCACCGATTGTGACGACGGCGCAAGCGGCGGCGAGGGCGGGAAGTGCGCGGCGCAAATGCAGGGGATCTCGATGGGGCGGGTACTTGCATCCGGTAACGCGAGGCGGTGTCAGATGGACTCACCGGGACGCGCGCTTAGACTTCTTCTCCTCGCAGGACCGTTCGCATGAGTTCGCGTATGCCCGTCACGTTCATTCCGCACGGAGGTGGCCCTTGGCCCTTTGTAGACCTCGGGCTGGATCCCGGAGAGGTCGCGGCGCTGGCGTCGTACCTCCGCGGTCTGAGTGCGGGACTCCCGGCGCGCCCCAAGGCGTTGCTCGTCATTTCGGCGCACTGGGAAGAGGATGCTCCCACGGTCATGTCGGGGCAGGCGCCGCCGCTCCTATACGATTACTACGGCTTTCCACCTGAAGCCTATGCGATCACGTGGCCGGCGCCGGGGAGCCCCGCTTTGGCCGCCCGCGTTCGCGCGCTGTTGGAGACGGCCGGATTCAAGACCGCGGAGAACACGACGCGCGGCTTCGACCACGGCGTGTTCGTGCCGTTGAAGCTGGCGTGGCCGGAGGGCGACGTTCCGGTGGTCCAACTCTCACTACGGACGGGCCTGGACCCCGCGGAGCACATCGCGATGGGCCGGGCGCTGGCGCCGCTGCGCGACGAAGGCGTGTTCATCGTCGGCAGTGGGCTATCGTTCCACAATCTCCGCGCCATCGGTGATCCGCGCGCGATGGCGGTGTCGCGGACGTTCGACACATGGCTACGCGGTGCGGCGGCGGCGGAGGAGGGCGCGCGAAACCGCGGCCTCGTGGAGTGGGCGCAGGCCCCCGCGGCGCGCGCATCCCACCCTCGCGAAGAGCACCTGCTCCCGCTCATGGTCATCGCGGGGGCGGCGGGTGCCGATCGTGGTGTTGTCGCTTGGGCGGGCACGATGCTTGGGTGGCAGTTGTCTGCGTTTCAGTATGGGGGAGGGGTGTGAGTCCTGCCCGGCCCCCCGGACGGCAACGAGCGCGGCACGACTGAGGAGTTCGCGGATGAACGCCCCGGCATTCGTCGTCAGGAAAAGGCACCTCGACGGCCTGAATGATGCGCCCCGGGCGCGCGGCGAGCGCCGGTTCGAGCAACTCTGGGCGGTTGGTCGTGAGTACGAAAAGGTTGTCGGCCATGGGTCCGATGTGGGCCCGGAGCTGGGTGGCAAGGGGCATAGGCGCTAACATTCCGCCACCCACGTACCGGCCGGCATCCGCCGACGTTTTCGACGTCGCGTAGGTTCTACGATGTGGTTTTGCCAGTCGGTGCGCGTCCGCGGGGGCGTCCTCAGACGGACGAATCCGGCGTTGGCGGTCCGCGAGATGGCGCCGCCAACGCGCCAAGACCGGGCGCGCGAAACCAACGCAGGGGCGACTCGGCGAGCAGGGGCGCGAAAGCATGCTCTCCTGACGCCATTCTGCGCCGGCGCGTGGCGACGATTCGGGGGCCGGCGGCGGGTGGACACCGGCCGGGCGATGTTCGAGGGTCACATCTCCCCTTCCTCGGTTTCGACCGTTGGTTTCCGGAGACGTCCGAGGGCGGCCGAGCGCGTCGTAAGCAGCCGATCGTTTGACCCATGTGGGCCACCGCGAACTTTATTTTTTCCCAACCTCCACCGCCACAAACGCCCTGCCGTGGGGCGCCATCCGTGCCGGTTTGGCGGCGTCGCGCGGAAGGAGTCTCCCGGCCACCAGGCGCGGCGAACGGGCACGTCGCCGACGCGAGCGTTGCTCGTGCCGCTCCGCGCG